>CAYPLH010000070.1:0-18782 GCA_964411505.1 uncultured Clostridiaceae bacterium | reverse complement strand
ACCTTCAATTACTTCTTTTGCAATTTTCGCTTGGAGTATGGAGTTATCTTCACTTGAGGTATAAAGAACACCAATAGTTTTTGCAGAAGTAGCTAACCTAAGCAAAAGATCAATTTGTTCTTTTATCGGGTTCATATCAGTTGTTCCGCTGACATTGCCACCGGGAACTTCATTAGAGTCAACTAGTCTTGCATCAACATAATCAGTGATTGCTGTCCCCAAAATGGGTATTTCAGTTGTTTTACCCGCAATTGATTGAGCAGCAGGAGTTGCAATAGCCAGTACCAAATCAACTTTATTGCTTACAAACCTGTCACTGATTGTCGACGTATTAGATGAATCACCTTGAGCATTATGATAGTCGATTGTTATTTTTTCTCCATCCTTATAACCTTTATCAATGAGTGCAGCAATAAACCCATCCTTTGCAGCGTCAAGCGCTACATGTTCTGCATACTGAATGATACCGATTTTCTTTATGTCACCGGCAGTGGTGTCCTGTTTGACCGTGCAACCTGCAATAATCAGTATTGCAGCAAAAGACATAATTACAGCTAAAATTTTTACATACTTTTTCATATGATCTCCTCCAAAAATATAATTTATCAATTAAACCTTTACAGGTTAAATTCTAATTTGAGCATTAAAAAAGCCCCTGTCAATAATAACAGGGGCGAATCATTAATTCGCGGTACCACCTTGCTTCGTCGTATAAACATACAACCTCAGTAAGCAACCAACATTGCTCCTCCACTGTAACGGGTGGAACCCGTCATATCCTACAGGGCTTTCGCCTTTCAGTATGCGGCTCTCAGGATGAATTCACAGTATTTAAAATCCAGCTTATTTTCACCTAGCTTAAGCTCTCTGTATGGACTAGTTTTACTGTTACTGGTTCCTGGTCGTAGCGTTTGTTGGTAGTATTATATTCTACGCTCAATAATTTTGTCAATGTTTATTTTGTTTCTTAACGCTGCTATAAAATGTAATTTATTAAGAGTGCAAATGAATTACATGTCCAGCAGTAGGCATGTGTAGTTGTTGCTACACCGCTTTGAATGTAGGGGAAGATGAGGTTGGAGAACTTTATAATATGGACTTTAGATGTAACTTATGATAATATGATTGCAATACAGAAAGTCACTCTATGACTTTCTGTATTGTAATTATGTATACCTTGCAGAAGCCCTCATTGCATGGGCGAGCAGCAAGCGAGGCTTACACGCCAGCCCCCTCATTCTTTCTTGAAAGGCTGGTTAATCATAATATACAAAAAGTTTATTAAATTATGCAGATGGAGTTGAACTTTAGGTGGGTCAAAGTATACAAAAAGAAGTTGAAAAGCCTGTTTATAACGATATGGCTTTGGATTTGGTAGAGCAGGGAAATGATGATGCTGATAGCTATGGAAAACAGGATAGAGTAAACAAAACTTTGCCAGCTGAGGTTACCTCCAAAATGCTATACAAAGACATAACAAAGATAGCATGGCCGTCCTTCATGGAATTGATATTGACGCAACTGGTATCCATGGTGGATTTAATGATGGTGGGCGGTTTAGGAGCTTGGGCTATAACATCGGTAGGGCTTACAAATCAGCCTAAATTTTTAATGATGACAGCATTTATGTCATTGAATGTCGGTGCTACAGCTTTAATCGCGAGGCATAAAGGCGAAGGGGATCCTGAAAAGGCTAATGCTGTTCTTCGTCAGGCATTACTCCTTACTTTTATAACATCTAGTATTGCATCAGTCATTGGTTATGTTTTTGCAGAACCATTGGTTTCGTTTATGGGAGCCACAGAACAAAAAACTCTGATTGAAGGAGCAATATATCTTAAAATACAGATGGCAGGGTTTGTAATATTAGCCATGACAAGTACAATAACAGCAGCTTTGCGTGGTGTGGGAAACTCCAGAATTGCCATGATTTATAACCTAATAGCTAATCTTGTTAATGTATGTTTTAATTATGTACTTATAAATGGACACTGGGGATTCCCCAAATGGGGGATAGCAGGTGCATCTATTGCAACTGTAATTGGACAGTGTGTAGCATTTATTATTGCTTTAGGTGTTATTTTAAGTGGAAAGCATTATGTTTCTCTTGATATAAAGAAGGGTTTTAAACCTAGATGGGATACCATAAAAAGTATATTTAACATTGGTCTGCCGGCTGCAGCAGAACAATTAGTTATGCGAACAGGGATGATAATATATGCTAAAACTGTTGCGACCCTTGGAACAGTAGCATATGCAATACATCAGATTATTTTTAACATTCAGGCTATGTCCTTCATGAATGGTCAAGCTTTTGCTATACCAGCGACATCTTTAGTCGGGCAAAGTCTTGGTAAGAAGAGACCGGACATGGCACAAGCATACAGTAGTCGCACTAGACGATTGGGCATGAGTGTTTCAGTTGTCCTTGCAATAACTTTCTTTTTCTTTGGCGAGCAGATTGTAGGCTTATACAGCCAAGATCCTGAAATAATAAGCCAGGGTGCGCGAATTTTAAAACTTGTTGCATTTATCCAACCATTTCAATCTTCACAGTTTATACTGGCCGGTGCTCTAAGAGGTGCAGGCGATACCAAGGCAACTGCAACAATATCGTTTATTACAGTTTTACTGGTTCGCCCAGGTCTTGCTATCATTAGCATTCATCTTCTTAAGTGGGGTTTAACCGGAGCATGGATTGCGGTTGCAGTAGATCAACTGCTAAGATCTTTCCTTGTGCTTTTAAGGTTTAACTCTGGTAGATGGAAAAGCGTAAAGGTATGATATCTAATTCAGCCGGTATATAATTTATGCCGGCTGAATCATAAGCAATGAGTTTGATGCCTGCCGATTAAGCTAACAGCATTCTTTGATTTCCATAGGCCATGTTCTTCGTGCAATGGATCTGGGTCAGTTACTTTAAAATAATTTTATAAAATATGTTGACATTGACGTAACGTAAAGGTGTAATATAGGTTCATGGGGAGGCGAGACCATGGAATATACTGTTCAAAAGCTGGGAAAAATGGCAGGTGTAAGCACACGAACCCTAAGGTATTACGATGAAATTGGCATTCTTAAGCCTGCAAGGATCAATACATCGGGATACCGAATATATGGGAAGCACGAGGTTGACAAATTACAGCAAATACTTTTCTATAAAGAGCTTGGTGTTGAGCTAGAGAGCATAAAAAAGATAATAGCATCACCGTCCTTTGACAGTGTGTCAGCTTTAAAGGAGCACCGTGTCAGGCTCCTTGAAAAAAGACAGCGAATTAACAGACTGATTGAAAATGTTGATAAAACAATAGCGGGAAAAGAAGGGGGAATAAATATGAGTGACAATGAAAAGTTTGAAGGCTTTAAGAAAGAAATGCTTGAAAAAAATGAGAAGAAGTATGGAGAAGAAATTCGGGAAAAATACGGTGAAGAAGCAGTGGAGAGATCCAATAAAGTTTTTAAGAACATGACAGAGAAGCAATATGATGAATTTGTAAAGCTGGGTGAGGATGTAAAAAGTACCTTAGAAGAAGCTTTTAAAACAGGTAATCCAGCAGGAGAACTTGGACAAAAAGTTGCCGAGCTGCACAAGCAATGGATAAGCTTTGCATGGGGCTATTATAGTAAGGAAGCCCATGCAGGTGTTACCGACATGTATGTAAATGATGATAGGTTTAAAGAGCACTACGATAAGAAACAGCCTGGAATGGCTGCATTTTTAAGAGATGCAGTTTATATTTATACCAGAATGAAAAAATGAATATAACCTCTCCTTAAGGCATAACATTAATTAGAAGTATTGTGCAGGAGGGGGAAAAATGTTAAGGAGAATACTAATCACTAATCTGGCATTTATTATGATTATAATAAACCTTTTGGCTCTACCGATATTTGTCAATGCGTTTGAAGATCCTGATTATGATTGGGATGCAGTAACAGCAACCAACATTTACAGTGGAACAGATATTTTTAATTTGAAAGCTAAATCAGCAATTTTGGTGGAAGCTGTAACAGGTAGAGTTCTGCTTAAAAAAGATGAAAATGAGAAGCTTCCCATAGCAAGTATAACTAAGGTAATGTCCATGTATTTGTTTATGGAAGCAATTGAATCTGGAAAAATAACAATGGATGATGAAGTAGTAGTTAGTGAAAATGCGTATAGCTTTGGTGGCTCACAGGTTTATCTTGAACCGGGTGAAGTATTTCCTGTAAGAGATATGTTAAAGGCAATTGCAATTCATTCTGCGAATGATGCTACAGTTGCCTTGGCTGAAAAAGTTTGGGGTAGTGAAGAGGTATTTGTTCAAAAAATGAATGAGAGAGCTGCTGAATTTGGAATGAAAAATACCCATTTCCTCGATAGTACGGGATTAACAGATGAAGGTCATTACAGCTCCGCATATGATATTGCAATAATGGCCAGAGAACTGATTTTAAAATATCCTGAAATACTTGAGTTTACCTCTATCTGGCATGACACATTCAGAGACGGGAAATTTTCCCTTGATAATACCAACAGGCTTATTCATTTTTATGAAGGAACTAAAGGTTTAAAGACTGGCTTTACTAGGAAGGCAGGTCATTGCCTTGTGGCTAACACAGAGAAAAAAGGTCTTCACATGATATCAGTAGTGTTGGGAGAGCCTGATTCTAATACTCGTTTTGCTGAATCACGCAAGCTCCTTGAATATGGATTCCATAATTTTGAACTTAGGGCGGCAAATAGAAAAGGCGATGATGTTGGTGAAATTGAGGTGAAGAAAGGACTTCAGAACACGGTGAATCTGCTCATTTCTAAAGATATCAATTTGCTTCTTAATATCGCAGACAAGGATAAACTAACTAAACAGGTGACGATTAATGAAAACGTAGAAGCTCCGGTGAAAAAAGGACAGAAATTAGGTGAAATAGTTTATACAGTAGAAAATAAGCTGGTGGATAAAGCAGATATTGTTGCAGCATGTGATGTGGAGAAAGCTTCTTTTCTAAGGGTGTTTGCAGAGCTAGTAACAGGTTGGCTAAGTCTTGGTCGTGCATAATATCTGAGGTTGATTAGTGTTCAAATTACTATCTAAAAAAAAACATTGTAAACAATAGGTGCGAGAAGCACCTTTTTTTTGTATTAATGTAGTGAGGTTGCTTCTTCATGAAAGAAAAGCTACCTCTGAACAGACACACATACAATATGTCTCACCTTTTGAGTGGTGTATTTTTGCTTGACGCATGAAGGTATAAGTGTTAACATTAATTAAAATATACATTGGTAAGACTTAAAATTTCAATTTTGAAGGAACATAATAATTCTGCGCAAATAGACTGTCAAAATTCACTGAAAGCTTTGTGCATTCTAAAAAGCCACGTTGTTGGAATTAGTATGTTGTATATAGATATTGGACGGTGAACGTATGTTTGTAGGTGGCGAAGTATTGAAGGTTAATGACAGAAACCATCTTGAAATTGGTGGTTGTGATTGTGTTGACCTTGCTCATGAGTTTGGTACCCCTTTATATGTTATGGATGAGATGACAATCCGGAAAAATTGCAGGATTTATAAAAATGCTATAGACAGGTTCTATGATGGTAATGGACTTATCTTATATGCCAGTAAAGCTTTTTGCACACTTGCTATGTGTAAAATAGCAGAGCAGGAAGGTCTTGGGATTGACGTTGTTAGTGGCGGAGAGCTTTATACTGCTATTGCTGCCAATTTCCCAATGGATAGGGTCTATTTTCATGGTAATAACAAAACACTTGAAGAGATTAAACTAGCCCTTGATCATAACATTAAAAGAATAGTAGTTGACAACAGGCAAGAACTACAAAACATCAACCGGATTGCAGGGGAAAAAAATAAAACAGCACAGGTTTCCTTTCGAATTAAACCAGGCATAGATGCACATACTCATTATTTTGTCCAGACGGGACAAATAGACTCCAAGTTTGGGGTTGCCTTAGAAAATGGGGAAGCTTTTAAGATAATTGAAGAAGCATCAAAAATGCAAAACATTAATGTGGTAGGCATACATTGCCATATAGGATCCCATATTTTCGATGTCGAACCTTTTAAGTTAGCTGCAGAAATTATGCTTTCTTTTGCTGCAGATTTAAAAGAAAAGCTCGGTATAGAAATAAATGAGCTTAACTTAGGAGGTGGATTTGGTATAAAGTATGTATCAGACGATAATCCGGTTATGTATGAAAAGTACATTGAAACAGTTTCAAAAGTTATAAAATCTATTTGCGAAAGCAAAGGATTAAGAGTTCCTTTTGTTTTGATGGAACCAGGAAGATCCATTGTTGGTCCGGCTGGAATTACACTTTATACTGTAGGAGCAATTAAGGAAATTGAGGGAATAAGAAAATATGTTTCAATAGATGGTGGGATGACGGATAATCCAAGATATGCATTGTACCAAGCCAGATATGATGGTGCTATAGCTAATAAAGCTAAAGATAAGAAAATTGAAAAAATAACAATAGCGGGAAGATGCTGTGAGTCGGGTGACCTTATAGCAAAGGATATAATGATGCCTGAAATTGAAGCTGGTGACATCCTAGCAATATTTGCAACAGGCGCATACAACTATTCCATGTCCAGCAATTATAACCGCTTACCAAAACCAGCAGTAGTGCTAGTAAAGAATGGAAAAGCAAGATTGATAGTAAAAAGGGAAGATTATAATGATATTATAAGAAATGATATTATTCCCCATGATCTATAAATAATTAGACTGGGAGAATCACCAAATAGCAAGTTTTTTTATAGGAGTGAATTGATTGAGAATTCTAATTAATTATATATTCATTGCAGTTGTTTTTCTGGTTTCAATAAGCTTTCACGAATTTTCACATGCATTTATTGCATATAAACTAGGGGATCCTACTGCAAAGAATCAGGGTAGGTTGACACTAAACCCAATAAAGCATGTTGATGTTTTTGGAGCATTAATGGTGCTAATAGCAGGCATAGGATGGGCAAAGCCGGTACCTATAAATCCGATGTATTTTAAAGATAGGAAGAAGGGTACTATGCTTGTAAGTCTCGCAGGACCATTGTCCAATATTCTACTCGCGTTTTTATTTGCTTTTCCCTTTGTATACATAAGCAGTATTTACAACCTTAGTACTGTTACTAATTGGAACCTAAAAATTATTATACTGCTTTTAAGTAATGAATTTATCAGGTTAAATCTCACACTTGCAATATTTAATCTGATACCAGTTCCTCCGCTTGATGGTTCAAAGATACTTGGAACAATACTACCATCAAGGCAATACTATAAAATGATAGAATATGAGAATTACCTCGTTATAGGTTTGATGATGGTCATATTTCTATTTTCAAGGCAATTTACAAGGGTGATTAATTTGATTACTATGCCTATAGAAAGCTTAATAATTAGTATAGCAAGTGTAATAGTCAATTTATTTATATGATCTTAATACCAGCGGCAATATTAATTTAAAAGTTTGCCATAAAGATATAGTATTAGCTACAGCATATACTCCAAATTGACAGTATTTTGCTTGAGCGTTTGTTTAAATTAACAATTTGAAAAGAGGTAAGGTATGGATAGGAAAATTATTGTTAGTGGAATGAGACCAACCGGAGCTTTGCATCTTGGCAACTATTTTGGAGCGCTCGAAAATTGGGTTAGGCTCCAAGAGGAGTTTGAATGTTATTTTTTTGTAGCCGACTGGCATGCTCTTACTACAGGCTATGAGGATACATCTGAAATTAAGAAAAATATTAATGAACTTGTAATAGATTGGTTATCTGCTGGATTGGATCCTAATAAATGTGTTTTGTTTTTACAATCAAGCATTAAGGAGCATGCGGAACTTCATCTTTTACTTTCTATGACTACTCCGTTGTCATGGCTTACAAGATGTCCCACTTACAAAGATCAATTAACTCAGCTAAAGGATAAGGATATTACAACCTACGGCTTCCTTGGGTATCCATGTCTTATGGCATCCGATATTCTTTTATACAAAGCTAGCTTTGTACCAGTGGGTGAAGATCAGCTGCCCCATCTTGAGCTCACACGAGAAATTGCAAGACGCTTTAATTACCTATATGGTAACGTATTTCCTGAGCCACAGGGCAAATTGACTCAAGCTAAGGTTTTACCGGGTACGGATGGCAGAAAAATGAGCAAGAGTTATGGTAATACAATAGCTTTTTCAGATAGTCCTGAGGTTATTAGAAAAAAGGTAATGACAATGGTTACTGATCCTCAAAGAATCAAGAAAACTGATCCTGGTCATCCTGAAGTTTGCTCAGTATTTGCATATCATAAAATTTTCAATGATGGAGAACTATCCAAGATTGAAGAAGAGTGCAAAGGAGGAAAAATTGGTTGCGTTCAGTGTAAGAGGCACCTTTCAGATAAAATGGTTGAATATTTTGCACCAATGTATGAGAAAAGGCAGGAGCTTTTGAAAAAGCCCGGAATAGTTGATGAAGTCATAAATGCCGGAAATAAAAAGGCGTTGGAAAAAGCTAGTGTCACTATGAAGGAAATAAGAAGCGCTATGAGAATTGACTAAAGGTATTTGGTGAAGTCTTCACAAAAAGCTAATGTGCCCTGAGCTTTTATAAATTGTGTAAAGTGGAACAGAATGATTAGTAAAAGAGGTTGGTAATTTGAAAAGTGCATTAACTGATGCCTGTACAATTAAAATTAAGAATTTTGAAGGTCCGTTTGATTTATTGTTCCATCTAATTGAAGAAAATAAAATTAACATCTATGAAATACCAATCAATGTCATAACTGACCAGTACATGGAGTATCTTTTTGCTATGAAAGAGCTTGATCTTGAGATAGCAAGTGAGTTTTTGGTAATGGCATCTATGCTACTCCATATAAAATCGAAAATGCTCCTTCCTGGGAAGAAAACTGAAGAGGAAAATGAGGTTGACCCTAGAGAAGAACTTGTGGTAAAACTTGTAGAGTATAAAAAGTACAAGGATTTTAGCGAAATTCTAAAAGAACGAGAAAAAAAGTGGGAGAGTGCGCACTACAAGTTGCCAGAGGCATATGCTTTTGACTATGAGACAGAAATACTTGAACTGTCCATTGCTCAACTAGTTAATGTTTATCAGGATCTACTTGACAGAAATGATAGAAAGACTAACAAAAGCAATGAAAAAAGCATGACCCAAATATTGAAAAAAGAAGTAGTTTCCATGAAAAGTAAAATAGATGAAATAATAAAGATATTATTAAAGAAGAACTTTTTTGGATTTTCAAAGTTTTTTTCATTAAAAGAACGATCAACGATAGAAGTTGTAACAGGTTTTTTAGCAATTTTAGAACTAGCAAAAAACAAAAAGGTATGGTTGAAACAAAAAAATCTTTTTTCAGAGATTATAGTACAAAGAAAAAGTACTGGCAAGGGATTGTCAGAAATAATAAATCAGCAAGATTTTTTGTGAGGGAAAATGGAAATAAGAGATATTGAATCTTTAGTAGAGAGTCTTCTTTTTGCAAATGGAGATGTTCTTTCACTAGAGAAAATGTGTGAGATTATAGAAATAGATAAAAAGACATTACGAAACATAATTTCTAATCTTATGATAAAATTTAGCACCTCCTCTAGGGGAATAATGATAAGGGAGATTGATGAAGGCTACCAGTTTTGTACAAAACCTGAGCACCATGAGTATATAATGAAGCTTTTTCAGCCTAGACAAAAACAGGGCTTATCCCAAGCTGCTTTTGAAACCCTAGCTATTATCGCTTACAATCAACCAGTGACAAGAGCAAAAATTGAGCAAATTAGAGGTGTTAATTCTGATAGTTCTATTTTACGATTAATTGAGCGTAATCTTATAAAGGAAGCAGGACGCCTTGAAACACCCGGTAAACCAATTATATACAAAACAACTGAAGAATTTTTGCGTAGTTTTGGATTTTCATCTATAAAGGATCTGCCAATGCTTGGTTCAATTACCTCTTTTCAATAATTATTATATGTCTAATTGCATGTCTAAATTATTTCTTATTGGGAAAAATATGTAATGAGCAAAACTTTATCAGAGTAGTTTTGCTGATAACAAACCAAATTTAGGTTAGGTGAAAAAGTGCTTAAATATGTTTTAATGGCTTTTTTTATAGTACTAATCACTATGTTAGTATTTTCAAGAATAAAGATTGTGTTTGAATATGTCAGAAAAGGTACTGATGATGATATTATTCTGTCTATATTCTATTTAAAAGGCATAATTAAATACAAGTATGAAATTTCATTGGTGGATTTCTATAAAAACGGTTTTAAATTAAGAACAACCAGCAAAAAAGGTAAGACAGAGAAGAAGATTGATAAGGAAAAAGTAAGGCTTTCATACTCAGAAATAAAAAAAAAGATACAAGATGTGAAATATAAAGTCGATAAGTTTGATATTTTACTTAATTACTTAAAATCAAATCTTTTAGTTGAGGAATTTAGTCTTGATGCATATATAGGAACAGGTGAAGCATACTATACAGGTATAGTAAGTGGTATAGCATGGTCAATTGCAGGTTTAGTTACTGTGCTGCTTGAGGCTAACTTTAAGGTTATAAAAAAACATGTCGAGATTAACTCGGATTTTTTAAAAAAAAGATTTGAATTAGATTTATATTGTATATTTAGTTTAAAAATAGTACATATTATTATTATGGTACTAAAATATGGAAAACTGGCTGTTAAGAAAAAGATAGTTATAAATAAATCAATAGGTGGTGATATAGTTGGCGGAACATCCAATTGAAGGGCTTATGACTACAGCAATGGAAAGTATAAAAAATATGGTTGATGTTAATACAATTGTAGGTGATGCTGTACAAGCACCTGATGGGACAGTAATAATTCCAATATCAAGAGTGAGCTTTGGTTTTGCCGCTGGTGGCGGTGAATATGGGAATACTTTAAAAAGAGATGAAGTTGAGGGTGAAGATGATAAAACAACAGAAAGTAGCAAATATCCTTTTGCAGGGGGGAGCGGTGCTGGTGTCAGTATTCATCCTGTTGCATTCATGGTTGTTGGACAAGGTCAGATCAAATTGATGCCGGTAAATATAAATTCTTCGCTTGACAGAATTTTAGATCTGGTACCTGAATTATTAGAGAAGGTTAATGAATGCACAAAGAAAAAAGTAAAAGTGGTGAAGGAAGTTAAGACCAGTGATTTGGTAGAAGATGACGAAGAATAGTAGGTAAAACAAAAAGTGGCTTAGCCACTTTTTGTTTTATAGATAGTGCTACAGTGTTATTTCCAAACTATCCTAATATAAATAATATAAAAAGTATTAGTGGTTATTCTTAGCAGTCGCATGAATAAATGTAAACAGATGAACTTAACACTGTAGTACTAGTTGAATGTGTGATAAAATTAGCATGACATTTTTTGATTGTCTAGGAAAGTATACTTTCCTAGACAATGGGGATTGCAAAGGGGAAGCCCACTTTTTGATTGATGGAATGTAAAAGGGAGGTTAGAATATTTATTATGACTGATATGAGGTTGCAGAAATACCTTGCCTTATGCGGTGTTGCTTCAAGAAGAAAGGCGGAAGAAATCATAACTCAGGGAAGAGTTGTAGTTAATGGTGGTATTGTTACTGAATTGGGTTCTAAAGTTAAAAAAGATGATATAATCACCGTGGATGGAAAGCTGGTTGTTCCAGATAAAGAAATGGTTTATATAATGCTCAACAAGCCGGTAGGGTTTATAACAACAGTAAAAGACCAATTTAATAGAAAATCTGTTCTTGATCTTGTTAAAATTGAAGGGAAAAGAATTTATCCAGCAGGAAGACTTGATTATGATACTTCAGGGCTGCTTATTCTCACAAATGATGGCGATTTTACATATGACATTACACATCCAGGAAATGCGGTGGATAAGGTTTACCATGCAGAAATAGCTGGTATACCAACAGCAGAAGAAATAAGAAAGTTTGAGAAAGGTCTTTTGATTGAGGATTACAAGACTTCCCCTGCAAGTTTTAGAATACTTAAAAATAGGGGAAAGTCAGTACTTGCTGAAATAATAATACATGAAGGAAAGAATCGTCAGATAAGAAAAATGATAACTGCAATTGGACATGAAGTAGTAAGTCTTAAAAGAGTCGCAATAGGTGGGCTTAAACTAGGGAATCTTCGAGAAGGAAAATGGAAGTATTTAAACAAACAGGATCTTGACAAGCTGTAAAAAGGCACCTTTACTTTAAGTAACATATTGATTATTCCCCAAAAAGCACGTTCCATGGAAAATACTTTTTGGGTATCAATCATATATTGAATCTTTACAAAATTTACTGAAATGGCATCTGGGTAAACGGTTGCTCATTAAACATAATTGGCATCATATTATTATATAGATAGATTAGCAGTAGAATATAGAGAATAAATATTACAATGGAAAATGTAATCCTAATAATAATAGTAATGCCCTTTACTTTAAAATACTGATTCATTTTTACAAACGTTTCAAATATAGATTTGTTATCTTTACTAGCGATATACTTTTTCATTTCGTCAGTAGCGCTTAAAAGTCTTACACCGCTAATAATCATTGGAATACCAAAAACTGCTGTTATAATTCCAATACTGCAAAGCGCACCTGCAACAATATCCATAATTGCAACGAATGTAGCCCAACCAGCAAGATTATTTAGTTCTGGTAAAGTAAACTCAATGCTATAATTTTTGTTGTTATTAGTTTCGGTAATATGGTTTTCATTACTGTAAGATTCAATATCATGGTTTTCGCTTTCAGATGTAATACTATCCATAAAAATACCTCCATAGAATTTTTGACTACTAGATTATTATTTTAGTTACCCCTTAATATTCATTATACACCAAAATGCTTAATGTGGCTTAAGAAATTTGGTCTATTCAATCTATTTCTTAAAATTATTTTATTCTCATCACAAGGTTCTCTAGAAAAATAACCAATTGTTCATTCTACTGCACACTTATCATTATGTAATGTCTTAAAAAAGAGGATTTTAATAAGAACAACATCATAATTTCGATTAAATTGAAAACAATAAGTAGATGGAACATCTTATTTCATAAAATTGCCCTAAAGGAGACTATATGATTCAGATAGATGATGCCGGAAGCGGGAGCTTTGTTGGTGGTACATGCATAGGAGTCTACAGACCGGAAGCAAATGAGTATTATTTTGATATAATTCCTGTTGATTTTTATCAGAACAACAATTTTAAGCAAAAACTGTACCTTGATGAGGTTGTTCATATAGTCGAAGATGCATTCAAAATTATGAATGTAATGCCGGGCGAGACAATAGAGGTTTGCAGGGGTTATATGTTTGATAAATTAAAATACTGGCTTGATCAAAACAATTTCTGCTGGTACCAAACGCAGATAAATGGAAGAGCACAGGAGGTGGTAGAAAAAAATTTTGAATTGTATACCATAAGATTAGGATTACCCATGCAATATATCAAATATACCAAATACCCGTTTCATTTTCATAAGCTGCTTAGATGGGTTTTTGCTGATTATAAAAACAGAATTTTTTTATGCAAGGTTGGATGGAAATGCTGGCAAAATATACAGGATATAAAGCCTGAAGAATATGTTGAAAACTGCAGTCGATCAAATCTCTTCTGTCTTAAATGTGGTGAGAACATAAGGAAGGGAAGCAGGGTTAGGGTTTTAAAATACTATAGCAATAAAGACAATTATGTATATATGCATTATAGATGTGCAAAGAAGCCTGTAGAGGAAAAAAATGGGAAACCTTAAGCAAACCAAAGATAATAGTAGTAGGATATATAAAGAGGCGCAAAAAACTGCCGCCTCTTTATGTTAAGCAAACCCCGTTATTATTGCTCTCTAGTAAGTTAGAGAGTGACTTTTGGGGTTGGAATCATACTATACAGGATGTACCTGATTTTCATAATCTACCATGCCGCTGTCTATTTTATATTTTTGGGCTTGGCGGTATTTGAAGAATTTTTCAGCAACCGGTGGGAACAGTGCATAGGAGAGAACATCTTCGTCTTGCTCCATGTACTCTGCTATTTCCTTCTTGAAACCCTCGAGACCGGGCTTGAGAAAATCTGCGGGTCTTCCAGTAATAGGTTTTTCATCACCGAGTATTTTCTTTTGGAATTCAGGGTCTATGGGAGCAGGAGTTCTTCCATATTCTCCCTTAACAAGACTCTTGGATTCCTTAGGAACCATTTTATATCTTTCACCAGTAAGAACATTCATGACAGCCTGTGTTCCTACAATTTGGCTTGAAGGCGTAACTAGAGGAGGATAACCAAAATCTTTCCTTACCTTGGGCACTTCTTCTAGAACTTCATCAAATTTGTCCAATTTGTTTGCTTGTTTTAGTTGCGAAACAAGATTTGACAACATTCCGCCAGGAACTTGGTACATAAGAGCTTTAACATCAACACCCATTACTTTAATATCCATTATTCCCTTTTGGAAGAATTCTTCTTTTATAGGTTTAAAGAATTCAGCAATCTCACTGAGTAATTTTAGATCAAGACCTGTGTCATACTCTGTACCCTGAAGAGTTGCCACCAATGGTTCTGTCGGTGGTTGTGACGTTCCCATTGAGAGCGGGGAAAGAGCAGTGTCAACAATATCAACACCTGCCTCAATTGCCTTAAGAACTGTCATCGAAGCAACACCTGCAGAATAATGTGTATGAAGATGAATGGGTATCTTTATGCTTTCTTTTAGAGCTTTTACAAGGTCATAAGTGGTATAAGGAAGCAGTAGTCCTGCCATATCTTTAATACATAGCGAGTCGGCACCCATTTCAACAAGCTCTTTAGCCAGTTTAACAAAATATTCATTGCTGTGAACCGGACTGGTGGTGTAAGAAAAAGAGGCTTGAACGTGAGCACCTTCTTTTTTGCAGGCATTAATTGATGTTCTAATATTTCTTGTGTCATTAAAAGCGTCAAAAATTCTGAAAATGTCCATACCATTTGCAACGGATTTTTGAATAAAATATTCAACGACATCGTCAGGATAATGTTTATATCCAAGAATATTTTGACCTCTTAGAAGCATCATCAGTTTAGTGTTTTTGACTTTATCGCGCATTATCCGTAATCTATCCCAAGGATCTTCGTTAAGATACCTTAGGCAAGAATCAAAAGTGGCGCCGCCCCAACACTCAAGCGCAAAATAACCAACCTTATCAAGTTCTTCAAGAGCAGGTAGCATATCTTCAGTTCTCATTCTGGTGGCTGCAAGCGATTGGTGAGCATCTCTTAAAATTGTATCGCATAACATTACTTTTGCCATTTATTTTTCTCCTTCTTAAATTTTAGTTAAAACTTAATACACTAAGATATTGATATCATCACTTCACCTACATTGACCGATGAAGTTTTATCAACATGTACTGCTGCAATTGTGCCATCTTGTGGAGAAACAATCTCGTTTTCCATTTTCATTGCTTCGAGTATAAGAAGTACCTGACCCTTTTTTACATTATCGCCAACACTTACATCAACCCTTAATATCGTTCCGGGCATAGGAGCGTTAACATTAGTTGCTCCTTGAGGTACTGCGATGTTCTTTGCTGGTTCAGCTTTTGGAGAAGGAGCTGGTTGTGCAGCAGGTTTGGTCGGAGTAGGTTGTGCAACTGGTGCAGCAGGTGCTACAGAAGGCGCACTCTGATAAATTGGGGTAGCTGGTGTCGGTGCATACACCCCATCAGCTCTTACTTCTTCAACTTCAACTTCATATTGATTTCCATTAACTTTTATTAAAAATTTTTTCATGACAATCCTCCTTGGAAGTAACTTATTTTTAATCAAGAAATTTCTAAACTTTGGAACTCTTTAACACTTCTTCTATGCCTACTGCATTCCATACAGGTGATGACTGGGACACACGTCTGAAGGACTTTACAAAAAGCTTGTTGTCAGACTGAGTGCTGTATGCTAGCAATGCAGCAGTGATAACTGATAGTATTTCACTATTTTCTGCTATAAAATTATTTTCCATTATATCCCTCCTAAAAAATAACGAGGCAAAAAATGTTTATAGAGGTATATTCCCATGCTTTTTAGCAGGACGATTTTCACGTTTGCTTTTGAGCATTTCTAAAGCACTTGCCAGTCTTATTCTGGTCTCTGCTGGATCTATAACATCATCTACATAGCCGCCGGATGCTGCAACATAAGGATTTGAGAACTTCGTCTTATATTCTTCAATTTTCTCCTGTCTTTTGGAGATTGGATCCTCTGCTTCAGCAATTTCCTTTCTGAATATAATGTTAGCAGCCCCTTCAGCTCCCATAACAGCAATTTCTGCTGTAGGCCATGCAAAAACAACATCGGCTCCTAAAGTTTTACTATTCATAGCTATATATGCTCCACCGTAAGCTTTTCTAATAATTACATTAATTTTAGGAACAGTAGCTTCAGCAAAAGCATACAAAAGCTTGGCACCATGCCTTATAATTCCGTTATGTTCTTGTCCAACACCAGGAAGGAAAGCCGGTACGTCTGTAAAAGTTACCAAAGGAATATTAAAGGCATCGCAGAACCTAACAAATCTTGCAGCCTTGTCTGATGAATTTACATCTAACGAACCTGCCATAACACGTGGTTGATTTGCAACGACACCGATAGTACTTCCATTTATGCGACCAAAACCTACTATAATATTTTGAGCAAAATATTTTTGAACCTCAAAGAAGTAACCGTTATCTACTACTCTTGTAATAACATCCATCATATTATAGGCTTTGTTTGACTCGTCAGGTATAAGATTTATCATGTCTTCTGAAAGTCTATTAAGATCATCAGTGCATTTGTAAGTAGGTGCACCGGATAAATTGTTTTCAGGAAGAAAACTCAAAAGCGTTTTAATATCAGTAATGCACTCTTTTTCAGATGCACTGGAAAAATGAGCAACACCGCTTATTGAATTATGAACCTGTGCTCCACCGAGCTCTTCAAGTGAAACATCTTCACCGGTAACAGCTTTTACAACTTCGTTTCCGGTAATATACATCTGTCCATGTTTCTCCACCATAAAGATAAAGTCGGTAATAGCTGGGGAATAGCATGCTCCACCAGCACAAGGTCCCATTATAACGGAAATTTGTGGTATAACCCCTGAAGCGAGAGTGTTTCTTAGAAAAATATCAGCATAGCCTGAAAGTGCGTGTATGCCTTCATGTATTCTTGCTCCGCCTGAATCATTAATACTGATAAATGGTACACCCATTTTAACAGCCAGATCCATTACCTTAACAATTTTTTTTGCGTGTGCTTCACCAAGACTGCCGCCAATTACAGTAAAATCCTGAGATGCTAGACAGACTGGTCTACCATCAATTGTTCCATAACCTGTAACAACTCCGTCACCGGGGATTTTTTTGTTCTGCATTCCAAAATCTGTGCTTCTTGATTCAACAAAAGAGTCAAGTTCAACAAAGCTTCTTTCGTCGAGAAGAAATTCGATTCTTTCACGGGCAGTCATCTTGCCGGCATTGTGGCGTTGTTTCTGTTTTTCCAGTCCACCACCAAGTTCAAGTTGGTTTCGTTTTTCTTTTAAATCAGCTATCTTGTCAGTTTTTGCCATTCAGATTCCACCTCTTTTATTTTATTTTATAATTGTTTTTATATTAACAATCATAATGCTAAAACTGCTTGGTTAGAAAAAATATAAAGTTAAAAATTGGACTTTATAACCAAGTGACAATAATCTTATAAATCATATCATAATTCTTTATTTAAATGCAACAAAAAAACTTTACATCTTGACTACCTTTCAGCTAGATATTTTGTGTTTGCAATTAAAATAATTTCACGGATAATTTTAGCTGCAAGCAGTGAAGTACGGTCTGAAATGTCATAGGGAGGGGCTACCTCTACAATATCAAACCCTACCATATCAAGATTTTTAAGCATTAGGATAGCCTTAATCATTTCACTTGATGTTATACCGCCTGGTTCTGGGGTGCCAGTGCCATTAGCAAAAGCTGGATCTACTACATCTATATCAAGTGTAACGTAAACAGGTTTGTTTTTAAGTTTTTCTATAACCTCCATAAGAGGCTTGGCTACATCAAACATATAAAAATTTGTATTTGTAAAGCCATACGAATACTCTTCTTTTGTACCCGAACGGATACCAAACTGATAAATATTTTTACCAGGGATTAATTCTGCAACTCGCCTTATTGCGCAAGCATGAGAGCTTTGACATCCAAGATAATCCTCACGCAGATCGGCATGGGCATCAAAATGAAGCAGTATTAATTCATCACCGTATTTTTCGTAAGCCTTTTGTATAACCGGAGTGCTGATAAGGTGCTCGCCTCCTATAAACAAAGGGAACTTTTCGTCATTGAAAATCTCTTCTGCAGCTTTAGATATCAATAAAAGACTTTTTTCGACATCAAACGGAAGATCTAAATCTCCACAGTCAAAATATTTTTGTCCCTCAAGGCTGATGTTTTGATAAAAACTATATTCTTCAATTCCTGCTGAAACCTCACGGATTTTTCGTGGTCCAAACCTTGCTCCTGGCTTAAAACTGGCAGTGTAATCCATAGGAACTCCTACAATAATTACATCTGCCTGACTGTAACTTTTGCAGCTACCCATGAAACTAGTTGAAAGCGTGGAACTACCGTCTTTTAACACCATAACAACCTCCCTATCTATATGGAATACTTCCGCTTAAAAAAATCAGTTTGTTATACTTCATTAATCAACCAACCAACCAACCAACCAACCAACCAACCAACCAACCAACCAACCAACCAA
>CAYPLH010000069.1:0-18819 GCA_964411505.1 uncultured Clostridiaceae bacterium | reverse complement strand
TTAAGTAGTAACCTCCCATGTCATTGGCAAGTTAAATTAGACCGTGAATAGTAACATAATATTTCCTGCTGTAAACAAGCCTAAACTCTGGTCTACAGGACTGCTAAACAATATTTTTTTGCACTATTGCTTTTTATAAGCATTTGTGATAATGTTATTTCGCTAGTCTATATTATGTTAGGATTAAAAGGTTTTGTACTATATCCTCTTGAATTTTGTGTTAGGAGCGAAGGGCAAGAATCACTTTAATCCACTAAAATTAAGGAGGTATATAGATGGCTGATAAAACATTAGTTTGCAAAGATTGTAATGCAGAATTCGTATTCACTGAAGGTGAACAAGAATTTTACAAAGAAAAGGGATTTGAGAACGAGCCACAAAGATGTCCTGATTGCAGAAGAGCTAAGAAACAGCAAAGAAGACCCAATGACAGAGGCGGCAGAGGTTTTGGCGGCGGAAACAGATGGTAATTTAAAGGAGAGCATATGCTCTCCTTTTTTATTGTTTCATTTACCACCTGCGAGAGCTTCCGCCACCACCACCGCTTCCGCCTCCACCCCTGTAGCCACCGCCGCCGCCAAAGCCGCCGCGACCTCCACGTCCTCCACCACGACTACTTAAAAGCACATAAAAAAGGAAGCGAGTTATACTACCTCTTAAGAATATCCAGTCTATAAGGAGCAGAATGATTACTATTATGCCACCAAGTATCCTTAAAGGGTCATTGCTTTGCTCTGGTTGAGGAGGAATAATTTGTGTTATTTCTTCATCAATATTGTACTCTTTATATACTTCATTGACAATTGCAGAAAATCCAAGTTTTAGACCAAGGGAGTAGTTTCCTTCAGCAAAATACGGCACCATATACTCGTCCTGTATTCTGCCTGTTTTTCCATCAGGCAATGCTCCTTCAAGACCATATCCTACTTCTATACGCGATCGTCGATCATTTACTACAAGCAGAATCAGAACACCATTATTTTTTTCCTTGTCACCAATCCCCCAACCACGAAGGATTCCTAATGCTGCCTGCTCTAATGGCTCATTATCTAAAGTATTAATGGTTACAACAACTACTTGTGCTCCAGTTTTTTGTTGAAGAAGAACTGCCCTGTTTAATATTTCCTGCTCAGTACTGCTATCCACCACCCCAGCAAAATCGTTTATATAAAAAGCATTAGTAGGGTTAGGTATATCAAATGCGCGTACCGGAGCTGCAAACATTAATGCACATATAAGAACTGCAACTATACACAGTGTTCTCTTCAATCACTTCACACTCCTACCATATTTAAAATTACAGTTTAGAATAGAGGTTTAGGACATACTTGCCCCAATTCAATTTCTATTTTAAAATATAAGTTTTACTTAAAACTCTATTTTGAAAAATCAACCTTCGGTGCTTGTCTTGCCCCTTCGTCTGCTTCAAAATATTCTACACCCTCAAATCCTAGCATACGAGCAAATATTACTGTAGGAAATCTTCTTATAGCTGTATTATATTCTCTTGCTTTGTTATTGTAGTCGCCTCGCGCAACTGCAATTCTGTTTTCTGTATTCTCTAAATTGTCCGATAGTTGAATAAAAACCGTATCTGCTTTTAATTGAGGGTAATTTTCAACCACCACAAGCAATCTTGACAAAGCACCTGACAATTCGTCACTGGCTTCCGCTTTTTCCCCAATGGTTCCCGCACCAATAAGCTTTGATCTGGCATCCGCAATTGCTGTATAGATTTCGCTTTCATGCGCTGCATAACCTTTGACAGTTTCAACAAGATTTGGAATAAGGTCATTTCTTCTTTGCAGCTGGTTGTCAATTTGTGACATTGTCTGCTGTACACTTTCCTGCTTGCTCACCAAACCATTATATGAGCCAATTACTGAGAAAATCAAAATTAGCACAACTACACCGATAACAATTAATGCAATAGTTCCCTTTTTCATATTTTTAAATCCCCTTTCTTATTACCTTTAAAACATTACTTTAAGTTAAAAATCAATTCTAAAACACATATGAAAACTTCAATATTATCTGTATTTGAAAAGTTCTCACTTTATTCTTACCCTTTAATATTCCAGCTTAAAACAGTACATTGAATTATTATACACTACTTTTTATTTATATAAAGTACAAATAGCTTTTTCTTATATGATTATTCCCCAAAAAACAAGTTAAACTATATGGAATATCTTCTTTCGTGTAATATGGCCTTTAAAATACACAAAACTTCTAGTGGATTTAAAAAGACATATTGTATAGAATTGTTACGTTTCATTTAACCTCTTCCGTCAACATATGCTGCAGCAAGAGCATTGCTAAGCATTCATATTTTCAAACAATTTAACTCCTTTTACTTCTAATAATTTGTAAATTCCTACACAAAGAAGTCCGGATATACCTGTAGTCATAAGGAAAGCAGGGACAAGTGATAGCTTTGATGCCCTTATTCCAAAGAAGAATGCTACTGCGACTACAACACCTGCAATCATACTCAGCAGCACATTTATATTCTGCTTAACAGCTTTTTGCTCACTATCCCATATAAGTTTTGGATTAATGAGATCTATCATAACACCTGCATAGGAAACAAAAAGTATTCCAACAGTTCCAGCTATCACCACAAATATTGCAATAACTAAAGATATTTTTAGGATAACCACTAATAATGGTATCATGATAACAATCCCACTCATGCTGACTATTACTCCTGTTAGCGCTTTAGCAGTAATCTGTGACATATAGCTTATAGGCAGGTATTTTGCTACAAAAATATTCTGACCTTCTCTTGAAATTGAAGAAGCAGCAATTCCGTTGCTTGCTGCAATAAAAATGCAAAATCCAAAAGCTACTGCAAACACAATTGATTCATTTCCGTTTCGAGCTAATTCAAAAAGACTTTCTAACTGACTCATATCTTGCGACTGTGCAAGAAACGGAAGTATTAGGAATACAGGCCATAGAAAATTAATAAGCACACAATTCATAAAATAAATGGGTGTTCTTATCAAAATCTTAATTTCCTTAATAATATAGGATTTTACTGACGAATTACTTTCAATAGCCTTATCCAGATCTTTTCCGGTAATCTTTTTTCTTTTTGCTCTTATCTCTGAAATACCAATTACACCTTTAAAATATAGAAGATTTCCAAGACGTAAGAAAATCAGGTATCCAAGAATACAAATAGCCGCAAAAACAAGAATATTTGTTATACCTTCCAAACTTGTGCTATTTATTAGCCCCTTGGCTGCAAAATATGTGCCTGGAAAAATATTTGATGTGATACCTATAAGAGAATTCTTACCTTCAGTCAGCATTCTAATAACATTTTCTTCTTTAAGAGAACTCGAAAAAAACCTTTGCAATGCAATATTGCCTCCAATTGCAAGAAACATAGCTATTATCCCACCAACAAGCTTTAATCTGTCTCTGTTTTGACCAATGGACGTGAATCTCATCACAATCATAACTATAATTGAACTTACTATAAGAGGAACAACAGGTAAAAGCAAAAATATAATAATTGAATATAGATAGAATAAAACTCCTTCATTGCTTTTTGCTCCATAAGCTACTATTATAGGACCCATAATTAGCAATTCCGTCAAATATTCAAAAATCACAACAACTAGAAACTTTGCTCCTATAATTTGTGAAGGTTTTAGAGGAAGCGGTAATAGATATTCCACATCACTCGAAAAATAAAATGTATTCATTATGTAAAATATACCAAAGAAAAAGATTGTAAAAGCTGTAATCCCTATGCCAAGACTTAGAATTATGCCTTCCTGACCAATTTGAGCCAACGCATCAACCATACCGGAAACCAAATAAGCTAAACCGATGGCCATAGGTAAAAAACTAACGCCTATAAAAATCATCAGTAGCAACTGTGGGTTAATCTTTTTCTTACCGGCTCTAAACCCAAGACCAGTTCCACTTTTTAAAAACACACGTGCCAGAACCATTATCTTATTATTCATAGTATTAGCGCTTCAAAAGCTCCGTGACTTAAGTCATGGGAGGAGAATCGCATTACGCCACCTTTCTTTTTTTAATTTTCGGTCAACTCCAAAAACATCTTTTCAAGGGATTCATCGCTCTTAAACTGCTCTTTCATTTCACCAATCTTACCACAAAAAAGAATCTTACCCTTGCTTATTATAGCTACACGATCACAGATTTTTTCAGCAACCTCAAGCACATGAGTGGAGAAAAACAGTGTCTTCCCCTTGTCTACATGCTCTCTCATCATTTCTTTCAGTATAAAGGAAGACTTAGGATCAAGTCCAGTCATCGGTTCATCAAGTATCCAAACATCAGGATTGTGTATAAGTGCACCAATAAGTACAATCTTTTGCCTCATGCCATGAGAATAGCTTTGCAGCTGATCACCTAACGCTTCGACCATGTTAAATCTTTCACTCAAATCCTCAATTCTACTCTTTCTGTCCTGCTCCGGAACCTCATAGATGTCCGCCATAAAATTGATATACTCAAAACCTTTCAACCTAAGAAAAACGTTCGGGTCATCGGGAACAAAACCAAATTGGCGTTTTGCCTCGATTGCATTATCTCTTATATCAAACCCATTGATTTTTATATCACCGCTGTCTGCGTTTAAAATACCAGCTATCATTTTAATAGTTGTAGTTTTTCCTGCCCCATTAGGTCCCAAAAAACCAAAAATCTCTCCATCATTAATAGTAAGGCTAATATTATCAACAGCCTTCACGGTACCACCAAAAGTTTTGCTGACATTAAATAGTTCTATCATCTACCTCATCCTTTCTATATATAATGACTAAGTTCCTCGCAATACGACCTTTGAAAGGCACAATGTTTCAGGTATATTTCAAAAGGCATATTAAATAAAGTATGATATTACATCTAAATTTTATTAGCGTACGAAAATCAATTCTCCAAATTTGTCGGGCATATGGAAGGTTTTACCTAATGTTGGACTCCATGCACTCAGCTCCCTTTCTCCATTCTGCCTTCTATCAATCCTATAAAGGTTTACTCTCCATTGTGAATCTTTCTTCGGACCGTCTACCGAGTCCAATATTATTTCGCTAAACGGAATTGCAATCTCCACATCCCAAAACCCTCTATCCTTATTATGTACAACTGCTGTTTTGAGTATCTTTTCAACTCTTGCAAAGGTTATTATTTCTCCATTAAGATTATTATGAACAGCATAATGCAAAAGGGTATTTAGTGGACTTACTTCGATCTCTATATATGTTTTTTTGTCACAATCATCATCTATAAAAATTTCTACAACTTCTTCATTATAAATAGGGTCATTGTACCCGGTCATGGTCGCAATAATCTCATCATCAATACACCTAAAAGCAGCATACAAAAAATTATCATTCCATAACATTTTTGCTGTGGTTTGTTGCCTAGGCTCCTTGCCATCTGCATTATTCACAAGCTGTATTTCATCCGCATTTTGCCAAACAGGCTTAGAAAAATTACCGTCAATAGTTATTTCTTCATTAATATATTTGCACCTGTACTGTTTCACAATTTCCTCTCCTTCGCCATTACTAAAACCGGTGTTTTTAGAAAATCACAAGCCTAATTATACCATTCCTGCTTGCAAAGTACAATAAAAAAGGTAAATCCCCCTTATCATTTCAAAAACTACTCTTATCTTAACATTATTAACACATTGTTAATTATAATTATATAATAAATAATTATCCAATAATTTTTCGTATATTTAGGAATCCAATTCCATTATGTTTGGATATTTTAGTTTCGTCAAGACCAAAATATAAAGCCAGCTCCGGTGAGCAAAAATTTTGTGTCTATTCAGTGGTGGGGTACCCTATAACACAGTTTAAAATGCCTCAGAGTTTAGTAAGCTCATTAAAAACCGGCCATGCAGCATCAGCATAGAATCGGTGTCCTCCATCACCAATGACATGACAGCAAGCTTCGGGGCTTCCGGCAATACTATAAAGGTGTGAAAGTCTTTCAAACTCCGCTTTGGCTCCTTCAATAGGAAAAATATCATCCTCACGTCCATTGACTATAACAAGAGGACGAGGTGCAATCAAGCCACAAATATCCCCCATATCAAACTCGTTAGCAATCCCCGGTATATAATTACATACACAATGATGCATCGCGGTTATTGAAAGCTTGTATGAGCACAAAGAGCATGACGGCATTGCAGCGGCAATTCTTGTTTCCAGAGCAGCAGCGTATATGATGGCCGTACCACCTCCTGAATTGCCAACCGCTCCAATGCGTTGTGCGTCAATCTGAGTAAAGTATTTCTCAATTATATCAATTGTTCTAGAAATGTCCCATACTCGCTCACCAATAAGTGTTCGACCAACAAGAAGTGCCGGCATAGCTACACTGGCGCACGCAGGACCGACAGGCAACCCATGGCGTTCTCCAAAGGAACGCTGCTCAAGTGCCAGTGCCGCATACTGATGTTTTACTGCTTGCAGGGCAAAATCACGATCTCCTTGTGAAATGCTTTTTATATCACGTTCATATTTCACACGACCTAACGATATGTGCATACCGGTTGAATGACCCTGTAAACAAAGCATCAGCGGTAAGGGCTTTATAATTTCATGAGGAAGCAGCAGGTGAGCACAAACCCAAACATCCTTCTCACTTTTAAATGAAAACCGGATCTCATGAAAATCTTCATGCTCCTTTTCCCACTCAATTATAAAACCATCGTCTGATGGTATCTCAAAAGGCAAACCCAATAAGCCAGTTAGCTTCTTGCGCGCACTTTCCTGCCATGCAGTAAAATCTCCACCTCTATATGCACTGGAACGAGGTGTGGCGTCCATCATATTATTGTGACAAATCCTTGGACTGTAATCCATGTGAATTCACTCCTTACTAAATATTTATATGGTATGCTATGATAAATTGCTGAAATTAACGCGGTATACTACTAAGGCATAGAATTAAAAATTCTTTTTACTGTCCAGTATGCCAGCTTCGGTCTTCTGTACTCATCCACAATTCCCTTGTTGTTTAAACCTCTTGCTCGCATCATTTCCTTATTTTTGGATGAACGGACATCTGAAAACTGCCAAATAAAAACTCCTGAAATATCGGGGTCGTTACAAAACAAATTGAGCGTATATTCAAGGTATTTATTCTGATAATTCTCCGACCATTTTTGTTCTTCAAAGGAACATGTACCTAGCAAACCTTCAGCTCCGAACTCTGAAATAATCAGCGGTAAGCGATCAAGGTTTTGTTTCTTAAGCACACTCTTCATATCCTTTAAAAACGCTGTCCAAGCATTAAGCTCTCCCATTTGCGTATACCAACCGATATAATAGTTGATACAAATCATGTCAGCAAGATTAAAACAGATATCAGCCTGGCGTTTGGATGAAGCATATGTTATAGCGCGGGTTGAATCCAGACCTTTTATTTTATCTGCATACTGTCGGGTCATCTCATATGCAAGAGGATTAGTTGTATCAATCTCGTTGTGCATACCCCACATAATAATGCTTGGGTGATGATAATCGCGTGTAACCATCTCTTCTAGCATTTTAAGTCCTCTTTGTACCAATAGAGGATTTTGCATATGTTTATCAGAATGCTGCCATATGGGAATCTCTTCCCAAAACAAAATTCCCTCTTCATCACAGTAATCAAGAAACATGGGGTGGTTGGGATAGTGCGCACCTCTAATAGCATTACATCCCATATCCCTAATGATATCCATATCTCTTTTCAGAAGCTTAGGATGCATTGCAGAGCCCCAGTCAGGGTGATCTTCATGTCTGTTTACACCCTTTAGAAATATTCTCCTGCCGTTTAAAAATATCTTTCTTTCTTCCATTTTAATATGACGAAAACCCACCCTTTCGCAGAGATCGTCTTCTTCAATCTCCAAACGAATTGTATAAAGGTTTGGGTGTTTGGTATCCCAGAGCTTAATATCCTTAAGGATAATCTCTTTGAAAATATAATATGTAGTATCTTTAATCTGCATATTTGCCGCCGCTACCAGGTGATCGTTCACATATAACTTCAGTTCTCTTTGATATCCTTTATTGTCAAAACCCTCCAGCACTGCGGCAACCTTCAATGTAGCACTATGGAAGTTCTCATCTAGTTTATATTCTATGCGAGAGTCTTTAATCCACACATCATCAAGCTCCATAACCTCCACACTGCGGGGAATTCCGCCATAGTGAAACCAGTCCACTTTTGAAAGCGGTAAGCTATCAATGTCATTGTGAGAATTATCAACACAGACAGCAAGATCATGTGTTCCTGGCATTATATTATTAACAACAAAATTAAAAGAGGTATACCCTCCATAATGCCCACCCAGATGTTTACCATCAAGATAAACATCTGCTTGACCGGTTACTCCATTAAAAATCAGATTTATGTTTCTCTTTGTTGTCTCAAATGTTACCGAATACCATGCCACACCTTCATAATGAAAATAACCAAAATCATTATTCCAACAGGATGGCACATAGGTTTGGGCACAATCATCGGGAAACTGCTTAAACCATGCTTCTTTAACACCCATCCTATCCGGATCAGTCTTAAATTTCCATATACCATCAAGAATGGTAGCTTTTCTTTTTTTGTGTCTTTTAAATAACCTAAGCATAATTTACTCCTTAAATTTTCTTAATACCGTGATTATCATTATTCCCCAAAATAATCGATTAACATTTGTTCGGCATTATCAGCAAGGGGCCCTGGGTATCCGACTTTCTTCCAAAAGTTATCCGCCTCATAGCCGCCATCACACAGCATTTCAGTAGTTGGTATGTACCCGACACAGCCATTTGAATAACCCATAAGCATTGTCATTCCGCCAGAAAATCTTTCTCTTACCGACTCCGCTGTTTCAGTCATCACTTCTGCTTCGGCAAACGCTAGTCTTACTGATTCATTAAAACTAATAACCCCCAGTAACAGCTCGCACTCTTTTGGCGCTGTTCCCTTTTCTATTTTATCAAGCAACCAAAGCGCATAATCACTGAATACCTTTTGTTTGGAATTAGTTTGCTCCCTGATGTCGTCAAGTCTTGTTTCTCCAAGCGGAAGCGTTATTTTCTCAAGTTTTGTGTGAAGAGAAACATCAATCTTTTTCATTCCGCACCTCAATACATTTTTAACATCGTTTGCAAGAACTCTTCCAATAAAAAGAACGTTCTGCGCGGAGCTCGTAATTTCGTCTAGATCCTTACCCCTCATTTTAACAGCAACATTCAGGTTTCCACAAGCCCCCTGCAGAAATATTGCCATAGCTTCTGGATAGCTTTTCTCAATTTCAATACAAGCAGCTCCGGGATAATCCGGCGACAGATGAAGAACACTGCCGCTCATTGCAATCGGATGGCATGAGCAGCAAAAAAGCACAGCCTTCACCTTATTTTGTTCATTCATGAGCTTTGCAACAAATAGGCTTCTATCTACCCTCCCGGAAGGATTCACGCCTAGGCTAATTCCTTCCTTTGTCTTTTGCCTGCGATTTACCGCAATAAATGTTTCACCCATGCCAACTTCCATTGTTCCTTCCTGCACAAGTCCATTTAAACAACTGTCTATACATGTGGTAACTCGTTTCTTTAAAAACTCCATATACCTTTGGATTTCTTTAAATCTTTCCGGATCAGTATACCTCTTCATGTGGGATGTTGCGGGTCCTGAGTGGGTATGGATAGCATGTATCAAAATGTCTTTTTCAAAAATACCATACTTTTTATTAACCCAGAGCTTTATTTCATCTGAAAATGCCCGATCCACCATACATAAATCAAATGAAATGATCAATACTCTGTTTTTGCCATCATTTAAAAGCAGCGCTTTTACGAACATATCCTGCAAAACACCCTCACAAGATTCAGTTCTGTTCAAATACCCTGCCATTTTCACAGGCCAATGCGGTGTAATACATTCTTTTGCAGTACTGAACTTCATAATAAACCCCTTTCAACTAGGTGCAAAACGAATCAGCCCTTTTAGAAATGGGAGTTAATCCATCATATTTGCACGTGATATATATTTCTTTGTAAAGGTTCGTATATGTGCATTAATTTTCCCTATCAAACTCTTTATTTGTAGAAAACTTTACTTCAAAAACATCCCACTTTTCAACAGTACCTCTTTCAATTAACAATTTTTTCACATCGCTTTCATTTATTTTATTATAACACAGGATATATAGCAGGTTTATAAAATAATGAATCTGATTTACCACAATAAGAAATACTGATGAATGAATAAATAAATAAATAAATATACATATTTGCTTTTGAAAATAATGTATTTCATGCATAAAATATAGAATAACAGGTTTTTATGTATGAAATATGAATGATTTTCGAATTATTGAGGCAAAATCAAATCTTATATTGATAAAATCAGATCGGGGAGACACCCCGATCTGATTTTAAACCACTCATTTGCGATACATCACTTTGCACTCTTATCTAATATTAGTAGGATATATAAACTCCTGCCCTGCTCTTTTCTTGGCATTTTTAAACATTTCATTGTAAGCCTCAAACAACGTTTGATAACCCATTTCCTCAACATTTTTCATTGTTGCTTCAAACATGGCTCTGCATTCACTTTCACTGTCAGCAAGTATTATTTTGGGAATTTCTGCATTCATTAACATTGCAACCTTGGCATTAATTGTCCCAAGCTCCCTGTTTCCGGTAGGCACTACCAGTGTCAATGCGTCTGCTGAATAGGCATGGCCTGAATAAATCATCTTGATATTTTCCAGCATTATTTCTTCGGGTTCAGTTGGATATGGCATATATTGATTTACAAGACTGTCTCTAAACGCCCACATTATGTCCGGATATCCGTATACCCTGTTGGATCCGGTAATATCCTCTTTTCTGGACGCTATTGCCTCATCAGTATGCAGTACATAACCATCGACCATGTGATAGGTTAATCCTTCGACTCCATAAGTATCCATCAATTGCACTTTTGGTGTATGCAGGTACGCAAATAGTTGAATTATTCTTTCTGCGGGAGCCTTGTCTTTTTTTGTTATAAAAGTAGTCATCCATCCTCCCAAATCATTCCTTCTCTGATATGGGAAGGCTCCATCCTTAGATGACGGAGGTACTATTCCAATATATTCGCTTTTCCCCTCTGTTTGCAGATAAAAGCTTCTCATACCTGTTCCGGGAGGTCCACCAAGATTGCAATTTCCCATCATCATAAAAACCGTACCATTGGCAAGCTCTTCACTATGATTTTGTAGTGACATTATCATGTTCTGATCTGTATAAAACCCTTCTCTGTACAATCTGTTCAAAAATAAAATCATTTCAAGAAATTTGGAGTTTCTGAGTGGCATTATATAATTACCGTCCTTATCTTCATATGAAAGACCAAAAAATTGAGCGAGCCATTCTATTCCCGCCATATTCAAGTCATTTGATAGAAGGAAGGGCGTTACGTCCATTCCATCCTGCTTTAGCTTTGCATCTCTAACCTTCTTCAATGACTCGACCATTTTGTCCTGCGTGGCAAAATCCTCTGGCTTTAATCCCAGCTGGTCCATAAAATCCTTGCGAGCAATTGTGAGAAGGTTTGTAGCACCGCTCCTTTTGTTGAAGTTCTCTGTCACAAGCTCTGGAGGCTTTGTAAGGCATGTAAATCCATAATAACTGCCATCTTCATCCTTATACCAGTTATATATTGATTCGGTTATCCCCTCCATAAAATCCGGAGCATATTGCTCGCTAAGTGCTTTAAGATCATAAATAAGATCTCCCTTTTTGAGCATATCAACAAGCAGACCTCCTGCGGAATCTTTAGCATTGAGGGTAATAACATCGGGTAATGTACCAGCTACAATCATAGCACTAAGCTTTTCATTTTCAGCCGAAGCAGCAATTATAAACTCAATATGGTTGAGTCCGGTATTATATTTGTGTATTTGGTGAACAGGTAACTTTTCACTGTTCCACTCAAATTGGTATGTCGGAAAGCCCATATACCATTCTAAATCATATGGCGTTCTGTCAGTAGACCACGAGCCAATAATCTCATTATCAAGAAGCATCTGGTCAACTGCAGGAACATCTGATCCTGTTGAGCCTCCTTGACTGCTTGTACCGGATGTTCCATTCTTTTTACCGCATCCAAACAAAAGCGTCAGACACAAAACGAAAGCAAGCGTCAAACATATCAATCTCATGCTTTTTTTCAAATAAATCTCCTCCTTAATTTTATAATTTATATTGTATATGCAACGAAATGCTTCTTTGCAATTTGCTCTTTGAAACGCACTAGAACCGTGGTGCCTTTAAAGAGGTCATATTATAAGAATTAAAGATGTTGCATATAAAACAACAGCTGGAATTACCCTTTAATTGATCCCATCATTATTCCCTTCACAAAGTACTTTTGCAGGAAGGGATAAATAGCCAATATCGGTGCCGTTGCCACAATCATTGTCGCAAGCTTAATGGTCTCCGCATTCGGTCTTCTAAGTCCCGGAATCAAATCCGCCGATTCAGCTGCCATCTTAGCCGCAAATTCCACCTCGCGTATGATCCTCATAAGATAAACCTGCACCGTTTGCAGTGATGTGCTGGTAGTAAACACCATAGAATCAAAATATGCGTTCCAATGCCCAACTCCTGTAAATAGTGCAATGGCTGCCATGACAGGTTTTGACAATGGCACAATTATGGAAAAAAAGATTCTGTATTCTCCTGCACCGTCTATCATTGCTGACTCATTTAGCGCTTCGGGGATTGTCTTAAAAAATGACTGTAAAATTATTACATGATAAAACGAAAATAAAGACGGTATAATATATACCCAAAAACTATTAATAAGATTCAGATTAATGTAAAGCAAATAAGTCGGTATCAACCCCCCACCAAAATACATGGTGAACATTGCATATTTTAAATATATCGACCTTCCTAACAAATACTTTCTTGTAATGCCATAGGCAAAAATTGCGGTAAATATTAAATGGGTAACCGTGCCTATCACAGTCCTTGAAATGGTAACCCTGTATGCGGTAATCAGTCTCTCCTCTCTTAGTACAATGCGGTAGTTTTCCCAAGAAAACGCTCTTGGGAGAAGGAATACCCCTCCTTTAAGATAATCATAGCCTTCATTCAGCGAACCTATCAGGCAGTACCAGAATGGGTATAATGTAACAACTATAATAACCAACATAAATACAGTGTTGAACACATCAAAACCCAAGCCCGGTCTTAATATTTTATTTTTTTGCGTTATGCTATTCAAATTAGCCTCCGTTCTGCCGCAATTCTTCTGCGGCATAATCAATATTGAAAAAAGTGGCGTCGCTTATTCAGCCAAAGCTCATCCAAATCATTAATACAGACTTTCCCCTGAAATCTTTCTGCTAAATGAATTGGATAACATAAGGAGAATAATTGATACTACTGACTGAGACAGTCCCACCGCCGTTGCAAAGGAATACCTCAAATTAACCAATCCCATCTTGTATACGTATACCTCAATGGTCTCACTCGTCGATTGGTTCAAAACATTATGAAGCATCCAAACCTGGTCAAAGCCTGTTTTTATTATGCCGCTTATGTTGAAGATCAAAAGTATAACAATTGTGCCCTTAATAGACGGTAGTGTAACATGCCACATCTTCATAAAACGACCCGCTCCGTCTACTGTAGCAGCATCATATAACGATTGATCCACACCAGATATTGCCGCAAGGTAGATTATTGAACCCCAGCCGAAGCCCTTAGCCACTCCGGCAAAAACAACAATTGTCCAGAAATACTCTGGCTTTCCTAAAAATAACACCGGAACGTCAATAACCTTTAATGATGTTAAAATAAAATTAATAATTCCTTTTGGATCTAAGATAACAGTGACTAGCCCCCCGAAAATTACCCAGGATACAAAGTGAGGGAGATATGACACCGTCTGGACTACCCTTTTAAAGCCAATATTTTTAATCTCGTTCAAAAGTAATGCAAATACTATAGGTACAGGAAATGAAAAAAACAATTGCATTATGTTAATGGCAAGTGAGTTTCTCAAAACCTGAAGGAATCTCGGATACGAAAGAAATTCCTTGAAAAATTCTAGCCCGACCCACGGAGAGCCAAAATATCCGTCAATCAGGTTAAAATCCTTAAATGCAATTATCAAACCATACATCGGAATGTATGAAAAAATAAGCAGAAAAATTAATCCGGGCCAAACCATGGATTGCGCTTCAAGCTGTTTTTTATCTATTTTGAACCTTTTTGTGTGTTTTGTCTTTTTGGTCTCATTAGGCAAAACTGCTAAATTATTCAAGTTCACCGCTCCTATCTGTTTAATTAGATGCATACAATACTACAGAGAAACATTTATTTTTTCCTTTCCCATATAACACGTTGAAACATCAGCGATATTTTAAAAAGACGCATAAATGCTGATATATTTGTTCCGCTGTAGTATTAATGTAAGAGCAATAAATGTTCCATATAAATATAACCAAGCACAAAAGCCCTATCTACTTTTATTTTAATGTAATAGGCAGCAAAAGTATATCTCGATTTTTCTACTTACTTTCAATTTTTATACTAAAATCAATTTATCTCATATGAAACAAGTGCAAGTTTGATACTATCTCCATATTTGAAATGATATTTTCATTAATTTCTAGTTTCTCTATACTCTGTAGGAGCCATATTCGTATGTTTTTTAAAAAACCATCCAAAATAAGAAGGTGTGCTAAAGCCAAGCTCCTTTGATATATCGGATATTCGCATATCGCTCTTTTTTAATAAATCAACCGCCCGAAGTATTTTAACCTCTGAAATGTACTCAGCAATCCCTTTGCCCGTTATCTGCTTAAATACGCGCGATAAATACGATGTGTTCATATGGAATACCTGGGCAATCTTTCCTACTGTAATATCCTTGTCCAGGTTATTTTCAACATAAAGCTTAACCTTTTCAGTCAGTTGATCAGAAGTCCTGCGGTATTTTTCCACTTTAATATCAAACATAAAATCCGCAATTCTTTTTAGATAATCCGCTGCCTCCTCCCAAGTATTATGAGCCTCCAGTTTTAAAATTTTGTCCCACTGCAGCTCGTTTGTAAGTTCTAATTCCTTTTGTACAGAGTTCCTGTTTGCATATGAAAAGAGCATAAGAGCCAGCGTATAGTATGTTTCTCTAATTGCATTCCAAAAGCATTCTTGTTCCGGTCTCATACTGTCTGCTATTTTCTGAAACACCCTAAAAAACTTCTCTTTTTCGCCGCTGTTTAGGTACGCATCCAAAATTCCTATCCTTCTAATGTTTTCGGTAACAATAAAGGCTTCTTTCTTTGACTCATCGCCAATACTTTCATCATCATCACTGGATATAATAACTTCTGTTGCGACTCCTGAAGTCTGATCCAGCCTCATTTCGAGCATTGAAACTGTTTTTTTTATGTCACTCCATCCGATCTGCTTAGAATGTAGGCTGAACGAAATATTAATGTCAAATATAGCGGCGACCGATTGCTGTATAGAATAAAGAGAGGCATATATGAATGAAATAACACTCTTCCAAAGCTCATCGTAAGACGTAGGAGACTTTCTCATAACATTAGGCTGTATCAACCATACCTGTTTGTCATTTGTATAACTAACAGCAGCAGTTGTACAAAGGTTTGAAAGCTCTTCGGCAACAAACTCTTTTAAGTTGAAAATTAATCCCATCTTCTTAATGAATTCTATGTCGTCATCCAAATTTTCAATTCTGCCCAGCAAAATGAACAAGTCCATTTTAGCATCAAATCTTATTTTTAACTCATCAAGCTGCATTTTTCTCTCTTCCGGATTGGTTTTTAATCCTGATACCAATTCAAAAAGATAGTTCTCCTGAAGTATTGGTATAACCGCTTGAAGCTGCTTGCTTGTTCTGCTTTGCATTATTCGGTTTTCTTCAGCTTTTTTCAGTGATTCTATTGCTTTTAGAACTGCCTTTTGCAAAGCCTCCTCACCTTCGGACTTCAAAATAAAATCTGTACAGTCTTTTCGAAGAGCAGCTTGTATCAGGTCAAAGTGATTGTAACCAGTCAAAAAAATAAATCTGCACTCACTCCATCGGTCTCTGATAATGTCAAAAAGCTCCATGCCGTCAATGCCCGGCATATTTATGTCTGATATGACTATATCAATCTTTGTGTACTCCATAACCTTTAGGGCTTCTCTTGCTGAATAGGCCTTGCTGACTTGAATATCTAACTGTGTTTCGTTTTCAAAAAACTTTTGTATGCCATCAGCTATGATTGTTTCATCATCAACAATTAGTAAATTATACATTACTCATCCTCCATTCTTCATTTTTCTATGAGTGCAAAAAAAACTTCTTTTTAAAAAAATCAACCATCCCTTTTTTTGAATATTCTAACCTCAAAGCAGGCTCCCCCCATCTCACCTACCTTAACAAACACTCCGCTTCTATTCTTGAATTTGATGAATAAGCGCCGATTAACATTCACAAGTCCGGAATTTTTAAAATCCATAATACCATTTAGCTGGTCATTCAAGTAATCAGCCTTTTGAGAATTAAAATCATCGCCGTTATCCTCAACTAGTATTTTTAAAAAATTTTCATCATCCTGAAAGCTAATTTTAATAATCCCGCCGCTTTCTTTATTTTGAAGCGCATGCTTATAGCAATTTTCAACAATCGGCTGTAATGTAAACCCTGGGATCCTGATATTTTTAATATTTTCAGGTGTTTCGTCTACTATGTGAGTAATTCTTTCTCCAAAACGAACACTTTGAATCTCCATGTAATTTTCGACAATATTCATCTCATATTCCAATGCAACCTCTTCAAGATCGGTTTGCGTAACTCTCTGGTAAAATTTTGCCAAAAGCATGGTTACCTGCCTTGCTTTTTTATAGTCTTCAAAGCTAATTAAATTGTTGACTGTTAAAAAAGAATTGTACAAAAAATGTGGATTGATTTGGTATTGCAATTGTTCTAACTGTGCATTCTGAAGACGAATTGTCTTTTCGTACACCTCTGTAACCATATTCTTTAATGCATGAGTCATCCGGTTAAACCGCATGTAAAGATTCCTGAATTCATCGTTTGCATTATGCACTATATAAACATTAAAATCATTTTCCTCCACCCTGATAAATGCATTGATCATTTTTGCAAGTGGAGCACTAATCAATTTTTTCGTCCATATTGTATAAATAGTAATAACTCCAAAGGCATAAAAAGAAATGATCCAAATCCAACGATTATAATTTTGCATAGGCTTTAGAATAATATCCTCAGGTACCATAATTAGTAAGGTAAAATTGAAAAGTGAGGAATCTCTGAATATTAATAAATAATTGTTATCTCTAATTTTTAGCGGTTCTGTGCTCACATAACCAGCTTCACCAAGAGTAACCGTACTTATCAAGTCAAAAAACTCCCGCTGTTTTTCTTTATCCTTTTCATTTGATATCAACCAGTTCCTATCTTTATCAATGAGGAAAGCAATCCCCTCAACAAAATTTGAATTACTCAAAACACTCTGCTTTATTTTTTCTATTGACAAATCAGTCTCAATAGTGACTCCTTCATCTGTGTTATCTGATAATATACGCTCCAGTGAATGAATCCGGAAGCTCAGTGATTCTGTAGGAGTTCTATTAATTTGTGAATTCTTCCAAACTGACTCGTTGTCTTTTAGAGAATTTTTGTAAAATAATGTGTTTATCTCATGATTGTCATAATGATTTACTTCCTCTGCTAGAATTTTTCCGATTCCACTTGAATATGTATCAAGCTTGGTTCCCGAATTATGAAAAAACACTGTAATTCCGTCAATAAAATTACTCGCATTATTAAGGATACTAATGCTATCGAGTACCATAATGCGATTACGCATCATTCGCTCATTACCCAATTCACTGCCACTATATAAGCTCAATTCCTGGAATTCGCTTCTCACTATAAACCCAGATACCATTTGAAAGAGCCTCTCAAGCTCCGCGTCAAACTCTTTAATGTTGTTTTCTAACTGAGATTCTAAAGATTTTCGTATCTCCTTCTTTATATCATCAGTCGCCGAGTAGTTCATTCTTACATTGAGCACATATAATAAGAAAATTATGATAGCAAACACTATCAAAAGTTTTGAAAATACAGAAGTTCTCAAGGAAGTAAATATTGATTTCACCCTTCCTGCCCCCAATCGGTAACCATAAGGCAACAGCAGCTGTTGTAGTGTCAATTTTGTTTTACTGCAATGACGCATACTGATAAATAAATATGCATATTTACTTTCGATAATCACGTATTTCATGCATAAAATACCAAGCATTTGCATGTTTTACTGCTGTTAACCGCCGGTATTGTGTTTCGCGTGACATATACATCAACTCTTTTGCATATCTCTTCAATGACCTATCTCTTTCCTCAATTTCTCTATTTTTTCAAACTCAAGACCTGTTAATTTTTTAATCAACTCAGTGGACAACCCCTCTAAAAGCCCAGCTTTTGCGGTCTCGATTTTTTCTTCAAAGCGCCCCATTTCCTTACCTTCCGTTATACCTTTTTTTATGCCTTGCTCCATACCTTTTTCAATACCTTTTTCTATACCCTTCTCAATGCCTTGCTCTATACCCTTCTCTATGCCTTGCTCTATGCCCTTCTCTATGCCTTGCTCTATGCCCTTCTCTATGCCTTGCTCTATGCCTTTTTGTTCTCTTTTTATAAATTCATCTTTTATTGCCAGCTCAAAATTATACACCATGCTTTCAACCTCCTTGCTTTCCAGAATTAACTTCTCAATTACCTCAAAAT
>CAYPLH010000068.1:0-19082 GCA_964411505.1 uncultured Clostridiaceae bacterium | reverse complement strand
TTGCTGTTTTTCCGTTCCTGTTGGCTCAATTTAGCTTTTTTATGCGATTGCCCTGGAGGGAATATGTGACATTAGTAAATAAAGATGGTCACACTTTACCAACTCACATGTATTGGAATGAGGATAATCGTACATTAACAGTTAGACCAAAAGTATCTTTAGATAAAGAGTCTGCAGTTTCTCTGTATGTAGCCCCAGGAATTACAGCAGCTAATGGGAATAAATCAAAAGAGATGTATGATATAACAGTTAATATACAAAGATAAATATTCTTCCCTCGAGAGGAAAACGGAAGTGAAAATTTAGGAAAACTGTATAAGCTAAAAAAGTAACAATCTATAAAGAATCTGCTTAAAGAAATTGCAATCATTATTGTTTCATCAGCAGTATATGACTGGCAAAGCCCAGCAGCTTTTTTAGAAATATACCTTGCCGCCAAGGGGATAACAGATTGATGTGAAATCTTTTTTGTATCCTCGAGCCACGTTGAGACGGTTGTATTGATGTGTGCGTCCAGCAAAGCTGGCAAATGCTAACAGGTGAAAGTCCTGTAGTGGTAAAGGTAGGGCAGCCACTTAGTCAGTAACCAGCGTATGGAGTAATCTATACGTTGAAGCATTACGGAATGTTCCGAAAGGAGTAGGCAAACTGACAGGTCGTAACATAAAGTGAATACTGCCGCACCGTTGTTTACATTCCCGAAAGGGAGCAACAGGGAGTCGAGCCGAGATAAGATATACCGGAAGGATATTTTGGAGGAAGCATGGAAACAAGTCCAAAGCCATGATTTTGAACGTGACAGAGCGATTTAGATGTTGGCATTAGAAAGCTACTTCACGAAACATATTCTATTGAAAATTATCGAAGTAAGAAGGGAACCATCATGAGCAAGGTATATGAATTTGATGCGGAGATCAAAAAAGTACCGGATATCGACGGCGCATATATTGAGATCCCTTTTGACGTAAAAGCGGAATTTGGGAAAGGCCGAGTGCCTGTTTCCGCTACTTTCGATGGAGAGCCATACGAAGGAAGTCTGGTTAAAATGAAAACACCGTGTCATATTATTGGGATTAGGAAAGAAATTCGAGCGAAAATCGGCAAACAGCCGGGTGATATAATAAAGGTTACCATTCGAGACGGTAGTATTATGTCACGCCAAGATAATAGGCTCTAAAGAGCTTACAAAAACAGATAAAAATATAAAAGGGGTTTCATAAGTGGGAAATAAGAAAAAACAGTTTATTTACGTCTTAAAGCATTAATTAAAAATTCTGTTTCAAAAGATGAAATGTGTTGAATATTAGTGGTCAATACATTGGTTATATCAAATTTTGACGCAATGTCACCGGCTGACATTCTGCCGTTTTTCAACATCGTCAATATCTCTCGTCGAACAGGGTCAGAGAGGGCTTTGAATGTTTCTTGAAATCCAATGACAATCACCACCAATCTATTTAGAAAAACATCTAAATAAAGCATACGACAGAGATATCGAATTGTCAATTTGTTACGATAATATCATCGAGGGTTGATATTATCAACAGTAACCACCGTCCTTTTGCATGGATACTCTGGACTATATTGGGGATGTAGGCAAAGAAAGAGCCACTACACATATTAACAGTGTAGTGGCTTCATTAAAACAAATGCACTATATTTCACTCATAGCACAATAGTTATTAGCAATTTATATTATTTTTACAGTCATGTCAGCACAGGGTTTTTCATGAAATATAATTTTCCATTCAACTGTATTTACAGGCTCAAAGTGCAACGCAGAGTACACGGCACGAAGCTTTCCCTGCCCGCTATTGCCAAAGGGAATAACGGTAGGTGTATATGCGCTACCAATGATTCCAATTGCGAAGCAGTTATCGACAGCTTGCGGTTCCATTGGATTACGCTGCTTTTTACGAGGTCTATCTCCACTGCTACAGTCACGAACTGAGAAAGACTCATCTTCAAGATCTGGGGAAATAGTGTAGCTCATCGCCGTACAGTGAGATGGTAAATTGTAATCCTCATCACCAAATCTATCGGTCGGAATTTCCTGCTGCTCGTATTCCTGCACGGTCAGGGTATGTGAAGTTTGGGTTGTGGGATTTGTGAAGTCAATACATTCTCCCGGTGCGGCTATGCCAAAATGTAAACCGTCAATATTGATGCGGTCGTGTTTAATTGTTACGCTCAAGGAGGATATTGGGGGTTTGCGTTTCGTTTGCCAAGGAAAGGTTGAACGCCAGATGACCCAGCCTGAGTCTTGATCCAGTCCATAGTGCTTACAAGCTCCATCACTTTCTATCCCATTCTGCTCGGGAAAGCAAGGATTCCACGACAACCCGCAGCCATGAGAAAATGAAATTGTTTTACCGTTTAATATAATCTCAGGGCTTATATTGACAGCCATAGGGTTTTCGGCTTCAATCTCTTCCTGCTGTTCTTCTGAAAAGTTGCCAGCATCATTTTCAGGAGAGAGTTTCCACTTATCTATGAAGTTTGCAATACGCTGGGCAGGGATTTTAACACAAAAGTCTATAACCAATCCCTTACTGCAGGTATAGATAGAAGGGATATACCATTCTTTATCATTAGAATTAAAATGCGTTTGAACAGAAATCTCTTTCCCAGGTTTTTGCTCACCAGAGTGTCCCCAAAAGTTACCGTCAAAATAGACCTCCCATTTCGGTGGTGTACGCTCTACATTTCCATTCATATCGGGATCGTAAAATTCCTCGGTATACTTGATTTTGCTGTAATCAAATGTGTTTTGTAGCTCCTTGATATACTGCCAAGGGCTTTCCATCGGCGCAAGGAATAGACTGTCTGCGATTTCTGCAAGTACGGCTTGACCGCTCTCTATGGGCGTGTTTTCTTTTATGTAGGTGTCGAATTGTTCTTTATTCCACATCCATGCCTGCTCTAAGGCGTCGGCACTGCCAGAAGCTAAAAGCAAGCGAAGAAAGTCCTCAAAGCTGTTTGCCAGGAGATGCACATAATCAGGATTTGAATTTGCAGGATTCACAGCAAATACCATCTCCCCAAACCCACGGACAAAGCAATAGTGAATACCATCTACACCTGCCCATCCAATTATAGAGGCTCCCTTAGGCGTGCAAAAATAAGCAGTATGATCAGAACCTTGCTCCACACCTAATGCGGCAAGGTTGATATGTTTTCGTAAAAATTTTTGATAGAAGCTTGACATCTGCATACCTCCTGTTACTTCTTTAATTAGTATATTCTTTCTGGAAGTTTTACTTGGTAGATATATAAATAAGTTTACCATATTATAGTGAGAGCTTAAACCGAGAAATTGTAAACAATGAAAAGGACAAGCACTATGAAAATAAGAATCCGTCTACCGCAGTATCGACTGGACTATTTTGGGCATGTAATGTGCAAGAGCAAACCGGCCTCCCCCTTGGAAATCGGTCTGCTCAACAAATTTGAATTTGTCGATTGAAAGTTTGCTCGCAACAGAAATCCAATACTTCTAAGCGATTATTCTCAAACAATAGTATGTAGGTACGTCCCTATCTGGATTATTCCAGAGCTCTGATGTATCAAGTTCTATTATATGCTTGGGCTCTAAGGCTTGAGCATTGATGGTAGTGCTCGCTTTTCGTAATGTTTGTACAAAGAATAAAACTGCCCGCTATAGCTTTTGTTCCATGGCTTTTTTTTACCACAAAAGTGGAGAAATAGGGTATTTCTCATGATATAGTCCATATCACACGTATTATTTGTAACCATTTTATAGTACTTATAATATCTGACATCATAATTATACAGCTTCTCATCTAGGCATTTTATTTGCCTGGAATAGAGCGCATTGATGATATCCTGGTCGGGCATGATGAGTTTTGAGCGGTTTTTTTCAACAAAATTATAAATCGTTTCTTCATCCGAAAGCTTTCTCTGTAGGTCCAGATTCATGAGCAATACGCCTGAATTGTAGTATGCGTCGATTTTATACGGATACAAGCGGATACGGTTTATTTCCTTCACTGTTAATACATTGTGAAAGGCTGCTGCGTAAAGGTACCCGTCAAGTCCGGTGTCATACAGTTCCCGGATCGGGTTAATGACCAGGATATCAGGGTCCAGATAGAGGATGCGGTCCAGCTCTATAGGCAAAAATTTGTAAGCAAGCAGCCTGTAGTACATCTCTTTTGTATAATGAAAAGCCACAGGAGCATTTTGAAAATATCGGTTATCCATTTTTATCACAAACAGCTTCTGTCCATAATTGTCTGTAAACCATTCAATATCAGCTATCTCATCATCTTTAATACTGGAATGTAAAAGATAGATATGGAAATTTTCAGCCGGATTATTCATGAACAGTGATGTCAGCATTACCTTTAACGGTCTGAGGTATTTGGAATCTAAAGTTACAAGCAGGTTCATTTGTATTTATCCCCCTAATTGAATTGAATATCACTTTTTTTGTATGGAAGCAGCATCTCTGAGACCTTTGAAACCTTCTATTTTATATACAAAGAAGCCTGTTGCTGAAATAACCAGGGCGCTTATTGCGTCAACGATGATATCCTTCATAGTATCCGCTAGCGCCTCCTGTCCAGTCAGCAATGTGCCACCCTTCAGCATATATTTCTGCATATTTAGAGAAAACAGGCTGTCAGCGATATATTCATATATTTCCCATAATGCTCCTGCCGCCAGCGCAAAGCAAAAGGCAAACATTGCGACAAAGAACGGGCTTAATTGAAGATGTATCCTTTTGGAATTATTGAGGATGCTGATTAGGGCGAACCCCAGAGCGCCAAGCATGGCACCGCTGAAAGCATGCAGTATAGTATCCCAATAAGGAATAATGTAGTAGAAGCTGCGCACTTCCCCAAGGTAGATAGCGCAATAAAGAAAGATAAAATAGAGTACGTACATATAATTGGGTATGCTGATGGACCATTTCTGTTCAATTAACATAGGGATCATCATAACTGCAAGTCCCAAGACACATTGGATAAGCATCAGGGTATAATCGCTTTTTACATGGGTGTGGGTTTCCGTGCCCGAAGCACCTGGCGGCGATAAAAAGAGCTTTACGATAATGTATACGATGGAAGCTATTAATGTAATAAAAAGAATGATGCCGATTATTTTTCTCCAATTCCATTCATTTATTAAAATCCCGTACCACCTCATGAAGACCCCTCCAATATATTTTATGATTTTCACCGTTGATTAAAGCATCATTACGCTCCATTCGGTTTCAAGGTTCATATCTCGGATGATATATATATTATCAGATAATTGTGAACTTTTTATGAACTTCAGTAAAAAAAGCCACGCTGTTTAAAAAAATGCGTGGAAAGATCGGAGACGACCCGCAGAATACTTCCTTATCAACCGGCATAAACCTACGGCGCCGGGAATTTGCTATACTAAAATCGGTAGGCATGACGCAGAAGGGCTTTCGAAAATGATGAATTATGAGTGCCTGATGTATGGGGGAAAAACTTTAAAACAGTTATCAAAAGAATTAACCAAATCATGCCCTAAGTTCATGTGAATTGTCATGATAATTACCCTCAAATTTCGATATGCGGGGCAAACGTTCCTGCCACTTTGAATCTGTCGCATACCTTGTTTAGTTCATCTATCATTTTTGCTCCGTTGTCGGTGGCAATCGTGCCGTCGATTTCAATATAGAAATAATACTGCCAGGAATGCTTTTTCAATGGTTTGCTCCGAAGTGCCGTCATGTTGTATCCGTATTTTCCGATAATACTGATGGCAGTTGCAAGAGAACCGGCTTCGTGTTTTACAGTGAACATCAATACAGAACTGGACAGAGTGGGGGAATTTGCCTGTACCTTGGAGAGAACGGCAAATCGTGTGGTGTTTTCTCCACTTTTGTTGATGTTTGTCTCCAGAACCTTGAGTCCATAGATTTCAGCGGTTTCCTCACTTGCAATAGCACCCAGCGATTTGTCGTTAGCATCTGCTACCATTTTAGCTGCAACTGCGGTATTGCTTGATTCTTCGGCATCAAGACCTTTGAGAGCGATATAGTCATGGCATTGAGCGAGCGCTTGCGGATGGCTGGTTACTTTCTTAATATCCTCAATGGTTGCATTAGGGATACCAAGAAGGTTCTGATGAATTTCAAGCTCATAGATTCCATTGATGAATAGGCCACCAGAAAAAATAAGATCGATAGTTTGTCCAACTTCACCGGCGTAGCTGTTCTCAATGGGCAATACAGCTACATCGCATTCACTGTTGACAACGGAATCATAAGCGGCCTTGAAATCCCTGCAAGAAACTCGGTTGCTTTCTGGGAAAATTCTGCCTGCTGCAATATGAGCAAAGGCTCCTTCAACGCCACTGTAGGCAACCTTCAGACCATTTTGCATCCGGTACTGATACGCACGAGATACGGACATCAAATGCTTGAGGTAATCGATGTAATATCCTTTCAGCACATCATCTTCAATTCGGGCAGAGTTTTTTTCGATTACCGCATCTTCTCTTTTTTGGTCAAGGATAGGAAGACCGAATTCCTTTCTATGTTCATAGACCATCTCGGAAGCTCTCATTCGCTTTACGAACAACTGTACCATTTGGGAATCTACTTCATTTATGATTTTTCTTGCTTCTTCTAACTTGTTGGACATATTTAGGATTCCTTTCGGAGCGTTTCTGCAAGATCAAGAATCAGACGCTCAGTTTTTTCCCAACCAAGGCAGGGATCAGTAATGGACTTGCCAAAGGTTTGTTCTCCGACTCCCTGAGCTCCATCTTCGATGTAGCTTTCGATCATCAAACCCTTAACCAAGCGTTTGATGTCCGCATTATGATTGCGGCTGTGAACAATATCCTTTGCAATACGAATCTGTTCGAGATACTTTTTGCCAGAGTTGTTGTGGTTGGTATCCACAATGATAGAAGGGTTCGTGAGGTTGGATTTCTCATAGAGTTCTTCGACTCTCAGGAGATCTTCATAATGATAATTTGAAACGCTTCTACCGGCAAAATCAATGTAGCCACGAAGAATAGCGTGGGCGCAGGGATTGCCTTCACTTGTTACTTCCCATCCACGATAGATGAAAGTATGGCTTGATTGCGCTGCCACAATGGAATTCATCATAACGCCAAGATCGCCGCCGGTGGGGTTTTTCATTCCTACCGGGATGCCCAAGCCACTCGCAGTGAGTCTGTGTTGTTGATTTTCAACTGAGCGAGCTCCAACCGCAACATAAGAAAGAAGGTCAGAAAGATACTTGTAATTTTCGGGGTAAAGCATTTCATCTGCACAGGAGAAATCGTAGTCACGCAGTGCAGCCATATGAAGTTCACGAATAGCGACGATACCCTTGTACATATCAGGTTGTGCTTTGGGATCAGGCTGATGCAACATTCCCTTGTAACCCTGCCCGGTGGTTCTCGGCTTGTTGGTGTAGATTCTCGGAATAATGATGATTTTGTCCCAGACTTGGTCTGCAATTTTGCGCAGTCTTGAAATATACTCAAGAACTGGTTCGCTATGGTCAGCAGAGCAGGGGCCAATTACAAGGATGAATTTATCCGATTGTCCATCAAACACTGCTTTAATACTTGCGTCTCTTTCGGCCCTTACCTGTACCATACGTTCCGTCAGCGGGAATTCTGCTTTTACATCCTTCGGAATAGGAAGTTTTCTGTGAAAAGTCATCTGCATGATATATACCTCATTTCTGAATGATAGTTTTTATATTTAGGGAAAATAAAAAGTCCGCCTTTCGATCTGCCAAAAAGCACGACGAATGCGGACTGTCCGTTTATATGATTCAAAGATCGGTTCCATCATTTGAATGCATATGAATGCGGGCAGCCCTTGGTAAAATAAAAGTAGTAAAAGAACTTGTTGGAAGTCATAATATTTTCTCCTTTTGTGTTTTCTCTGTCTAAAATAAAAAGTCCGCATTGCCTGTATGCCTGAAAAGCATAGCAAATGCGGACCGTCCGTTTTATTCAACCCAAAGCGTTTATACTTTGGACATCACATAAGACGGGCAGCCCTTTTTAAAATAATAAAAGTAAAACTTGCTGTTCATCATTTTAGCTGCCTCCTTCGTGATTTATTAACACATAGCATAGCATGTTAAAGCGTCGAAGTCAATGGTTTTTATACTACTTTGTGTTTATCTTTTGATAATGTCACCCTATTAACTATCGTGGGAAAATGTCACCTTTTATTTTCACATTGTTAATAATCTAAATATGAAAAGGATGATAACATTGTCACAGAAAAAACTAAATCATGCACATGTTCTTGCGAGATTAATAAGCGACAGTAATTTTACCAATGCTGAAGCTGCAGAAGCAATGGGTCTTTCAAAGCGTCAGGTTATACGGCTGAAAGGAGAGTATAAAAAAGTATGTGGGGTCGAGGAGATAGAATAGATAATTTCGTAGGGTTGTGGAGATAGGATAGATGTAAGTGTTTGTCTCTAATATATTTTTAAATCTCAAAGATTACTTAAACGTTGAGATTTTTTATAATTTATTGTAAGATTATTAAATCCCGTGCGTCTTATAGATAGGAGGTGAATAAGTGACAGAGCTTGAGGAGATTTATAATAACTATTTTAAGGATGTTTACTTCTTCATATATAGTCTATCAAAAGATAAACATATAGCAGAAGATTTGACATCTGAAACATTTATAAAAGCGATAAAGTCCATTGAAAGCTTTAAAGGAAATTGTGACATCAAGGTGTGGCTATTTCAAATAGCTAAAAACTCATATTATTCATATATAAGAAAACATAAGATTTTGATAGAGCTAGACTCAGTGCCTGAAAAGAAAGATGATTTTGATATAGAAAAATCGGTGTTTTCAACTGAAGAGTCGATGAAAATTCATGAAATTCTCCATAGCTTATCTGAGCCATATAAGGAAGTATTTTCTCTAAGAGCTTTTGGAGAGTTGAGTTTTAGCCAGATTGGCAGTTTGTTTGGTAAAACAGATAATTGGGCTTGTGTCACTTTTCATAGAGCTAAAAATAAGATTAGAGAAGAAATGAGGGATTATTGATGAAAGTCACATGTAATGTTATTAAAGATGTGTTGCCTCTATATTTAGAAAATATGCTTAGTGATGACTCATGTATTATGGTTGAAGAACATATTGAGCAGTGTCAGGAATGCAAGAATTATCTTAATGAGGTGCGTACTTTTAATGAAATGCCAGTAGATAGGAATACCTCTCCTTTACTAAAGATAAAATCAAAATTACGCAAGAAGAAAATTCAGACGGCAATATTCTCAATGATGTTTTCAATTATGCTTTTTGTTATAACAATTACTTTCTTGACCGGTCCAGAGTATATTCCATTTAGCGAAAGAAGTGTAACAATAAATGAGATTGGTAATGGGTCAGTGCTCGCTCAATTTGAGGATACCGTATATGGCTATGACATCAATAGATATCCGACAGATGACAACACTGGTTATGTCTATCACATTACTACATGGAATAGCATATGGAATAGAAATATAAAAAAATCTAACACAAATAATACTATTTTAAATCCAAATGATGAAAATGTTGTTTCTGTATATTACTACCATACAGATGGAAGTGAAGATATATTGATGTATGGTAAAGATATAAATCCAACCGGCGGGATTGTTACATTACCAAGACTATTTTTATCTTATTACGTACTTATTGCTATAGTATTTGCTGCAACTTGTGGATTAATTATGCTTATATTGTATCGTAATAAAAAAGTGCTTAGTTTTACAATGAAAGTTTTCTTTTTACCGGTATCCTACCTATTAGGTCATTTGATTATTAAAGGAATTACAACTTCATCATATACTGCGACACGGGATTTTTATGCAATATTGTTAGTTATGATTCCGCTATATATTGCTTTTCTAATGGCTGTAAACTTAATTAGACAGTATAAAAATAAAAAATATGAGGGTCGTTAAGTATGATTCCTTTTGGGATAAATATGCTAAGCAATGAGAAATACAAAGGAGATGCCTTACTTTAAAAGACTTATACAGTAGACTTCCTTACGAAGAAAAGAGTAGAAAATAACGGAGAGGTTCCGCAGTACAATGAAAGAGAAGAAGGATTACTTTAAAGAAAAATGGAAGAAGGGATTAAAAAGCGATAATCTTCTAGTAAGATATAAGTCAAAACAATTCATTGAAATCTTAGAGGATACAAAGCCACTTGAAGAATTTGATATGGATTTATTCTTTAGAATTATAGAAAAGATAACTATATTGACGGAAATATCAAACTAATATACACTTAACTTAAAGAAAAGAGGGATATTATGGAAAATAAACTTGTGTCAACATGTCCAAGATGCAATGAATAATCCACTAATCAAAAAGACCACGTATGGTGCAGAGGAAGTTCTAACTGATGTTTGTCCTTTTACAGTATTTGGATTGTTTAATAAAGGGATTACAAATCAAAATAGAAAATTAATAGAGGTCAGATTGGATGTTTTGAATTTTTATATTAATATTTTAGAAACGGAGTTTAGTTATGAAAAAAAACACAGAGATAATTAAGTCAAATGTGAAATCGTCAATGATACAGCTTGTTATAGCTGTTTGCGGTGTATTTGTTGCCGTGTTTGGTCTGTCGATGTTTAATCAATATTTACTGATGTCATTCCCTTTGCCATTGCGTATGGTTCTTATGATTGTCACGCAATGGTTGCTTTTCCTCGTTCCAGCGATATTAATGATTGTGAACAAAGAAAGGCTAAGCAGTATCGGCTTCAAAAAAGAAAAAATTCTGTCGCAAATAGGTATTGGTGTATTACTTGCTTTAGCTATGTCATTAGTGTTGACTGTTCTCCCCATCATGCTTGGCTTTAAAGATATGGTTGGAAACACAACTTACACGCAGACATATCAATTCGTTTATCAATTTATCTATGCAATATTGGGAGTTGCTCTTGCTGAAGAATTGGTCTTTCGAGGGTACATATTCCACAAATTATTGGCAATCAAAAACTCTAAGTGGTTTGCTATCATTATATCATCTTTGCTGTTTGGGTTGTTTCATATATTCAACGGAAATATTATTCAGATTTTTATGACGGCATTTATTGGATTTCTCTACTGTATATTTAGAGAGAAAATTAAAGGTTGTACGCTGATTTCATTAATTGTTGCGCACGGAGTGTATGACGCCTTGATTGTATTGTGGGTTTCAATACCAAACTGGCTTGATTTGCTTAAATAACAATAAAAATCAGATATGCAACTGCCGGTTGACAAGAAACCAAGCGCACTTGGTGGAGGCGCAACCGGAATTCATGCTATCATGAGCTCATCAAATAAAAAGGAGTGTGTCGTTATGGACATAGCGGACAGAATACAGACCTTACGGAAAATGAAAGGTCTTTCCCAAGAGAATCTTGCAGAGAAGACAGGTGTTTCACGCCAGGCGGTATCAAAGTGGGAAAGTGGGCAAAGTGCACCGGATCTGGATAAGATCATTATAATGAGCAAATACTTTGGCGTTACAACGGATTATATTCTGAAAGGAATAGAAACGGCGAAAACAAATGAAGAAAAAGGCAACGTTCTGGCAAGTAAAATACTCTATCTTGCATCAACAGCATTTTTGGCAATCGGATTGTTAACCGCTTTTGGTAGCTGGCACGAAGAGCAGTCGTCGGAAAGCATCTGGGGGTCGATGATTATTCAAGTAGTGGGTATTGCAGCCTATTTCATTGGAAAACTCATCTCCCAATCCAAAGCGTTATTTATCATTAAATGGTTAAATATTATCATGGCATTGTTTATGCCTGTTTCTCTGATTGTTACATGGATTGTTAACCGTGTTATTACTCCCTACCCGACTGACATTTTCAGCGGCATTGTTTTTGCAATTGCTTATGCAATAATTATTGCTTCTTCATTTTTTGCCCTAAAGAAGTACAAAGAAATATTAGAAGGCAGAGGACAGGAGATATGAAAAAAAAATTAAGGATTTTTTTGACCGTTTTTGCGTCAGTATTGGGCGTGTTATTTATTAGCCTATCCAGTTTCATCGGCTTACAGGTATTTGCAGGTTCCACCCAACTCATAACCAACGATCAAACGATGGGAGTAGCCGATGGATTTTGGGAAAGATACGGCATTGATAAAGAAAGCTTTCACAACACATATAAAGTGGAGGAAATTTCAATCCCCTCTTCTTATGAAAACCATACGATCCCTGCAGATTATATTTATGCAGCACAATCAAGTAACAAGAAAAACCATCCGACAGTTATATTGGTTCATGGCATGGGAGATAACCGCTATTCAAATTATCCGATAGCTGAATTTTTCTTAGAAAAAGGATATAACATAGTTACTTATGATCAGAGAAGCACAAATGAAAACACCGCTCAATACACCACTTTCGGATATAGGGAGAAATATGATCTCATCGATTGGGTGAATTATGTTGAACAGCAGGCGCCGGGGCAGGAAATCGGAATATGGGGAGCTTCTTATGGCGGTGCGACCGCAGGGCTGGCGTTGGCATATGAGGACATGGATGAAAAGGTTAATTTTCTGATTTTAGACTGTCCGGTCAGCAGCACGGAGTGGATGGTAGAGCAGGAGATGGAATCCATGGATGTCGGCATACCGGTGAGCTATATGGCATGGTGCGGAAACATCGTAAATAAATTGAAATTAGGATTTACCTATCAGGATGCCGATGTGGCGGTTGCTATGAAAGATATGAAAACTCCTGTAATGGTAATAAATAGCAAGGTTGACTCTGTGACGCCTTATTTTATGGGAAAAGACATCTATGATGCTCTTCCTGAAAACAACAGGGAAAATTGGACGGTGGAAGACAGCGAACACTGTGAGATATGGCTGGACTACAATCAGGAGTATCGCGATAAAATTGAAGGCTTTCTGACAAAGTATGAATGAGGTGGGGGATAAGCAAAACATTATGCTTATCGATTGTGGTTTGATTGGGGCACTCCCCATCCTTGAAAAGTAGTTGCAGGGGCATGGATTGTCAACAGAGCAATTAACCGGACTTGTGCTGCCCCATCATGATCACGATCATATGGGAGCAGCGGCCGTCTTGAAACGAGCGAATGCCAATATAAAGGTGTATGCTTCTGCTGTAGAAGCACCCTTCATTTCTGCGCAGAAAAGTACAAGGCTATAAGCTGGAAATGTTACGGAGTCTTTTATATAAAGAACACGCACTGATTGATGGTTTTGACAAAGAAATGAGTATTTACAGAGTAGAGGATTATCCTCTCTTCGCGAAGGTACGAGAATCAAATATGCAAAGACAAAAAGTACATTGGCTAATCGTGGGCAATTGGATGCACTTGATCTATTAGAAAATATAAGAAGTTTCATAAAGGAAAATGGAATTACGGGAACAAAAGATATTTCGATGGGGGAGAGCAAGAAAAGATGAAAAGTTCTTGGAACTTAAGGAAAAAAAGAAAGAGGTAAAAGGTATGGAAACAAATAGAAATATCGAAAAGCCTATATGGCGTTCTGCTGCAAGGCTGAAAATCTGTTGTTTTTTACATAAAACTCCGCTATTGAGACAATTGAAAGATGGTGATATTTGGATGCAATATAATAAAATTATCAATTTAAAAATTGCGGCAAAGAAAATAAACGGCATCATCATTCATCCTCTTTTACTTTTTGTTGAGTTATGGATTGGGAGAAAAATGGTTCGCGTAAATGGTACAGAACAAAGTATAGATGTCGCTCCATATCTTTCTGACACTGGAAGAACAATGATACCACTCAGATTTGCAGCTGAAAGTTTGGGTGCTGGCGTTGCATGGGATAACAACACAAAGACGGCAACCATTGAATTTTTGCAATCTCCAGATCTTACTGCTCCATCAGGCGGTGAATGGCATGGCGTTTGGATTACTGACTATGGTCACATAGACATGTACGCACAATTTTTGTAATTCGCATGTACGCCTGCAATCAGACGAAATCAGGCTGTAGTACCAATTACTCGGGCAGTCTAGATGCAATTGTTTTTGCAATAGAAATTAGCTGTTCCTCACTCATTACATATTTACCCTCGTCATTTCTGGCTAGAGTTTGCGTCATTATGCAGTGCTCTCCTTTTGCGAAAACCAGTCTGTAAGGTGAATCCGGCAAACATATAGCTGCTTTATCTCCAACTCCCTGCACATCGGTATAATATTTGCGGTTTCGTTCTACCTCACTTTCGTAGAAATCTTTACCGTAAAATTTGACCTCGTATACTACACCTCCGTCACTGCCGGAAAATCTCAGTGTAAGATCCTTTTCCTCAGCCTTGAGCCCCGAAATTCCTGTAGCCTTTTCTAAATCAGAAGTCGAAAGATATTTTGAATAGTCTGCACTTGCAGCTTTCATAGTCTGAGAAATCGGCTCAGAGCTTATTTCCACTTTGCCTCCGCAACCGGATAAAGCTGCTGAAAACAGAAATGCAATTAAAAGTATTACTATGGACTTTTTACAAATGGACATTGTTTTACACCTACCTTTAACTTGAGTATAAACAATTAATAATCTCTACACAATTTTATAATGCAGATATAAAAAGAATATAAAATAAAAAATACAGCTAAAACTTGCCGGATCACTTTGAAGTTCAATACTTTAATAGGTTTCAACTTGTACTATCTTATGGTAAAATAAAAAATATTATAATAAAAAACTTTAAAATCTAGGGTGTTAAACGCAATTGACAATTTGGTTTATTGAGTATAGACTTATAATGTAAAGTCGATATTGTATAGACCAAGGGGGGTTATCATGAATTATTATAAACTAGCAGAAACTGAAGAGAAATTTGCAGAGTTAATCTGGCAGAACGAGCCTATTGGTTCCGGCGACCTTGTGAAGCTTATTGAAAAAGAAATGAGGTCATATAATGGCGATTGACTATAAGAAAACACAAAAGGAACTATATTTACTAAAGACCACGCCGTCTGTTATAGACGTGCCCCGAATGACATTTATCACCGTTGAAGGGAAAGGTGATCCGAATACAAGTGATGAATATGCAACAGCGGTTGAACTGCTGTATGGGCTTTCCTATAGCATCAAGATGGGCAGCAAATCAATCCTTGAATATGTTGTTCTGCCGCTTGAAGGACTCTGGAGCGTAGACGATGATTTCAGAGGTGGTGGAGCTTCAATAAGTGACAAAGGCAAATTTATATGGACGATGATGATTCGGCAACCGGATTTTGTAACAGCAGATATTTTTGAAGCTGCAAAGGTTGCTTTGGCAAAGAAAAAAACGAATCTTGACACATCAAAGGCGAAACTTGAAACAATTACCGAAGGGCTATGTGTGCAGGTTATGCACATCGGTTCGTATGACGATGAACCAGCAACGGTAGCGGCGCTTGACGGATTTGCCATTGAAAACGGCTATGTTCTTGATATCAACGACATTCGCCGCCATCACGAGATATACATTTCCGACCCACGCAAATCAGCACCCGCGAAATTAAAAACGGTACTTAGACACCCAATTCGTAAGGCATGATGCTATGAAACACAAAAACTTACCAATAGATGTGGTCAGGTTAGATGTTTTTTTAGATTTTCGCGAGGTTGTGTGGTCAGATTGGATGTTTGTTTAATAAGTTATCAAATAGGCTAATCAACATATTCGAAATATTCATTGATCTTTGTTAGCAGTGATATTGAACAGATGAACTTATGTCAATGGTAGATGGCAGTTCGACATATTTAATTTATAAGTGGTGAAAATAGATGGATATAAAAACGGATTCATTTTTTGATAAAATACCGCAAGCATTACCATTGTATAAAATGTTTGCAGAAAAAGTCTTAGCTGAATATCCTGACGTTCAGATAAAGATTCAAAAATCACAGATCACTTTTTCCAACAAGCATCAATTTGCGTTTGTATGGCTACCGATCCGTAAGATGAAAAACCGGCCGGATATTTATATCGATGAGGCTCTTCCGGGACAGAAAACTGTTCTCGAAAATAAGGACAGGCAAGGGATATATGCCGAGCAAGCGTACCGCCGTTGCCCTTGCAGTAGCGCTGGAACTAAATCTTGACGAAACCGACGACCTTCTAGAGCGAGCGGGATATGCGCTATCACACAGCCAGAAATTTGATGTGATTATCGAATACTTCATCATTAGCGGTAAGTATGACATTTTTGAAATTAATGAAGTGCTGTTCAAATATGACCAGCCACTGTTGGGATGGTGAAAATGGTGTTCGAAAATCCCAAAATTGTTTCAGTTGATACAGTTCTCCAAATTGATAAACTCTGTTTGTTGTATATGTCAAGTACCTTTTTACAGTTTTCGGTCAATAATTTTTACACCTATATTCTGTCAAATATGGTTTTGCGGTGTTTCAATCTGTAGCTATCACCATCCATGGTTATTACTTCACATTTATGCACGATCCGATCTAGAATTGCTGTTGTAATGGCCAGATTGACATACGGGCTAAGGGGGCATTATAATATAAACGAACGTTAATATATAACAATTATATTAACAAAGTAGGTAATTCATCATGACCAAGTGTTTCGGGAGAATGACACAGGAGGTTTAACATGTGGTTTTATATAATTTTAGGCATTTTCTTTATCTCCATAGGGTTGGCGGTTCATGTATTTAAATGGTACTTTCTAATCTCAGGTTATAATACCATGTCAAAAGCTAAAAAGGCCAACGTCGACATAGCAGGTCTTAGTAGTTTGATGGGGATATATTCATATGTAAACGGTGGAGTTTTCATCATAATGGGTGTGCTGCAGGCTTTGGGATTAAAACCAGTTCAGGCACCGGCTATTGTATTTTTTGTTATTTCAACAGTTTATTTATTAATCAAGGCTCAAAAGTATGATGAGAATATTTATGATAAAGATGGGAAGCTCCGGAAAGGGGCAGGGAAGCAATTAGTTTTACCGGCAGCTATAGCCGTTGTCACATTAATCTTCGTTGCTGTTCTGATGTTTTTTTCATCCCAATCAACCAAGGTGACTTTTCTTGAAGAAGGCATAGAAATCCATGGCATGTATGGTGATGTTTATACCTGGGAGTCCATTGAGACTGTAAAGTTGATCGAAGAATTACCCACTATTGAAATGCGTGCCAATGGTTCAGCTTTGGGTTCGAATTTGAAGGGGCATTTCAGAACAAAAGAACTGGGTTCAGTGAAATTATTCGTTAATACAGAAACACCTCCCTTTATTTTTCTTGAAACAGAGGACGGGATTACGATCTTTAATTTTAAAGATGCAGATGAAACGCAAGAGATTTTTAAAAAGATTTTAAGGGAAAGAGAATAATAAAAGGTTCGCCGTTCTAGACTCAGGAGTGCGTAATGTACTTATTGGAATTAGGCAGGGAACCTATAGATCCGATACTAAAAGAAGCAACTGAACTAATATTCAGCACTTGGCAGGAGGACGGCCGTTTTAAGTTGTATCCACAAGGCTCTATTTACCTATGTCAAACTATCCAAGCTACTAATGTACTTAGCCATATATTGTATGGCATATAATGCTTACAAAGTTACTCATAGAAAATGAGGGAAGTATATATGACTCATTGGCATTAGCACCAGCTTCTGTAGTACCAGAACATCAGAATAAAGGTATAGGTAGTGAATTAATCAGTAAAAGTTTAAAGACGGCAAAAGAAATAGGTTTCAATTCAGCAACTGTTCTCGGGTATAATAAATATTATCCGCGATTTGGATTTAAACCCGCAAGTACATGGGGATTAAAACCCCATTCGATGCGCCAGACGAGGTTTTTATGGCACTAGAACTTGGAGATGGAGACATTGAAGACATTTCAGGAACTGTGATTTATAGTAAAGAGTTTTCTGAATAAGAATTGATGAAGTTATCCCTGAATGGATATAATGATCATAAGGTAAATCGACTAAACTGTGCACAGATTGTCGGATGAGTAATTACATCCTCTGATATTATTGTTGTTGAAAGGAGGTCATCGTATGGATTCATTAAGTAGTTTTAATAATGCACTCTCATATATTGAAGAGCACTTAACGGAGGATATTGATTTTAACCAGTTAGCAAAAATAGCATTATCTTCGGAGTATCATTTTAAACGCATGTTTTCTTTTCTTTCCGGCATAAGTTTATCTGATTATGTACGAAGAAGAAGGCTAACATTGGCAGCACTGGAATTAAAAAATTCCGATTTGAAAATAATCGATGTTGCTGTGAAATATGGATATGGATCTGCTGATTCTTTTTCACGTGCTTTTCATGTTATGCATGGTATTTTACCTTCTGAAGCAAGAAGTGAGTGTGCGAGAATAAAAGCGTATCCGAGAATGACCTTCCAACTATCTATTCAAGGAGGATGCGTAATGAATTATCGAATTGTTGAGAAGGAACCGTTTAAACTGGTAGGCTTTAAGAAAAGAGTCCCCATCATTTTTAATGGAGTAAATCCAGAGATTGCTAAAATGTATGAATTGCTAACACCAGAAGCTATAGCGAGATTAAAAGCCTTATCCAATGTCGAACCAACAGGGATTATTAGTGCTTCTGCTAATTTCTCTGAGGGAAGAATGGAGGAGAAAGGAGAACTGGACCATTACATTGGAGTAGCAACTTCAAGAAACGATATTGATGGATTTGATACATTAGAAGTTACAACTCATACGTGGGCTGTGTTCGAATCAATTGGACCGTTCCCTGAAACACTACAAAACATATGGGGAAGAGTTTACTCAGAATGGTTCCCATCATATGGATACGAGTCAGTTGACGGACCTGAAATATTATGGAATGAAAGTAAAGACACGTCAAACCCGAAATACCGAAGTGAAATCTGGATACCAGTGAAGAAAAAATAAACAGTATTAATTAACTATAAGATTGAAGGCACTCCATAGAATGCTGATAAAACATTTTGGAGATCCTCAATCTGTTTTTAATGTAACAAAAAGTGATCCGCTTAGCTGCGAGCTTCCTATAGAATTTACGACTCAAACCAAAAATCTCGACTTTAACAGTGGAATCAAAATAAAACCTCTGTATTCATTGATAATAG
>CAYPLH010000067.1:0-19749 GCA_964411505.1 uncultured Clostridiaceae bacterium | reverse complement strand
TCAAAGTCGGTTTGAGGGCTTATTTCTTAATTTACCTGTCAAACGGGGGATTATATTAATTAATAATCTTTGTTGTCAATACTCCCTATTTAATTAATATAACCACAAATTACTAACCATAACAACATAATTGAAAATTATAGCAAAATGACTATTTACATATGACTTTATTTATTATAAAATGATATTAAACAAGAAGTTGGACAAGTGAGGTGCTGTTGTATGGATAAAATGAGTTTAATTAGCATACTTACTGTAGCTGTTCCGGAGGCTATTTTAAACATATACATCGGCTTTGTTTTTACCGGACAAAGAAGCAAGCTATACTTAGATGACAAACTAAACCTTATACGGATGATTGCTACCGTGTCTCTGATGGTTGTAGCTGCAGTAGTAACTAGGGCTACAGCTTCGGATTTAATAACTGTATTGTTGATAAATATATTATTATATTCATTGATATTGTTTTTTGTTTATAGGATAAAGTGGTATGAAGCGGTTATAAGTGTTATGATCTTTGTAGGAATACTGATAACAACAGAATTTGCTTACATGATTCAGTTTTTTGCTTTGCTTAATATTTCTCTTGAAGAATATCTTGCCAGTGACCTTAACAGGTTTTTAATAAGCGTGCCTCAAAGGGCGATTCAGATTTTTATTATCGCATCTTTCTGGAATTGGGACATTGTTTATCTCAACTTACAAGCTCACAAGAAAATTAGAAATTTAGTATTAGTATGTGCACTAGTTCTAGGCTTCACCGAGGCTTTGTTTTATACATTGTTCATGTATAGCCTTGATGTTTTGACTCCACCATTTAAAATTTATTACTCTATTGCTTGTATGATGTTTGTAGTGATTAATGTTCTTTTATCTAGGATGATAATTGCGTTTTCAAAAAGATTATAAATTATCCTTAAAATATTGCAGAATGATATTCTAAGGAGATACCCATATGAACGACAGCAGATTGCACCGGATTATGTTGTAGTGCTACATACTATTTAAGGTAAGCTACAGTAATTAAGTAGTTTTTACGACTACCTGGTGAGCAATCATGATATGTTTTTTCATGAAGAAGGGGGGTATTTATATGAAGGCAAAATTGTTTGGTATTGTTAGTGCACTTTTGACCTTAGCAGCTCTTTTTACAGTTTCTTCTGCATGCACATTTACTATTCACCAGCCTAAAGCACCTAAATGCTTGAGGTAATTGCCAAATCGCATAATCTAATTCATTAACCAAAGGAGCCCTTTATGGGTTCTTTTGGTGTACGCTGTAAAATACCTTAAACTCATCGACTTATGAATTTCAATTAGGGAAGTATTATAAAAGGTTATTTCAAAAAGGAGAAGTCATTTGCTGATTTAAGGAGGTTGCTTAAGGATGCGGAGCATACGCCGAAGGGAACTATAAGGTTCACTAGCGAAAAAAAGTGGCGAAGCCCACTTTTTTATTCATCCTTTAAAGATAAAATATTTTCAAGAATGTTAATTATTTTTTCAGGTGAAAGATTGTGCTCTTTTACCCATAAAGCCAGCTTTACAAAACTATTGTTAATTATTATTTCTTCAGCTATTTCAAGAGTTATACTTTTATCTGAAATTTTGCTATCTTCCTGTTCTTTCTTAAACGAATATTGATTATTTTTCCTATAAAAAAAATCAATATTCACTTGGGCATAGTTTGCAAAAGCAACTAGTGTTTCTATTGTAGGTGTTTGTTTACCTGAGAGATAGCTGTTTAACTCCTCCAGTTCTAAATTGACACCTGTAGTGCTTTTAATTTCTTCTTGAACCTGTTCGATAGGTTTGTCTTCTACTATTATTCTTAAATTTTCCGGTATGTAATGAGGATGACCTCTAAAAATAGTCTTTCCAAACAAATAATCAACAGTTACATCAAAATAGTTTGTTAGTGCAAGTATAGTTTTTATGTCAGGCTCTCTTTCATCATTCTCATATTTTGAAATAGCAGTTCTGCTTAATCCCAACATTTTCGCAATTTTTTTCTGATTATCTCCTTTTTCCTCTCTGAGAAATTTAAGCCGCTGACCAAAACTAGACATACATACTTTCACCTCCATCATTTCCCTAATTATATGATATTACCATTGACTAAAGCAATGTTTTTTTTAGAATAGTATAAAAATGTGAATTGTAACTTTAAGTGCCGTACATTTTCTGGTAATTCCTTTATATTTTAATATTGTTTCTAGGTTGCTGAAGAGATATAACTGTGCAATGCTAGGAAACATTAGCACAATGTAGCTTAGAGATGTATAGCCGAACTTTTACAGCTCTTACAAGTGAAGCATAGTTTCCGGTATTGCACAGTCATATATAAAAATATAGAGGTGTGAGCAGTCAATTTTAAAAATAAAATCTCACAAATTTTATCGAGTATATATCACATAATAATATATCATCAGTTTCAGCTTCAGCTATCAATATATAGCTCGCTCCTACTCCAGCAAGTACTCCAAACCGGTCAACAAGCTGATTGGTACCAATTAGAAATTCTACTCTAACACTTCTACCTATTTGTGTTCTTAAAAAACCCGGTGTGTAAAGTATGCTTGACGTAGTTGAGGGTGGTTGTTCATCTGCAAACGCTGTTGCTGTAAATGGCAGCTGCCCTGGTGCTGGAACTGGAAAAGATGCTGAACTGCCCATTCCTGTTGCCATTCCTGAAAGTGGAGAACCTTGGGGTGCCCATGTAGGTAGCTGCGGAGTTGGCACAGCTGAAGGAGATGGACTATACTTTCCAGTTTGTGGCTGCTTAAAATGAGAAGATGGTAATTGTCCTAATCCCATGGGTGTCTGATTTGATACAGATCCTAAACCTAGCATGTTGTTATTGGACAGATGATTTGTCATTGTTCCCAAACCCGACATATTGTTATTTGGAATTAGACCTGTAGATGTAAGCTGTTTTGGTTGTTTCATTTTTTTATACCTCCGTTAAATATCTTGTGGTAAGGGCTTAAAATTCATACGCTATCATGTTTGAGCGTATAAGCTAGTTGCCTGATAAAAGCAATGATCTCCTAAACGATTAAATATACTGCCTGTTCCATTTCGTGGGAAAGTCCTAGGACATTGGGGTTGAAATGGGTTCATATACCAAAGACATTCAGCAGCTCCTGAAAGAGCATTGCCTGATAATGCCCAATCTGCTACCTCATAATGTATATCCTCAGGAGGACTCGACCATACTGTTTGGGGATTTATTTCACCATAAACAGTATCCATTATGCATGTAAATTGGTAAGGTTGCTCTAAAACCCTGCGCAGGTCGCCCTGGCATATTCTTAGGTATTCACCATAGGATACATGTACCCTGTTCATAATCACAGTTGCGACTGCTTGCATGCCGTTGAGACCTTCGCCGCCTGCTTCGCATTTTATCATTCGCGCAAATAATTCTCTTGTTGTATATGCCATAAAATCACCTTTAAAGTAAACTTGTTTTGTATACTACAATATATTAAGTAGACAATAAAAAAGTTAATAAAAAATAAGATAACTATCCCAAAATACGTTTATTCTTAGAGACAGCATGCTGATTTATTTTGAAACCATGAGAAAAAGTGGTTTAAAATTGAATATAACCATGAATATTAAAAAAAGTTTATTGATTTATTAGTAGCTATAAACTATTATTTATTAAAGCTTAAATATAAATCACACTTATTTAAGCTAAACTAAACGAAATAGTTAAATATAATAATCGGAGGTTGTGTTTTTGAAACTTAAAAGCTTTATAAAAAGTAATTATTTTCTTCTTGTAATACTAGCAGTACTTATTTTTTCAATTATGTTTCCGACCTTGGGCTTAAAAACAAAAGAGGCTGGCGTACTTGATATACTTACTTTTATAGCGATGTTTAGTTCAAGTCTAGGGCTTTCATTTAAAAATCTGACCAGTGGTTTGAAGGATTATAAAAGTATTTTATATTCTTTTGTAGCGGTATTTTTCATTTTTCCGCTGGTTACCTGGATTCTAATGTATATCACGAGTTTTAGGCAGGGGGATGTTTTTACAGGTTTTATGATACTGTCTGCTCAGTCAAGTACAGTATCATCTGGAGTAGTTCTAACTATGGCTGCAAGTGGGAATGTACCACTGGCACTAATTATTACTATAGTTAATAACATTCTTTCAGCTTTTGTAACACCTACTGTACTAAAATTTATATTGACCACCGACCAGCAAATAGTTTTTAATATTGGTGAAATGATATCCAATCTAGTGGTTGTCTTGGTAGTGCCTGTTTTACTTGCGCAGGTGATAAGGCTGTTTGTTGAAAAGTGGCTAAAGTATATAAACCCAGTAAGAAAAGTTATTGGGCAGATTGTAGTTGTGTTTTTTGTTCTGACTGGTGGGGCATCTGCAGCTGGTCAGTTAACCTCAAATATAAAGCTTGTATTTATAGTAGTGTTGCTGGTAGCTGTACTTAACATAGCAATGATGGCAATAGGAAAAGCATATTCTAGAATTGTAAAAGTGGGTAAGGAAAGCGAAATTGCTATAATGTTTAACTCATCGCAGAAAACATTACCAGCGACTATTTTGATCTGGGGTAATTATTTTTCACAATATAGCTTCGCACCCATTGTGTTTGTTGCATATCATATGACTCAGCTGATAATTGGATCGGTTGTGGGCAGTAAATATAAAACACTGATAGAAGCAGAGAAAAAAAAATGATGAGTTAGTTAGTTAGTTGGTTGGTTGGAAAGTTGGAAAGTTGGGAAGTTGGAAAGTTGGAAGGTTGGGAAGTTGGGAGGTTGGGAAGGTGGGAAGTTGGTTAGCTGAACAGTTGGTTAGCTGAACAGTTGGAACGCTGGGAAGGGTCACGGAGAAATGGGGCACTGTGTGCTGCTAGCAGACATCCCTTTGTACGCTTAGTACTTGGGATGAAGCTAGCAGGAACTCTCCCCCTATGCGGTCAGTATGCAATAGTGTCACCATTCCAGAATAGGTATATATAGCTCTCTTTTACCTTTTTTCCTGATAATTTTTCAAGTGCAGCTTTGTAGTATTCCATTTGAACTCTATATTTTTCTCTGATTGCTTCTTTCCCGTTTATAGAAACATAATCTGTTTTATAATCTATAAGGACCAAACCGTCAGTTTCTTCGAAAAAGCAGTCTATTACTCCTTGCAGAAGCAAATTTTCATTATTGTTTATTTCCTTACCCAAAATGTTCGTCAATTCGGCAACAGGAAGCTCCATGGTGAAGGGGAGCTCTCTTTTTACTGAGGAGGATGTACGAAGCCTTGTTCCTAGCTGCGAATGTATAAAATCAAGGATTTTGCTGCTGTCCACAGCTTTGACTTCTTTTTCAGTCAAAAGCTGCTTTTCTACCATTGACTCTAGCTGCCTTTTAATGTTTTCTTTGTTTAAAGCATTGCAAAAGTCAAGATGCTGCATTACAAAGTGAAGTATGGTACCTTTTTCAGCAGAAGTAAGCTCTGATGTATCTTCCATAAATACCGGACGTTTTATAAGCCTTGGAGTAAAAAACATATTTTTTGAATTAACATCATCTAATTGCTCGTTTAACCTTCTTTTTAGTTCGGTAACTGTCATTTTAGCTGGGATTAAAGATAACTCACGGTATGGATACGCCCAGTTAAGACGGTCGGTTATTGTTTTACTGTAAATAGTTGTTAACCCTTTATCCTTAAGCTTTTCAATATCTTTAACTATATTGCTTACTGAACTTTTGGCTTCGTCTGCAGCAGGTTTTAGGTCGCTAAAATTCCAAAGCTTTAAAGACCAAGACGATTCATCTTCAATAAACGCTCCTGAAGATAGACAGCCAGCAATCTCTCTAAGAGTTTTAAAATCTTTATGCCGTGATAATGCTAGGCAAATCCAGTCAATATAGCTACGTCCGCTGAGCACTTCATATTCAAGAAGCTTATTTTCCTTATGCCCGACAGGGCTGCACCAACGGATGCATGATTTTTCCAAATCTCTTACTGATGCTGTTATAATTAGTTTTTCCTTAGCCCGTGTAAATGCTACATATAGAATTCTCATTTCTTCAGAGAGTGTTTCAAATTTAAGCTTGTTTTTTATAGCGTGTTTTACTACTGTTGGATAGGAAATTCTCTTGTTCGGATCAACAAAATCAGGTCCAAATCCCAATTCCTGATGAAGCAGAATGCTCTTAGTTGTATCCTGCATGTTAAAACGTTTGCCGCATCCAGAAACAAAAACAATAGGAAATTCAAGTCCTTTACTTTTATGAATGCTCATTATTCTTACAACATTCTCATTTTCACCTAGTATTTTAGCGCTTCCCATATCTCCTTGGCGACTCTTAAGCCTGTCAATAAAATTTATGAAATTAAACAATCCGCTGTAACTTGTTTTTTCATACTGACGTGCCCGATCCAGTAATATTTCAAGATTACTCTGACGCTGCCTGCCTCCTGGCATTAGTGCAACATAGCTATAGTATCCAGTATCATTGTAAAGATGCCAAATAAGCTCATCTGTACTCAATAGTAATGATTTTTTTCGCCAGCCATCCAGTCTATTTAAAAATTCTAAAATTTTTGTATAAAGCGCATCTTCATCTCTTTCCTGTAAAAATTTATTCATTGCAGTATAAAATGAAGAATTTTTATCCGCACTTCTAATCTCAATTAGGTCATCAGGTGTGAAGTCTCCGATTTGTGAGCGCAATACTGCGATTAGTGGAATATCCTGAATAGGATTGTCAATTATTTGGAGTAGCGATATAAAGGTCTCGATTTCAATTGTCTTAAAGAAACCTGTTCCTGTATCTGCGTATACCGGGATATTTCTGGATGACAAAACTTCAGTAAAGGTATCGGCCCAGTTTTTAGTCGCCCGAAGTAGGATAACTATATCCTTATATTGAGCATCTCTGTACTCTTTGGAATTGCTATCCCAAACACGAAAAGGATCCTTGCCTGCTACAAGCTCTAAAATTCTGCTTGCAACTACCTCGGCCTCAGCCTCAACTCGATCCGGAAGCTCATCATAATCATTATTTTCAGAAGACTCATCATCATTTTCTGCGCTTTTTGAGTATGGCTCATGTTCAATATCTAATGAATGCCTTGTTGGTATTGGTGAGCTGCCATTTCCTGTAAGGCAATCATTACTGCTATCAAAACTGTTATCATCGTTATGGCACAAAACAGACTGTGATCCATTTATTACATGAACTTCAACACAATGATCGCAAACTGCTCCTGTATCCTCCAAAAAATCCCGACCTTTATAGAGGGCTTCAGCATCATTGTAATCCAGCTCACCTATACTGCAAGACATAATTTGCTTGAATATATAATTTACTCCACTTATTATTTCACCACGACTTCGGTAATTTTTATGTAGTAAGATTTTCATGCATTTGTCGCCAGGCTCGGATGGGTAGCTGTTATACTTTTGCAGGAACAACTCAGGTTTTGCTTGCCTGAACCTGTATATGCTTTGCTTTACATCTCCAACCATAAAAACATGTGGATGATTTTCAATGTCAGATATCATGTTGAGTATAAATTCCTGAACGCTGTTACTGTCCTGATATTCGTCCACAAGAATTTCAAGGAAGCGTTCCCTATAGTGAAGAGCTGCAAGGGAAGGTTTTATACATGAACCTTCCCTTGTGGTAAGTATCTTAAGGCAGTAATGTTCCAGATCGCCAAAATCAAGTAAGCTTTTATCCTTTTTCTTATTTGAATACCTTTGTTCAAACTCCATGACAGTCAAAGATAGGCACTTAATTAAAGGGTATAGAGTTTTAAGCGTACTACTTATTTGTATAGAAGTCATATTGAATATTTCATCTTTAAGTGTTTTTAGCTTTTCCTTAACCTGATTCCTTAAGCTTTTTACATTTTCCTGAGCATCCTTGTCTGCGTCTTTACCACAGCGTGAAAGCCTTTCAAACTCAGCGGTTGAAAAAACGTTTGCAAGATTATCCCATGAGCTTTCAGTGCTATTCAAAATATGTCTTACTACAGCAATGTCCTGTTCCAAATTAGAAAGATATGGAGTCAATTCATAGTCAATACATATTTTTTTTGCTCTTTTTAGAGTATCAACCATTCCGGAAATCTCGATTTTAAGAGTTGTTAACAGACTCTTGGCCCATTTAGTGCGTGAAAAGTCTATATCCTCATCTAAATTGAGTGCTTCGGAGTATTCGTGAAGCCAATCAAAAGGCCATGGGTAGCTTCGTACAAATTCGTACAGCTCAAGTATTATGTCAGCTAGCTTCCTGTCGTCAATATTACCTCCAAAACACTCTAAGAGTCTTAAAAAATTCTGATTATCACTACTTTCATACTTATCTTCAAGAAGCTCTTCCAAAGCTTCAAGTTTTATTAGCGTTGTTTCTGTTTCATCTGCAATTCTAAAGCCGGGATCTATATCTAGCTGATGAAAATTATTTCTAATCACATCCAGACAAAAGGAATGAATAGTTGTAATATTTGCCCTTGTAAGAAGTGTTAACTGTCTTCTAAGGTTTTCCTGGTTTTTATCGCTGTTTAACAGCTTAACAATTGCGTCTCCAATTCGCTGCCTCATTTCTGCTGCAGCAGCATTGGTAAAAGTAACCACGAGTATTCTGTCAATATCGACAGGGTTTTCACTATCTGTAATTTTCCTAATTATTCTTTCAACCAACACTGCGGTCTTTCCTGCTCCTGCTGCAGCGGCAACCAAAAGATCACAATTTTTTTGCGTTATAGCTTTAAGTTGTTCCTTTGTCCATTTAAAATTTGCCATTTTGCTTACTCCTTGTATGGTATAAAATGATTTTTCGTGTCAAAAAAACCTCTTATTTGGATTGTTTTCGTTGTTTCTTAAAAGATCCTGGCATCTTGACTTTAAAGCTTGTTCCATATATCTTCATCCTTGATATCATAAAGAATTCGATATTTGTTGTCAGAAATGGAAGGATCAAATCTGCAGACAGATGAAAACTTACAAAATCTGCATGGCACCTGTTTTTTATATTTCCAAGGACTTATGGTAATGTTCCCGTCCAGTATTTCTCCGCATATCTTCTTAAGCAGTTGACGTGCGTGTTTCCTGAGTTTCACAAACTGTTCGCTGGTAGCAACAGAAGATGATTTAGCAAGGACATCGCCTTTATTCAGCCTCGCAGGGATTATATCAGAGCTCCCCGAAATTTCACTGTCCATCCCCTTAATCAGCTTGACATCAGCAAGTAAAAGTCCGTTCATTTTGAGCTGCTTCATTATCGCTTTCTCTATTTCTTCAGCAGTCATGTCTCCTTTGCTTCTGATTATCGGATCATCAATTTTAAAATAGAGCATTCCGCCAGGAAGGAGGTTATCGGCACCTTTAATTCCTATTTCTGAAATCGCGTCAAGATAGGTTATAAGTTGTAGCTGAAGTCCATAAAAAACATCCTGAAGCGAAAAATCACGGGTGCCCGATTTATAATCAATAATTCTTATGAATGTACCATCGTCAGTGGTCATAGCATCGATTCTGTCAATTCTTCCGGTAAGCTTTATGTTTCTTCCATTTGAGAGCTTTAGCACAATAGGGGGGATTCTACCGTCTAAACCAAAGGTTACTTCATAATCTATTGGTTCAAACCCACTTCGTCGAATATGTTCTGCAATGACCCATACAGCTCTTGACATTATTCTTTTTAGGCGCCGTGTAAGATAAAAATATCGTTTTGAACTGTTCAGAATGCTGCCAGATAAGTTTTCAAGCTCTTCATCAACTATCTCGGACACCATACTATCGCACAGTTCTTTTTCAAGGGATCGCCAGCTAAGATTCTGTTTAGCTAGTGATTTTGAAAAAGCGTCTATAATGTTGTGCATGAATGTTCCAACATCAGGAGGGGTGAGCCTAAAGATTTTTCTTTCTTTGGCTTTAAGTCCATACTGTACAAAGTAAGCAAAGGGGCAGTTTGCATACCTTTCAAGTCTTGATATGCTAGTGTTCATCATCTCACCTGTGGTTTTGGATATTGTGTTAGAGTCAAGTCTTTCTGCCGAATTACTGTAATTTAGCCCTGACAAAGCAGATAAGAATCTTTTATTCCAGTTTTCATTTGCCATATACCAGGCACCTACGTCATACCACATATCATTTACGCTAAATCCAGTTGCCTTACGTTTAATTCTTTTAAGCAGTTCGTTGAAAGTTGGTGTTTGAGTACTTATAAGCTCAAGGTTGTTTTTTTCATCATCTTTTTCAATTATATTACTCTTTTCAGTAAGGTTAGGAAAGATACTACGAAGCATGGCTATTACACCTGAAGGACGCATTGCTCTGCCTTGCTCGTCAGATACAGGGTAACTTATGCCAAGATAATGTGAGGGTGTGGTTAATATTTCATATGTAAAATAATTCTCTTCAAAAGTTCGAGTTTTTGTATCTACTGCCAGCTCAAGTCCTGTTTCCTTCAGCAAGTTTCTTTCCCTATCTGTTATAATCCCTTCATCATTGAAAGATGAAGGGAAAACCCCATCATTAACACCTAGTACAAACAAGGCTTTAATATTGTGATTTATGGTACGTCCGGTGCTGCCAACCTGTACTTGATCAAGGGACGGCGGAACGAGTCCTATTTTATACTCATTGAGCCCCGAAGCAAGGATATCTCTGAACTTCTCTATGGTAAGCCTACTGTCACCGAGCACCTCCACCATTTGATCAAATACTTCCATCAGAATATTCCATATCTGACTGTATTCATTGGAAAGGTCAAGTAATCCATTGTTTTTAAAGTAGTCAATATAATTTTCGGTTTTCTTATCAGAGCCTGTTTCCTGCAGTAGCTTATACAAAGCTGAGCATATTTGTACAGCTGTTTTTCTACCTTTTGCCTGATTAAAGAAGTTTATAAGTGGTTCACGTACTTTTGTGCGCACGGCGTTTATGCGGGATAATTTGGCGCATGCAATTTCTTTGTCATCGCTAGAAGAATCAGACAAACCTTCGGGGATGTATTCCCAATCAGCGTCCTTAGTCCAGCGGCTGCCACGTATTCCAAAAGCTAGAACATAGTTTTCAATTATATCTACTTCCTCAGGTTCAATATTTATAAGTGCCGTTTTAAGATATCTGAATACTGTCTCATAAGACCAGTTCTTAATATATATATCAAGAGCAGAAAGTACGAGAGAAACAAGCGGATGAGCCGTAATACTCCTTTTTGTATCAATAAACAAAGGGATTTCATATAGCGTAAAAATATTATGTATACTTTTTTCGTAAGCTTCAAGATTCCCAGTGATTACAGCTATATCTGTGAATCTGTAGTCCTTATCTCGACACAATTCTATTATTTTGCGGGCAGTATCTTCTATTTCTTGATGAATACCTGATGAAGCCAGTATTTCAATATCATCAGTAGTTTTGAAAAAACTTTTTGACGGATATTCAAAAAGATATGACTCAAGGTGAGCAAGTTCTTTACTATGTTTAAACCTAGGAAGTGGCGATTGTGTCAGCTGTACAGGTTTTTCAATTTTTATTCTGTTCACGTTTGCTATTTTAACTATTTTATCAACTGTCTTTGTAATTGGGCTAAAAAGACTGCACGAATCAGCGACCACTTCATTTACTAAGCAATCTGTACGCATACATATGTTGATATTGGCAGCTTTTAGCATAAGCTTCTCAATAACTGAAAATTCCTGTGGTGTAAACCCTGAAAACTCATCTATCCAGATTTCGGCCTTATTATATTGGTCAGAATCATTTAGTTTGCGGCATAGAAAAGTCAGGTCATCATCAAGATCCATGTAATTATCCTGAACATATTTCTGAAACTGGCTGTATATAGTATGAATTTCAGTAAGTTTCTGCTTTAGGAATTGTTCACTATTTGAAATTTTAGTGCTTACTTTCTCCAAACCCTCCGGGGACACATTGTGTCTCTTAAATTCTGTAATAAGATCAGATACAATATTTACAAAACCTTTGTGTGAAGCTGGATTTTTAAAAATTTTAAAGTCCTTGCTATGATTTTGGAGGATTCGAAAGATTAACATGCATTTACCAGCTGAGTTCAAGCGTTTTTTTGTAATTCCGCCTGCTTCATTAAAAACCCTGTAAGCCATCCTTCGAAAAGTCAGCACCTCACACCCTATAGTTCCGCCTTGGCTGGTTGCTTTTACTAATGCTTTCTCAGCCTGCAGTGAAAATTGTTCGGGAACTAAAAGTATGAGCGGGTGATTCGCTCCTTCTTCAATGCGAGATTTGATATTTTCAACACAAAATGTACTTTTACCACTGCCAGACCTTCCATATATAAACCTTAAACCCATCTTATTCCTCCGTATTAGATTGCACAAAGATTAAAATGTAAGTTGCAATTTATTGACAATTTACTGCAAGAAAAGCTTGCAGTGAAAGGTCATTTTGCGACTTTTTTAAAGGAGCAATCATAGTTTCCTTTATTTATTATACAATAAACAAGTGTGAGCGTGAAGAGAGTTGATAATTTCTCTAAGCTGCATTAAAAAGTTATGTTACAGTTCACAGGTAGCTAAAGAGATAAACTTTCGCAATGTTAGGAAACATTAGCGAAATGCAGCTTAGAGATGTATAGTCAGAGTGAGGAAAAGCAAGCCGACTGTTTGAGCAAAAATGCAACAAAGTAATATTTCAAAATGTATTTTTGCGAGTTTCGGCTTGCCCGAGCTGAACTATACAGCTCTTGTAAATGAAGCGAAGTTTCCGTTATTGCACAGTTATATCTCAATATGTAGGGTCTGAACAGAAACAAAGTTATTGAAATAATCGTAGTGAAGGTTTATTATTAATATTAACAGATTGGAGATAAGGTAAATTAAGAGAAGATAAGAGAAAAATAACTGGAGTTGAGCGCGTGAATGAGAGTTGTGTAGCTAATGAAGAGCTTTCGTCCACTATCTTAAGAAGCAGTGGAAAGACTATATATCCAAAAATCTTGTTTACGCATAACCATAAAAAGAGAGGAGTATTGCGAGCATTTGATAAAATATATTGATTATGTTCCAGTAGAGCCGGATTTAAAAATGATCATGGCGAGGCTTGGTTATAGAAGCAGTTCAACTATCTTAAGCCCAGTTGACAAAGAGAAATTAAGCAAAGGTATAAAGGAAGGATTGCTGCTTTGTGAACCAAAAGGTGTATATAGGATATTAAATGTGACTCAAAGAGATAAAGATAAAGTGGTTCTAGAAGATGATGTTGTACTGGTCAGTGAAAAGTTATCTATGCTTTTAAAGGATAGTGTCAAGGTAATTATGATGTCTGCAACTGTGGGTAAAGAAGTGGTAGACCGAGCAGCCCTTGAGGTGAAAAGTGGTGATGGGGCATTGGGTGTTATACTTGATGCTGTGGCTTCAGAAGCAGCTGATTCAGTCTTGGACTGGATAATGAAATTTATGGATAATACTTTGATAAGAGAAGGACAAAAACTTACAAGTCATAGGTTCAGTGCAGGGTATGGAGACTTTTTGCTCCATCACCAGAAGATATTTTACGACACGCTTGATTTAGGCAAGCTTGGTATTTCTATAACTGAATCATTCATGCTGGTGCCGGAAAAGTCGGTAACAGCAATTGCAGGTATTGAAAGGAGATAAACTTTTGAACAAAGAATTTTTTAAAAACTATGTAAAAGAAAAAATAGTGATTCTTGATGGTGCTATTGGGACAGAGCTATCAAAAAGGGGAATGCCGACAGGTGTTAGCCCTGAATTGTGGACATTAGAAAATAAAAATGCTTTACTTGACTTACAGAGAGAATATGTGAATTCGGGTTCGAATGTTATATACACATGTACTTTGGGCGGAAGTAAATATAAACTTGAAGAGTATGGCGCATCAGACAGGACAGTGGAAATCAATAAAAGGTTGGCAGAAGTTTCAAAAGAAGCAGCAGGTGGCCAGGCATTTGTTGCAGGAGATATATCAGCTACAGGTTTTTTTGTTGAACCCTTTGGAGATCTATCTTTTGAGGATGCAGTAGATAATTACAAGCAGCAGATAAAAGGATTGCTCTTGGGTGGAGTAGATTTTTTTGTAATTGAAACTATGATAGATATCCAGGAAGCAAGAGCTGCCTTGATTGCCGTAAAAGAAAGCTGTGACCTTCCGGTATGTGTATCTATGACCTTTGATGAAAACGGCAGGACGCTGACAGGTACCGACCCTGTAACTGCTCTTATAACACTTCAGAGTTTGGGTGCTGACGCAGTAGGCTGTAACTGTTCTACTGGTTCTGAGGCAATGTTGAATGTTATTAGAGCAATGAAGCCTTACGCAAAGGTACCTCTGTTAGCTAAACCCAATGCTGGATTACCTAGGCTGGTAAATGGCAGAACTGTTTTTGATATGGATTCGAGAACATTTGCAGGCTTTGCAAAGGAATTCTGGGAAGCAGGCGTGAACATGTTTGGAGGCTGCTGCGGGACATCTCCTGATTATATTCGTCTTATTAATAGCAATATTGGTGGTATGGCACCTGTTCATTATGAAAAAGAAAGATTTTCTTCCCTTACTTCAGCGAGGAACACTATTTTTATCGGGGCGGATAGACCTTTGACAGTAGTTGGGGAGAGAATTAATCCTACTGGTAAAAAGAAGCTTCAAAAGGAGCTTATAGAAGGTAAGCTTGGTGAAGTGCGAAAACTTGCAACTGATCAGATTGAGCAAGGAGCACAGGTTCTTGATATTAACGCAGGAATGCCAGGAATTGATGAGAAGCAGACTGTACTTAAAATAGTTAAGTATCTTTCGTCAAAAATAGATACCCCCCTTTGCATTGATTCATCCTCACCTGAGGTTATTGAAGCGGCGCTTAGGATATACCCCGGTAGAGCTCTTATAAATTCCATATCCGGAGAAACAGCAAAGCTTAAAAAACTGCTGCCTATAGCCGCAAAGTACGGTGCCATGTTCATTTTGTTGCCACTTGACGAAAAAGGTGTACCAAAGACCGCTAAAGAGCGATGTGAAGTTATTAAGACTGTCTTTGAAGAAGCGAAAAAATATGGTTTTGATGAAAGGGATATTGTTGTAGACGGACTTGTTATGACTGTTTCATCAGACCAAAATGCTCCAAAAGAGACCTTGAAGGTAATCAGGTGGGCAACAGAAAATATGGGATGCAACACGGTAATCGGCTTATCCAATGTTTCCTTCGGGCTTCCTGAAAGAGTATGGGTAAATTCAGCATTCCTTTCGATGGCACAAGGTAGCGGGCTTACAATAGCAATATTAAATCCTTCTGAAGAAACATTGATGAACACCAAAAGGGCAGGGGATGTACTTGCAGGGAAAGACAAGAATAGCAGTAGCTATATAGAACACTTTTCTGGGGTTTCTAAAGCTGATGAATCGGGATTAAAAGCAATTAATGGGAAAGCTACCGAAAGGGCAAGGGAACCTGAAGAGAAAATTTATGATGCCATAGTGAATGGTGACAGTGAACATATAGTTGAGCATATAAAGGAAGCTCTTGATAAGGGAACAAGTGCATCTATAATTGTTGATCGTTTTATGATACCTGCTATTACTCTTACGGGTGATTTGTATGAAAAAAAGAAATACTATCTACCACAGCTTATTCAAAGTGCACAAGCAATGAAACAGGGATTTTCCTATGTAGAACCGCTGCTTTTTAAACTTGCGGACGAAAATACAAGAATTGTAAAAATAGTCCTAGCTACTGTTAAGGGAGATATTCATGATATAGGAAAAAATATAGTGGGTTTGATGCTTAAAAATTATGGATTTAAAGTTATTGATATGGGAAAGGATGTTCCTGCAGAGCTGATAGTCCAAAAGGCACAGGAGGAAAAAGCAGATATAATTGCATTGTCAGCCCTAATGACTACAACTATGAACCAAATGTCGAAAGTTGTTGAAATTTGCAAAGCTCAGGGAGTAAGCTCTAAAATAATTGTAGGCGGAGCTGTTGTCAGTGAAAAGTTTGCAAAGGAAATTGGCGCTGACGGATATGCAGCAGATGCATATGGGGCTGTAAAGCTGGTGCAAAAGCTTATGGAATAAATCCCACCTAATAGGTCTAAAGTACTGTTTAGCAAAATTCACCAAAATTATCATTGACACTATATATGGTATGTGCTATACTCAATTTATCAACATGTTGGGTATAATATATTACTATTAATACTACAGTGCTAATATCATTCTTCTATCAGCACTTATACATCTGACCAAAATAATCACAAATTCTTTAATGTGATTTTTTGTCAGGCAAAACAAAAATTAGCACTATTAGTACCAAGGAGATATGTAAATGATAAAAGAGATACGAAAGAGAAATGGAAGCATTGAGATTTTTCAGAAGGGAAAGATCACTAAAGCTATTTATAAGGCTGCTGTTGCTTGTGGAGGAGATGATTTTAACAGGGCTTCGCAATTGTGCGAAGAAGTGGTTACGCTAGCAGAGGAAATGTTTTCAAATAGGATACCTGATGTTGAAAGCATTCAAGATATTGTAGAGAAGGTTCTTATAGATAACGGTCATGCAAAAACTGCCAAAGCGTACATATTATATAGGGAGAAAAGAAAAAGCGCTCGTGATGTCAATGCCCTTATTGGAGCGACTATCGAAATGTTTTCTGATTACCTGGATGATAAGGATTGGCATATTCAAGAAAATGCAAATACTCAAAAGAGCGTTAATGGACTTAACAACTATGTAAGGGAAATATTTACAAAAAAATACTGGCTTTATGAAATTTATCCCGAAGAAGTAGGAACGGCCCACGAGAATGGAGACTGTCATATACATGACCTTGGTTTTTTTGGACCTTACTGTGCAGGATGGGATCTTCGTCAACTGCTACTTGAAGGCTTTGGAGGTGTTAAGGGCAAGGTTGAAAGTCGACCTGCAAAGCACTTAAGATCATTTTTAGGTCAAATAGTAAACTCAACCTTCACTACCCAAGGCGAAGCTGCAGGAGCTCAGGCATGGTCCAGCATTGATACTTATTGTGCACCGTTTATAAGATATGACAACATGAGTTATGAGCAAGTCAAACAATGCCTGCAGGAATTTGTTTTTAATATAAACGTTCCTACCCGTGTAGGTTTCCAGTGTCCCTTTTCAAATCTCACATTTGATATTAAGGTACCAAAAACAATTAAAAACGAGCCTGCAATAATAGGTGGACAATATATGGAAGAATCATATGGAGATTTTCAGAAGGAAATGGATATTTTCAACTTGGCATTCTGCGATGTAATGCTAGAAGGTGATGCAAAAGGCAGAGTGTTTACGTTTCCTATTCCCACTCTGAATATAACCAAGGATTTTGACTGGAACAGCCCTGTAGTTGACGCATTTATGAAGATAACCTGTAAGTATGGGATACCATATTTTGCAAACTATATAAATTCTGATTTATCACCAGAAGATGCTGTTTCAATGTGCTGCAGGCTTAGAATTGATACCACCCAGCTTCGCAAAAGGGGCGGAGGATTGTTTGGAAGTAATCCCATGACAGGATCTATTGGGGTATATACAATAAACCTTCCTCGTATAGGCTATCTATCATCTACTATAGAAGAATTCAAAATACGCCTCAAAAGGATGGCTGAAATAGGAATGACATCTTTGGAGATAAAGAGAAAGTTTGTAGAGCAACAATCAGAAAAGGGACTGTACCCGTACTCCACATATTTTTTGAGAAGCATAAAACAAAGAACAGATGAATTTTGGCATAACCACTTTAGTACAATTGGGATTGTTGGAATGAATGAGGCAATGCTTAATTTTATAGGGAAAGATTTAACAACCGATGAAGGCCAGAAAATGGCAATCGATATTTTGAACTATCTTCGTGATCTACTTATAGAGTTCCAAAATGAAACTGGACATGTATATAACCTTGAAGCCAGCCCTGCAGAAGGTGCCTCATACCGTCTTGCCAAGATGGATGTAGAGAGGTTCGGTGATATCATAACAGCAGGTAGAGATGTTTCTTATTATACAAATTCATCACAGCTACCAGTAGAATATACCGATGATATATTTATGATGCTCGAGCTGCAGGACGAACTACAATCATTGTATACCGGAGGGACTGTGCAGCACCTATATCTAGGCGAAAGCATTGAGGATATAAGTGTAGCCAAAAATTTGATACGTAAAATATTTACCAAATATAAGATGCCTTATGTATCTATTACCCCGACGTTTAGCATTTGTCAAGACCATGGCTACATCAAGGGAGAACACTTTACATGTCCCGAATGCGATAGTGTTACTGAGGTGTGGTCAAGAGTGACTGGATATCTTCGCCCTGTACAGAATTTTAACGAGGGTAAAAAGGAAGAATATAAGAACAGAGAAAAGTTTAAAATTTCTGACAGAGTTTCGTAAAATTGAAAGAAGGATGGTGCAACAAAGTTCTCCTCTCATAATTGATGTCATGGGAGGAGAACTTTAAACTTTATGAACATTGCAGGGATTGAAAAAAATTCATTTGTTGATTATCCGGGGAAGATGGCAGCAGTTATCTTCACCCCCAGATGTAATATGAACTGCTTTTATTGTCACAATCAAATGCTTTTATCCAAAAAACCTTATGAGAATCTGTTTAAAGAAGAGGAAGTCATTAAATTTTTGACGGATAGAAAGGGCTTTCTTGACGCTGTTGTAATAAGTGGTGGAGAACCTACGCTGCAGCCGGATCTTTTGAGCTTCCTTTCGAACGTAAAAGAACTAGGCTTTCTTGTAAAGCTTGATACAAATGGAACTAATTCATCGCTTCTTCAAGAAACGGTCAGAGCGGGACTTGTGGACTATGTGGCGATGGATATTAAGGCACCTCTTGAAAAATACTATGAAATTTCCAGAACAAAGTTGAATCTTGATACTGTTAATGAAAGCATTGATTTTCTTTTGGGGAGTTCTGTTGATTATGAGTTTAGAACAACTTTTGCGCCCCCGCTTACTGATACGGATATAGTTGCTATTGCGCAAAGGATAAAGGGCGCAAAACTATATGTGCTTCAAAAAATGCGATATTTGTTTCCTGTACGAGATCCAAATCAATCGGAAGTAATTCACACATCCGACCATATTATCTCAATTATGGAGAAAATAAAACCCTTTGTTCAAAACTGCAAAACAAGAGGATATGATATGATAAGTGTATCTTAACTTTAATCCACTTTTTTGATTGTGATGAATGATATAGTGTAGCACAAAGAACAATTGGCTTTATTTACTGTTCAGACCCTCTGTAACTTGAGATATAACTTTCGCAATAACGGAAACTTCGCTTCATTTGCAAGAGCTGTAAAAGTTTTCGCTCGGGCAAGCCGAAACTCGCAAAAATACATTTTGAAATATTACTTTGTTGCATTTTTGCGTAGAACAGTCGGCTTGCTTTTCCTCACTCTGACTATACATCTCTAAGCTGCATTTCGCTAATGTTTCCTTACATTGCAAAAGTTATATCTCTTTAGCTACCTGTGAACTGCAACGCGATAAGTAATCATGACTATTCAGTCATGATCTTAGGCATCTTAAATGCAGACTTATCGCTAATACAACTAATTATAGCAAAGCAATTCATTGTTTATATCTATTTGTATTACCACTTAACATCCATCTTATCCAACTTTTTATCAATAGGACTAATTGACTATTTACAGTACTAAACAGAAGATATATCTCGACTTTAACAGTGGAATCAAAATAAAACCTCTGTATTCATTGATAATA
>CAYPLH010000066.1:0-21136 GCA_964411505.1 uncultured Clostridiaceae bacterium | reverse complement strand
AAGGGAACCATAAGGTTCCCTAGCGAAAAAAAGTGGCGAAGCCCACTTTTTTATGGTAATATATTCTTTATATGATTATTCCCAGAAAGTCACTTTGCGATTTACTAGGAATCAATCATATACTCTTTAAAGTATTTTTTATATGTTTAAGGAAAGCGTTCATATATAATAAGTTAAACCTTTAGAGATTGTTAATGTCGAAGCAAATGGTTATTAGTAAATAGGTGCAAAAGTTGAATTCAATATAGAGAAAGTATGGTTCAACTTGCTTTATGAAACTAATCAAAACATCGGAATAAAGGTGGGACAAAATGAAGGTTGAATATTTAAATCCTTTTATTGAGGCTAGTAAATCTGTTCTGAAGCAAATGACAGGTATGGATGCTAGATTAGGGAAGGTGTACATCAAAACTTCTCCCTATGATAGTAATTCAATAGTATGCATTTTAGGGGTTACAGGTAAAATCCGTGGTCAGGTTATTTTATCCTTGAGTGATGAAGCGGCTCTTATGGTTACTTCTGCTATGATGGGGGGAGTTAAACTAGATGCATTGGATGAAGTCGCAAAGAGTGCTGTTGCCGAGCTGGCTAATATGATATTGGGCAATACTGCAACAATTTTATATAACAGAGGAATAAAAGTTGAAATTACTCCTCCATCTATTTTGGTAGGTGAGAAAATTAGAATATCACTTGATAAGGTTCAAACAATTTGTATTCCACTTGCTTTGGAAAATGGAGTCGAACTGTTTATTGATGTTGCAGCAGAGGAAAGCTGATGGGCTTTAAAACAAGCAGGCGAGGTGGTTTTATTTGTCGTTCAACATAGTGCTGGTAGAACCGGAAATACCACAGAACACAGGAAATATTGCTCGAACATGTGCCGCAACCGGTTCAAACCTTTATCTAGTAAAGCCGCTTGGTTTTTCGGTGGAAGACAGATACTTAAAGCGGGCAGGTCTGGATTACTGGAAGGATGTCAATGTAATTTATATCGATTCTTTAAAGGAGTTAACTGATAAATACAAAGACAGTGAGTTCTACTTTGCTTCTACTAAGGCTGTAAATTTATATAGTGAGATAAGATATAATGATGGTACGTTCTTTGTTTTTGGAAAGGAAACAGCCGGACTTCCTGAGAGCTTACTTTATGAGAACAAGGATAAGTGCATAAAGATTCCAATGCTAAATGGTATACGGTCGCTAAATCTAGCAAATTCTGTAGCGGTAGTATTATATGAAGCTTTAAGGCAGGGAGGATTTTTGAACCTTGCGTGTGAAGGAAGGCTAAGGTATTAGTTGGAAAGTTGGGAAGGCGCTCATAATTTTTTACTTTTTAGGTTATGGAGGTTTTTTATATGGTCAATAGAGATAGGTTGGTAGAAGAATTCTGTCAATTGGTTAGAATTGATAGTATCTCTAAAAAGGAGAGAGAAATGGCAGATTGCCTTAAACTAAAGCTTACGAAGCTGGGGTTTGAGGTTTATGAAGATGATGCGGGTAAAAAAATCGGAGGAAACGCAGGAAATTTAATATGTACACTCAAAGGTGCCGAAAGTTTACCATCGGTGCTTTTTATGGCTCATATAGATACTGTGGTTCCGGGTATAGGTAAAAAGCCAATTGTAGATGGAGATTATGTAAAGAGTGATGGAAAAACTGTACTTGGAGCAGATGACCTAGCTGGTGTTGAAATTATTCTTGAAGCTATGAGATGTATCAAAGAGAACAATATTGAGCACGGTGACATAGAGGTTGTATTTACAGTAGCAGAAGAGATAGGACTACTTGGATCAAAAAATCTAGACTTTTCAAAAATAAAATCTAAATTTGGTTTTATTCTTGATTCAGGAAGTAAAGGTAGTGTTATTGTAGGAGCTCCATCCGAGAATTTAATTGATATTATTGTTTATGGGAAAGCTGCTCATGCAGGTGTGGAGCCTGAGAACGGAGTAGATGCGATAAGAATTGCGTCAGAAGCCATTGCCAATATGAAGCTGGGAAGAATTGACTTTGAAACAACATCAAATATTGGTATAATTAATGGAGGAAGAGCGACAAACATCATTTGTGAGCGAGTGGACTTAAAAGGGGAAGCACGCAGCCGGGATGACAAAAAACTTGCTAAGCAGACTGAGCATATGGAAGATTGCTTTAAAAAAGCAGCAGAAAAATATGATGGTAAGGTCGATTTTAAATTCGAAAAGTGTTATTCAGGCTATAAAATAAAGAAGGATGAGCCAGTTCTCAGATTGTTTGAAAAAGCCTCTAAAGCTAGCGGGGTAGAAGCCAATCTTATTTCAATGAACGGAGGCAGTGATGCCAACATACTGAATGAAAAAGGCATACGGGCGCTAAATATTAGTATGGGTGCTGAAAAATATCATACAGTTAACGAAGTTGCTGATATTAATGAAATGGTAAAAATGGCTCAATTGCTAATCAATATTGTGAAAGACGTGAAACAAATGTAATGTAATTTTTCAAGCAATTGACTTTTAAGCCTACTAGAATAAAAGGATTTTCAACAAACCATACTGTGAAAATTAAAGATCTTCCATAAAAAGATGCAGTAATTGCTTATACTGTTACTTGGTCTGATAAAATAGAAGAGGGAGTGTATTAAATGGCTAAACGCATTGGCGTACTAACAGGTGGCGGGGATTGCCCCGGTCTTAATGCAGTTTTAAGAGCAGTAATAAAAACTGCAATTAATAAGTTTAACTATGAGGTCATTGGGTTCAAAGATGGTTATAGGGGTCTTGTAATGAATGACTTTATAAAGTTTAAAGAAAGTGATGCATCAGGAATACTTGACAAAGGAGGAACAATACTAGGAACCTCCAACAAGCACAATCCTTTCCACTATAGGGTTGAAAGAAATAAAAAAGTTGAATACATTGATCTTTCAGACAGAGTTGTTGATAATCTTAATATGCACGGAATTGAGTATATGGTCTTTATAGGCGGGGACGGAACCTTAACTAGCGCTAGAGACTTCTCAAGAAAAGGAGTTAAAGCAATAGGTGTACCAAAGACCATAGATAATGATCTTTCAGGAACTGATAGAACCTTTGGCTATATGACAGCCATTGACACAGCAACAGAAGCAATTGATAAGCTACATTCCACAGCAGAATCACATCATAGGGTTATGATCCTTGAAGTTATGGGTAGGTATGCTGGATGGATTGCTCTTGAGTCTGGCATTGCAGGAGGCGCAGATGTTATTCTCATACCTGAAATACCTTATGATCTTGAAAAAGTTGATAAAAAGATTGAAGAACGACGCAGACAAGGCAAGCACTTTAGTATTGTTGTTGTTGCTGAAGGCGCAAAACCAAAGGACGGGGACATGGTTGTAAGCAAGATTGTTGATGACAGTCCCGATGCAATAAGGCTAGGTGGGATTGGAGAAAAGCTGGCAGATGATCTTGAAAAAATTTATGGCCTTGAAACAAGGGTTACTGTTTTAGGTCATTTACAAAGAGGCGGAAGACCTAATCCTTATGACAGAGTACTTGCTACAAGGTATGGTGTTAAAGCTGTTGAACTTATAAACAAAGAAGAGCATGGGGTTATGGTTTGTCTGAAGGGCTGCGAAATTGCTACTGTTCCTTTGGAGGATGCTGTCAGTAAATTAAAGACAGTGCCAACAGATGGAGAACTGATACGTATATCAAAAGCAATAGGACTTTGTTTTGGAGATTAATATATATTGATTGCTTTCCGGGAGGTCTTAAAAACGACTTTCTAGGATGTGATCACATTGTAAGAAAGACCTGAAAAATGAGGCTTTAAGGAGGGTGCTTAAGGATGCGGAGCATCCGTTGAAGGGAACCATAAGGTTCCCTAGCGAAAAAAAGTGGCGAAGCCCACTTTTTTATAGGAGACGTAAATTTGTATGTATGGGAGTTAAAAAGAATGCAGTTTTCAAAATTAGAGTTAGAACATAAACATTTATTCGATGAGTATTTTAAAAAGTTTAATCCACAAGCTTCTGAGCTTACATTTACAAATTTATTTATGTGGAGGGATTACTACAGGATAAGCTTTACAATAGTAAACAATCTTCTTATCATTATCTCAGAACCATGCAGGAGTGAGCAGTTTTCATTTATGTTCATAGGTAATCTGGATGAAGATAATTTTCGTGATGCATATTTTAAAGTTGGTGAATATTTTGAGAATAGAAATTGGAAACTAAAGTTCCAAAGGATTGAAGAACAATATCTTGATTATTTTCGTAAATATGGAGATGGACTTAAGTTTTGCAATGACCAAAATAACAGTGACTATGTATATCAGACAGATAATCTTATTAATCTTACAGGAAGAAAATATCATGGAAAGAGAAATCATATAAATCGTTTTAAAAAAGAATATGAATATGAGTATGTACCCCTTACTGTGGAATACCTTGATGAATGCAGACGAATTATGGATAAGTGGTGCGAAGGCAGGGATTGCAACTGCCACAGAGGCTCCTATTGCGAAAAACATGCAAATGAGGAATTACTTAAAAATTATGAAGCCTTAGGATGTAAAGGTGCTCTAATAAAAGTGAATGGGAAATTTGAAGCCTACGCTATAGGCGATTTGTTAAATCATAATACCGGAGTTGTTCACATAGAAAAGGCTAATTCAAATATAAATGGTCTTTATACATTTATTAATCAGCAGTTTTGTGAAAGAGAATTTAGTATGACAAAATATATGAACAGGGAGCAGGATATGGGAGAAGAGGGACTTCGCAAAGCAAAAAAATCCTATCATCCTGTGAAGATGGTGAATAAGTATACTATAGTACAAAAATAGGTTCTGTCGAATTTGATGAATAGTGCGCGCGGGGTATGGGTAAAATAATGATATTGCCCCAAAGATAGCATTACTCTCTGATTTAAATAGGCTGGTTGCAAGATTTGAGATGTGTAATTAGTACTACAACGTAAATTCTTAAATTAATCCCGACTTAAAAAAGCGCGTTGAAAGTGTTCAAGGTAATTTTAAGTCTGGCGCATGAATGCCGATATACAGGTGATATTAACGCTATAGTAATTGTTAAGTCTTTGTTAAAAATTTAATTATTTTCTATCCAAGTATTGAAAAAAAGATAGAATTATTATACAATATTTAATTGTTAAAAGTATAACAGCTTTTCTCAAATATTTGTTTAAATAATTTAAAATAGCCATAAAACAAAAAAATAATTTCAGGGAGGTTATATATATGGCAATAAAAATAGGTATTAATGGTTTTGGAAGAATTGGACGTCTTGTTTTTAGAGCGTCAATAAATAACCCAAATGTAGTTGTAACCGGTATTAACGACCCGTTTATCAGTCTTGATTACATGGTTTATATGCTTAAGTATGATACCGTTCATGGTAGGTTTAATGGAAGTATAGCTATTGAAGGTGACAAACTGGTTGTTAACGGGAATAAAATAAGCGTATTTGCATGCATGAACCCAGAAGAAATTCCTTGGAGAGATTGCGGAGCGGAATACATAGTAGAATCTACTGGTGTATTCCTTACTAAGGACAAAGCATCAGCTCACTTCAAAGGTGGAGCAAAGAAAGTTGTTATGAGTGCACCTTCCAAAGACGATACTCCAATGTTTGTAATGGGTGTTAACGATGACAAATATACTAAGGATATGGATATTGTATCTAATGCTTCGTGTACTACAAACTGCCTTGCACCTCTTGCTAAGGTAGTTCATGAAAACTTCGGAATTATTGAAGGGTTAATGACTACAATTCATTCATACACAGCAACCCAGAAAACTGTTGACGGTCCTTCAATGAAAGATTGGAGAGGCGGACGTGCTGCTGCTGCTAACATAATTCCATCATCAACCGGTGCTGCTAAAGCTGTAGGCAAGGTTATTCCTGAGCTTAATGGAAAATTAACAGGTATGTCCTTCAGAGTTCCTACAGTTAATGTATCTGTTGTAGACCTTACTTGCCGTCTTGAAAAAGCTGCAACATATGACGATATTAAAGCTGCTATCAAAAAGGCTTCAGAAAATGAGCTTAAAGGTATACTTGCATACACTGAGGATTTAGTTGTATCAAGCGACTTTATTGGTGATTCTCATACTTCAGTTTTTGACGCAGATGCTGGCATTTCATTAAATGACAACTTTGTTAAGCTTGTTTCTTGGTATGATAATGAGTGGGGTTATTCAAACAAAGTAGTTGACCTTATCTGCCATATGGCTAAAGTTGATGCGAAATAGACTATGGAATTTAATTAAAACACTAAGCGCCGATTATGTGTTTAGTGGACAATAGACAATATTTAAAAAATGAAGGTCCGGGCGAACCTTGAACCGGACCTTTTTTTATAACATGACTATGACCTAGAAAGCAACATTAGAAAGTATACTTTTCAAAGCTATAGAGGAGTGCAATTGCTTGCAGAATTAGTGATGTTGTTATAAAATGTTATTTGAATCAGGGACAAGTTACTTAAAAGGAGTGAAACTAATGAGTATAAGTAAGAAAACTGTTGAAGACATTCGTGTAAAAGGTAAAAAAGTTATTGTAAGGGTTGACTTTAATGTACCTCAGGATGATGAGGGCAATATTACAAATGATAGCAGAATAGTAGGAGCACTTCCAACCATAAACTATCTTATAGCTCAGGGTGCAAAAGTTATACTGGTATCACACTTAGGCAGACCAAAGAAAGGTTTTGAGGAAAAATTCAGTATGAAACCTTGTGCAGTAAGGCTAAGTAATCTATTAGGCAAAGAAGTGATTATGGCTTCTGATGTTATCGGTGAGGACGCAAAAGCTAAAGTAGCAGCATTAAAAAACGGCGAAGTGCTTATGCTTGAAAATGTTCGCTTTCATAAAGAAGAAACCGAAAACGATCCAGAGTTTGCAAAACAACTGGCAAGCCTTGCAGAAGTATTTGTAAACGACGCTTTTGGAACAGCTCACAGAGCTCATGCTTCGACAGCAGGTATGGCGGATTATCTTCCTGCCGTTTGCGGTTACCTTATTAAAAAAGAAATTGACATCATGGGAAATGCTCTTGCTAACCCCAAAAGACCATTTGTGGCAATATTGGGTGGCGCTAAGGTATCTGATAAAATCGGAGTTATTGAAAATTTTCTGGACAAGGTTGATACCCTGATAATTGGCGGAGGGATGGCATATACTTTCCTTAAAGCAAAAGGGTACAAAATCGGTGATTCAATCTGTGAAGATGACAAAATATATTATGCAAAAACTCTTATGGAAAAAGCCGAAGAAAAAGGTGTTAATCTTATACTGCCGGTAGGAAGCATTGTTGGAAAAGAATTTAAAAATGATACAGAATTTAAATATGTACCTTCTGATGCAATGCCTGATGGCTGGAAGGGTATGGACATTGGTTCACTTACTGTTGAAAGGTTTGCAAAGGAAATTAAAAAAGCAGGAACTATTGTATGGAATGGACCTATGGGCGTTTTTGAATTCCCCAACTTCGCCTATGGAACAAGAGAGATTGCAAAGGTTGTAGCTGAGTCAAAAGCAGTATCCATAGTTGGCGGAGGCGACTCTGTAGCGGCTATTGAGCAAATGGGTTTTGCAGATAGAGTAACTCATATTTCAACTGGTGGCGGAGCTTCTCTTGAATTCCTCGAAGGAAAGGAGTTGCCCGGAATAGCTTGCCTTATAGATAAAAACCCCAGAAGAAAAGTTATTGCAGGAAACTGGAAAATGTTCAAAACCCCCGATGAAGCTACTCAATTTGTTGAGGAACTAAAGATGCAAGTAAAAGAAGCAAACGCTGATGTTATAGTGTGCGTTCCTTTTGTATGTTTGTCAGCTGTGTTAAAAGCGGCAGATAGCTCAAATATAAAGGTTGGTGCCCAGAATATGCACTGGGAGGAAAGCGGTGCTTACACAGGCGAGGTTTCAGGTCAAATGCTCAAGAGCATGGGTGTAGAATATGTTATAATAGGTCACTCTGAAAGAAGAGAGTATTTTGCCGAAACTGATGAAACTGTTAATAAAAAAGTACATTCGGCATTTAAATATGGTCTTATCCCTATAGTTTGTGTAGGTGAAACGCTGGAAAAAAGAGAACAGGGCGTTACCGCTGACTTGATCCGGTATCAAGTTAAAATCGCTTTAGGTGGACTCACAAAAGAACAAGTTAAAAAGCTGATTATTGCTTATGAACCCATTTGGGCTATAGGAACTGGAAAAACTGCAACATCGGAACAAGCCAATGAGGTAAATCATATAATAAGAAAAACAGTAGAAGATTTATATGATGAAGAAACCGGGGATGCGGTAAGAATCCAATACGGCGGAAGTGTAAAACCTTCCAACGCTGCAGAGCTTTTTGGAATGCCTGATATTGATGGTGGGTTAGTTGGTGGAGCAAGCCTTAAAGTTGCAGATTTTACAGGTATAGTAAAATACAATAATTAGGTTAGCAATTGATTAAAAAAGCCCCTTAAATTAATAAGGGCTATTGTAAATGGAACAAATAAAAAGCTTAATCCGCTTTTAAAAAGACACACAATGATATGATGTAGCAGCAGAACCGGCTAGTTTTTTATTGTCTATTAAAGTATACTTTCATAGACAATAGGGATTGCAAAGGGGAAGCCCCTTTGCTGTTTTAAGGAGGGTGCTTAAGGATGCGGAGCATCCGTCGAAGGGAACCATAAGGTTCCCTAGCGAAAAAAAGTGGCGAAGCCATCTTTTTAAAAAATAAGGCCAATTGTTCTTTTTGCTACACCATATCATTTTCACAATTCAAAAAAAGTGGATTACAATATATATTTTTGTCTTGTATATATCGAATGGAGTGTTACAATGAGTGATAAATTAATAGCTTTAATAATAATGGATGGTTTTGGTTTAAGCGAAAAGAAAAGCGGAAATGCAATAAGTGCAGCTCATAAACCTAGTCTTGACAACTTAATGAAAACTTATCCAAACACAGTTTTACGATGCAGCGGGATGGATGTTGGTCTGCCACGCGGGCAAATGGGTAATTCGGAAGTAGGACACACAAATATTGGCGCAGGTCGGATAGTATACCAAGAACTAACACGAATCACAAAATCTATAGAAGACGGTGATTTTTTTTATAAGGAAGAATTTTTAAATGCAATTGAAAACTGCAAACAGCATAATACCAAATTGCATCTTTATGGACTTGTATCCGATGGAGGAGTGCATAGTCACAACACACACCTTTATGCACTGTTAGAACTTGCAAAGAAACAAAACTTTAAAAATGTTTTTATACATTGCTTTATGGATGGTAGAGATGTTGCTCCTGACAGCGGGAAAAGGTTTGTTGAGGAATTGGAAGCTGAGATTTTACGGATTGGCGTAGGCAAAATTGCTACTGTTATGGGTCGTTATTACGCAATGGACAGGGATAACCGCTGGGAGCGAGTTAAATTAGCTTATGATGCAATAGTTCTTGGCAAAGGCGTTTACGCGCCATCTGCTACATCAGCAATGTCCGAATCATACGAGAGAAAAGAATTTGACGAATTTGTAAAACCTGCGGTAATTGTTGAAAATGGCGCTCCTGTCGCCACTATCAGTGAAGACGACTCAATTATATTCTTTAATTTTAGACCAGACAGAGCAATTGAAATATCTAGAACACTTACTGAAAGGGATTTTGACGGATTTGAAAGAGAAAATGGTTTTTTCTCTTTACATTATGTGTGTATGACACTTTATGACAGAGAACTTTCTAATGTGTTAATAGCTTTCAAACCAGAAGAGCTTAAAAATACATTTGGTGAATATATAAGCAAGCTTGGATATACGCAGCTTCGTATAGCAGAGACAGAAAAATTCAAGCATGTAACATCATTTTTTAATGGCGGTTGTCAGACTGTATATGAAGGTGAGGAAAGGATTCTCATACCTTCGCCAAAAGTTGCCACCTATGACCTGAAGCCTGAAATGAGTGCTTATGAAGTAACTGACGAGGTTGTTGACAGAATTAATTCTAAAAAATATGATGTAATTGTTTTGAATTTTGCAAATTGTGATATGGTTGGTCATACAGGAATATTTGATGCTGCGAGGGCAGCTGTAGAAGCAGTAGACAGATGTGTGGGCAGAGTTGTAGAAGCAGTGCTTGCACAGGGCGGTGTAGCTCTTGTTACAGCTGACCATGGTAACTCAGAGAAGATGATAGACGATGACACAGGTGGACCTTATACTGCTCACACAACTAATGTTGTTCCGCTGATTATGGCTGGTGTGAAGAATTTTGCTCTAAAAGAGGGTGGTCTTGCCGATCTTGCACCAACAATGCTCGATTTGATGGGAGTTAAAAAGCCCGAAGAAATGACAGGAGAGTCTTTGTTAATAAAGAGTTGATCGCATTTGTAATACTTCAATCTGCTTTTTTAGAGAAAGTTATAATGACATAGTGTAGCAAGATAAAATCAATTGTTCTTTTTGTTACACTATATCATTCTTCGTAATCTGAAAAAGGTAGATTGCATTCTTAATATCTAATCATTGAATAATATAGAAATATTATATAAAATCATTAAAGGATGTTAAGTTATATAAGTATTTTATTATACTGGGGAGATTTATTTGAAACAGTGTTATGAGATGGGGGCAGCATCAAAATTAATTAAGAAACTTTTTTTGTCCGTATCATGCATTATTATCCTTGTACTTGTCACAGGGTGCAGCATATTTCCTGACGAAGAAGAGGTTTTAGCTCCGCCTGTGAAAAAGCCTCCCGAGGTGGAATACCATTGGGTCGAAGTAGGTAGAGGTACGATTGTACAGGAAATCACATGCAATGGATATTTCGAATATGTACATAAGCGGGATTTGTCATTTGATTATAGAATGGGACCATTTAAATCTTTCTATGCTAAGAAGGGTGATATTGTAAGAAAAGGTGATCTTCTAGCGGAACTTGATATGGAAGATATAAAAAATAAAATTGATCAGCAAGAAATCGCCCTTAAAAAATTGGAAATAGATTATGCTTCTGCATCTTCTAAAAATGCTCATGCACTCACTCTTGAAAAAATTTCTATTGATATAAAAATCGTTAAAACTATATTGGAAGACCTAGAACGTGATTATGAAAGAGGTCGTATTGTCGCTCCAATGGATGGAGAGGTTGATTATGTTTCTAGCTCCTACAAGGAAGGAGACCGAATTGATATAGGCTGGACAATAATACGTATAGCTGATACTTCAAACACTCAATTAATACATGATGGTCGTTATATTTCTTCCTTTAAGGTGGGAGATTTGGTTGATGTAAGAATGAATGGTAGTCTGTTTACAGGAGAAGTAACACCCCCACCTGATGATCTTCCTGCCGAACTTCTCCAAAATGCTAAGTCAAAAGTGTATATCAAGCTGCGAGGTTATGATGAAATTGTACCTGTCGGGACTTCCGCTAATATTAGAAAAGAAATTGCCAAACGTGAAAATGTGGTAAGAATACCAAGATCTTTGATTCGTGCGTCAGGAACCCGAAAATATGTAAATTTGTTTATGGATGGACTAAGAAAGGAACAGGATGTTGAAGTGGGGATTGAATCAGCAGATTACATAGAGATTATAAGTGGTCTTAAAGAAGGGGATAGGTTATTTACAAACTGAGCTTTTCATTTAAGCACATAGTGTAAAAATGAAATTAATTCTAATAGTGTTCACACTTGAAATATTACATGAACTACTATCAGGTGTAATAAAAAAGGGTCGGGATGTGGAAGAAATGAGTGTAATTTTTAAAACAGAGAATTTATGCCGGAGCTTTCGTTCGGGTGGAGAGGTTGTCCACGCACTTAAAAATATAAACATTCAGATTGCCAAAGGCTCGCTCACAATGCTCAAAGGCAGATCAGGCTCTGGCAAAACAACACTGATCAACCTTTTAGGAGCTCTTGATCATCCTAATAGCGGCAAAGTTTTTTTTGAGGATAGGGAGATTACAAGAACTACCGAAAGTAGAAGAGATGAGATCAGAAGATTGGACATAGGCTTTGTGTTTCAGTCGGTTGCATTGATATCAATGATGTCTGCGTATGAAAATGTGGAGTTTGGCCTACGTGTTGCAGGGGTTCCTATGCGAGATAGAAAGAATCGAGCTGAAGAATGTCTTTCACTGGTTGCGCTACATAAAAGGATGCATCACCGTCCACAGGAGATGTCTGGAGGTGAACAGCAAAGAGTTGCTATAGCTAGAGCTTTTGCCCATAAACCAAAAGTAATCATAGCTGATGAGCCTACAGGCGAACTTGATACAATAACCGGACTTCAAGTGGTTAAGCTGTTCAGAAACCTCGTTGAAAAGGAAGGTCTTACTATAGTTATGACAACACATGATCCTAGTATGGTGGAAATTGCAGATAGTGTGATTACACTTGATGATGGGGAGGTTGTGTCTTATGAACAGCAGTGATCTGATGATTGAATGTGAAAATTTAGTGAAAATTTATAAAACTAATGAAACTGAAGTTGTTGCCCTGCAAGGTCTTGATCTTACAATAGAGCGTGGTGAGGTCATGGCCATAATAGGGAACAGCGGAAGCGGAAAATCCACACTTTTAAACATGCTTGGAGGTCTTGACCGACCATCGGCCGGGAAACTCATGGTAGATGGAAAGGACCTTTTAAAATTTGATGATAAGGCATTGATAAAATACAAAAGAAAAACTGTTGGCTTTGTCTGGCAGAATAATGCCCGCAACCTGATTCCGTATCTAACAGCTATGGAGAACGTAGAATTACCAATGGTGTTTTCCGGAAAGTCAAAAAGGCGAAAAAAGGCTAAAGAACTTCTTGAAATGGTTGATCTTTCGCACCGAAGGAATAATAAATTAAGTCAATTGTCAGGCGGTGAGCAACAAAGAGTTGCAATTGCGCTATCGCTGGCTAATAATCCTCTTCTGTTGCTTGCTGATGAACCTACAGGATCGGTAGATACAAAAACTGCTGAAAGAATACTTGATATTTTCCGAAATCTGAATAAAGAGTTTGGATTAACAATCGTAATTGTAACTCATGACCGTCAAGTTTCAAGAAAGGTTGACAGAGTTGTTGCTATACGAGATGGACGCACAAGCAGTGAATTTATTCGCAAAAGCTCATATAAAGAGGAGCTTGATAAGATAGAAGAAGGCTTTTTAAAAGAAGATGACACCCATGTTGAGCTAGCCGTTCTTGACAAGACGGGAAGACTGCAAATTCCGGCAGAGTACCTTGAAGCACTTGAACTTAAAGGGAAGGATAAATTAAGGGTTGCACTAGAAGGTGATAGGATAGTGTTATTTTCGCATGATGATTATTCGCCCAAAAGCAAGTTGGGCTAATATATATTGTGGGAATTGATCATTTAATGAAAAAAAAGATTAACTGATATATAAGTATGGGGAGTGAAATCATGACAGAAGGTATGTTTAAAAACAAGAGATATTGTAAAATCAACTCAGTAACCATTGTTAAAAGACTATTCGTATCATGTACGGTTTTATTGTATATAGTAATTTTGTCAGGGTGTTTCCTTTATCCTTCTGAACAGGAAGTTTTGGCTCCGCCACTTAAGTCACCTCCAAAAATCACTTATACAACTGTGGATGTAGAAAGAGGAAGAATTGAAAAGTCAATAAACTGTACTGGTTATATGGTGTCTGTAAACAAGGTTAATCTTTTTTACAAGGAATCTTTAGGCAGGTTAAAATCAATTAATGTGAAGCTCGGAGATTATGTTGAAAAGGGAGATTCACTCATTGAGCTAGATACTGAGGATATTCTTTCGGACATCAAAATAAGCGAACTAGCGCTACGAAAGTCTGAGATTGACCTTCTGCAGAAAAAAGCATCGGAGGCTGATCAATACGCAATATTAAAAGCTCAAATTGATATTGATGTCAAAAAGGAAGAAATTGAAAGTCTTAAGTCAAAGCTTGAGCTGACTAAACTGGTTGCACCCATTAGTGGGGAAATTGATTACATAAACAATAATTATTCGGTTGGAGATAGAATACCAGCATACACAGACTTATGCAGGATAGTTGACCAAACACAGCTTCAGCTTGAATATACTGGGGATAAATCCAATGAATTCAGATTAGGCATGGAGGTGGAAGTATTCATAAAAGACATTCTTTATAAAGGAGAAGTAGTGTCGACACCGTCAAATATGCCTGAGTCACTAGGTGGGAAAAAAGACACAGTTTACATAAAGGCAATTGAGCTACCACAAGAGATTAAGCCTGGTGAGACAGCAAGAATTAAACTTGTGCTGGAACAAAAGGACCATGTTTTAAAACTGCCAAGGGAGCTTGTAAAAATGTATAGTGGTCGAAAGTACGTACCAGTGCTTATAAATGAGGTGAAAGTAGAGAAAACGGTAGAGACGGGTATCGAAACTCCTACCGAAGTTGAAATTGTAAGTGGCCTTAACGAAGGTGACAAAGTAATTATTCACTGAAGGAGATGAGTAGCCTTGTTATTTATTGTTCTTAGAAAAATGATGAGAAACCACTGGATGGTCTTGTGTCTTTTGATTGGCTCTATTCTTTCAGTGGCAATGATAAGCAGTATCCCTATGTACACTGATGCAGTTCTTGAGAGGATGCTTATAAAGGATCTTGAAAAATATCAGGAGGATTCTGGTTATTTTCCTGGACGTTACTTTGCGAAGCTAAGCTACAGCTTCATTCCGGAGGACCGGAGGGTTGAAGCTTTCAATGTACTCAATATGAGATTTTCGGATACATACAGAAAATCTATTGATCTTCCGGTTGTTGCAGGGAATCAGACATTGAAGATTGACAGTGTAGCTTTTATTGCTGAAAGCTTGAAAGCTGAAAAACCTAAAAATCAATACATAGATTTAAGAGCCATGAGTGGATTGGTAGATCATATCAAAATTCTCCATGGGCGTATGTTTAATCCCGAACCGAAGGGCGATGTTTATGAAGTTGTTGCAACTGAAGCATCCATGCAGAAATTTAACATGCTGTTAAATGATGAAATATACATATCCGAAAGTATTGAAAAGGATATTAATAAGCCTTTTAAGATAAGAATTGTAGGGGTATGTACCATTTCCGATCCTGGCGATCCTTATTGGGCGCATAATTTTATGGAATACCGGGAAACATTTTTTTTAGATTACAATTTGTTTAATGAGGTATTTGTAAAATCAAACAGTACACTGCTTACAGGAAGCGAATGGTATTATGCCTTTGATTATCACAAAATGACACTAGATAAGCTGGATGGGATTCTTTCTGCTTATGAAAACCAATCCCGATGGCTCAAGGAATATGTATCTATTTTAGATTTTAAAGTGCCTGCAATCCCATATTTGGAACACTATGATTTGCGGGAATCAACCTTAAGAGTAACATTATGGGTACTTATGGTTCCAGTACTCTTAATGTTGGCATTTTACATATTTATGGTATCACAGCTGATAGTGCAAAATGACCAAAATGAGATAGCTGTGCTAAAGAGTCGCGGTGCTGGCAGCTTTCAGATATTTTTGTGTTATCTGATTGAAAGTATTATTATTAGTGGGGTTGCTCTAATACTTGGCCCTTTTCTCGGGTATTTTCTATGCAAGCTTCTTGGATCAGCCAATGGTTTTTTGGAATTCGTAAATAGAAAGTCACTATCTGTAAGCCTAACTCCAAAGGCATATATGTATTCGTTTGGGGCTGCAGGACTGTTTATTGTAACTATGCTTGTACCTGTTGTAATGTCTACTAGGACAACCATAGTGCAACACAAGCAAAAAATATCAAGATTTAAAAGAATGCCATTCTGGCAAAAATATTTTATTGATTTTTTACTTTTAGGTGTTGCTTCCTATGGACTTTACAGGTATAACCAGCAGCAGGAAATACTATCGCTTACAGGAATTATGGGTGTCGAGCTTAGAATGGATAGTATCTTATTTTTGACAACCACTGTTTTTATATTAGGTGCGGGGTTGCTTTTTTTGAGGGTATATCCATATGTAATGCGTCTTATTTTTTGGATGGGGAGAAAGATATGGTCGCCTTCGCTTTACGTTTCATTCATACAGGTTGGTCGTTCAAGGGGGCAAGAACAATTTCTTATGCTGTTTCTGATTTTCTCAATATCTGTTGGAATATACAATGCCAATTCCGCTAGAACCATTAATAATAATATGGTAGACAAAATTTTATATTCTACTGGAGCACAAATAGTTGTTAAGGGGGATTGGGGAGGCGGAACATACTATGGTGTCGGAGATGATGGAATTACAAGCGATGTGATTACGTTGCCGTACACAGAACCACGGTTTGAACCATACACAAAACTTGAAGGAGTAGAGATGGTTACAAAGGTCTTTTCCCGAGACAAGGTTCAAGCTAGAACTATAAGCGAATCCGTCCCAAACTGCAGGATAATGGGTATAATTCCCAATGAATTCGGTAAGGTGGCATGGTTTCGAAATGATCTTCTAACATGTCACTGGTATCACTATCTCAATTACCTTACTGAGTCACCAATGGCTGCCCTTTTGTCAAGCTCATTTGAGGAGCTGGGAGTTCGTATAGGGGATACGATACAGGTAACGTGGGACAGGCAGGAATCCCTTGAGTGCTATGTGTATGGCTTTGTTGATTACTGGCCTGCGTTTAATCCTATGTCACAAGAGGGGAGTAAGAGCAAGCCGTACCTGATTGTCACTAATTTATCATATATTCAGGACAGAATGGCGCTCGAACCCTACGAAGTATGGATTAAGAAGGACGAGGGGGCATCTAGCACACAGGTTTACAATAGTATGTCCGAAAATGGAATTGTTCTTACACAAAGGAAAGATTCTTTGGAGCAAACTATAGAAAACAAGAATGATCCAATGCTTCAGGGAACAAATGGTGCTCTCACTTTGGGTTTTGTAGTGACCATGCTTATCAGTATTATTGGTTTCCTAATATATTGGATTATTTCGATACAAAGAAGAGTGCTGCAATTTGGAATATTAAGAGCAATGGGTCTATCATTGGGAAAGGTTATAACAATGCTTATTTTTGAGCAGTTCTTAATATCTGGAATTGCATGTATTGCAGGCGTACTTATAGGTGGAATGACATCAAGTATGTTTGTTCCATTGCTACAGCTTGTGTACAGTTCTGCACAGCAGGTGCCGCCATTTAAAGTAATCGCTAATGCAGAAGATTATAAGAAAATTTATATTTTCCTTGGAAGTATGCTTTTAGCAGGACTTTTAATATTAGGAACACTAATTTCAAAGATTAATATCAATCAGGCTCTTAAACTTGGAGAGGATTAGAGGTCTTTTTTATTCAATATCATTTACTTTTTCAAAAGTATGGGTTATGATACTACTGTTAACATTTTCTAAAGCAAAAGAAGGGAGAAAAATACTATGAAACAATATTTGGAAATTGAGGATATTTTTGCAAGAGAAATTCTTGATTCGAGGGGAAATCCCACTATCGAAGTTGAAGTTATAGTTGAAGGTGGATATTTGGGTAGAGCAGCTGTTCCTTCAGGTGCATCCACAGGTGCATTCGAAGCAGTGGAATTAAGAGATGGTGACAAGGATAGATACCTAGGTAAGGGCGTTTCAAACGCTGTAGGCAACGTGAACAACATTATAGCTCCTGAGGTTGAGGGAATGAATGCACTTGATCAGGTTTCAATTGACAATCTTATGATTGCGCTTGATGGGACTCATAACAAAGGAAAACTTGGTGCAAACGCAATTTTGGGCGTATCTTTAGCAGTAGCTAAAGCAGCAGCAGAGGCTTTGGGACTGAGTTTATACCAGTATATCGGAGGAGTAAACGCAAAAGTGCTGCCTGTCCCTATGATGAACATCATAAATGGTGGAGAACATGCCGACAATAGTGTAAATATACAGGAATTTATGGTTATGCCTGTTGGTGCTTGCTGCTTTAAAAATGCCCTTCAAATGTGCGCTGAAGTTTTCCACAACCTTAAAAAAGTGCTTGGTGAAAAAGGATATAGCACAGCTGTTGGAGACGAAGGTGGATTTGCTCCAAACTTAAAAACCGACGAAGAAGCAATTCAGGTTATACTGGAAGCTATTGAAAAAGCAGGATACAAGCCGGGCGAAGATTTTAGAATCGCCATTGATGCTGCAGCTACTGAAATGTACCAGGAAGATGGTTCATATCTATTCTGGAAATCTGGAATAAAGAAAACTAAGCAAGAAATGATTGATTTCTGGGCTGATTTAGTAGAAAAATACCCAATTATTTCTCTTGAAGACGGTGTTGCTGAGGAAGACTGGGAAGGCTGGAAAATGCTTACCGACAGGATTGGCAGTAAGGTTCAGCTTGTTGGAGACGACCTTTTTGTAACCAACACTGAAAGATTGAAAAAAGGTATTGATATGGGCGTAGCAAACTCTATTTTAATAAAGGTAAATCAAATTGGTACACTTACGGAGACCCTAGAAGCTATCGAGATGGCTAACAGAGCTGGTTATACTGCGGTTGTTTCCCATAGGTCCGGCGAAACCGAAGACACTACCATAGCTGACATAGCAGTTGCATTGAATGCTGGACAGATTAAAACAGGAGCTCCTTCAAGAACTGACCGTGTAGCAAAATATAACCAGCTTATCAGAATAGAGGAAGAGCTTGGAGATATAAGTGAGTATCCGGGACTTGATGCTTGGTTTAACTTGAAAAATAAATAGGTCCATTATTAAGTATGCCGTTGAACACAAATGGCGGGATTGCGCAACAATATATCATGAATGTATTCCCCAAAAAGTAAGTTGAACTAACTTCGCATACAATCTATACTGCCGATTAAATCGTTCGGACACTATGTATTGTATGTGAAGTTCAACTAATATACTTTTTGGGGATTAATCATATCATGAATGTATTTGCGTAATGTTAACAGATTCTTAACAATTATATAACATAGATGGGGTATTATTAATTTATCGGTGTTAACCGTTTCGATAGATGGGGTAGGTCAGGTTCGTTCTGCTTACCCCCCCACTGTTTCACAACAGATTTGTTTTCTGGTAATTTTACAATCCATATGAACACCCAAAGAAACACAATCACAATGCATTGCATTTGTACATAGTTTGTAATATACTGAACATACTAAAGCGAGGTGATTTTTAGTGGCTAAGAGCGCAAGCATGTATATTCGTATAGACCCACAAGTAAAGGCTGATGTAGAGGCTATTTATGCCCGATATGGCATGAGCCTTACAGAAGCTATTAATGTTTTCTTGTACCAATCAAGAAATATAGGTGGTCTACCGTTCGATTTGCGTCCAAACACTCCTAACGCTGAAACATTAGCAGCTATAAAAGAGGGAGCTGAGATGATCAAGTCTGGCAATGGTAAGTTTAAAAATGTAGATGACCTACTGAAGGAGTTGAAATCCTGATGTTAGTTGCTGATTACACAGGACAATTTAAAAAAGATTACAAGTTAGCAATGAAACGTGGGTTTGACATTTTATTGATTGATAATTTAATCCGAGATTTAATAAACGAAAAACCCTTACAAGAGAAACACAAAGATCATGCTTTATCAGGAAACTATGTAGGTTATAGGGAGTGTCATATTAAACCGGATTGGCTGTTAATTTACCAGATCGTCAGCAAACCAGGGTTTTATCTCCTCGTGTAATATCTCTTTTTCCCATGGAAACCAGTAAAAGTTCACAAGATCATCTATTATAAGGTGTTCATAGGAAATTATTTCACCGGTATGTAATGCTATCTTGTAATATGAAGGAGTATCATTATTCTTATGACCTTTTTCTATTGTCCCGCTGTCTAAAAGACTAATGAACTTATTTATGTTTTCTTTTTCGTTGATGGTTCGAATCAGATCGTTAACCCAAAAACTTTCGGACTCATCGCGATAGTATCTATATAAACCGATTTCTGTTATCTTGTCTTTGGGAATATCACGGTAATGCCATTCATAATCAAGACGCTCATTGTAATATATCCTGTATCCATTAATTGATTTTTTGTCTGCTACAGCAATAAACTCCTTATCGGATAAGCCTTTAATTGAATATATTGGGGTACCTTTTTTCCAAAAAGCCGCATCTCCGTTTCTGGTTTTAAAATCATGATTTGTTACAGCTGTTGAGACCATAAAGCCTACAGTTGCAATCCTCTTATTAATTAGCTTACTGTCGGAGAGAATGGTATTTTCTAATCCTTGATAAGTAATGTTGTGGAGCTTAATAAAGTCCGTCCAACTTATTGTTGATCCTCCATGAATATCGCGAAAGTACGCGGATCTGGTTGCTGTAAACATAAATAAAATAGTAATCCCAATTATAAATAAACAAAGCTTGATTCCTAAAGTTGAGTAATTTAAAGGTTGACTTGTTTTTTGATTAATCTTTTGTGAAAATACCTTCTGTTCATTGTTTTGTATATTCGGATCAGGTGCAATCGTCTGAACGATGTTCCTGCTTTGGTTAGCTTTTCTGATTCGTATCTTATTCACAAACGCTACCTCCTAATAAGTGCTGTAATTATATATACGTATACAGCAGAAAAAGGTTCCAAAAAAGTGAGCCATATATGCTTTTTATTCTATATTAATTATATATATTTTACATATATATTTTGCATATATATTTTGCAAAAACATTTTTTATTGCTCTCGACAACTATTCTGTGAGATAATTGATCAGAATAATTTCCTTGTCATCGTTTGGCAGGAAAAAAAGGAAGCTTGGCTGGCTATGCAGGCGGAATTTAAAAAAAGTACAGCTTTTAAAATATGAAGGCAGTGATAAATCCCATGAGGAGATCCCCAGAGTTAGAAGACACATCACAGTCTCAGGAAAAGGAAAGGTGTATAATGATTCAATGCGTTAGTACTACAACGATAACATGAAGATTTTTCGCTGTAGTACTAATAATATTTTTTCCTTGACACGAACAAATGTTTGATATACAATTTTGATATAAGATGTGTTAAAATTATTTTATTAGGATGTGATGTGATTGGAGCATCTATGGTTAAGGGAATCACAAGATACATACGAAGTTTTAAACAAAAAACACGATAAAGGGTATAAATATTTATTATCAGCAAAAAAAATATTTGTTGAGCTATTGAGAAGTTTTGTGA
>CAYPLH010000065.1:0-21350 GCA_964411505.1 uncultured Clostridiaceae bacterium | reverse complement strand
TAAAAATTAGCCTTGTTCTGCATTCTCTTTTTTAAGGGGGCTGTGAATAGTAACAGTTAACATGCTTGGTATAAGCATTCAAAAAGGTTTATCTCTTTGTTGCTGAATAGTTTGGTTACACTTTTCATATAAATTAGACATGTATAATTTGAATGTTAAGGAAAGATGACTGCACCTTGCATGGTCAAGAAACTAATTCAGTGAGGTAAAAAGTGTATGCTTAATTATATTTGGTTGTTTATGCTTGTGTCCGGATTTGTAGTTGGGATAATGAATGGAAGGGTAAAGGAGGTTACACAGGCAGCACTGGATTCAGCAGGTACAGCAGTTGAACTTGCAATCGGACTGCTTGGTATTATGTGTCTTTGGACAGGACTTATGAATATTGCAGAAAAAAGTGGGCTTATTAGGCACATTACAAAACTCGCAAGACCAATAATGCAAAGACTTTTTCCTGAAATTCCGCGGGGACATCCTGCCATAGGAGCGATTGTGATGAATCTTGCAGCCAATTTTCTTGGACTTGGTAATGCTGCTACACCACTTGGGATTAAAGCTATGAGTGAACTTCAGAAGCTGAACCGTAATAAAGATACTGCGACAAGTTCGATGAGTATGTTTCTAGTTCTAAATACAGCAGCTATTCAACTTGTACCTACTACAGTTATAGCAGTGCGTTCACTTGCAGGATCAAAAAATCCTGTAGAAATAATTGGAACAATATGGATTGCATCGTGCTCTGCAGCTATTTCAGGAATAATTGCAGTTAAATTATTTTCGGGGTTATATGGAAAAAGATGAGGTAAAAAATGAATGTTATTAATTGGATATCCTTATATGCTATTCCAGTTGTATTTTTGATTATTTTAAGTATGGGTGCATACAAGGAGGTAAAGGTTTTTGATATTTTTATTGAAGGTGCTAAAGAAGGAATAGAAACTGTACTCAAAATATTGCCGTCACTTGTTGGATTGCTTGTAGCAATATCAGTATTCAGAGCGTCAGGAGTTCTTGATCTATTAATATTTGCAGTGAAACCACTTACAGACATTTTTGGAATACCTTCTGAGACACTGCCTCTTGTTTTTTTAAGACCAATTTCAGGAAGTGCATCACTGGCTCTTGTTACCGACATAATAAAACGTTATGGTGCGGATTCGTTTGTTGGTCGTGTTGTATCTACCATGATGGGTTCTACTGAAACTATATTTTACACTCTCACTGTATATTTTGGCGCGGTTGGAATAAAAAAAATTCGTTTTACACTGCTTGCTGCACTGATTGCAGACCTTGTTAGTGTAATAGCATCAGTGTGGATTTGTACTGTTCTATTTGGAAGGTAGAGAGTCAACTTTTTTACTAATATATAATGATATGTGTGTAGTAAAAAGAACGATTGGGCTTTATTTTGATAGAAAACCAGGTGAGCAGAATATAAAAGTGCGTGAAAAAAACACGACGTTTTTTTAGCTTTTTTGCGCCACGGATGGCGCATAAAAAGCGTTAGCACTTTTATATTCTGAGAACCGTTGGTTTTCTCAAAATAATTAGCCTGTTCTGTTACTACACATATCATTATGCAATGTCCGAAAAAGAAGAGTGTAAAGCCAATTGTTCTTTATGCTACACTATATCAATCACAATCAAAAAAGTGGATTGAAGCATTTCATATTTTCCTTGAAAAAATCACCTTTTATATATATAGTATTAGTAATAGATTTTTGAGAAGGTTATAATAAGATTATAAATTAGCAAGTCCTTTGCTACTTGCAGGGGAGCAACCATTATTTCGGTAATACAATCTGGAGGATACATTTATGACAAATAAAAAATATTATATTACAACACCAATATATTATCCGAGTGGAAAGCTGCATATAGGACATTCTTATACTACTGTTGCAGCTGACACAATGGCTAGATATAAAAGGCTACGAGGCTATGATGTTATGTTTCTTACAGGGACTGATGAGCATGGTCAGAAAATTCAAAGGATAGCCGAAGAGAAGGGGATACCTACCCAAAAATACGTTGATGAGATGGTTTTGGGAATTAAGAGCCTATGGAAATTAATGGAAATAACTAACGATAAGTTCATAAGAACAACTGATGCCCAGCATGAAGAAATAGTTCAAAAAATATTCAAAAAGCTGTATGATCAGGGTGATATATATAAGAGTCAATATGAAGGTTGGTATTGTACTCCATGTGAATCCTTTTGGACACAGACTCAATTGACTGACGGAAAATGCCCTGATTGTGGAAGGGAAGTTGAGATTACAAAGGAAGAAAGTTATTTTTTCAGGCTTTCTAAATATCAGGACAGGCTTATAAAGCTGCTGGAGGATAATCCGAATTTTATTCAGCCAGTTTCAAGGCGCAATGAGATGCTTAACAATTTTCTGCGTCCGGGGCTTGAAGATTTGTGTGTATCTAGGACTACATTCAACTGGGGAATTCCTGTTACCTTTGATCCCGGGCATGTGGTCTACGTATGGATAGATGCACTGTCCAACTATATAACCGCATTAGGATATATGACAGAGGATGACAGTGACTTTAAAAAGTACTGGCCTTGCGACGTTCACCTTGTGGGAAAGGAAATTATCAGATTTCATACAATTATTTGGCCCGCTATGCTCATGGCGCTGGGTGAACCTCTTCCAAAGCAAGTATTTGGACATGGGTGGCTTTTACTGGAAGGCGGTAAAATGTCTAAATCTAAGGGAAATGTAGTAGACCCGGTTATTCTTGTTGATAAATATGGTGTAGATGCAATAAGATATTTTCTCTTAAGAGAAGTACCTTTTGGTTCCGACGGTGTTTTTAACAACGAGGCGTTAATAAACAGAATCAATTCTGACCTTGCAAATGACCTTGGCAACCTTGTAAGCCGTACGGTGGCAATGATAGACAAGTATTTTGATGGTGTTATTCCATCTTCAAGAAGAGAAGGGGAGTTTGATGAGGATTTAAAAAATACCATACTCAATACACCTTTACTTGTGGAAGAGTTAATGGATAAATTGCAGTTTAGTTTGGCTCTGTCAGAAATATGGAAAGCTATTTCTAGGACTAACAAATATATTGATGAAACAAAGCCATGGGTGCTTGCTAAGGATGAGTCCGAAAAGGAGAGACTTGCAGCTGTTCTTTATAATTTGCTTGAAAGCATCAGAATTATTTCTATTCTTATACAATCTTTTATGCCTGAAACACCCGAGAAAATTTGGGAGCAGATAGGTATAAAAGAAAAGAGACTAGTGGAATGGGATACCACAAAAGCATGGGGAGTATTCCCAGATAATACAAAGGTGCAAAAAGGGCAGGTTATATTCCCTAGAATTGACATAGAAAAGGAATTAGAAGAGTTGGAAAAAATATTGGGAAATGAAGCAGTTGATATGGATTCTCATAAACAAAATAATGAATTAAAGGAAGCCAAAGTATGTAAAAAAGAAAAAACAGGCAAAGGTACTGTTGAAAATAAAGAAGAGTATATAACCATAGATGACTTTGCCAAATTAGATCTCAGAGTAGCCAAAGTAGTGGAAGCAGAGAAAGTGGAAGGTGCTGACAAGCTATTAAAACTAAAGCTTGAATTGGGGCAAGAAATAAGGCAGGTTGTATCTGGAATTGCTAAATACTACACGCCTGAGGAGCTTGTTGGAAAACAGGTTATCCTTATAGCCAACCTCAAACCTGTTAAATTAAGGGGTGTGGAATCCCAGGGCATGATACTTGCTGCAAGTGATGATAAAGAACTGACGTTGGTTACAGTTGAAAAGGATATTGGAAGCGGTACAAAAGTTAGCTAAGATAATAAGGATAATGCAGGATAGTTTAAGAATTACACTATATTAATCATGGAGCAATAATAACAGTAATAGAAATACAGGTGGAATTATGTTGTTTGACAGCCATGCACATTATGATGATGAAAGATTTAATGATGACAGGGATAGCATCTTAAAGAAAGTTTTCAGCAGCGGAGTGGAAGGTGTCTTAAACGCTGCAAGTGATGCTGCTTCTATTGATTCAACAATAGCTTTGACCGAACAGTATGAGTTTGTATATGGGGCGGTTGGTATTCATCCTCACAATGTGCAAGAAGCTAATGAAAATATTCTTGAGAAAATAGCGGAGCTTACAAAAAGACCAAAGGTTGTAGCCATAGGAGAGATTGGTCTTGATTACTATTATGACTTTTCTCCGAGGGCGTTGCAAAAAAAATGGCTTATTATGCAGATTGGACTGGCGAAAGATTTAAAAATGCCAGTAATTATTCATAACAGAGATTCTCACCAAGATGTGATGGAAATTATAAAATCGGAGAATGCCAAAGAAGTGGGTGGCGTTTTTCACATGTTTACAGGTAGCACGGAAATGGCAAAAATATTGCTTGACAACAACTTTTTTATTTCTGTTGGTGGGGTTGTTACTTTCAAAAATGCCAGAAAAATTGTTGAAGTTATTAAATCTATTCCTTTAGATAGACTTCTTATAGAAACTGATTGTCCATATATGACTCCCGTACCTTACAGAGGAAAGAGGAATGATTCTTCTTATTTAATAAATACAGCACAGAAAATTGCCGAAATTAGGAATACAGAAGTTGAAATAATTGCTGAGGCTACAACAAAAAATGTTAAAGAGCTTTTCAAAATTGGGTGAAGTCAGATTTAGGGGGTGAAAGCTTGAAAAACCTTGTTCTTGTTATGGTATTTGTTCTTATCATAATGGTGTTTATTGCATTCAACTACTTGTTGTGGGATAGAGAAAACTTTCAGGAAATCAATTTAAGTAAAACTGCAGCAATAGATGCTTTCAGTAAGCAGTTAAAAAACTTAGAGGAGAGGAATAAGCTGCTTGAATCTGATATTTCAAGCCTTAATGACGAAATTGAGGATCTTGTTAATAATAAAGAGTATCTATCAAAACAGCTTGAACTCAAAGACAAGGAGATTGAACCCATATTGCTGGAGATTGATGAAAAAGAGCAATTTATTAATATCCTAAAACAGCAGATAGACATTTCACCAATAAAGGATATTGTAAAGGACTGGGTTAACAAGATAAGCACCGGAGATCTTGAAGGGGCTTATAATTTGCATCTTTTTCAAGATACTGAGGATGGGAGTAAGTCTATTGAAAAGTTTGCAGCCGACTATAAGGATGTAATTAAATCAATAGAAATTAAATCAATAGACTTGGTATTAGAAAAATCAACCATGAATGATGTCGAAAATTGTATTGCTCTTAAAGTAGTCTTAAATGTAAATAAAAGTGACGAATTTAAAGGGCAATTTTATAATGGTATAAATACGCGCTATTTTATTTTTGATTATGACATAGAAAACGGAATATGGCATATTAAGGATATTTCATATTATTATTAAAGTGTTAAGTTTACAAATAAACACTTCAATCCATTTTTAAACAAAGTTTTGATGGTATAGTGTAGCAACAGAACAGGCTAATTATTCTTTATGCGACACTATATCATCATGTTTTTTGTTCTAATCTATAATACATTTTATGCAAACTGTTTATGAAAATTCTCACCGATTCTTTTACCGTTCATATAATGATAATATATTAATGAACTATCGGAGGTATTAATATATGAAAGAAAATAAGAAATTAAAAGATGAAGTGGGTGCAGAAATGAACAAAATGCCCGAAAATGCATTTGTAAGTCCAATGCAAGAAATGCAGCCCATGGTACAGCCGATAATATGCTGCCCTTACCTTATGAATATGCAGTGTCCTATGGTGCAGGGACAGTACATGGCTAACAATATGAATTATGGTCAATCCATGCCATATACCCAGAACATGCCTTATCCGCAGACTATGCCATATAGCTCTAATATGGACTATGGTCAGACAATGCCATATAGTTATGACAACTACTCAAACAATGCTTACCCATATGCTAACAATACAGGTGTAATGGGGCAATATATGGACAATATTCATTATTAAGTTATTATAAAGCTCGGGAAATTTTGAGTAAACAAAACGTAATATTTGATCTTTGGGAGCGCAGCTCCCCTCTTTTTATTGTCTAGGAAAATATACTTTCCTAGACAATTCATTTCTTTGATTTGGAATTATTTAAGATTTTGAATAATAGGATTATGCATGGCAATAATTGTAATACAAATATTTTATTTCTCTGATATTGTTAAATTTTATTTTTACGCAAAACCCTTATAGAATCTAAGTTTAAGCGGTAAAGTTATGGAAAGGGTTGACAATAGATTTAGTTTAGAATAAAATACTTTAAGTCTCTAATTGTACTGATAATTATTTTAGATTGCACAAGAACATAATTTTTATTGATTTATTTGCAATTACATAATTTAGGAGGTTAATAAAATGAGACTTTTCAAAAGAGTAGATATCCGAAGAGCAATGTTCAGGAAAACTGGCATAATAGTTATTGCTGTTATTCTTTCTGTATGCTCGGGTGTGTACGCTTTTAATCAAATTAAAAAAGAAATAGTAATTAGTGATGCCGGGATTATGCCAATTTCAGCAGCTATAACGCCTGTTTCCGAACAGGTGCTAAAAAAGTGCGGCAGTGATATAAACCCTGATAACATTAAGGCTGATGTTGCAAGCTCATTGAGGGATGATAATGAAGGAGTTCCTAGTATAAAAGCTGTTTCTGCAATAGTTCATGCAGACGGTAAGGAGTTTGTTGTTAACACATATAAAAAGACAGTTGGAGATATGCTGAGCACCAACAATATTTATCTTGATGCTAATGACAGGCTGGAAGGCGCCTTGATAGATGATGAGATAATAGATAATATGGTTATAAAAGTAGTAAGAGTTGAAGAAAAAATAGTAAATGTAAGATCAGCCATATCCTATGAGACTGTCAAAAGAGCTAACAATCATCTGGACGAAGATGTTGAAAAGGTTATAAAGAGCGGAGAAGAAGGCTTACTTGAAAAAAGCTATAAGGTCATATATGAAGATGGTGTGCAAATAGCTCGCGAATTCATCGGTGACACGATACTAAAAGAGCCCATTAACAAAGTTATTGAATATGGTACAATCGCAAGTTATAATACTGCCAGAGGAGGCACTATTCGCTATACTGAGGTTATATATGATATGAAATGCACGGCTTACACTGCTTCCTACGAGGATACAGGAAAGCGTCCCGGAGATCCGTATTTTGGAATAACCGCAAGCGGTGAAGTGGCAAGAAGAGGAATTATTGCAGTTGATCCTAAAGTTATTCCCCTGGGCACAAGGGTTTATGTAGAGGTTCGTGGTAAGACACACGACTATGGCTTTGCTCTTTGTGCAGATACCGGAGGTGCTATTAAAGGCAATATAATAGATATATACCTGGATGAACAACAGGAAGTGTATAACTGGGGAGTAAAAAAGGTGAATGTTTATATTCTTGCGGATTAGGGAGAATACATGCATCAAAACACAAAAGAGCTTATTAAGAAATATGATATTAGGCTTACAAAGTCATTGGGACAAAACTTCCTTATAGATAGCAATGTTTTAAGTCAAATTGCAGACAGCACAAAAGCAACTTATGATGATCTTGTTATTGAAGTTGGCTCAGGGCTGGGAAACCTTACTGTTGAACTGGCTTCTCGGGCGAAGCATGTTATTGCAATCGAGATAGATAAGCGTTTGATACCTGCACTTTCAGAAAATCTAGCCTGGATGAATAATATATCCCTAATAAATGACGATGTGCTAAAAATAGACCTAAATAGTATAGTTGCAAATATGGAAGGATACAAAAGCATTAGGATGGCAGGCAATCTGCCTTATTATATAACGACTCCTGTTATTATGCAGTTTTTGGAGAAGGGGCCACGCGTTAAGAGTATGTGCGTTATGATTCAAAAAGAAGTGGCGGATAGGATAGTTGCAAAACCTGGGAACAAAAACTATGGAGCGCTAACTGTTGCGGTGCAGTATTTTGCAAACCCTGTTAGATTATTTAATGTACCACCTCATGTATTTATTCCGCAACCTAGTGTTGATTCCACTGTTCTTTATATGGATATATATGATAAGCCACCGGTTGAAACGCTTAGCAAGGAAACTTTGTTTAAAGTGATCAGAGCAGCATTTGGACAACGGAGAAAAACTTTACTAAATGCCTTAAGCAACAGTAGGGCTTTTCCACTTTCAAAAGACCAGTTTAGAGAAGTCTTAAACCTAATGGATATTAGCGAAAACGAGCGTGGAGAAAATTTAGACATATATCAATTTTCCAATCTATCAAATTTAATTCATCAGTTTGAAAAATGAAACACTTAGGAGTTCATTTATTAAAAATCCCGTGACTATTCAGATTGTTCATTTATTTAAATGACATAGGTACCAAAATAGACACATAAATCCATTAAATCTTTTATGAATCTTGTAATAAGCTTAAGTCTATTGTGCATTTAAATGATAACTTCCTCATATACATATATATGGAACGTTGTCATTCTACGCAAATAGACTTTCTAAACACATGATAGTGCTGTATTTTTAAAAAGTTGTTTGCATAGAATTAAATAAATTCCATGTAAACACATGTAAGCAAGAGATTCTATGAGGGGTTGTATAAAGATGGGTGAAATGGTAAAATATCAAAGACAGTTTCTGATTTTTGAAGAGGAAGATCAAGGTTATGGGACGTCTGCTACGCCTTCAGGATATGCCAAGATTGAAATTAAAAATGGTAAGGGCAGGCTCAATGTATTTGTTCAGAACCTTAAGCCGATGGGTAATGAAAGTCCATACAGAGTATATTTTATAAAAAAAAGTGGAAATCATGCCAAACATGTGCTGATAGGTGATATAGTTTTTAGTAGAAGCAATGGGCAGATGATACTTGACTTCGACCCTGATAATATTAAAAACAGTGGACTTAGCTTAAATGATTTTGACGTTATTTCAATTGGTACAATTACTGACAATAACAGGATAATATGGCCGCTTTGCGCCTATCGTAACGAAAAAATTAAATGGAACAAACATGTTACGAGTTTGATTCAAACGGATAATAAGCAAAGTGATAAAATACTGCCTAAAAGCGATAATTCAGTGAATGTTATTAGTAAATACAATGCAGATATTACAAGTGTATATAATGCTGGAGATAAAAAGGAGTCAAATGTAATACCTTATCCCACTGAAGATGCTAAGGTGGAATCTGAGGGAGAAGAATACCAAGAACTAGTTTATAAAGATAAAGAGAGCGTAGAACCACCACAAAAGTCGATTAACACTCAAAACCAATATACAGATAAAGCTGCAGACTGTCCAGTTGAGCCACTTGGTGTACATAAATGTGCGCAATCACTCAACCAGCAGCATTGTGCAAACTGCTATTTGCATGATTTACAGAAAGCAAAAAAAACGCAGGAAATAAGAAAAGGTGACATGAACCAGTTAAGAAATGAGTTGGATACATACTTTGAAAGATATTGTCCTTTCAACAATAGAAGGAAAGACTATATTTGGTGGAAAGTCAACAGTCCGGTATATTTAAATAATATTCTTCATCAGTTTGATATTAAAGCAGCTATTTTATTTAATCCAAAGGTTTTGATGACCCATTTTAAATACAGACACCTGATAGTTGGTATATACAAAGACAAAAGGACCGAAAAAGATTATATGGTTTATGGTGTTCCAGGTGCATACAAAATTGATGAAAAGCCGTTTGGAGATATTTGTAGATGGGTTCAGGTAGAAGGTGCGCAATTGCGCTATGGCGCGTTTGGCTACTGGTTGGTCTATATAGACCCAATATCAGGAATGACTCTTGGGACATGAAAAAGCGGCAGCGCAATCCGTATTTTTAAACAGTGAATTTTAAAAAAGCAATTGGAGAAGTGCTAGTATCTTATGGCGGACATATGTTAAAATGAAGTTATTAGAGATAGTAGAAAATTCCTTTATGGAGATTGCGAGGGCTATATTTGCACAAAGATGTACACAAAATTTTGGACAAGCTATATGTAAGTGTGGTTATTGTGGCAGCAGGCAAGGGCACAAGAATGAACATGGAGACAAATAAACAGTTTATAGAAATTGGTGGCTTACCGGTTTTGGCAAGCACAATTTTAAAATTCGAAAATTGTTGCTATGTTGATGAAATAATTCTTGTGGTTAATGATAAAGATATTATCTATTGTAAAAGCAACATTATAGACGTTTATGATATTCGAAAGGTGAAGGTCATAACTTTAGGAGGACCTAATAGGCAGGATTCTGTGTACAATGGGCTTTTGGAAGTAGAGAAAAGCTGTGATATTGTGATGATTCACGATGGCGCCAGACCCTTTGTAAAAGAGGATACCATTATAGAAAATATAGCTGCCGCTTGTGAATATGGAGCTGTATGTACTGCGGTGCCTGTAAAGGATACGATAAAGTCATCCGATGAAGAAGGCTTTGTATCAGATACGCTTGATAGAAGATTCTTGTGGTCGGTGCAAACTCCTCAAACTTTTAAGTATGATATTATATGCAAATCACACAAAAAAGCAAAAGAAGAGGGGTACCTAGGAACAGATGATGCAATCTTAGCTGAAAAAGCTGGTTACAAAGTAAAATTGGTAATGGGAAGTTATGACAATATAAAAATCACAACACAGGAGGATCTTGTTATAGGAGAAGCAATAGCTAGAAGATGAATTACATTGCTATTTGAAATGCAGAGGATTATCATGCATTTTTGTGAATTCATTCATGAGCAAGCAGCACTTCTTAAAAATAAGCACTGCTAAAAAAATGAAATTTAAATAACTGTAATGCAGGAAAATACTTGTATCCCCTCGCCCTTTCCAAAAGCTGTCAGACCTTCACCAGAAGTTGCGGTAATTCCTATACCACCTTCTGGAATATTAAGAATATTGGAAATACTTTTTCGCATTTCGGGGATTTTTGGGGTAATTTTAGGCTGCTTGCACTCAATTGATATGGAAAGATGTATGATTTTAAACTCTCCCAAGTATTTCAACGCTTCATATACATATTCACGGCTATCGGTTATGCCTTGTTCAAAACACATTTTATCACTAACTTCACCCAAAATATTTACACAGGTTACACCTGAAATGGCATTTGTTATAGAATGCAGCACAACATCAGCGTCACTGTTGCCTTCAAGAGGTGGATGATCTTCAAAAACAACCCCTCCTAGAATCAACTTTTTATTAGTATTGTTAAAATCAAACCTGTGACTATCTTGACCAATTCCAACTTTCATAAAGCAGTCCTCCAACTTATCTTTTTAGGTTATTATGATTGCTCCAAAAAAAGGCGTATATAAGCTACTGGAACATAATCATATTTTAATAAAGTTATGTGCAACTTGCAAGCAAGAGGAAGACAATTAGTGCTATAATTAGCTGTATTAAGTTTCCGTTATTGCGAAAGTTTATCTCAAGTTATAGAGGGTCTAAACAGAAACGTATTAAAGAAGGTTTGGATTAATATGCTTGAGGGGAACTAAAATAGACACGATCGAATATGGTGACCGATAATTGTTGCTGAAACAATAATGTTGACAGTACTGGATAGATTATATTATGATTTATCTTAATATTGAAGTTAGAGTAATGACTCAATCATAATATTACCCACAGGTGGGAGTGAAAATAAATGAAAAATGATAGGAAACTTGTTGAAGAAATTACTTCAATGCATGACGATTTTGCAAAGTGGTATACTGATGTAGTTTTAAAGGCTGATCTTGTAGACTACTCCAGTGTTGGAGGATGTACAGTGTTTCGCCCGTATGGATATGCAATATGGGAAAACATTCAACGTGAAATGGACGCAAGGTTTAAAAAAACTGGTCATGAGAATGTTTATATGCCTTTATTCATTCCGGAAAGCCTTCTTCAGAAGGAAAAGGATCATGTCGAAGGATTTGCACCCGAGGTGGCATGGATCACTCATGGAGGTAGTGAGAAACTGACCGAAAGGTTGTGTGTAAGACCAACGTCTGAAACACTATTTTGTGATCACTATTCAAAGATAATACACTCGTACAGAGATCTACCAAAGCTATACAACCAGTGGTGTTCGGTTGTACGTTGGGAGAAAACCACACGCCCCTTTTTAAGAACAAGGGAGTTTTTGTGGCAAGAAGGACACACTGCGCATGCAACTGCTGAAGAAGCACAGGAAGAAACAATAAAAATGCTCAATGTGTATGCGGAATTTTGCAAAAATGTGCTTGCCATACCGGTGGTAAAGGGGCAAAAAACCGAAAAGGAGAAGTTTGCTGGAGCTCATGCCACATACACTATTGAGAGCCTGATGCATGATGGTAAAGCTCTGCAATCTGGAACCTCACATAATTTTGGAGATGGTTTTGCAAGAGCTTTTGACATACAATACACTGACACAAACAATCAGCTCCAGTATGTCCATCAGACTTCATGGGGAACTAGTACAAGGATGATAGGAGCAATAATAATGGTTCATGGAGATGACAGCGGGCTTGTTTTGCCGCCGAATGTAGCCCCGATACAGTTGGTAATTGTTCCTATAGCACAGCACAAGCCAGGAGTTCTAGATAAAGCAAAGATGATTGCACAAAAACTGTCCGAAGTATGCAGGGTGAAACTGGACGACAGTGATAAGATGCCCGGATGGAAGTTTAGTGAATACGAGATGAAAGGCGTTCCACTTCGTCTGGAAATTGGACCGAGGGACCTTGAAAATAATCAAGTTGTGCTAGTAAGAAGGGATAATCGTGAAAAAGAGATTGTGAGCATAGATAATATTACAACTAATGTCCCTGAAGTTTTGGCTAGAGTGCAACAAGGGCTACTAGATAAAGCTACTGCCTTGCTTTTGGATAAGACATATTCAGCTGCAACTTTTGAAGAGTTCGAAAAGATATTGATTGAAACTCCAGGATTTATTAAAGCAATGTGGTGTGGTAAAGCAGAATGTGAGGAGCATATAAAAGAAAGAACAGGAGCTACTGCAAGATGTATTTCTTTTGAACAGGAGAGTATTTCCGACAAATGTGTGTGTTGCAAGGAAGAGGCTATGCACATGGTTTATTGGGCTAAAGCATATTAAAAAATGGCATAAAGGGCTTGAGTTATAAAATTTGAGCTCCACAATAAGTTATGGAATAGCAATATTTTTAATATTTTAATTCCCAAATGTAAATAATTATAAAAAAAGTGTCAATAATAATATTACAATGAAAGATATGCTAATTTGCGGATTGAGTCTCTGTAAATCCTATCTTTCATTGTAGTACCAATTAACGGTTAATATTTTATTGACTATTTGGAGGGATTTTATGAAAAAAAGGATTGCTTTCCTAATTATGCTTTGTATTTCTTTAACCACAATGCTATGTTTCAATGGAGCAACCGCTGAAACAGCGGAATTTGAGCAGATCAGCTCAATTGACTATGTAGTAACAGCTTCAGGACTCAATGTACGCACCGGACCGTCGACTGACAATGAGGTTTTGAGTGTACTTAAAAATGGACAACAAGTCAGAGTAATAGGACAGATTGGCGATTGGTATGCCATTTACGATCCCGAAACGGGATATGTTGGAGCAGCTTTTGCTCAGTACCTTTCTTTGGCAAATGATGAACCGGACAGTGATGTACCCACTTCTGTAACAGGTGATCCTTCACCAGAAATTGGTGAAGGTTTGGAAGACATTCCTGTTATTAACTTGAGTCAGGACGAACAGCAGCTTCTTAGCCTGATTAACGATGCAAGGATGGATGCTGGTGTTGAACCACTCAAATTTGATACAGAACTAGTAAATGTTGCACGGCTTAAGGCTCAGGACATGGTAGAAAATAGTTATTTCTCCCATACTTCATCAAACTATGGCTCGCCCTTTGACATGATGAAACAGTTTAATATCAGCTACAGAAGCGCAGGAGAAAACATAGCGGGCAACCGCTCTATAGAAGGTGCATTTAATGCGTGGATTAACGATGAGGATCACAAGCGAAACCTTTTAGATAATGGCTTCAATTTTACAGGTATCGGTATTGCAGATAGTGAGACTTATGGTAAGATTCTGGTTCAGATGTTTATTAAAAAATAGAGCTATAACGATTAATCCCCGAAAAAGCATGCTTTTCGGGGATTAATCACATACATCTCTAAGCTGTATTTCGCTAATGTTTCCTAACATTTATATCTCTTTAGCTACCTGTGAATTGTAACCTTTTACTCAAGAAAAAATGAAAAAAATAATTTTGGTGTTTATTATGTAAACATATTATGTTATAATGGGATTATTCATGACTTGGAACATACTGGGTTGTGAATTAAAACCATTATTTTTTTGCGGTTTTTTATTGTCTAGGAATTTTATACTTTTCTAGATAATGGGGATTGCAAGCGGTCACGCCACTTTTTTAGATTACAGGATGAGGAGTGTGTTTATGCGATGAAGTTCAGAAAAATTGCTATTCTGATTACCTTAATTGTTTCAGTTGTGTTTCTTAATACCCTAACAGTAAATGCTTTATCTCTTTTAAAAGAAGGAATGGAAAATGAGGCTGTAAAGTTCTTACAGAAAGATCTTAAGGAGCTGGGATACTTTGATTGTGGAGTTACTGGCTTTTTTGGTGAAATTACAGTAAATGCGGTAAAGAATTTTCAACGAGACAATGGTCTTATTCAGGATGGTATAGCAGGTACTGATACATTTAATGGCATAAACCGTGTTCTAAGACCTGATAATTTATTAAAGGATGGTATGGAGAACCTACAGGTATTTATACTTCAAAAAGATCTAAAGGAGCTTGGCTTTTTTGAAGTAGAGCCAACAGGTTATTATGGTGATATAACAGTAGCTGCGGTGAAAAAGTTTCAGGCATATTATGATTTGTTAGTAGATGGCATTGCTGGAAATTCTACCTTTGCACTTGTTGATAAGTTAACAGGCAGGGGACAAAGTTCTGTATCAAGAGCAGCTACACAAAAAAGTGATTATCTTGTACCTTGGTTTGATGGGGTAGATAATATATTCAAAGTTGGTATGACAGCAAAAGTTTATGACATAGAAACTGGGCGCAGCTTTACTGTAAAGCGTACATATGGAACCAATCATGCAGATGTTGAAACTTTAACTGCTAAGGATACTGAAATAATGAAAAAAATTTATGGGGGTAGTTGGAGTTGGGCAAGAAGAGCTATAATTGTTACAGTAGCTGGAAGAAACATTGCCGCTTCTATGAATGGAATGCCTCATTGCGGTTCTGATAAATATGATGCTAATGTGTATTTAAAGTCAAGGTCAGGCGGCTATGGAGCAGGGAGCAACTTAGATGCAGTAAAAGGAAACGACATGGATGGGCACTTTTGTATACACTTTTTAAAGAGCAGAACTCATGGAACTAACACGGTTGATGACGATCACCAGCGTGCAGTGCAAAAAGCAGCGCAATGGGCTGCAGACAGCAGATACTAAAGTATTTAGAGCTATTTTTACACCGTGGAACATACTTTTTACGTGTATTAATCATTGAGTGATATTTATATTAATTAACTATAGCATTTTAGAGTGGGAGAAGAATGTCAGTTTTTAGAAAATCAATAGGAGTAATGGCTAGACGCCCATTTGTTTTAATATTACCAGCAGTTTTAATATTGATATATGATTTAATCAATTTGTACAATCCTCTTACAGCTTTAGTAAATTTGTTTACTATAACTAATACAGATTTTTTTGAAGTTGCTGTATCATTATTAAAATATGTTTTTGAGCCTCAGATATTTTTTCTTGGTATGGCTTTAATCATCGGCATTTTACTAGGGATATCATTGCTTTTGTCATTAATAATATCAGGATATCTTTATGTGTTTCATAATTCATACTTGGGGAAGCAAGGGTTTAGAGGTGAATTTTGGAATGGCGTTTCAAAGTATTATTATCAGGTTGTTGTTGTTACATCAACCTTACTTGTTTCAATTTTTTTACTGATAATTTTTGTTTTTGTTGCATCAGTCCCTTCCATTGTCATAACAAGATCATGGCTTTCGGGGGAGGAGCAGCTTCTTCCTGCTGTTATATTTGTTAACATATTATCGATGTTGGTCTTAACCTTTATAGTAGTTCTCTATCGCTCGTATACTGCGTTATGGTATCCTTCAGTTTACTGTACAGCCGCAAACTGGTTCAAAACAGCTCTTAGCGCAGTGAATTCAGGTCTTTACAAAGTTTCGTGGAGGCTTGCTTTGTTTGATGTAGTTTCTTTGATTTTAATATACTTAAACTCTTACTTCAAAAATATTACACAAAACTTTAGTAATGCCAATATATTCATGATACCTAGTTTATTCTTAATTAATTGGATAGTGAAAACCTACATGGTTATATTTTTTATAAGCATGGTTTTTTGCATTTTCTATAACTTATCAGCAAAAAAGAAGCCTACAGCTTGTGGTATCTAAATTCCAAACCAGTGCTTACCTATCTTTGCTACCACTGTTCTGCTCCAAATCCACTTGCTGGTAGCTGTTGCGGGATTCCAGTAATATACAGCGCCTCCGGATGGATCCCAACCGTTAAGAGCATCTCTTGCTGCCTTATATGCTGTATTATCAGGTGACAGATTGATTTGCCCATCTGATACGGCGTCAAAGGCTCCGGGTTGATAAATGACTCCAGCGATTGTTTTAGGGAAGCGGCTATCCCGAGTTCTGTTCAAAACAACTGCAGCAACTGCAACCTGACCAGTGTAGGGTTCGCCACGAGCTTCACCATAAATAATGTGAGCTAGAAGGTTAACATCTTTGCTTGTTGAAGTTTGCCCTCCTCCGCTACCTCCTCCTTGCATGATACCCATTGCATTGAGTGTTTCAGTACCAGCGATGCCATCCACCTTTAAACCGTTTTTTGATTGAAACCATCTTACCGCGCTATACGTTTTGTATCCATAAATCCCATCTATGGATCCGTCATAATAACCCCAGTTTGATAGCTTTTTTTGTATTTGGTAAACCTCATCCCCCCTAGAACCATAATGAGATAATGCTGCCCTAGAGAATCCATAAATAGCGGAAAATCCATCTTTGTCATTGTGCAATATAGTGGCTCCTGCCGTAGTACATATAAATAATATAATTATAAACAGCGCAAGCTTTTTTTTGAACAAACTTAATCCTCCTTGTATATTATTTCATTTACTTAAGTTTCCTCGCTCATTCTTAGTTTTTCACTTTTTTAAAAAAGAGTTCCTCCTTGTATGGCAAATTATTTATTTGTTAATAGTATTTTTTCAAAAGTTTTGATTTATATACCAATGATTACTGGTTTGCAGAAAAATATTAGCACTACAGCGAAACACTTATTAGATTCTTTCCAAAATAACACATTAAAGCATTGGTGAACTTTCGAAAAATTGCACATAAACACCGATGTTTAATGCTTGTTTTGCGTAGTGTTAGTTTAACTTAATTTATAGAAAATTTTTTAGATATGTTCAAATTAAAAACTGCTTGTACTACAATTAACTATAGATACAAAAGAAGACAAGAGGAAAAAACTAAGAAAGGTTGCTTTTAATCCCATCCGCTAATTAAGATATAAAACAGAATTATTAACAGTAATTCGTCCTGAATGCCTTCCTCGATCAGGAGGAAAATTAATCCTATCAGTATTATTTCCTCCATTCCTATTCTCTTAAAAATTGTTTCAAGAAAAGATGTTTTTCCAGGTGCCGTAACTGCAAAGCTCCTGTCCGTTGCATCAGTATCTTTTTCATTAGGTAGTGGAAATTTTGCAACCACTTCTGGAGTTTTTACCAAGACTGTCTCACTTCTTCGCCGCGGTACATACGGATACCTTCTATACACCACTTCATTCACTCCCTGAATTTGATTATGTTTGTAAGATCCGGTTATCACCGGTGTTTTGCAAAATAATAATACTTTTGATTATGTGTTTTGATATGTAGAATACATTTTATCCTGTGTCATTGTCATTGTTTTTCTGGTCTTCTAATAGACTTTGTATAACTGGGTAAAACCTTAAAAACTTAATTGCACTGCTTAAACGTGATTTTCTTCTACTACTTAAAAAAGGTGTAATGGATGTGAGCAAATTAACTCGCGGGTCGCTATTACTGCTCATTCTATCCATGACAGACTTAAAACGGGTAAACATCTCAATGTTCTCTTTCATATCATCCGATGTGTTTTTTGGTTCAGGTAACTTTATTTTTGATATTTCCTCCTCTCCATCCTTAGAAGAGTTTGTAAATGCTTCTATAAGATCCTTTAAACTGTCAGGATCATTAGAAAGCATATCCGTGATCTGCTTGATTGCATTATTAAGATTGTCGCTCATATACTAACCTCCCAAAAAGATATAGATAAGGAATATTACTATGCATTACATTTTCTCATTAAATATCTTCTTTATTTTTCTTACTACGTCATCCCCTTGATCACCAATAAGAGCAGACAGTTTTGCAAGGTCAGCCTCGGTTACCTGTCTTTTTATTGCGTCTATATCTATATTCATTTCTTCAATTTTGGATCTGTCGTATTCGTTAATTTTATCCATTAAATCATCTTTGTTCACGTTTTTCATTTTTTTGGCTAATTCCTCTGTATCTCCGTTCTTAAGCATTTCCATGGCTGCATTAAGTTTGGCTTTTACAACCTTCTCATCCATTTTACCTAGTAATTCACTAAGCTTTCTATTAAAAGGGGTACTCATCAGCGTCAATCCTTTCATAAAGAAATTTAATAATATATTTTTAGCAAAAGATAAAAATAGTTATTCAGCGCATATAAAATACACTCTAAATATACTATGAGCAAAAAAAGAAAATGTTACAATACTGCATGTACTTTTTTAAAATATTTTTTCGCGGTAAGAATAGAGAATAAAAACAAACATGTATGAGCAGTGATAGGAAAGCTTGGAAACTGCCAATGGCTAATAGTCAGCAGTTTCCACCTAAGGTATTGCTATTTATAAAATAACTCAAGAAACACTAAAATGAAAAATAATACTGTGCTGTCGCCCTTATACAAACTTTGGGGATCTATATTTCCAAAACAAGCTAGTGCTCTTCCGTCATAAAACAGCAAAAGAAAAATTAAAATAAAAAATAGTAACTCCGAGTTGCTTTGAACATTTTTACAGGTTGACATACTACCTTAATACCTCCTGAATTTTTCTGTTTGAGTCAAGTTTATGTTTCCATTAACATAATATTCAAGTAAGGCTCATGGTGTTACAAAGACTTAGATAAACAAAGGATTCGATTTTTGAATAATTTACATGATATATGTGTTACAACAGAACAGGCTATTTATTTTTAAGAAAACCAATTGTTCTTTTTATTACATAGTTATATCTCTTTAGCTAGCTGATTGGAGCTAAATAGTTTGTGCGCTTGATTTGATAAAGCATGTATGATAAAATTTTTTTATAGTTATTGCCGCAAAGAATGTTATGGAATAATAAACCAATGCAACATACGTCCAAAATTATATATAATAATATTAGTGGTTAACTTAATATTTGATTTTTAAATATATACCCTTAAGGAGAGGATATTTAGTTACATTTTAAGAGTGGAGGATATTTATGTTACTTAATGAAAACATTGAAATCATTGATGAATCGATTATGTTTAGAAACCTGAAGAATGAGTACTTTAGTTTTCACGAAGTTTATGAAAAGATTTTGGAATTTATAAAAGGTGATTTAAACAGCTCTTACAAAATTTCTATTGGTACTGATTCGCAAGTTGCGAATAGAACTGTTTTTGTTACGTGCATTCATATTCATAGAGTTGGAAAAGGAGCGATTGGTTTTTTGCACAAGAGTTTGCTACAAAGACCGGTAACCAGCCTTCGTGAAAAAATTTATATGGAAACATGCCAGAGTCTGCAGCTTGCATATTTGTTTACTGACGATATGATGAAGTGCATAACACATCTTCTTAATCGTAAAGTAAGCTTTGAATTTCATATAGACATAGGTAGAAAAGGTCCTACAAAAACTCTTATTAATGAAATGATGGGACTTGTAAGAGGTTCGCATTTTGTTCCTAGGATAAAACCAGATAGTTACTGTGCCTCCTGTTTTGCAGACAGGTTTACAAAGGCAATGTAGTTTATTATGTTTAAATAATTCATATCGTTACACATATCTTTTAATATGATAATAGCCCAGAAAGTCACTATGTGGCTTTTTGATGGTGACTTCCTTAAAAAACTCAAATAATTTTGAAAAAGCAAATTCATTTTACGTAACACATAGTGCACAGCGCTTATTTAAAATGATAAAATTTTATGTTGTAAGAATACATGCAACAAGGACAGCATAAAAATATCTAAGAGGTTGTAAATATTTCTGTGTTTTATGGCAGACACAAAAAGCTTATGACTACTGTGTTTAAATACATATTCTACAGCCTTTAATGAACTATTAATTGTGAGGTGGCCGCTAATGCGTAAAATGGTTTATATTCTTACAGTGTGCTTAATAATAATATCTGTATTTACAGGGTGTGGCATTCTTCGAAAGCTTGGCTCAAAAGGTAATAATGATGAGATTAGCCCTGTAAGCAGTATTGTAATGACTGAGGACCAAGCCAGTCAACTTAATGAAAAAATTCCTGTGCGTCTGTATTTTGCGGATAAGGAAAGTCATAAACTAAGGATTGAAATTCGGTATATCCCTATAGAAGAAGCAAGAAAAAGTGTTAATAACCTTGCGGCAATTATCGTAGATGAGTTGATCAAAGGACCGGTCAAAAAGTCAGTACTAAACCCGACTATGCCAACTGACACCAAACGCAACGGTATTGTTAAGATAGAAGCAGGAGTTGCCACAGTGGATCTTTCCAAAGAATTTGTCGATAACCATACAGGCGACAAGAATAAAGAACAACTCACAATATTTTCTATAGTAAATTCACTGACTGAACTTAAGGAAATCCAAAAAGTTAAGTTTACTATTGATGGTAAAACGAGGGAGAATTTTAAGGGCAACTTTAAATTTGATATGCCATTTCCCAGAACTACAGCAATTATGAGCAGGGAAGCACCTGTTTCAAACATATATGATTCGAATGATATGGAAGAACAGGGGGTTTCAAATATTGGAAATAGCCCTATCAAAAATATCAATGAAGATGAGACTGTATTTAACCAAGATAATGTTGTGTCAAATCCCGGAGCATTTGAAAACGAGCATGCAAGCTACCTTGAAATATTAAAATAGGTTACTGTTCAGACCTTACATATTGAGATATAACTTTTGCAATATCGGAAACTACGCTTCATTTGCAAGAGCTGTAAAAGTTTTCGTTCGGGCAAGCCGA
>CAYPLH010000064.1:0-21551 GCA_964411505.1 uncultured Clostridiaceae bacterium | reverse complement strand
TCAAAGTCGGTTTGAGGGCTTATTTCTTAATTTACCTGTCAAACGGGGGATTATACATCCTAACATGTCAGCTAGTCAACAACTTATGTGCGAAGGCCAGCTTTGTTGGACCCATTATACCATAAAATTGAAACATACTCATTTTATTATGCATAAATCCCTTTGTGAACTAGTGCTTTTGTGTGAGTTGAAGGGATTTGCACTCATTTGGATTTGAGTACAGGAAATCAAACTTTTAGGTTAGAACCAATAAGATAATCTTAAAAACATATTTATAATTCTAACCTGTTCGCAAAATTCTTCTGTAGATAACACCCCATAATGTTCTCCTAGTATGTCTCTTGACTCCAGACTCCATAAAAAGGATTTAAAGTTTGGGTATTTTTCAATGTTTTGTTTTATTAAATAAATTAAATCTTCTAACTTACGATAATCTAAACTCTTCTTCTTGTTTTCATTCATGTATGCCGACAAGTCTAGTATTAACCTGAACGACTGCATGATTTTATAACGATAGTCATTTATATTGTCAGGTAAAAAATCTGCTATATAATTTTTATAACTTTCACAAACTATTCTATACATTATATCTCTCCCGAAATAAAAATAACTTCTTTATAAATTGTTCTCGCTTTTAATCAAATAAATCATTTCTTGAAAGTACTTCATCTATAATTTGGTTTATAAGTTTTTTATTTGCTGATCTCATTAGCTGGTCAATATCTTGCAAATCCTTTTCTCCTAATCTAATTATCTTTCTGACAATAATATCTTCCACTGAAAGTAAATAAACACTCAAATAATCTAATTTACTTAATTTGGTAGCACTCTCTTTATATTTAGGCGATACCAGTGTGCTTTGGTATTCCAGCATATCAAAATCCCTCAATTGTGTAAAAGCCTTACCAAGTTTTGATGAATAATTAAGGTCTATGAAATCAAAATCCCTTGTAGCTCTATCGATAAAACCTCCTAATATACAAGCAGAACCACCTAATAGATATATATCAAAAGGCTCAATATCAAACAATTCTGCTACTTTTTCCATATCTGAGATGTTCTCTTCTAACTGTTTTCTTATCATCATAAACTCACCAACTACTGCCTTATTTTTACTTTTTGCTAAAACTGCTAAAATTCTTCTAGTAGTTAATCTTACAGCTTCATTTATACTTATTTCATCTTTAAAAAACTTTCTTCCATAACCAATGGTAACTTCATTTGCCTTAAGCCTCAACAGCAAGTGTATATGTGCTTTTGTCTGTTTATTTTATATAAATCCTCTGGTATAATGAGGAAGTGAACTTGTAGTTCACGTTACGGATTTTAAAACATAAAGGGTGGTTATGATGAAGACAGGTGTAAATATAATAAGCGGTACAAAAAGAAGCTAATGATTATATGCGTATGCAGGAAATGCCTGAAATACTAATAAAATCATTCACACCCTTTATGAAGCTTGCCGTGAGGACAATATACTGTGTCAGTGCTGACAGAAGCACTCCGGAAACGGATATTGCAAGCATTCCACCAAAACCAATATTACTGTTTCATAGTAAAAAAGACGATCAGGTACCTGTGAATCATCTGTATGATCTCTATGACGCATGTGGGGAGCAGGCTGAACTGTGGATTTCTGAAGATGCTGAGCATATCCCGTGGAAAGGAGATGGAACCGGTCCCGAAGATGAATGGTACAGAACCGGTGTCCTTGAATTCCTTGAGAAAGCAATCAACTCATACACCATATCAAAATAGTCATTGATAATTTGAGGGGAAGCTTTGAGGATTTAAAACATATAGCTCTCATGTGCCTATTCAGACATCTGACTTAAGATAAACTTATTTTTCTAAGTGATGGAACTTTCTGTATTTCTTTACGTCTTTAAAGAGATAGAGATAATTTAATCCGTTAATGCAACGTAATAATTATTTTAAGCATCATGACTTTAAAAAATCCAACATATGTAACGTAATAATTATAAGCAATGCGGCTTTAAGAAATCCACTAGAACTGTTGTGTATTTCAAAAACTATATTGAAAGAATTAAAGACGTTGCATACTGAATCTTTATTTCCTTCAAAAAACCAAATTGCAAAGATTATGAAGTTGCATATTGAACGTAAATAATTGATATATGGGGGGTACTACTTATGAAGCGTAATAAAATATTGAAAGCTTTTATTGTCTTTATTATTTTATTAGTTTTACATTCAGTCTGTTATGCCGACAGCATTGATACTAATGTTACTTCAAAGCCGGTAAGTCATGCGGAATCACTCAATAATGAAGCTTTACCAAGCATTGCCTCAGAAAATACCGTAACTTTGAGTTACTTTTGCGCCCAGCCACCTGACACTCAGGGTATTGTAAGCAGTCTGTCGGAGTTGGATGTGTATAAGGAGCTTGAAAGTAGAACAGGTATTAGGATTTCATTTATTCATCCATCACCAAACAGTCAGGTGGAAAAATTAATGTTAATGGTAGCATTGGGCGACTTACCTGATCTTATAGAGTTTTCATGGTCAAAGTTTACAGGTCTGCTCAACAGTTTAATTGAAAATAACGCCATAATAAAACTCAATGACCTAATAGAAAAAAACGCTCCTAATCTTAATGATATACTTAATTCAAACAAGGAAATAAGAAGACATGTCACCAAAGATGATGGGTCAATATATCTATTTCCAAGCTTGAACCTGGAAAAAAGCACGGTAAGTATGGGACCGATTATACGTGCAGATTTGTTGAAAAAGCTGGGATTGACAACACCTGAAACAATAGATGAGTGGGAAATTGTCCTAAAGCTTTTTAAGGACTTGAAATTATGCAGCAGCCCTCTGTCTTTTGATGTGACAACATTTAACAGTTCCCATTCATTCATCAGTGCTTTTGGTACTACTATGGGTTTTTACCTGAACGATGGGAAAGTAGCCTATGGTCCTATTGAAGACTCTTATAAGGATTTTCTTAGTATATTTAGCAGGTGGTATAAGAAGGGGCTGATTGACAGCGAGTTCCTTCTTCTTAAAAATAATCAGGTTAAGAACAGAGTTAAACTCGGTGATGTTGGTGCTTTTATTGGTACAGCAGATGATATCGGAAGTGTACTTGATACATTAGAACAAGACACAAGCTATAAATTTGTCGCAGTTAAGAATCCAGTACTCCATTGGGGAGATAAGCTTGCTATAACTGCAAAGGCATGGGAAGTAAACCCTGCAGGAGGTGTTGTTATTTCATGTAAAAACAAATATCCTCAGGAAACCGCTAAATGGCTTGACTATTTTTATGGAGAAGAAGGACAGAGACTTTTTAACCTTGGCGTTGAAGGAAAAACCTATACAATGGAAGATGGTCATCCTGTGTTTACCGATCTCATTCTTAACAATCCGGAAGGTCTCTCTGTAAGCCAGGCAATGAGCAGGTATTTACGTACAGATACTCAAGCTCCAGGTTTACACACTGATGAGAGCGTAAAAGCACTTTATAAATATACTGTTCAAAAGGATGCGTCAAAACGTTGGTCTTATAATATAGATAATAATATTAACAATCTGATGCCTCCAATTTCACTTACACAGGTCGAAAATGAGCAAATATCTATTATAATGCAAGATTTGTCTGTTTACACTTTTGAGATGTTTGCAAAATTTGTCCTTGGGGTAGAGTCTCTACAAAGCTTTGACAAATATTCAGAAACAGTTAAAAATTTGGGTGTTAACCGGGTAACACACATATTGCAGACAGCCCTTTACAGGTACAATAACCGTCTACCTTCTGATCAAATTAAAGTAATCATTGATGGCAATCCTTTGGAAATGGATACAAATCCCATATTGCTCAAAGGAAACTATCATATACCAATCAGGTTCATAGTTGAAGCTCTTGGCGGTAGTGTTGAATGGGATGATAAAGACAGAATCGTTACAGCTAAAAAAGATGGTGTTGTTGCAATACTGAAAATTGATAACGCAGATGTTTTTGTAGACAATCAGCATAAAACCCTCAATACCGAAGTTATATTACTTAACGACAGGACATATGTTCCAACAGACTTTGCCGCAGAATTTCTGGAAGTCAGTATTCACTGGGATAAAGACACAAATTCAGTTATAGTCGACTCAAATACTGATGAAGCAGATGAAATTGTCAACAGTATAGTTGGTGATTCTGATATGAGTCTTGAAGAAAAACTACAAAAGAGACTGCTTGAATTAGTAACAGGACTTGGAACATTGATAAATCACAATCAACCTGCAGTGAGGGCTGAAAGGGAAGCTATTGAAATTACAAAAGTAAAAAATGAAGATATAAATGGAGATGGTATCTCTGATATGATTGAATATACCGTGCTTGCAAGACCGCATTCCGGTATGCAGGATGTTATATTAAGAATTAATGATAGCGAAATTACTTTTCAAGCAAGTCGTCCTTCTTCAGAGTTTAATATTGTCGATATCAATGATCACGATAAATATAAGGAAATTGAAATCTATGATGATGGTCCGAGTGATGATCCTGTGTGCATATTCTTTATTTATGACGGTAATGAGGTTAAAAAAATAGGAGAGTTACATGCACATGAGTACTATTTGAATCACGAGTCTGAATTATTGTCAAATTTTGATAGAATTAATGTGTTTGAACCCACTATCATTGTAGGCAGGACTAAAATGAATGAAAAACATGAGTTTAGTTACCAAAAGGCAGACAAAAACTCTATAATTAATAAGCAATATAAAATTGCATATCCCAGAGACTCAACAAATTTACCGTGGAGCATTTATGAAACAAGTGGGCCGTCTATGCATGACAATAAATGTATTACAGAAGTAAACAAAGGAGATAAGGTAACTGTAATAGATATAGAGAACCAGGGGAGCAGGCGCATAGCTTTCAAAGTCAGGCTGGAAAGTGATGTGGAAGGCTGGATGATTCATTTGCTTGGTGGAGATTGATGTGGGTTGATAATACAATACACCATGTGAAATGAATGGCTAGAAAAGGCCGGACGGGATTTAAAATCAGCAAAAGTACTTAAGCAGAAGCAGACGAATGCATTTCAATAGCAGAAGATATTTTTAAATTAGTTACTGAAAATATCTCAAAGTGATGCAAGATCCGTATACAGTGAACAATGTTCATACCAGAAGTAGCTCACGGTATGGTAGAGCTTTACAAAAAAAATGAAAGCCGAAACACTTTCGTAAGATCGCCCCCTACCCTCCCTATTCTTACAAGTATCAACGATAGAACTTGCAGGACACCATATCAAAATAGTCATTGATAAATTGACTACTTAGTATGTGTATGATAAAATCCAGTTGTAAAATAAATACAGGATTCCTTTGGAGGTTTGTTCACATGACTGAAAAACTACAAACAGCATTGCGAACCGGAGAAAACTATTATATAGAGTTTAAGAATGAAATAATTTCCAATAATGAACTGTCAAAAGAGATAGTATCATTTGCTAATGCAGAAGGTGGCGTAATATATATTGGTATTTCTGATAACGGCTTAGTTAATGGAGTTTCACCCGATCCCTCCCTGGAAGAAAAAATTATGAACATACTTAGAAATAATTGCTCCCCTTCATTGAATGCCAAAGTTGAATGGATCAACTATGAAGATAAGCATGTTTTGCAGCTTGAAGTAGAAAAAGGCAGATTCAAACCTTACAGCACAAAAGACGGAGACTTCTATATAAGGGTTGGCAGTACAAAACGGAAAGCGTCTAGGGAGGAACTCTCCAGACTGCTTCAATCAAGTGGATATTTTCAATTTGATAATACATCTATTGGGCATTCAAATATTGATGATCTGGAAAAAGGTATATTGTCTGAATATTTTAAGGACATTTACAAGATTGACATTTATGATAGAAAAGATGTCCCGGATTTTGAAAATTTGCTTTTAAATACAAAAATACTGACTATATCCGAAAATAAATTATGCCCATCAATAGCTGGCTTGCTTACATTTGGTAAAAAGCCTCAGGACTTTTTGTTTCATACCGGAATAATTTTCGCCAGAATCAATGGTTATGAAATATATGATGAAATTGCAGATAGTAAGCAGTTAGAGGGCAGATTGCCAGAACTCATCGAACAGTGCCTTACATTATTTAACCTATACAATAAAAAACAATCCATATTTGAAAACGGACGGAGAATAGATCAATATGATTACCCTGCCAAAGTCTTCAGAGAGATTATCGTAAACGCCGTATGCCATAGAAATTACAGTATTTCTGGAAGCAGAATAAGAGTAATCATTCTAAATGACAGGTATGAAGTAAGAAGTCCAGGCAGATTGCCCAATACCATTACTATTGATAATATCAAGCAAGGAGCAAGTTTTTTGAGGAATCAAGCTATTTTTAAATTTTTAAATCATTATGGTTATATTGAAAACCTAGGGAGAGGAATTCCTTTGAGCATCAGAGAGACAATCAGTCACAGTGGTATAATGCCTGAGTTTTCAGAGGAGGGGGAAGAATTTGTTGTGCGGATTTATAAAAAAAGGTTACCCCTGCCGACTTAATTCTTCTTTAAAGCAATGCATTGTCCCACTCGTCTCTTTCTTCCATTTCCGAGTTCCAATTATGCAGAACTCACGGTTTTTTTGCACCTAAAAGCCGCAACCCTTTGGGCTGCGGCTTTTTTATTCGTTCTACAAATTCGACAAAATTCGGGTGGTATTACCTTTTATATACAAGATCATATATCCTGTACATGAACACAGCAGTTTCTGCACGGGTTGCAGCACTGTTCGGGTTTATTCTATCCTCCGAGCCCACAACTAAGCCCTCTTTTACAAGAGTTGCCATGCTCTCTTTGGCATAGTCGGCGATATCTACCCTGTCACTGAATTCATCCAATGCTGTGGTATCCCCTGCGTTCTTCAATAGCCCCAGTTTCTCCAGCGCCCGTACTGTTGCCACCATCATATCCTGCCTTGAAATATACTCCTTCGGGTTGAATTTGTTATTTCCTACTCCCACAGTAAGTCCAAGCTCTTTTGCAGTACCTATGGCTTCATAGTAGTAGCTGCCCGGTTCCACATCATCAAAGTTTTGCTCAAACTCTGCCGAAAGCTCCAGTGTCCTTACAAGCAGGGTAAGATAGTCTGCTCTGCTAATATTGGCTGACGGAGTATATGTGCTTTCTGAAGTACCAAAGATCATCCCTCTTGAAGCCAGAACCTCAATGGCTTTCCTTGCCCATTCCACTTCTATAAGGTCATCAAAGGTCTTATACACATACACTACTGCATAGCGGCTGAAATGTGTAGTTGTAAAGGTTACCCTTCCCGTTTCTGTATCATAACGTCCATTAGGCACCGATACTACATTCCCTTCCCCATCAATATACCACACCACAATGTGTTCAGGGTCCGCAAGCTCAGCCAGACTAAGTGTATAGGGTATACTTACGGTTACAGGAGCATTTTCATTACTCCAAGCATAGGGTTCTCCATCAAGCTTCAGGTTTAACCGGATTATTGGTCTCGTACCAATCCGCTTTCTTGTTTCTTCATCCTCTATATCAGATACATCAGCTTTTGCAATGGTCAAAGACACGCTTTCAACCCCGGATGCTGCTTCCTGCTCCAGCATAGTACCTGGAAGAATCACTGAAGCAATATCGGTATTTATTTCAATCTGAGTATTCTCCATACCAGATGCAATAGCGCTGGCAGGCAAAACAGGTTCATAAGCTTCTGCTCCTTCTATAGAAGGTACTTCGATCTCTACAGTCTTCCTGCCATCATCATCTTCCACCGCACTATCAAAAGCTGCATTAAGCATATCTGTGCCAATTATAGCTTCTGCGACTCCTGTGTTTTTATCAAGCTCAGGTGTAGCTGTTACAACACCTTTTGTTTCAGCTACAGCAGTCGGCGTCGGAGTAGGTGTAGTTATCGGAGTCGCAGTTGGCACCGGCGACGAGGACGGTGTCGGCTCTGGTTCATCCGACGGAGTCGGCGATGGCGTCGGTTCCGGATCGTCTGACGGAGTCGGCGATGGTGTCGGCACAGGATCGTCTGACGGAGTCGGCGATGGTGTCGGTTCCGGATCGTCCGATGGTGTCGGCGATGGCGTCGGCACAGGATCGTCTGACGGAGTCGGCGATGGTGTCGGCACAGGATCGTCTGACGGTGTCGGCGATGGCGTCGGCACAGGATCGTCTGACGGAGTCGGCGATGGTGTCGGTTCCGGATCGTCCGATGGTGTCGGCGATGGCGTCGGCACAGGATCGTCTGACGGAGTCGGCGATGGTGTCGGCACAGGATCGTCTGACGGTGTCGGCGATGGCGTCGGCACAGGATCGTCTGACGGAGTCGGCGAAGGTGTCGGTTCCGGATCGTCCGACGGTGTCGGTGTCGGTGTCGGCACCGCCGTAGGTGTCACTGTCGGAGTCGGCGTAGGTGTAGGCGTAGGTGTAGGTGTAGGCGTAGGCGTCTGCTCTTCCAGTGTAAAGTGTACCGTATATGTCTTCTTGGTGACCCCATTCTCAGAAGTCACGTCTGCTGTTGCATCTCCTGGTAATACTGTTGCCTGGGTTATATCCACACTGGCCTTTGGATCTACTGGTATTGCTACGACAATTGTTTCCGGATCTCCAGGTTTCGTCCCATTAGGAAGCTCAACAATATAGTCATATACATTATACACAAAATCAGTGACTGTCATGTTATTTACCTTTAGATCACTAAGATAAGCATCATTTCCAGGGATATTACTATTTACCACATCTACTGTTAACAATGCACTATCTCCTATGTCAAAGTTAATACCAAATTCCACCGAATCTCCTTCCGAAAGACCAAGTCCTGTAAGATATTCTTTCTTAATGTTAAGCGCATTAGCGATTACAGTATAGTCTACCTCTACTATTAGTTTGTTGTCCCCGTAAAGTGCCTCAGCAACAGTCTTTGCACTGTTCCATATAATAGATGTTGTTACATCCATTGGCTTATTAAGGTCAAAGGTTACTGTAACCGGACTTAAAGTTGCGCTTACAACTGGTGGCTCTTCCAGTGTAAAGTGTACTGTATATGTCTTTTTAGCAATCCCATCCTCAGCTGTCACATCTACTGTTGCATCTCCGGGCAATTCTTTTGCCTGGGTTATATCCACACTGGCTTTCGGATCACTAGATATTGCTACAACTATCGTTTCCGGAACGCCGGGCTCTGTCCCGTAAGGAAGTTCAACATTATAGTCATAAACATTATATACAAAATCTGCAACAGTCATGTTGTCTACCTGCAAATCACTAAGATAAGCATCATTTCCTGGCACATAATTTTTTGATGCATTTACCGTTAGCAATGCACTATCTCCTACATCAAAGTTAATTCCAAATTCTACCGAATCTCCTTCCGAAAGGTTCAGTCCCGAGAGATATTCTTTTTTAATAGTAAGAGCATTCGCAATAACCGTATAGTCTGTCTCAACTATCAAGGAAGCATCTCCATAAACTTCATATACAACATCAGTTACTGTTTTGGCACTGTTCCAGGTAATTGCAGTAGTTAGATCCTTTGGCTCACTAAGATCAAAACTGAATTTGGTTGGACTTATTGTAGCATTAATACGCTTGACTTCCTGGGTTACCGTAAAGGTCACGGGAACCATGCTATCCGCTGACACAGTCACATCTACCGTATATACTCCTGCTGCCAACCCATCCTTAGCCTTAATAGTAAATATGGTTGAAAGTGTCTCGGTATCAAGCGTTGTTATTGCAGGTTGAGTAATCATAAAAGCTTCTGCGCCATCACCGCTCAGAGCTACTGCAAGATTTACAACATTCTGGTTTCCTATCTTTGTTACTGTTATACTCTTGGTTTCCTGCATACCAGAAGCATAACCCATACTAAGTACCTTCATGAGCTGATCTTCGATAGGCTCTATACCGAATGCAAGGATCCATTTAGCATAAAGCTTAGCATTAGCACTTCCCATGGCAAAGGTTGATCCTTCGGGATAATCCGTTCCGCTTCCATCAGCTGCGGTGTTCCAACCGGAGAAAGTGTAACCTGTTTTAATCAAATTATTGCTGTTACCCAAAACATTAACAATTTGTCCCGGTCTATAAACCTTTTCATCAACCGGTACGCTGCCTCCCATATTTCCGTTCCCATCATAGGTTACGGTGTAAAAGTCTGCTTTCTGTACGGTGAAAATGTAATCATTAGGCAGCTTACCGGATGCAGTTACATTAAGCTCCACAGTAAAGCTTTCTTCACCGGTTAATTCCAATAAAAAAGGCTGCCCGTTTTCCACCGGTACATCATCTATTGTTATCACTGCATTTTCCAGTGAAGTCGTCGGAACTAATATGAGTTCCTCCGTACCGGTAGGTATCTTCAGTTCATACTCGTTTGTATCCTTATTAAACCCAGGAGTCAGACTAAATCCTGATAGACCTTCTATTGACACACTGTCAATATACGCTGTTCCAATAGCCAGAGCTTCCATGGGTGCAGGATATATATCCACCACAAGCATATCCTTGAATACAAAGTTCTCATTTACCTGAAATTCTGCTGCTACGACACACTGCCCTGACATTAATGCTTTGAGGTATCCGTCTTCAATCGCTGCATTTCCATCAGCCGACGCCATCCACCATTTTACATAGCTGTCAGGTAATTCAAAACGTTCTCCGCTGCCGTCAATAGCAAAGAGCCTTAGTTTCTGCTCTCTTCCTTCATACATGAAATCTTCCGCTTCAATTGCAACTCCGGTTATTTCACCTGTTACATTGTTCATTACCTGCTCATAGTATTTGCTTTCATTGCCATAAGCATCTTTTGCCACTACCTCAATATCCATGAATACTTTGCCTTCTAAAGACAGGCTGCAGGTAAAATTGCCTTTGTCGTCTTTACCAGTCGACTCTCCATTTACATATATGTCGGATTCGGTGTCTGTCAAACCTGACAATGTCGCAATACCATCCTCAACAGTGGTTTCATTCATCATAATTGCGGGCAGGCTTGTTTTGCAGACAATGTGATATACTTTTTCCCTCCACTCACCATTCTCATTGAATGCTTTGATGTGAATTATGTTTTCCCCGTCTTTGACAGGAACCGAAGTGTACCAGGTAGTACCGTAACCTTCATGAATAGTATCCTGAGATGCACTATTATTAGTTGAAACTGCCGTATAATCTGCTGTTTCGGATACAAAGGACAATTTAATCATGTCGGTATTGGTAACATATCCTGTAATTCCATTCTCTTCAAACACTTTTTGTATTATCGAGCCTTCTTTAGTATTTTGATCCGGCTGGAGCACAATACTAAAATCGGGTGGATTGGGCGTGGAAATGAGTACCCTCTTTGGCGCCGACAATTCACCATAATAAACTTTTGAAGGTTCGGACACATTTTTATTCGCAACTACCGAAACATCATATATCTTTTCCGGGTCAAATCCCGGTATAGTGATCTCATAACTTTCCGGTTGGTGCTCCTCGGTAATTGTGTACTCATACAGTACCAAATCCTTATCCTGTCCGGAATCCCCCCGAGGTGCTGCAACTATCATATAGGATTTAAGATTATCACTTTGTACACTGTCAAAGCATATGGTTTTGCTGCTTCCGTCCCCTATAGTCGTAACTGTAACATTTTTCGCCTTAAGATCCTCATTTGGTACAGGGTAAACCTTAACAGAGTATTTTACTTTTGGCGGCAAGCCTCTTACCACAACATTTATCATTCCGGCTTCCGGAATACCTTCAGGCACTTCATAGAAGAAAGATTGCGCAATTTGACCGCTCTCGTCAAACAACACTATTTTATATTCATCTGCGTTTTCATCCTGCTCCCATTCCACCTGATATCTGCCACTTCCAAGAAGTTCACTGACATTGCTGTAACCAATAATTTCCTCTTCCTCATTCCCCTCAGCTTCTTCTTTTAGAAAAGCCTGCACAACAATGTTATATTCCTTATCGTAAGTCCAGCCTTCAATAAAAGCTTCATAACGAGTCTTTCCTTCTTTATATGGCACAAAGATGCTTGAAGCACCCTCTTCGGTAGTTCCGTGCTCATTTATGGCTGTAACAAGATACCCTGTTATTTCCTGACCTCCTACAGCATCCCACTCCACTTTAACTCTGCTGTTCATTTCGGTTGTAACAACATTCTGCGGGCTTTCAGGAGTTTTTTCATTTCTTACCTCGAAAAAATCCGATTCCTTTCTGTCGCTAAGTATCAGGTTCTTTTCGCCGCCCTCGGTATCATAATGGTTTAAAACTGCAGCTATTTTGTATTTACTGCCTGTGGGAAGCGCTTCAGGAAGCTCAAAGTTATGGGATATGCTAAAGCCTGAAACCGGTTGATTTTGCATTATGCAAATTGCTGTTTCCTTACCTTGCTCCTCATTAATAATGAACAAATCCAATGAATCGGTTTCAGAAAATACTTCACCGGTAAATTCCACCAGTGCCGTTAGCTGTCCGTTTTCTTCATCAGTAATGCTGATATTCCTTATCTCAGGGGCCGTTTTTACACCGGCGACATTAAATTTAACATCAATAGGACTTATAATCTCCCATTTACCTACCCTGTTCGCCTCTTCGGGAATATCTATCAGAATCCCCATTTCGGGAGCGCCTGTATCTGCATTCTCACATTCGGCAATAAATATGTTTTGTTCGTCCCCTTCGGGTATTAACTCATAAGAAGAACCATCAGGCTTAAAAATTTCCATTGACAAAACATCCTGTCCCATAGGATATCTCCCCTGAACAAGCAATGCCCCTGCTCCCTGGGATTCAAACTCGGTAAAAAACCCGTTCACCTCCGGTAATCCTAAAAGCGTCATTTCTCCACTACTTGCCAATACTCCGGGAAGTATCATCCTGCTTTCCTTTGTAGAGGTTGGTATAGCAAACACGTTTGATCCTATGATAAGCTGCTTTTTAGTACCGTCTTCTGCTATTTCTTCCATTGCATAAATCCCATTTTTCAGTAAGCCGGTACTTTTATTGCCTATTTCCTGCTCATAGGTTTTTCCCCCATATTCCAGGCTCTGATTGCTCCAGGTATATTTCGCTCCATATCTTGTTTTTCCAATATAGAAAAACACCATGGCATTGTCGGTATTGAGCGTCCCTCCGAGATCTACAAATTTATACCCCCCGAAGAAGGGTATATACCGGGGAACCTGCAATGTCCCTCTCAAACTGCCTCCCGCATAAAACCGCCCTTTTTCAAAATCATAGGTCAGCTCAGCATCTGCATAGGCAATAATAACGTCCAGAAATTTAAGCTCGCCCCAGACATCTGCACCTATCACAGGATAGCTGTATATTGTGAACCCGGAATTTGTAAGTGGTATCATATAAAACGAGGTATCACCCGAGAAACGTATTCTTCTGTTTCCAACAGATATTTTACAGTTCTTTGCATTTATCATACGCTTTCCAAGTATAAGGGGAGAAAAGGTATCATTGATTCCAAACCAGAAATCGCCGCTAAAATCGGGAACTTCACCTTTGTTGATTGCATCCCTGATGGTATGAAGGTTATATATACCGCCCCCCAGCTGGTTTATAGCAAACGGCAAATTCCCCAACTGTATAAACCCCATGCTGGTGTCAATCTCAACCTCTACTGTATCAAGCATGAGCATTGGACCAATAGGCGTGGCAAAGGTAAAAACCCCAAACTTCCCTGAAACACTGGCAGAAGCTGTGGTTTCGTCAAGATCTCCTCCCAGTTCCTGGAATGATGGCACCCCCAACTGTACATAAATAGAGTACAAACCATCAATGGTATCGATCTTTAATCGCCCGGTTACAATCCCTTTCATGTCCTCAGGGTTCTCTAACGGGTTAAAGTGCTGTAATGTAAAGGTAGGTAAGCCTATTCCGGTGTCAATCCTAAAATCAATAGTACCATCCTTATAAACTCTGAAGCTGTCTATCTGAATATCAAGATATGCAAGTTTACCATCGCATGAATCACCAAAATATGTGTAAAACTGCTCCAGTACGCTCATAAGGTCCAGCATACCGGTAAAGTCTACCGTATATTGCCCCTTCTCTTCGGCGAAGTACACCTTGAATTTTTGAACGCCAAGGGAAAAGGCCCCTAGTACTGCCATTATTTCTTCACTTAATCCGAACATTCTGATATTTTTCAATTCCATGTTGTTAATATCAAGGTCAAAGGCCTTGGTCCATATGAGTGTATCCTTGTTTATAAGACCCCCAATTGCAGATTCGGTATTAAGATAAATCCGGCACCGGTCATTTCCAAAAATCTTAACCTTCCTGTGTTCTCCTTTTTTTTCAAAGGTCGAGTCAAAGACCTCCTCAGAAAGTGTCATTATTAACATTTCTGCGGTTTTACCGGTATCATTATCAGTTTCACCTATTATTCTTAAAATTCCGTCTCCAAGGTAAACGGGATTACCCGAATCCTGAGGTATAACCGAATATACCGGACCCAAATCAGTATCATCGACCTTCTGGATATCTCCTGCGACACGCATGATTTCTCTTTCGCCTTCAGGTACAACAGGCGTCTGTTTACCTTTGAAATGATGAATACGGTTTTTAATTAAAGTGATCGGTTCACCATCAAACCCATACACAATTTCATCTTTACTGGTAAACAAAAGCGTCCCATACCCTCGTCTCATATAGGCAGCATTATCTGTGACTTCAATCGCATTTGCTCTGTAGAAGCCATCAATAAGGTTATGCCGTATCCCAAGACCATAGAACCCCGGCCCTAGAAACGTGTCACTCCCATCTATTTTAAAGTGTGTGGGAACAGTAGCATATATAGTAGAATCGCTCTGCACGTTAACAAACTGATCACCAATTACATATTCATTTCCTCCGGCATCCTTTAAATACACATCCCACTCTTCCGGATCGTCCTTAAAGTAATTAAAATTATCTCCCTTGATCTCAATAACTCTGTATTTTTCTTCATGATACAATTTCTGTGGAGCGATATATGAATATTGCATATTGGGCATCTCGGTAAAGGATGGCATGACAACCGAGTAAACCTTAAATTTTTGTGTGCGTTGTCCACGCTTTACCGATACTACAAAATCATAAACGTTTACATCCTCCAATTGGGTTGGTTTAAACTTCCAGCCTATGAGCTCCGTCTCGTTTTGCTTTAGTATTGGGATAATCTGTTTTTTATCCCCATCCTCCAGTATCAAGTTATCGGGGTATGATATTTCCACTTCTATATTGGTAAAATCCATCGAACTGTTAAAAGAGTTGTCCAGCACGGCTGAAACTTCAAAAGGTACAGGGTTTTCTTCATCTATCAGTACTTTCTTTGGTGCTGATACATTTACTACCAATTGCCCGGCACTTGAGTACTTCCTGTCCTCAAGGTTGCCCATACCCAGCGTAGTGCTGAAGCTTCTAACTGAACCGGCAGGAATATTCTGGTCTTCCCAGTAAATTCCAACCGCACTGTCGGCAGCTCCATACTTATTATTAGCTGTTGCATACTCCATCCACGGGTCATAATCATAGTCCCATTTTGTTGATGACAGCCCATACCAGTTACCAAAAATGACCTTTGTTGGCTTTGCTTCTCCCCAGCCGTAAAGTGTGCCGTAAGAGCTTACGGAAGGGTGCGCAAGATCATCTACCGTATTCCAGAAAAGGGGTATCATATCACCTTCAAAGACCCTCTCTCCCAATACAGGAACCTCATCTCCGGGCTTTAAAATTACAGGCCCGTCATTGTCCCCTGTCATAATATCAAGAAGTATCCTTGTCCCCATTTTTACAGACTTAGTTGATTTATTCTCTACAGTATAAGTAATCCTGGCATTTCCGACAGAAATATCACCGCTTGTTTCAATCAGCTCTATAGTCTGTGTAATCTCGAGGTTCCTATATTTCCATACTGCCGTAGAGCTGTTCACGCCTGCCTCCGGTTCTTGCAGAAAATACCCGTAATCCTCGATTAAGTTTCCATAACTGTTTCCGAAGATCACCTCTTCTCCCTCTATATTAAAAGAAGTATAAGAAGTTTCCGGGATATCCTTCTCATATAATACAGGCTTATCGGTGTCAGTATTCCTCCACGGATCCCCATCGTTTGTCCGGGAAGCAAACCGTCCGTTTTTTGTATTCACACTGAAGGCCATATACTGGTTGTTGAAAATCAGCCGCTCACTGCCGCTATTCCCCATAACTAGGGCAATGTCCGCAAAACATGTAACCCATATGAAAACCGTTAAAAGTATTGCCAGGTTTTTTTTGTATTTTTGCATTTTCTCACCTCCTTTTTATTGCAGGTAAACATGACCTACATACATATGCATTTCTTCATCTCGTATGTAGAAGGTATACCAGCCTTTCTCATTAATAGTAATGCTATTTCCTTCGATAATTGTTCCTCCTTCCTTAAAATCTGCTGCTTTACACTTGCCGGGAAGATATTTCATCGTGTAAACAGGGCTTTCGATACCCGCAAGCTTAAACTCCAGCAGCCCTTTGCTAAGATGAGCTTCACCTACCACGCGTACATTATTAACATAAAGGTCAATACCCTTGTTGTTATAAACCATTACCCCCCTTACAGCTCTGGCCTCATTGCCAACACTGTCGGTGACAGTATAGACAATTTCATAGTAACCGCCTCTGTATACATTTATGTTGCTTGTTACCTGTACCTTTTCCGTAATGTCCCCATCAAAATTATCAAAAGCTATGTACCCCGGTTCAGAAAATTCAAAGGGCAAGCCCTTGTAAACAGGATAGGAAAGCTGACCGGCAAGGGTTATCACAGGCTTTTCGATATCCATATTCTGAACAATAGCAGTAACCTCAAATGTACTGCCCCACTGATCTTCAACCAGAAATGCAAAGCTGCCATTTTTATAAAAAGTGTACTCATTCTCTCGCCGGTTGTTGATTACCTCAACACCGGGAGGACAGCTTATTGTCACAGTAACAGGATCTTTTGTTGTTTTGGTGTTGCTATAAGACAGGGTACAGTCAGGAGGTGTCTTGTCTATCCATTGGACAGATGCCGTGATATTTTCTAAAGAAACATAATCCATCAGGTTTTTCCCATATTTATCCTGCACATCAAATACAAAGGTACCATTATTCTCAAAAGTATAATACACCCATCCGTCTTTATATGTGATACCTTCTTTGGGCATTATTTCCTTACCCACATAAAGGGAAGCGGTTACAGATGTACTTGTGGGGTTTTGGGTAGAGTAGACAATTTGGGGGGTAAGCCCATCAAAGCCGACTTTTTCAATATTTCCGATAAACAGTGTTTTTTTGCCTGTAACTCCTTTGTCGGTTTCATATTCAATTGGATATTCCCCATTTTTGTCATAGGTAATTGTATGGGTATTTTTATATTCACCCTCGCCGTTTATACAAAATGGTCTATCGGCGGTGAGCGTTGCAGTAACTTCTTTCACAGGCTCATAAGTATTAAGGCTCACGTTTATGTCAAGGTTCCTTTTTTCCTTCAGCCAGTTTACATAAGCTGTGACAGCTCCTTTATTGCCGTACTCTTCATCAATGATATAAAATGGGTAATGGCCGTTCATCCCCTGAAATCTGACTTTAAAGTCATTTTCCTTGAAGTTGCCGTTTAATAGCTTGTACCTGTCGAGGTTGATTGGATAGCTCGAATCAACATATGCGTACTGATGATCGCCACCTTCATTTTTGGTGCCATACCCAATGCTGAATACATCTTCGACAGGTGTTTTATCTATATTGCCCACTGTGGCGCTCGGCCATGAAATAACACCTGTATCCCTATCCCTGATTTCAAAGGATTGCGTACCATTCTCAGAGAAATATCTCATTCTGCCGGAGTATCCAGGTGCTCCAGCAACTTCATAATTCCCCTTAAGCGTTACATATGCCCGTACATCTTCATTGGTTTTCCCTTCATAGCTTAGCTCTACCGAAATCTCATCATCGGGAAAGTCTCTTTCCGGGAAGAGATTATCACTATATTGCAGCGCATAAGGCCCTCCGCAATCATACACTTCATTTCCCGCAAGATCCTTATGATAAACATGTAAAAACCATATGCCCGCTCCATTCAACGTCACATTAAACTCAAAGTAATACCCTGTGGCTGTCACATTAGAGGCTACCGTCCACACTTCAAGGGGTTTTTCATCTAATGCTGCCTCCCGGCTTATATGCTTTGATAAAGTATACTTTAATTCTCCCACAGTTTCTTTTTGCGCAGGATTCTGTACAATTACTTTAACATTATAATTTATTGGCTTACCCGGCTTAAACCAGTTTGAATTGGTTTTATCGCCCGGGCTAAAATTTATCTCCGGAGGGGTTCCGATGAGGTTAAACCAGTTTCTCTCTGTCGGGTGATATGGCGAATAGGTATCCGATGATGACCAGGTTGTTCTGTTCCCAGCTTCATCCTCTGCAAATATATGCAGGGCATATGTTTTATTCGGTACATTTATAGGCGTATAAAGATCCTCCGCAACAATACGTGATTCATCGAATAATGTACTGCTTTCATTATCTCTTTCAAGAAATACATTCCATTTATCATCTTCTATATCCGGAAACAGGTCGGACCAATAATATCCCGCCTTGGCTATCCTTCCGTCATCAATAATTTCCACCGGCACATTACAGTATTTTATGGGTTTTCCATTAAGCACATCTTCAGGAATAGTTACATTTACTACAGGAGCACTGTTATCCATTTTCAAGGTATAGCTTATTTCATCCATTGTTGAACCTGTGGCAGGATTAACAATCTTCGCTGTAAACTGATACTCTCCGGTGTGTCCCGAATAAACAGCCTCCTTTCCGTCATATAGCTTCCAGTCATGGCTGTAGTTATCACCGTTTTTGTGATCCAGTTTGTAATATATATCCCCATAAGAAGTCATTATACCGTTGCTATAGTCGGAATACCCATAAAGCCTGAACTTAAAGTCTCTTGTTGGACCAAATATTTTTTCGTACCCTAAAAAAATTCCGCTATCGTCTGTAATCTCAACTTTCTCATAATTTTCTATACAGGAAAGCTTAAGCTTAATACCAGCATTTGTATTTGCCTTATAGTATGTTTTGGTTTTATATGCAGCGATTTCAGGAGCAACATAGGTGAAAGGATTATCTCCCCTCCAGCTTCCTGCATAGTCAAAGTACTTTGACTCCACAGCCCTCACATGCACTTTAAAGGAAGTGTAGCCTTCAGGAAGTACAAGTCCCGAGGTTTCAACCTCAGCTTCCACCTTTTTAGGATCGGGAAGCTCCATTTTGTCAGGATAAGGACCAAGCGGCCCAGTTACTATGTTATGCCCTTCTTCATAATTCCCCTCTTCATCCTGATGCCAGTCGCTGTTGCAGTCAGGATCGGTACACAATAGATACTGTGCGGCAAGCACCCCGAAATTATCCTCAACAGTGATATGAGCTTTACTGTTTTTATTTGTAACGGTATTGTCTTCGTTAAAACTGATTTTAGGTGGTGTGTTATCAACAATGAACTTTACGGGATGCTGCTCGAAATTTAAATAAACGTCTCCCGGAGTAAATTCATCAAAATTATAAATTATCCGGTACCAATCCCTACCTCCGGTTACATTATCCGCAACCTGAAGGTGAAGATAGTACTCTCCCTCTTTCGTAAGGTTATACCAGTTAGGATTTATAACACACCAATAGCCCTCGTAATATTTGCCATAGAATGAAGAATATTCCACCCCCTTGTAATAACTTGTTTCCTCCTGCGGGTTGCCATAGTAATCCTGTCCCATTCTCTTAAAGGGAATTATCGGTTCATTTGGGTCAGGACCGTAAGGGTTGGTGCTCCATTGAAATCCGGTGTTTTCCATGTCTATATCCTTAACGGTAGCCGTATAGCCTTCGAAGTAGCTGCCATCCGACTTAACGAATTTTATTTCGTGTCTGTTGTATATAAATATTGCAAGAGTGGGTTTCTCAATCTGGGGCCTTAAATACTGGAATTGATTATTTTTAAATGTCCTCCGTGCTTCCTGAAAAGTAAATAATCTCATAGGATCGTCAACACTTAGCGATTCTTCGGGTACGTTGATATACATGTACGTAGTATCATGTCCTGAAAGAATATTTACTCTCTCCACCGATATCCTGCAGGTCCCCAGTTCTCCTTCTCGGGGAAAATAAAAGGAATACGGGTAGTAATTACCTACTACGTCTCTTAACTCCAGAAAGACACCTATACTCCCATTCATTGCTTCGGGAGGTATCTTTATCAGGTTCCGCTCACTGCAGGATTGCCATTTGGTAACTACATTTCCCGGAGTAACAGTATACTGGTACTCAAAATCCTGGGGAGCCAGTATATCATCATAAATATCTACCGCAAACTGGTCGAGCATCATTCCTTTGGGAAGGTGACCATCCACCATTAAATCCATTGGATCAGGATTCAAAGTGCATCTGGGCCATTCATTCCTAAAATATACCCTTGGTACACTCTTTAGGTCATTCAGATTGAGTTCACCCGACCGTTTTACAATTTCATTTCCGTTCTCAACCGAATCCACATAATATATCCATTGAACCCCGAAAACTCTGGGCAGGTCCAGGTAGCCGCTGGGATGAATATATATTTCATCGGGTTCGAAACGGAAACGCACCGTATGCTCATCTATTACAGTTCCAGTAGCTTTATTTTCTCTCCCCTTTGAAGCATCCTTATAAAAAATGTATTCTGCTGAGCTAGGGTGCAGCTTTTCATTAAAAGTCAAGTACCATTCAACCCACCCTTCAGGGCCTACAAGGTACAAGTTCCGGTCAGGTCTGTACGCAGCTCCGGTATTACTGATTTTGATACTCATACCTGTTACAGTAAGCATTCTGCCTTTTTCAGGAAATCCTCCAGCCATTGCAGGAAACCTAAAGGGCACTGCCATAGCGGTTATTATTAATAATGTCAGCAGACATGCGGTTAACCTAAAAAAACATCTCCTCAACATAATTGACCCCCCTGTGTATTTGTATTACCTCAGCCTTGTATTTCATTTTGGTCAGAAGTATTATACTCACCTGCATCAATTTTTGTATATATTACGACATTTCTTTCCAATATATATTTTATTTTTTACTTTTTGATTTTTCAATGACGATTTTGCGGTTTTAGAAATATTTCACGAGATGGTTTTACTCTCAAAGGTGGGAGTTCAAACTTAAAACTCATGTTAGAGATACTTTAATAACGTAATCTATGTTTTGAAAAAGTTGTGTGGTGTAGATGTAAATTTATATATTCATTACGCTAACCTGCCTTTTATCCTTTCAAAAACTTCCCGTGCTGGTTTCACGCGACAATTTCCAATATCCTCGAATCCCTTTTCAAGCATTGCATGCAACTCAAATTTAGCAACAAGCCTTTCATATGTCTCAATACTCATAATAGCAAGGTTTCCTGTTGCTGTTGTAAGACAAACTGTTTTTTCATATTTCTTCAATGACCTATCTCTTTCCTCAATTTCTCTATTTTTTCAAACTCAAGACCT
>CAYPLH010000063.1:0-21682 GCA_964411505.1 uncultured Clostridiaceae bacterium | reverse complement strand
CCTAAAAATAAATCATTTCTCTATTTAATTTCCACTCGATTTCATATAGACCCTTATTAAAGGACTTTTGTAGTAAATTTCGTACGAAACGAGCTTTTAATCTTAAATTTTAATTGAAATGAAAAAATTTACTTTTTTAGTATTAAGCCTAAGCCTCATGCTAGTTACTGTGCATGCTCAAACAGTAGAGCAGCTTTTAGAACGCGGCGCAGCTGAAGCCGAAAACAATTTGGGAGCTGAGCCAGCTAATCTGTTTACTGCAGACGAGCGCTTGATGATTCAGGAATATTATGACAGCGAAATTTCTGATAACACAAGTGGTCAGCTTGCCATTGGAGAAGCTTATGTTATGCAAATTTATGGTTCTTGCGAACCAAGAGGCTTTTGTAAATTTCCATTAACCGGCCCTTATAGCTTGAATGTGATTAGATCAACCAATACCATGCTTTATGCCGGTGATCATGATGGAGCCGGAAATTTATATGGCTTAGCTGTAGAAGGATTTATTGATGAGATTATTACCCTTGTGAAAATAGACAAAAGCACAGGATATGAAACTGTAATTGACTCATTAGACTTTTTTCCAACTGGACTGGCTTGGAACAACGTCAATAACACAATGTACGCATTGGGACTTTATAACGATGCAACCTGCCTATTCACAATAAACTTAGAAACAGCTGAAACCACCCTTATTGGGGAAACAAGTGCTAACACAGGTATATGGCTAGCAATAGACCAGGATGGGAATGCTTTTATGGCCGATGTGGGTAATGACTACCTCCACTCCGTTAATCTGGAAACCGGAGCTAGCACGCAGATAGGATCAATAGGTGTTAATATATCTTTTGCACAGGATGCAGATTTTGATCCGGCGACAGGTACATTATATACCATTGGATATCATACTGGAGGTGCAAATAAGCTCTATTCTGTAAATACAACAACAGGTAAGTACACAAGCTTGGGCAGCGTAAATAACAACTGCGCACAAATAGGTATGCTTGCCATTGAAGGTGAGACGGTTGGCGTTTCAGAAAAATCTTCAACTGACTTTTCTTTTTATCCAAACCCATCAAATGATATTTTAAACATAAGATCATCAGAAAATACCAATGACGTTAGTATCTACGACCTATTGGGACAACAGATCATTGGAAATCAAATTGTTGGTGCCCATGCTCGAATTGATGTTTCTGCACTTAATACAGGAACTTACATCATTAAAGTAGAATCAAACGGTACTGTAGCAACTTATAGGTTTCTTAAGAATTAAGTTCAATAAAATTTGAATTTCAAAAGCCATCTCTTTGCAATTGGGATGGCTTTTTTTATTGCGGTAGGTGAGCCACTTAAACCTGTATCATTCCTGAAAAAATATCCCCCGCTGGCGCAGATTTGCCTATACTGAGCCTGCCGAGGTGCAATCCGTACCCACAACAAGCTTTTTGCTGTTGAAGCTGTTAAAATAAGATGAATCCCGATGCCACCCAATCTATGATTCGCTACATCTTACTCAGCTATTGCGACAGGATACGCTACGGTATTACAATCGACGGCCTGTTTAAAGAACTCAGTCAAGCAACAATAAAAGAAAGCTTGCTTGCTGGCCTCAATGGATATTTCTTTGAATTACTAAAATTATTCGCAGAAATAGCAAGCGTTGATTTTATTGGGTTCTGCGAAGAGTTGTTAACAGCAATCGGCCAGGGGCAAAACAAAACCCCGCTTTTTAATGTTGCATGAATGTGTGTTCTTAGTAATAGCACCAGTATGATACAGTAATTCAATTGGTTAGGCCAGTAAGCAAAGCATGAATATTATACTTATATAAAATTATTAACTTGATATACAAGGTGTTATGAAACCAGAAACTTTAGTAAAATATTTGATGGAATTGAATTTTTTTTTATTTTTGGGCTTATATCAACCTAAACCCAATCAGCCGTATCACGGCATCTGAGAAAAACTGTTACAGAATGATCAAAAAGATCATGCTGGATTTGATATGTTTAAATGCCAACAGTTTAAAATATGCGTAGTTATAATTTATTTTGTTTGCGGATGTTTTTTCTAATGTGTAGTTTTTTCTGTTTGAATGTTTTTCAACTTTCAGCACAGGAAAAAGCTCATTACGAAAAACTCGTTGATAGTCTTTATGAGAAATATATCAAGGCTAATAATCCCGAAAAGAATCGCTTAGCTATTGATTATGCATATGCGCTATGGGTAAAAGATCCGGCTCTTGGTCAAAAAATATTATTGGATGCAATAGCTGATGCAAAAAGTTTGGGTTACCTAAGCCAACAGCTTGAAGGAGTTCTAAAATATGCGTACCGACTTAGTGGTGATGGACGTGCGCAGGAAGCCATCCCGTGGCTACTAAAAAGAGATAGCCTGATAAAACAACACTATCCGGCCTCAAAATTACAGGCTAATAGTCAGGTAATCATAGCTAATTTTTATCAAAAAACTGATAATTATGATAGCTCCTACCATTACCTAAGCCTTGCCATGTCTTTATTTAGTGCACTAAAAGATAAAAATGGCATGAGTGTGGTTTATGAAAGAATGGGGAGAGCAGCCCTGGTGAAAGGTGAACTTGACACGGCGATTGCTCGTTTTAAGCTGTCAGCGGAATATTTAACAGAAACAGACAGCATATACCTGCTTACACGAAACAAATATTACCTGGGTTTGACAAACCATTATCTGGGTAATTATGAGCTGGGGATATTTTACCTTATTGAATCGCTGAAGCTATTGGAAGGTTCAACATTGGTGGATTTGCCAATGCGCTGGAACATCAATGAGATGCTTGGGAATGTTTATACGGCAATGCATCAGTATGAAAACGCTTTAACATATCACCGCCGCGCGCTTGCAATACGTCAAAAACATTATAAAAGCATTTTAGCTGATAGTATCAATTTAAGCTATGCCTACTCCTTTAATAATATCGCTGAGGCCTGGCTTCATTTGGGTGACAACGATTCAGCGGCTTATTACGCGGATATGTCGCTAAAGATTAAGCGTAATAAGGCATCATCAGCCAGCTTGTCAGATCTCGGAAACTCTTATTTAAACCTTGCTAATATAAAAAAAGCTCAAAATGAATTAAGACAAAGTTTGTTATTCGCTAAAAAGGCAGATTCTCTTTATACCTTAAGTCATTCGCTGGCTGATCAAGGCAGAACTTTGATACTTATCGCTTCACTTGATGCCAAATTAAACCGCAAAGATGAGGCGATAAAAACTATTGATAAAGCGCTTGAAATAGCTAAGCAAACCAACTCAAAATCTTTATTAAAGGATGCTTACAAAGAAAAAGCAGCTTTAATGGCAGTTCAAAATAATTATAAACTCGGCTATGAAGCGCTGCTGAATTTCAATCACTTAAACGACAGCATTCTTAGTGGAGACCTAAACAAACGCATTGCCGAAATGCAGGTGCTTTTTGGCGTGGAGCGCAGCGAGAAAGAAAAGCAACTGATGCAGCTTAGGTACAATCAGTTGAACCAATCAAGCAAATATTATAGAGTACTCATTGTCATTGCAGCGCTGCTCTCGATATCCTTCGCCATCATGCTTTATCTATTGCGTATAGATGTTGGTCGGAAAAAATCTTTGCTGCAAAAGAAAGAAGAAATTAACAGGCTAAGCGAGCAAAAACATAAACAGGAACTTCAGCATAAAAACAGAGAGATGCAATTGATGGTGCAAACGATACAGCAAAAAAATCAGATGTTGGAAGAGGTTAAAACCATCATGGCCAAGGAAATACGTGACAATTGTAACGCGCCTGTCGAGACTTTTCACAAAACAATCAGTGTAATCCGTTCGCATATTCACGCCGACCAGAATTGGGATATCCTTGGGAAGCAACTGGAAAAGATTTCCTTTGATTTTCAGAAGAAATTGCTGCAGCTTCATCCTAAACTAACAACAAACGACCTACAGCTTTGCACCTATATCTTGCTTAATTTACCTAATCACGAGATTGCAGCCCAAATGAACATAGCTGATGAGAGTGTTCGCAAACAAAAGTACCGACTACGTAAGCGCTTGAATTTGAACGGAGAAAGCTTGGAATGCTATTTGAATTCATTATAATTTATGGCCCTGTCCATGATTTGTCCCGTACCTAAATGCATTATTTATAAACAATAGCACCTAAATTTGACTTGCGTAACAACCAAACACGCAAACCAAAATTAGGAATCATGCGGAAACAACCAGCTGCAAAATGTTTTTCTGAAAATGGGAATGAAAGCACAATTGCCCGTCCTAAATCTTGCAAGTTGAGGACAGCCTTAAGCCTTTTATTTATTTTCAGCCTATTTTATGGTGGTTTAGTCTTTATGCCGCTAAAAGCTCAAACCATTCATTTAATTGTTTTTGCTAATACGAATGATCCGAGCTTAGTGCTTCAAAAAGGCATGGCTGAAACGCGTGATAACATTAAAACTGAAATAACCGAAGTAGCAAATGCCCTTAATCTAAACATCAGAGAAGCCGTTTTAAGTGGTGATGATTCCAATGTTTTTTATCTGTGGAATATTATTGAAAACCTTGACCCCTCAGCAGATGATATCGTTTTTTTCTTTTATATTGGTCATGGTATTAATAAGCCGGAAATAGATTCGAAATGGCCACAGCTTTCGTTTGCAAAAAACAATCATGATCAGAGCAAGCAATTGATCTCTTTTTCTGAAATTATAAAAAAACTTGAAGCAAAGCATCCACGCTTATTGATTGGAATAGCTGAAGCTTGTAATGCCCTGGATGGTAGGATAGAATATTATGAGGATCAAATTCTAGGCTTAGCCTCTCTGGGATATACGCAACGAGATAAAGAACGGTTGAAAGAGCTATACCTGTTATCAGAAGGTACAGTATTGTCATCTAGTTCTGAGCCCGGACAGAAGTCTTATGTATCAAGTCAGGGCGGTTATTTTAGTAGTGCTTTTATAGATGCTCAAAAAGACCTTACTTCTATTTCAGATTATGCAGATTGGACAACTTTGCTTGAAAAAACTAAATTGCGAACTCAAACATTAACGCGTCTTAAAACTAAAAATCCTAGGCGACAAATTCCACAATATATTGTAAATGTTAAAGGCAGACAACGTGATTTCAAATGGAAAGAAAACTTTGCGAACAAAGAGAATATTTATACGCAGCAGCCCAATAACTTCACTTTCCAACATCAGGTTCAAACACAACAATTCTTGGTTGCCAAGTTCGTGTTTTTTGCCGATCATGGCAAGGTTTATTACGTGATGCCCGATAATTATGTAACTGAATATAACCCTTATTCAGGCTTGCAAGTAGTTGGCTATAGAATCGCTGCGCTACAGCCACAAATATTTCAATATGACTTAATCAGCTATTATAACCCTTATCAATTCAATCGATGGGGTGTTGATTATCAGGGGCGGATAATGAAGTGGGATCAGTGGGTTGGCTGGGTGATGGTTGGAGTGGTTTATTATTAAAGAGTCGTCAATATAAAATATAGTGATCGTATCGATTCGTAAAAAATATAAGTATCAGATTCACAACTTTATGTAAATTTTAATAGTAGAAAAAACAATTATAAATTAAAAATGACAAAAGATGGAAACATTTGAAAACACTTCAGGAAGCGGAAAATTTGCAGAGGTTCCTTATGAAATTAGAGGTTGGAACTGGGGAGCTTTTTTTCTTAACTGGATTTGGGGTATTGGTAATAGCTCATATTTAGCTCTTCTTTGTTTAATCCCGATAGTAAACATTGTAATGATTTTCGTTTGCGGTGCTAAAGGAAACGAGTGGGCATGGAAAAATAAAAGATGGGAAAGCATAAGCCACTTTAAAAGAGTGCAAAAAAACTGGACTATTGCTGGCTTCATTGTTTTAGGTGTTTCATTGTTGATTTATATTTTGTGATGACTATATTATGAAAAACTTAAAAGTTTACTTATTTATCGGGTTTATTTTTATAATCATACTTGCTATCTCACAATGTGGTAGTAAAAGGCAAACATTTACGATTTCGATAAACCAAAATGATTCGGCAGATCGGGTTGATTTGAATAAACAACATAGTCTTAAAAATATTAATCTATACTTAGATGCCTCGATAGGCATGAAAGGATATATTAATAGGGCAACTTATGCTGATAGCAGCTTTTTGCTTAAAGCGCTATTGCCGGGCTTAATTATAGATTTGCAAAACGAAAACTATAAATTAAATACCTATGTTATAAATGATAAAATCGAAATAATATCACCAAATAGGTTCATAGGGAAACTTAAGGATAGAACCCTTTTTTATGGAGGCAACGACTTGAAAGATTATTTACCTAAAATAATCAGCGATACGAGTGAATCAGTAAATATTGTTATTTCCGACTTTATATATGATAACGTGGAAGTTGATAACTTGTCTATTCTAAGCGACGTGCGCACTGCTATTTATGAATCGCTTTGCAAAACTGATAAAACCGTTTTATTACTGCAATATTTTAGCGATTTTGACGCTGATTATTATTACAATATGAGAACTTGGCAAAGACCTTTTTTGGGAGAAAGTCTCATTTTAAAAAAACGACCGTTTTATTTATTAGTAATAGGTAATTATCAACAGATAAAGAAATTAATCGACTCAAAGTATTTTAAAAAATATGAGAATGCGATTATTTATGCAGACGACTTAAATATAATCAACAGATGGTCCTTAATTAAATCATATTCAAAAGGGTCTGTTGCAATAAGGGAGCTTGATAATGAAATAATTATATACAAACCCAAAAAATCAAAACTGTTTTCTTTCGCAATAGGCCATGATTTTCTTGATCTTCCAATTGGGATTAATGCCGATTATCTGAATTCCAGTACCTCTTTGAAACAAGATTACCTAAAGGACAATATCCAGTGGGAATGGTTGAAGAAAGAAAATTTTAAAACTGAGTACATGTATAAAATGAAACCTAAGGACCGACTCATCCTTAGCAAAGAGCTTAATATAAGTAGCCATGTTTTGATTTTTAATATTTTAAATTTCAATAATATTCCAGATGAAAACTTTTCGCTATTTGTGCATGCTAAGCAGTCCAATTGGGTTTCGGAATCTAATTTTGATTCAGATTTAGATATAGGAATACACAATTATCAACTGCTCGAACGCAAAACTCCTCTTTTCAGTGTTTTGAGTGATGCACTCAAAGATCGCTTTTATAGTAATGATAAGGTTTTAATAGAAATTATATTTTCAAAAAAAAATAAAAAATAAACATTATGGATTTAATTTACGAATTTTGGTTTGAACCCGAGGATTTTGATCTATTCACCTTAAGCTATGGCTATATGGTTGGAGCAATAATTTTCTTGGCTTTTTCTATTTTAAATACAGTAATTTATTATCTTATAATTGGAAAATCAACTGATGCATTTTCGTCAAATACTGTTTGGTTAATTTTTGGACTAATCAACTCCGTATTAATTTTTCTTGTTACCATATCAGTCATTGGTTTTAAACTAAAGGAAAATACCTCACTTGAAGATATTGATATTGAAATATGGATATTTTCAATTGTTAACGCTGTAGCATACGGCTTTATATCGTACTTTATTTTGTCGTTGATTTTAAACAATTTTAGTACTCATTCTAAATTCACTCCTTTTAATATTTTTAAATAATCAGTTATGGCTAAGTTATATTTATTTGCTGTGGGAGGCACGGGAACAAGAGTTTTAAAGTCTTTAACTATGCTACTTGCTTCGGGTGTTCATATCAACGTTGATGAAATTGTACCTATGATAATTGACACAGATATCAATAATGGAGATTTAGAAAAGTATCGGCGAATTCATAATGATTACGATCTCATACACAGGTCATGTTATAGCGATTTATCGAAAGATTCATATAACAACCACTTTTTTCGTACTAAAATTTCCAAACCTAAAGAGATTAGCATTAGCGGTACGAGCTTTGGAAACTTAATGGAAATGATTGATTACAATGGCTTAAATGCCGCCGGAAATAGTGAAACAAAGCTGCTTATTGATCTGCTATTTAGTAATGAGGTGTTGAATATGAAACTTGACAAAGGTTTTATGGGCAATCCGAATATAGGTAGTATCGTTTTAAAGCATGTTATAGATTCACAAGGTTTTAAGGATTTTACATTAGATTTTCATGCTGGAGACCGCATTTTTATAGTCAGCTCAATATTTGGTGGAACAGGAGCTGCAGGATTTCCATTGCTTCTGAAGTTATTCCGAAGTAACCTATCAAACATGAATAATATTGGCCTTATAAATAATGCGCTTATTGGTGCGGTGACTGTACTACCTTATTTCGAGGTAGATGTTACTAAATTTCAATCTGGTGAAAGCCTCACGAATTCTGATACGTTCATTACTAAAACCAAAGCGGCTCTTACCTATTATGACCAACATGTTGGAAATTTAATCAATGCTTTATATTACATAGGTGATACGCAGAAAAGTACTTATGAAAATATCGATGGTGGGGAGAAACAAAAGAATCCATCAAATTTTATTGAGTTAGCTGCTGCTTTGTCGGTGGTTGACTATATGAATTACGAAAGACAAGCAAACGATGTGAACGATCTTAGTAAATTTACGCGTTACTTTGAATTTGGCATTGATAAAGATTTAGAAACTTTTAATTTTCGAAATTTAATTTCTGAACACAAATATTTCCAGAATCAACTGTCATCTTTTGCATTCTTTTCTGTTTATATCAGCAATTTCTTAAAAAATTCATTCTATAACAGCAATCTGGCCTGGCGTAACGAGTTGAAGATCAATACGAATTTTTTACAGTCTGATTTTATTAGTGCACTCACCATGTTTTGCAACAAGCATTATTATAACTACCTGATTGAATTAGCTTTTAATAAGCATGGAAGGAGGTTTGTTCCAATTAGATTAAAGTTTAAGAATGTAAATTACGATACAGTTGATGAATTTGAAAAACCGGTTACGCCAGAGTTAACACCTGAAGCTCTTTTTGAAATAATCAATGAAATACCAGCCCGAAAAAGTAATTCAATTTTCAAAAAAGACTTAATCAAGTTTGATCAAATTGCAAGTTCACTTGCTGTGAACAGCCAGGAATCAATGAATGGATCTTCAGAACTAAGATTTATTGACCTCTTTAGCAGAACCGTTAATCAAATAATCAAAGAACGTTTTTAAAAAAATCTAAAATGGCACTAAAACTAAGTATATTATCTGGACAAACTGCAAAATCTTGCTTTTGGGAGGTTGGAGAAACGAACCCTTATCAAATTCAAAATATCGCTAAAATCAAGGATAATTTAGGAGAGGTTGATCTTCCAGTAACCTCCATTCCTTCACCTTTTGCTAGACTACATTTATTTAATTCTGCTTTTAGTTATGTTAATGAGCAGTATGCTATGAGTAAGCAACGCAAAGTCTTTGACGGTAATACTAGTTTTCATAAATTAATATCTGACTGTTTAGATGTTTATGAGCTCTTCTATTTTCACGATATATTAGCGCAATCTGGGCAACTTGATATTAAATTAGTTTCCTGGACTGCTTCAAAACTTAAACCATTAGTCGAATCGTCTAAATCAGGAAAAAAGATTTTTGGTGAAGTATTAGATCTATATATTCAAAACTATAATAAGGATAATCGCTTTGTAGAAAATCAAATAATTAATCCCTTTTCCTCCATTAATATTTTTTTACTAAACAATCAAGTGTTTGCGGGTACTTCTCCATTCACTGGTTTTTTCACGGCTGCATCTGGTATAAATCAGGATATAAAAAATATAGAAGGGATTAGTCTTTTTAAATTTGCAAGACCTTTATACCGAAGGAATGTGGAGTTTCAGCGCTTTATGAACTTGTTTTTTGAAGTTAATAATAGCGCAATACAATCTTTTAAAGAATTATACGCCTATGTAAAGATCAACAGGGATTTTATTGAAGATGTTGAACTGAAAAAGTATGTGGGTGAGTTAAATACAGGAGACCATTTCGAGGATATAAATAAATCGCCAATACTTTATATCAAACAAGCAGCAATCCAAATTCTTCCTAATGTGCAATTTCGTTGCAAAAGCAACGTGAAAAATACTGTTCCGGACGAGGCCGAAAAAAGTGATTATCGTATTCATACCCGCAAAAAACTGCAAATGAAACCCTTAGCTCTGTCTAATGATGGCCACAAAAATTCACATTGGGTTTACCTTTATGATAGACCTCTGGAGGAGTATATTGTGATTCCTGATAATGATCCAAGAATAGTATCCGAGCGCACGCTTCCCGGATTTGATCATGCTAAATACCCGTATGTATTGAGAAATGACTTTCTGTCCAGGAATATAATTGAGTTACCTTATGATGTAAACAAGTCATGCTTCTGGATGGGCAATAACGAAAAAATAGCTTCAAATATCATCCTTCCAATTAACCCGTCTTATTTTCAGTATTTTACCCTTGAAGACCTAAAAGAAAATCTCTCTATAACAAAATTAGCATCAGGTGCTATTTTCGTTAGTTTAAAAATACCAACGAAAGGTGCAAACATTAAGTTTGAAAGAACGTATAATGATGTAAATCCCTCTAATATAGATAATGAAAACAATGGTGCCATTATAAAAGGAACTTTTTACCTGGGTATTTATCCTTTTTTCAAAACAAAAGACCCGATTTATAACGACCTTTATAAAATTGCAATTTTTGGCGATGAATCTTCAAAAATTGATTGTGAGTTTTATCGCGAAAATGTTGAGCAAAATAAAATTGACTACATTTCTGCAACAAATATATTTAACAGAACACGCGAATCTGAAGGCATGGGAGTTTACTCAAAATATATTGAGCTCTCAAAAAATCTTGATGAGCCGCTAAAAGACATTAGCTTTAGTTTTATCACGGTCAGTTTGATTACGGAAGGGGTTGAAGTTAAAGGAACAATTGTGCCTTTGATGTCAGAAATAAATTCCTTGTCTGATGCAAAATCATCGGTAGCTTTCGATATCGGGACGAGTAATTCTTATGTGGCCGCTTCCTTAAAGGGTGGAGCCGATAAATTGTCAACCTATAATAACTTGAGTCAGCGCAAAAATTTGCACTTTACCATGCTTCATAATCCTATCCTGGATAGGGACGAGTTTAAAGGATCAAACCAATACGATATTAACTCGCGTTTAGATATGAGGTTCAGACCTTTGCAAATCAATGAGTTTTTGCCTTCAATTATTGGGAATGGCTCTGAATATAATTTCCCGGTTCGCACCATTATCAACCAAGATAACGACTGTGACGCCAATAATGCTAATGATGTAAATATTTTGTCGACCATAAATATTCCTTTTGCTTTTGGAACGGAAAAGATGCGGGAAGGTGGATTTGATAACGCACATTCAAACCTCAAATGGGCCATCAGTGATGTGGGAAATAATGCTGCAAGAAACAGACTAAAGGCTTTTATTGAGCAATTGGTTCTAATGGGACGGAATTATGTTTTGAGTAATGGACTAAATCCAGCACAAACGAACGTTATGTGGTTTAAGCCATTGAGTATGGCAACGGAGCAAACCGCTACATTCGAGAACTTATGGAAAGAGTACTATGTCAAGTATTTCACAAAAAATAGAAATGTAAAAAAACTGTTTAATATTACAGAATCTTGGGCGCCATTTTATAGTTATGAAAAAGGATTTGGAGCTGGTAAATATTTTGTGAGTATTGATATAGGTGGCGGCACAACTGATATTCTGGCCTTCGACAACAATAAACCGAGCCTTACAAGTTCGTTCAGGTTTGCTGGTAACGATTTGTTTGATAATGGCTTAAATTTCGATAACTCCGGAGATCATGTTTCTGCCAAAAAGGATAACGGCTTTGCAATGCATTTCTCTCGTCTAATGGAAAAACGATTTAGCTCTAATAATGAGGATGATAAGCTGTCTATTCTTAACTATATCCTCAATAGCAATGAATTAAGGTCTGAAGATTTGGTCAGCTTCTTTTTTGGCGTTGATGGCTTTTCTGAGCTGGTAAAGCTGGATAAAAACTTTGGCTTGCTATTCTTACTCCATAATGCAGCAGTATTTTTTCATTGTGCACAAATTTTGAAAATCAAGGCACCCGATCATATTCCCAGCCATATTGGTTTAAGCGGAAATGGTGCACGCCTGCTGGAAATTTCTAACAAAAGTAATGATATGAACCGGGCCAAAGGCATGGCGAATATGGTGAGTTATATTTTTAAACATGTTTTTGAGGCAGAAGAAACACCCACTGTTAAAATTCATATCCTTGATAATCCAAAAGAATCTACTGCAATTGGTGGAATAATCGGTCTCGATCAGATTATCAGCAATCCAACAGGCGATATTGACAATTATTATATCTCGGCAGGGGATGATGAAACACTGATACACAATAATGACTATGAAACAAAGAAAAAATACAACCTGAAAGTGGTAAGAGATGAGTCTGACCTCCTGGATAAAGTAGGCCTCAACTACCGCAATTTTATTCGCTATTTCTTTGAACAGCTATGGTTTGAGTGCGATTTGCCTAATAATATGGGAGTTGATAAAAGCTATAACACAGAAAAGCTGCTGACTTATTTCACAGATGAAAACAACATCAGAAATGTTTTGGACTCAATTGTGAATTATAAAATGGACGTGGAGAAGGTGCTGTACCTCAACGAAACCCTATTTTTCGTACCCGTAAAAGCCTATCTCTATGATTTCTCGAAAATCATAGCCGACGAAAACGAATTGAAAAAATTTAAAGGAAACTAACATGAAAAATCAATTAATAAAATTGAGCAGGTGGATATTCCCGTTGATCATTTTGTTGCTGTTTAGCTTAAATGTGTTTTGTCGGGAAACAAATGATAAGGCTTCTAAAAAGGATAGTATAGCCTACTATGATTTTTGGCAAAAGGCAGATTTGTATATTTTGGAGAAGATAGGTAGTAAATTTAAAGATAGTCTTTCGGGAAAATTAAAAGATAGTCTTGAAAAAAAAATAACAACGTTGGAAAAAGTTGATAGTCTTTATTATAACTATAGTAAAAATAAAGATACTCTATATATTTTTGACGAATCTTTGGATTACTTATACGAATTTAATGTGCTTCTTAAATCTAAAATTTCTTTATATAAGTTCGTAAATGATAGTTTGCTCTTAATTAAATTGGAAAGTAGAGGAGATGCAGTTACCAGTGGGTCAGATAGTTTGAATAAAGAATTTAATAAGTTTAAAAAGCGTATTAATGATGAAATAGAAGCTTATATTGAAATTGCTACTCGAAAAAGAACTCCGCCTTCTACAATAGCTGATTATAAAAATTTAATTAATAATTCTGATAATGCATCAAAAAGCAGTCTATACTTCAACATCCTTTTGTTGATATTATTTATTAGTGTTGGTGGTATATTCTTTTTGTTTTTCGTTTTTCGACGTAATATAAATAACCGTTTTGATCAACTAAATGGGGAGCTTCTTACGCTCAAAAGTTCTTTCACCAGACAGTTTGATGCCAAAGATGAGGAATGGCGCAAGCGTAATAGCGACTTGCAAAACAGCTTTAGCAATCGGCTAAGTGATACCAAAAAAGATCTTGACGATCTGTATCAGCATGTTCAACAGTATCAAGTTCAAAATCAAGGCAATCGAACGTTTGAAAGTTTTCAAACCGAAAAGCCATTAGCACCTCCCCCTCCGCCTGTTAAAAAGTATAAAATTTACTATTTACAGAGCCCAGATCCACAAGGTTTTTTCTGGGATGACAAAAAAAGCCTTATTGCAGATGGTGGAACTTTTTATGAGCTCACGGTTGAAGATGAAAGCCCATCGACCGGCAAACTTGTTTTTTATACTAAAAACGAAAAGAATGTCAGAAATGCCTTAAATAATCCCAATTTGTATTTAAAGCCTGTTTGCCAAAGTGTTGATGGTATTTATAGCGGCAATACAATAATAGTTAAAAGTCCTGGGAAATTGCAGCTATCCGGTGATAAATGGCAGTTGGCCAATGGAGAGAAAGTTAAAATAGCAATAGTTTAATAAGTAAACCATGAATGATATCTACGAAAAGCTGTTGAACTACTTGCACAACGATTTTGTTGCGGGAAGTTGCGATGAAATCAGGTACAATAGATTAAAAGAAAAACTTGAAGGTATTGTAAATGATGACCGATTAAAGCAACGATTGGTTTCACTGATAAAGGAAAAAAGCGAAAACACTTACCCTCAAATTGGCCTTGTTACTGCTATTTTGTCTTCTTTCGGTCAAAAGTCTATAAATCAGTTTGCTACGCAAAAACAAGCAATAGACAGAAAAACATCAAAGCCGTATGATACCGTCAACAAGAAAAGGCCCGCAGTTAATAATGATTTACAAAGATATCCGGAATCAAACGAGAGTCAAACAGCTCAAATTCCTGCTCAATCACCCCGTCAGGTAAAAGTAACCGAAGCGCGAAAAGTTACACCCAAAAAGCTCGAGTTTTATTTTACCTTACCCGACCCGATGGGGTTTTTCTGGGACGATAAAAAGAGTTTGGAGCAAAAATCAGATTCTTTTTTTAAGCTAACGCAAGATGGATCTAATCCTAAAGTCGGCCGATTAACGTTGTTGAACGAAAATGAAAAAACGGTTAAGGTTTTGTTGTCCAATCCTAATATGTATTTGAAACCCGTTTGCAAGGCAGAAAGTGATATGTATAACGGAAACGCCTTATTTGTGTTGAAGGCTGGTTCGGCTGAATTGAAAAACGGAAAATGGCATGTTTCAGCTGATAATAAACTATTAATTAAAATACAATAAAAAATGAATGCAGATTTTGCTATCGTATTGTTAGTGTTAATATTAGTTGTTATTGCGATGTTTATTTATTCCATAATATTGATGGATAAGACACTGAAAAAATATGGAGAACTAAATGAACACTATACAAACCGTCAACTTGAAAAAATTGAACTTGCAGCTGAAGAGACTGTTGAATCTTTGAGAGGCCATGCTAATGAATTAAATAAAAAGATCCGAAGTGATTACTTTCAGCACGCCAGCGATTTAAAAAAAGCAACCTCAAATATTGAAAATTCTTATAAAAAGACAGATGAGGACTTTAAAAAAAATGTTTTAGAAATAAGTAAATCATATCAAGCTTTGAATCAGGCTTTAACAAAAAGTATTCAATCTTTTATTGATGATTCAAAAAAAGCTTTGTCACAGCAAATTACTGATTTAAATGTAACGAATAAAACATTGGATGTAGAAGTGCAAAAAATGAAAGAGTTTCTTGTAGAGGGAAGGGAGATTAGAAAGAATACTGAAGGAGTTTTTAATAAAATAGAGCATGTTTCAGACAAATCAAAGGAATTAATTTCGGAGCATCTTATACGGTTAGATAATTTTGATAAATCGTTTGAAAGCGATTTAAAAACAATGAAAACTAAATATGATGCTGTTGTGAAGCAAAAAAATGCTGGCTATGAAGTGCTATTTGCAGGTTTGGAACAATCTTTTAAATCAACGCTTGAAAATCTAGTAATTGAACTAAACAAAAAACTTGATCTTGTTTCTTCAAATGGCATAGCCGAAATAGAAAATGTAGGACAAAAGAATAAACAATTTATTTCAGAAGTTATTCAATTAAATAAGCTGCCTGAAATTATTGAAAAAAATCATGAAATAGCGCTTATTGTAAAAAATTTGGTCGCAGATAATGAGGAAAACATGAAAACACTCATTAATATCACGAATGAACGATATCTGGAGCTAGAAAATAAATTGAATAATAAGAAAAGAGGTTTATTTGGGTAATAAAATTTAAGTTCAAACATCAAATATTAGTATCATGAAAAGTTTTATGAAAATTTATCCAATTAGTTTTTTTTTATTTTTCGCTTCGCTTACAATTTATCCTCAAAACCAATCAATCAATAGTCAATTGCCATCAAGTTTCTATGGTAAATGGTACTCAACTGATGGCAATAACCTTTGGGGTTTCCACATAACTCAAGATTTTTTCCGCACAAACAATACTCATTTCAAATATCTTCAAGTATTTAAGGATGTGGGTTATTATACTGTTGAAATTGGATTAGGTACTGAAAGAAGAACTTATCTCTTGAAAGAAGTACATCCTGGATATTTACTGATTTCTGGTACTGATAGGAATTTTAAACTATACAAAAACAATCCTAATAAATCCAACACATACTCTCCCTCCCTAGTTTCAAAGACGGAAAATGTATATCACGATAATGTAAGCGATAATCGTATAAGAGAAAATCAAAGTTCTGAATTGTCAAATAGTACATCTCTTTACATTATGCGTACATCATGGGAGTACGGGTTTTGCAATGACAAGGATCGAGACGGTTATAAATCCATATGCTGTTTAATGATTGATATTAGGGCAAGAAAGTTGGACAAATTCAGTCCTGACAAATATTCTGGTTACTATAAGTTTTATTTTAAGAAAAGTTATGAGTCCGATTACCATTTATTATTTACATCCGAAACATATACAAACATAAGCACATCAACTTTTGGCTTTTTTAGATGTGCATCTATTGGATATGGGACTTTTCCATTAAAACATGGAGAATATGATTTTAGAATTGAATTATTTGATGAAAAAGGTTTACTTCAAGAAGTCAGAGACGCTAGCATGGATAAAAATCTTAATAATCAAAAGTTTGAATTATTTTATGGGATTGGAAGAGGTGAAGAGTAAGAAATATAACTTATTAAATACTTGTTTTATCCTGACTGGAAAATAATTATTATTAAATTAACTGAAACGTGATTATTTTAACAAGATATTCTAAATACGAAATAGCAGTAATTATATTGCTCTCAACAATTTGTTTTACAACTAGTTGTGGTCGCAAAGATTTCAGACGAGATTTTTTTACTGTTAGGGAGGTTATTTCAGGTAATGAGCTTTTGTTGGTAAACGATTACAAGGTTACGTTAATTGGAATAGAAGCCAACGAAGAAACAGCACATTATTTAGAAGAATGGTATGCTTCAAAGCAAAAAATAAGACTCACATTTGATAAAAAAACACCATTTTATAGACTAAGCGGACGATCAAAAAATAAGCGTGTTTATGCGTATGTAAAGGATAAAAAAGGCAATTGCCTTAATACCGATATGCTTAAAAAGGGTCTTAGTTCAATTGCATTTCCACAGCCGTATCTTTCTGACAGTCTTGAAAAGTATTTATCTTACGTGAGTTTTATGCCTGAAACAAATGATGAGATTTATTTTAAGCCGGAAAAAGAGGAGGTATTAAGTCAGCTGGAATCGCATTTATCTAATCTTAAAAGTGCGTGTGATTATATGAGTCCAATAACTAGGGATTTTGCAGTTTCCAAAGCTGGCAATAACCCCGGCGAATTTAATGTGCGTCAAATTTGCGATATATTTAGTGGTATTTACACCAATTGGAAATACGTGAATGACCCTTATGGAATGGAGTTCTTTTCGCCTGCATCACGCACGATAGCATCCTCTAACCTTAGTGGTGACTGTGATGATTTCGCCATATTGATGTATTCTTCTATTCTAGCAATAGGCGGTGAAGCACAGATAATCTTTGCTTTTGATGAAAATTCGGGTCACGCTTTTGTAGAAGTTAATGTTAGTCAATTCGGTATTAATAATGTGCTTGACCAAATCTCTGGTTATTATAAAAATGATTTTGAAATTGATGAAATTTATTATCGCGAAGAACCTTCCGGAACAATTTGGTTAAATATGGATTATTGGGCGCAGCATCCAGGAGGTAAATATATGGATTCTAATAGACAGATTCTTTTTTTGCCACATAAAAATGAATATTATGAAAGCAATTAATACTAAAATTCATTATATTTTAATTTTTTGTGTCTTCACGATAATAATTATTGGCAATCAAATTGATTTATATGCACAAAGCCCTGAGCAAATTCTTGAAGAATTTAGAAAATATACAATGAAAGATTATGACTACAAAACAATTTACTACAAGCAACTCGAATTATATGATGATGAAAGTAAGGAAATAATAAGTGGTTTTTATGAAGAGATGGCCTCGTCAAGTTATACGTCTGTTGATAAATTATTAGAATTCACAGATGCTTTAATGAGAAACGCATCAATTCCAGATGTAAAAAACATAAGTAGTCTTTTGGATTTTCAGGAATCCGGTTGTGGAGTAAGTGACTATGAGCGAACATCAGATGATTATGGAAACCGATATGTGATAAGAGAATCTATCTTATTTGACCCTGAAAAGTTTTTTAATTGTGTCTTTGATTTAGCGGGTACTGGAGATAATATGGAGGAGGTGGCGCAGGCCTTGACTTTGGAGTTTGAAACCTTATCCCAGACTTACAATTTTTATAGAGATGGCCGCTATTATCAGGTAACAAATTTTGTAAAAACCTCGGAGGGTTGGAAAATGTCGCTTACATACGAACAAAAAATGATGTATGGAGTTGATTTTGAGGATGAGGAGGTTTATAATGAAGAAGATGACGAATATGAAAATAATTCATATACGTTAAAAGACCCTAGAGATGGAAATACCTATAAAGCTGTAAGAATTGGGAATCAAATTTGGATGGCGGAAAATTTAAGATTCAAAACAGATGATTCATGGGTTTATGAAGATCGTCGAGAGTTAGAAAAAAGTTATGGAAGACTTTATAACTGGTACGATGCTATGAATCCTACCGATAAAAACTGTCGGGACATATGCCCGCCTGGTTGGCACATCCCAAGTGATGCAGAGTGGAAGACCCTTGAAATAACATTAGGCATGAGCCAAAAGGAAGCCGATGGCTATATTGGCCGTGGAGACGACGAAGGTAAAAAGATGAAATCAACAAACGATTGGACGAACAATGTTAATGTTACAAACTCTAGTGGTTTTAACGCCCTTCCAGGAGGGCAAAATATCAATGCAAATTATTTCGGACATGGATGGGTTGGTAAATGGTGGTCTGCAAGTGAAAAATCAGCTAAAGAAGCATGGATCCGAAGTCTTTATATTGATGACGATCGAATATACCGAGAACACTTTACAAAGAAGTACGGCATTAGTGTTCGTTGTGTTTACGATTTTGGAAGCGATGTATATAATGAAGAAGAAAACTATCAGGAATATGAGAAGGAAAACACCACAAAAGATGACGAGCCAATGAAATTTTCAGTTGATCTTTCAATAAACAAAGCTGAAATAAGCGAAAGCATTGATTCAGATTTGAATGATTGTTTTACCGCCTTGAAGATCAAGTTAAATTATACAGCAGCTCTTTTAGAGAATTCAAAGTTTACGCAGTACCCCAAATCACTAAAAATTCCCTATATAATTTATTTAAGACCAGTTGATCAATCTAGTTTTGAAACCTTTTATAACTCGGAAGCAATATTACGAAACGGTGTACCTAATTCAGAAATTACACTTACGATAGGTGAACCTAATTTCAGTATTCCCGATAATAATTATGAGATTTTTATAGAATTCTTGTCGCCCTATGATAAGTCAAGTATTGTAAGGATGCAACGTAATGATTTCCCCTTTTTTAGAAAGGTTTGTTTTGAAAAGGAAAAGAATGATTCTGAAAAAGCAAGTAGAAATAAAGAATCCTACAGAGAGGAAGAAAAAGCAAATGAACCGAAAATAAACGAAAGCGAAAAATATTTTCAGGAGGCCCAGATAAGTCTGTCGGAAAAAGACTTTGCTGTTGCGTTGAATAAATTTAAAAAAGTTTATGAGGGGGATTCTAAATCGGTTTTAAAAAAGACTGCTTTATTCTCAATGGCAGAATGCAGCTATCAGCTTAAAAAATATGATGCTGCAGACGAATATCTTGAAGAATTTAAAAGCAGGGGTTTTTTGGATAATGACTATGATAAACGGTATTCAGCTTTGAAAGCATTGTCTTCTTTCAGAAAGAAAAAACCGGATTTCATGCAAGGTTTATCACATGCAGGTTCTTATGACATCAATCTACTTCCTGAAATTTATCAGAAAGATCTATTGTATTTTAAAGCTTATGCACTTGAAAAACTAAATAGAACTGAACAAGCAGTTGAGGCATATGAAAAGTATGTTGATAGATACCCAAAAGAAAAAACAGGTAAATTTACCAAACAACTGGACGAATTAAAGTATAAATTATTGATTGACAAAGCCCAACACGTCTCTTATGAAGACGTTTATAAGAGAATAGATTTTAAAGGCGAAGATCAAATAAACAAAATAATCATTTACGAAATAGGCTCAAAATTATTGTTGCCAATTAATCAAAATGTCAATGGTGTGATTTTACCTATCCTGATAAAAAATGCTAATGTTGGTGATAAATACGCGATATATATTGAAAGGCTTCCTATTTATAAGCCTGTTATAGTTTCAAGGCTGCAGATAGAGGCTGATATTCCACGAGCAAAACTGCATATAAAAGATTTTACTATTAACTTGTCATACAAGCTTTTAAAGAAAAAAACTTATTCAGATTTTATTTACTACGATCATAATCAGTCAAGTTTTATTACTGCAATAAATCCAAAAAAAAACAAAATCGAAAAAACTCAAACTGGACAAATTTTTCCGATAGGTTATGACTCTTTTAGTGAATATTATTTAGAAATAAATGTAGAAGTTGAAGATTTAGGGCGTAACCTAAAAAACATAACTGAAATAGGCTCAAAAAAAGAGAGCTCAGATATCTATCTAATATTAACGATTTCGTCAAGTGAATTAAATGCAATTAGAATAATTAACGATGCCAAACAAAAAGCGCAATATATTCAACTGGTTGGTGGTATGGGCATTGAGTAGTAAATAATAAATGAGTTATGATATTTAAATAATGGCATATGTGATTAAATTTGAATTTTAAAAAGCTTATAAATAAAATACACACAAACTATGAAACGTAATAAAGTATTGTTTCAGGGATGGAATCCTGCTCTGTTAAGTCTGTTAATTCTCTTCAACAAAACGTTAGGAAACGCTGAAAATGATACCTATAGCGTAAGCTAAGCACACGGGATAATTTTCCTGGGAAAAAGGCGGAAACTATTTTTAAGTATTCTACAAGTTTATATACTAAAATGGTAGAAGAAAAAAATTAAACACCGTTTCTGAGCTTTGGCAGGATATCTGGCTTTTTTGGCGCGGGGATGTATTTATAAATCGAATTAAAAGATCCATTAAAAAATAAAAATATAGGTTTTAAAAGGGCTGACCACCCCATTGTGACGGGTAAATTAGTACTATCTAAATGAAAAGTGGAGGCTAGAACCCACTCTAAAAAACGGGGCACAACCGAAAAGCCATAAGAGTAGGAAGAAAAAATTAAGCTTATGTTAGTATTACGAATAATAGCATACTTGTTGATTGTTTTTGCAATCATAGATTTTGTCGCAGGTTGGTTTATTGGCATTGATATTACAGGTGTTTCGTGGTCTCCTTTGGTATCAGGAGGACTAGGATCGATGCTGAAAATATATAGTAAACGCGATAATTAGTTATTAACCGTCTCATAATATTGTATATGCGAATGTTGCGAGTTCTTTTGATAAATTAAATCTTTTTATAGGTAAGAACCTGCATTCCCGAAACACCTAACAAGTTGTAGATCCTAAAAATCATGTAAA
>CAYPLH010000062.1:0-21922 GCA_964411505.1 uncultured Clostridiaceae bacterium | reverse complement strand
ACGAGGAAGCAAACATTAACTTTTATAATGTTTTTATAGAGTTTTATAAGTTTTGCGTAACGGTATTCCTACAAAATAGTATGCAGGAAGTGAAATCAGACCCCACCTCCGGCAATAGAATCTATAATTCTTAAAATATTTATATGATTTTTCCCATAATCTCTTGTCAGGTATTCATCTGCAAAGCGCTTTGCTTCTCGAACTCTAGTAAAATCCCGTATTAATTCAACCCCTTCGCTCATGTCTTCATTTTTAAATATCAACATATTGCTATCATATAATTTTTTAATTACTACTTCCTCTGCATTTCCTTCTAATTTTAAAGATGACGATTTAATTACTACATCATTATTTTCAAACTCTACGCTGATGCTTTCTTCGCCCTGAAGTTTTTCAAGCTTTCGTATGTTTTCATCAAAAACATTTAGTACTTTTTTATCTATTTTCCCATGTACGTTGTATGACTTCGGAGAAATGAACTCACAAATTGTTACAATGCCCTTGGGAGAATGCTTGGTCGCCAAGATTATGATGGCTGTTCCTAAAAACGCCGATGGAAAACTGGAGCTGTTTGAGTGATCGGCACTACATTGCATAAGTCGATTCCGGTTCACACGCGCTATTATATCATACAATTTCTTCGAAATTCATGATATAATTTTTATACTCATTATTTCTTAGGCTGGTGATATACTATGACAGGCACAGAGGTTGTCATTTATATATTTTTGGTGATAATAATTATAGCATCCGTGCAGATTATTTCTAAAACGGTTAAAACAAAAAATCTAAAAAAAGACATAGTAAATTCATGGGGAAAATTGCCACATGAAAAATATGACAAAGATTCTATTGAATCAATCTCAAGTTATTTTTTAAACCTCATGGAAAGCAAGAACTTAAAAATGCATATAGATGATACGACCTGGAATGATCTTAATATGGACAATGTTTTTAAAAAAATTAACAATACTCGTTCAACAGTAGGTGAAGAGTATTTGTATGCAGCTTTAAGGCTACCTGTCAATAGTAAGTCTATACTTTTGCAAAGAGGAAAGATTATTGACTTTTTTCAGAATAATCCTGATGAAAGAAACAAACTCTTATTTTGCTTTGCTTCCTTAGGAAAAAGAAGAAACCTTAATATAACTGATTATTTGTTCTTTTCCGGTAAAAAGCATGGGAAAAGTGTGCTATTATACAGAATTCTTTCATCTCTTGCAATAATATCTGTAGCTGTAGCGTATATCAAACCGGAAGTAGGGCTTGCTGCATTGCCAATAATGTTCGGCATAAATGCGGTTATATACTACCGGGAAAAAAGCAAGATAGGGCACATGCTTGAAAGCGTTAACTATATTACCGAGTTTTTGCATTGTGCAAAAAAGGTACTTAAATTGGATATTCGTGGGATCAATGAATATAACAATACTCTAAAAGTGTCATTAAAGCCACTCATCGGTATAACAAAAAAATCAGCTAAATTTCTCAACTATACCGGAGACATTTTAGTGGAATATGTAAAGATATTTTTGCTTAAAGAGCTTATTGATTTCCAGAGTATTTTAGATTCGATTAATAAAAACAGGAATGATTTTATCAGGATATATGAAACATTAGGAGCTATTGATAGTTTACTGGCAATAGCTTCATACCGGTGCTTCCTTCAATTCTATACTATCCCAGATCTAAATAATAATAAGAATATTCAGCTGAATACAGAGGAAATATATCATCCTTTATTAAATGAACCGATAGCAAACTCGATTAAAACCGAAAAACCTGTGTTGTTAACCGGCTCTAATGCTTCGGGGAAATCAACTTTTTTAAAGACTATAGCAATAAACGCAATTTTTGCCCAGACTATATATACATGCCTAGCCCAAAGATATGTATCAAATTTCTGCATGGTGTTTACATCAATGGCGTTAAAGGATGATATTTTAAGTAATGAGAGTTATTATATTGCAGAGATAAAATCATTAAAGAGAATTCTGGATAATCTCAATCAAGAGATTCCATGCTTTATTTTTATAGATGAGGTTCTAAGGGGTACCAATACTGTGGAGCGTATATCAGCATCATCTGAGATACTTTTTTATCTTTCCAAGAAAAATTGTCTGTGCTTTGCAGCTACACATGATATAGAGCTTGCATCAATACTTGCTCATTATTATAAGAGTTATCATTTTCAGGAAAATATTAAAGGTGATGAAATATACTTTGATTATAAGCTATATCCTGAAAAATCAACGACAAGGAACGCCATTAAGCTTCTGAAGCTTATGGGTTATAGTCAGGACATAGTTGAACAGGCCGAACTTAAAGCAAACGAGTTTTTATCTTTGGGTAAATGGAACAAAATGGGATAATAGTTAGAATTGTCATAGTGTAATTATCAGTTTTACAAAGAATCCTTACCTTCGAGTACTACTTCACCACACTTTGGGTATACATAGGCACTAACGCCTTCTACCGTTTATCCGGAATATTCAAAGATATGCAAATACCACAATACATTAATGCAAATTCCCTCTTTAAGTGATGTCCAAGATAGTAAAATTATTAAACTTTCCGGTGAAATCAAAGAAACACTGAGAGATGGGAATATGGATAAATAAATATAAAGTAATAGCTGAATTAATGGGAGAAGATGCCACATCTGTTGACATAGCAGCCGCATTGCTGAAAATAGCTAGCCACCAATGGCGACTGTAGGGCATATTATTCAGTAAACGATTATAGCCGTTTGTGTGGCTCCATCCCAATCAACACTTGCACCAAAGCTTTCGGCAACAACACGTGCCAGAACTAACGTCTGTTCACCTACAATCTTTGCAACGACCATAATGCTACCGGAACAACAGTGTGTAGCCATGAATTGAAATACACTAATTTTTCAGCATGTATTTTATATTTCTACTATTTCCTATTCTATTTACTAGGCCTTTTGAAATCAACCCGTTTAAATACTTACTTGTTTGTGTTTTTTTTATACCTAATTCTGCACTTATATCTTTTGATGTTAAGAACTCTTTTTCACTTAATAAATTAACAATCTCCTGTTCTTTTCCTGAAAGTGCTATCCCTTTTTTATATAATACATTTGGTAGAACAACCCTAACACTATACTCGGTTATTTCAAATTTAGGCTTTGTATCATAATCTTTATAGAGTGACTTAATTCTCCTTATTCCTGTAGCTATTTTTTCAATAAGCTTAAGTCTGTAAAATATTTCAGCAATTATTTTATTCCTAGGAATTGACATTCTTCCATCAATAAAATCTTCATATGAAATACCTATAGGTAGCCCGCCTGGAGATGTTATTTCAATTCTGTCATCAAATATCTCAACCTTTATATTTGCTTGTTTGTTATAGTCTCTATGGCATATAGCATTTGCTATCGCTTCCCTATAAGCAACAAGAGGAATTTCTTCAATAGTTTTTCTGTATACTCCATCAATTTTCTCTTGCTTGTTAATATGCTTATAATAAAAGTCAACACATTTATCAAACTGTATTAATATCGATGAATTTTCAAGATCTATCCTGTCCTTTATTGATTCAACACTATCTGTCGAGTACCTAAGTAATGTTATTTTACCAATATCATTATCATCAGAAAACAGCTTTGCGGCAATATTGTATTTACCATTTTTTAGTAGCCCAAGAGAGGTCAATACATTCTCATCTACTTCACTAATCCCTAGTGTTTTTCTAAGTCTGTTATTTAATACACTTAAATCCAACCCAACATTATTTATTTGTATTTCGTCATACGTGAGATTTTTACCACTCAAGACCAACTCATTATATTCATACAAATCAACCTCTCTTGTTGTAATTGCAATTCTTTTGTATGCCTTCCCATTATAAGTGTATGGAGTGTTTTCACTTTTAAACACCTTTATAATTAGTACTGTTTCCCCTTCATATATATCTGTCTCAATTTCAAAATAAGGGTTTGGTAAAATAGAATCATAAATAGCATTTTCAATTTGTTCTTTTGTATAATTAACATTCGATACACCCATGACTTCACCTTTGTCATTAATACCAATTACAATTATACCATCATTATAATTAGCAAATGCTGATACAGTTTTTAATAAAGTCCTAGTGTATTGTTGTTTATACTCTACATATTTACTCTCTCCAATATGGTAATTAATCTTCATTTCAAGCACCTCCTTAAGTGAACGAATATCATTTGTTCACCTTTATTATAAACTAATAGTTAGTGAAAATCAATGGATTGGGGAAATATATGTCCCTGATGCTCATTTTTCTAATGCAGAAACCTTGGCAGCTTTTGAGGAAGTAGAGCAAATAAAGAAAGAACCAACTCTCGGTAAAACGTATGCGGATGTTGACGCGATGATGAAGGAGTTATTGTCTTGACCTATTCAGTGAGACCAACCTCAAAATTTCAAAAGGATTTAAATGGCTTCCTCGCAATGGTAACCATGTTTCACTGAGATAAAAATATAGAGTTATTGCCTATGATAAAGATTGACCATAAAGTGTATGCATTAGATTATAATGATGGGTGGATTATTTATGTAAATGGTTCTGATAATTCACATTATACATAATGAAAATTGACAGCAAAGAGAAGATGAAAGTTACAGATGAGGGAATATTTCCAAAATTCTCACAAACCAGATACAACTTTCAATTCAGGGAAATATGTTTTGTAAAAACCTCTGTCCCGCGACAATAGTATACCTGATTCAACGAGAGCATGTCCTGCTATTATAAAGTCAGAAAGTATGTGCTGTCTGCTTGTAATCACTGCGCGGCAATCAGTACACTGGAAAAGCTCTTTTTTTCCACAACAGCTGCATTGCAAGTGTTTGTCCCTGGTGCAAGAATATACTTTCCAAGCTTCGGCCGAGATCCATAACGCCTCAGTTGATGAACAGATAAGATTAATATTCGCATCGTTTAAAAAATCCTTCAGCTGCTTTTCTTTTGAAAATTGAGATGCCAACTCGGCATAAACAACTTCTGAAATGATAGTACGATCTGTTCTCATATATTTTGTCAGTAAAGAGAAAGAACTCTCCTTATACTTTGGATCCGGTAATAATATATCCAAAAGAATATTGGTGTCGACAGCAACACTCATTCGCCTCTCAACTCCCTCACAACTTCATTGCTATCTGTTTCGTTTTTAAGAATACCGATGTATTTCTTTAAACACTCTTCTTCTACAGGCTTTTGTATTACATACCCCATTGGTGTCTCTTTCAACTCAAGATAACTACCAGGTTTAATGCCCATTTTTTTTCTAATTTCTATAGGTACGGTAAACTGACCTTTGCTGGTTACTTTAGCCTTATACAAAATAATACCTCCTAGTAAGAAAATTATTTCTTACCAATATGGTATTACCTTTCTACTCAATTGTCAATGCTTATTGCACCGTTACGTAAAACTTATAAAACCACAGCCTGTGAACTCTATCAACATTGGTGGCATCACACTAATTAACACCGAGTCATTGAACGAATACGGGTTTACTGTAATATGGCACCCAAATGAACGGTGGCTTGAAATTGTGGATGACAGCGCTTTCGAAGTGAGTGCAAAAGCGTTATCTGGCATTTTGCTCGACAAGACAGGTGGAGTAGTTGGAAAGGTTGCCGGAAAATACTACATTACAGATATAGTGACAACATTAAACGGTAAGAAAATATAAGCTACAATATCGGTGGCAGAACATTTATTGGAGCAGAGGCAATGATTGATTTCGGATACAGCGTATTATGGCGTCCCGAAAAAAGGATGCTCTCAATCACATCTGGGAAACCGCTTGACAAAACTAGGGAAAAGACCAACGCTTGGAGCATTCATCTATATAGCACAATGTCAGCACCAACCGACGACAACTATGAAGGGTTTTGGTTGGTCTGGAAACGCAACTTTCTTCAAAGGGATAATAACAGCATAAGTGGACACAGTTTTGAATTTTTATCCCATATAATAGTTAGTGGAAGACCAATGGATTAGGAAAACATATGTCCCTGATGCTCATTTTAGCTCAGTTGGCTCAGTTACATGGGAATTTAAGGGCAATGCTTCAAGCTGTAATTACTGTCAGGGTTAAACAATATTTTTCGTTATAGTGCCAAACCAAAAAACAGTACTACTTTTTAATCATCATTGCTCGGTATTGAGAAGGAGTCATTCCTAATTTTTGTTTAAACTTTTTCGCCAAACTCCCATTATAATTCACACCACATTCGTCAAAAGCTTGGGTTATGGACAGATTAATATCACACAGCTTTTCTTCAAGCTTATTGATTTTTACATCCTGATAATAGTTATAGGGCGTCATACCTGTATGCTGTTTAAACATACGAGTATAGTGATACCTGCTCATGTGAACAACATCCGCCAGCTCGTCTATGTCAAATTCCTCATTCCAATGATCGTCTATGTATTCCTTGCCTTTTATAATTTCTTCTTTGTCATGATAGTATCTGGAGGTGATAAAAACAGTCACAATATATGACAATTCATTATTTTCATTATGTATGGGAAAAGAGGTCATGTTATGAAACAAGCTTTCCGAAAGAAATTCACTATTGCCGCCAAACTTATCTACAATCTCCTGAATAGGCACCTTAACATCATATGCATGGACAAGCTCTCCCTGATATGCCCGCTGAACAAAGTCTTTGATTCCCCACCTTTCAAGGTTGGGATCCCTTAATACATTATGTTTTCTTAAATCTCCTTCCGTATCGGATACCTTTGCAAATTGGAAAAAAGCTTCATTTGCTAAGAGCATCGTACCGTCTGGTGCACATATGTGCATCGGATAGGGAAAGTGCTTCATAATCTTCACAAACAGCTCATTATTTTCATCCAAAGACTGAATGGAGCATGCGCTTTCACGCCTTCCTTGTTCAATTAAGCCATATGTGCTTTTGTCCATCGCAGATTCATTTTCTTCTTGAACCTTCCTTTTCTGGATTGATCCTTTTTTCTGTCTCTTATCCTCTGGTTTCACCGCATTTCTAGGTATAAGCCACAGGTTCCCCCTTTTTATTGCGCCCTCGATCCTTCCGGTGTTGCAGTACAATGTTACGATCCGGGTTCCTACACACCATTTTTCACTTGCCTCTTTTATGGTTATATACTCCATGCCGCACCTCATTAATACACTTTCCAACATTATACTACGCACATATGCACTATGCAATTACTTGAAATAATCTGTCAAATAGCGCAGTGGCATTTTAAACTTGTAGTTTTTCTAAGCTTTGCTATAATTAGCTGTATTAGAAAAGACACAAAATAACATTCACAAAAAACAAATTGGTTAGAATTAAGGCTTGCCGTATAAAAAAATAAATGATATGCTATGCTATGCAAAATTCTAGGAGGAGACATTACAATGGCCGAAGAGGGTTTGGTAACAAAAATAACAAAAAATATGCTTACTATTGAAATGTCTCCTCTTTCAAACTGCGGGAGTTGCAAAGCTTGTAGTGCGCACAGGCGGTCTTCCACGGAAATTGAAGTTGAAAACACCTGTAATGCTTCTGTTGGAGATTGCGTTTTTGTTAAGATGGAACAAACTATTTTGGCAGGTGCAATTATTTTTTACGGTATCCCGCTTTTAGCATTCGCAGTTGGCATTTTGTTAGGATGGATGATTGCGCCAATGCTTGTTTCAGAAAGCCTACAAGAGCCGGTAATGGCTGCCATAGGCATATTCTTTTTGCTTATAAGCTATTTATGTATACGTTTGGCAAATCCGCTGATTAAACGTTATATCTGTTTTCCAACCGTAATATCAATTATTCCCAAAGACCTAGAAGATGAACCGAAATCATAAAAAAGTGGGCTTCGCCACTTTTTTCGCTAGGGAACCTTATGGTTCCCTTCGACGGATGCTTAGCATCCAAAAAAAAACCTCCTTAAAGCAGCAAAGGGGCTTCCCCTTTGCAATCCCCATTGTCTAAGAAAGTATACTTTCCTAGACAATAAAAAAGTATGTTACTTTATTAACGAATTTGTCCTACTTTTAACTATGTGCTATAATAGCTGTACGAAAAGTTTATACATAGAGAAGCTGGAGTGAAATTATTGCGATTACCTACCTTTAAAAGAGGATTTCACCTAAAAGATGAGAAATACCACACAGAAAACAAATCAATACAATATATACTTCCCAGAGTCGGCTCTAAAATGGTATATCCTATGATACAAAGCATTGGTACACCATGCCAGCCAATTGTATCTGTTGGCAATCGTGTACTGCTGGGGCAAAAAGTAGGAGATGCAGATGGTCTTGTCTCTTCTCCGATTCATACAAGCGTTTCAGGAACTGTTGATACCATTAAAAAAGTACTTACCCCTGCCGGAATTGTCACAGACGCTGTCATTATCGAAAATGACGGTCTTTATGAAGAGCACCCTACCATTTCTGACCCGGGGGATTACAACCGTTACACAAATGATGAGATCTTAGAAAGAATTCGAGAGGCAGGTATTGTTGGCTTAGGTGGTGCCGGATTTCCGACGCATGTGAAGTTATCGCCGCCAAAAAATCTGATTATTGATAAAATCCTCATAAATGGCGCAGAATGTGAGCCTTACCTTACAACAGATTACCGGGTTATGCTTGAGGAGGCAGACCGAATCGTAATCGGTACCGAAATCATTTTAAAGCTATTGCCAACAGCTGTAGCCATTGTTGCAATTGAAGACAACAAGCTTAAGGCGATCGAATCAATGAAAAAGGCTTGCTGAAGTCATAACAAAATTAAAGTACTTACTTTGAAAACAAAATATCCGCAAGGCAGTGAAAAACAATTGATTCAAGCCTGCACCGGGCGTGAAGTGCAAAAAGGAAAGCTCCCTGCCAGCTCAGGCGTTTTAGTCATAAATGTTGACACTGCCATTGCAATACATCGTGCAATGATAAGAGGACGTCCCCTAATGCGTAAGGTAGTTACGTTTGCTGGTGGCGCAATAAAAAATCCGGGTAACTATAAAATCCGACTTGGTACTCCTATTAATGAAGTTGTTGAGGATATAGGCGGTCTGCATGTTGAGCCGTCAAAAATAATTGTAGGCGGTCCAATGATGGGTATCTCTACATACACACTAAATATGCCTGTCATGAAAACAACAGCTGGAATCCTTCTTTTTACAAAAAAGGAATCGGCAATACCTCCTGAAAGAAATTGCATCCGTTGCGGTCGGTGTGTTGAGTATTGCCCTATTGGGCTTATGCCATATTCGCTCAGTCAATATGTTATCTTTGGCGAAGTAGACAATTTTGTAAATAATAATGGAATGGAATGTATTGAATGCGGGAGCTGTACATATGTATGCCCCTCTAAAAGGCACTTGACCCAGACCATTAAAAAGAAGAGAAGGCAACTGCTTTCACACAAAAAGGAAAAGGACGGTTAATGAGTCAATGCCTAATAAAAAATTAGTTTCAGCTAATCCCCACATACGTTCCGATGTTACCATTGAAAAAATAATGTATCATGTTATAATCGCACTTTTACCCGCATGTATAGCAGGTATTTTCTTCTTTGGTATAAATGCGCTCACTACAGTAATTTTATCTGTGTCGGCATGTGTATTGGCAGAAGGATTATTTGAAAAAATTGCAAAAAAACCAATTACCCTTCGTGATGGCAGCGCTATTGTTACAGGCTTATTGTTAGCAATGAATTTACCATATACTGTTCCATTTTGGCTTCCGATTGTCGGCGGGTTCTTTGCAATTATTATTGTGAAGCAATTGTTTGGCGGGCTGGGGCATAATTTTATGAACCCTGCACTTGCTGCCAGAGCATTTTTGTTAACTTCTTACCCTATACAAATGACCACATGGTCATTTGATGCTGTTTCTGGCGCAACACCTCTTGGACGCATGAAAGAAGAGAGCTTCATACCGACATCAACAGACTATGTCAATGCGCTTTTGGGCTTAAAGGGCGGCAGCCTTGGCGAAGTGTGTGCCATTGCAATTATTTTAGGCGGTATTTACCTCATTGTACGCCGTGTTATTTCCTGGAGAATCCCTGTTTCTTTTCTTGCAACTTTTTTCATGCTTGCCGCAATACTGAAACGCCCTGGTTTTGTTACTTCATATCCGCTATATGAACTTCTTACAGGTGGTTTGCTGCTTGGTGCATTTTTTATGGCTACAGATTATGCTTCTTCTCCCATTCATCCAAAGGGACAATTCATTATGGGCATAGGGTGTGGAATGTTCGCTATACTAATTCGTTTTTTTAGTGGATTTCCAGAAGGCGTCTGCTACTCTATTCTGATAATGAATCTTGTTGTCCCATACATAGATAGAATCACAACACCACGTGTATATGGGGGGAAGAAATAATGTTTAACTCAGTTATAAAGCCTGCCCTGTTTTTATTTACGGTAACTGTAATCATTGCTGTCCTGCTAGGCTTCATGTATTACATCACAGAAGAGCCTATTTATGCCCAATTAGAGCGGGAATTGTTTTTGGCAAAGCAAATACTATTGCCCGCTGCTGCAGCATTTGAGGTTATTGACTACACACAAAGCAAAGCGTCATCTGTAACGACGGTGGAAAAAGGCTTCGATGCCTCCGGGAATAAGGTTGGGTATGTTGTAACCGTTACACCGAAAGGCTATGCAGGAGAAATTCTGGCAATGATTGGGTTTGATGTAGCCATTTCCATAACAAGCTACAGTATTTTAAATTTAAATGAAACTCCTGGATTGGGGGATATTGCTGCTAAACCGGACTTTATCAACAGGTTTGCGGGTAAATCCAGCTTTCCGATTAAAATTGTAAAGATCCCCACCGCAAATAAAACGGACGTGCAAGCGATAACGGGCGCAACCGTTACTTCAAGGGCAATTGTGCAAGGTATAAATGATGCTGCTGAAATAGTTATATCAATCGAAGGAGAAAAATAATGGGCAAATTAAAAAAATTAGCTTTAAACGGAATTATTAACGAAAACCCAGTGTTCGTCCAGCTCATTGGACTGTGTCCAACACTGGCAGTTACCACCAGCGCTTCAAATGGTCTGGGTATGGGGATTTCAACCACATTGGTTATGACCTTTTCGAACATGGTTATTTCTTCCTTGCGTAATATACTTCCCGAAAAAATCAGACTACCAATACTTGTTTCTATTACCGCTAGTTTTGTTACCATTCTTCAATTTGTTATAAAAGCGTTTTTTCCTGATTTAGATAAAACCTTAGGAATATTTATTCCATTAATAGTTGTAAACTGTATCCCTTTTGCAAGAGCAGAGGTTTTTGCCTCAAAAAACAATGTACTTTATTCCACTGCAGATGGTTTTTTCATGGGCGTAGGCTTTACCGCAGCTCTTTTACTCATTGGAAGTATCCGTGAGATTATAGGAACAGGAACTCTCTTTGGGATTAATATTCTTCCTGAAGCATTCCCTAGAACTCTCATGATGATTTTTCCACCGGGCGCATTTTTTACAATTGCATTTATTATTGCGGCAATCAATTATTTTAACGAAAAATCTGAAAGGGAGGATAAATAATTATGGATTTATTTTTTTTATTCTTGAGTGTTGTTTTGGTAAATAACTTTATTCTTGCCCAATTTTTAGGCTTGTGCTCCTTCTTCGGGGTATCTCATAGAATTGAAAACTCAATAGGTATGAGCTTAGCTGTTACTTTTGTTATTACTTTGTCTGCATTCTTCACGCATATTACCTATAATTATATACTTGTTCCATTGGATGTTGAGTATCTATCCACACTTGCTTACATACTGATTATAGCATCCCTTGTACAGCTTGTGGAAATGTTCATAAAGAAAAGCAGTCCACCTCTTTATCGTGCCCTTGGTGTCTATTTGCCTCTCATAGCGGTCAATTGCGCAATTTTTGGCGTTGCAATTATTAACCAAAGGAATAATCACACCTTGCTCCAGGCGGTAGTATATGGATTTGGTGCAGGAATCGGATTTGCTATTGCGATTCTTTTGTTGGCAGGTCTACGTACAAAGCTTGAAAAATCAGATATACCAAAAATATTTAGAGGATACCCCATTACGTTTATTATCGCCGGATTAATGAGTATTGCATTTATGGGGTTTTCTGGTCTATTTTGACAAGTTCAATAGCACAGCAGCGAATGTTTTATATTATCCTTACTTAAAACAACACATAAGTGCATTTGTAATATTTTATGCCCGGCGTGTGAATTTCAATAAATATTTAAATTAAACATAGTAGTAATAGAAATTACACTACTGATACAAGGAGAAAAACCTATGGATCTTACCTATTTAATTAACCCCATCATCGCTATCGGCTCTATCAGCTTAGCCTTGGGGCTCATACTTGGCTATACCGGCAAAAAACTTGAGGTACATGCTGATGAACGAGTGCAGCGTGTGTTTGATGCATTGCCCGGTGCTAATTGTGCTGGTTGCGGATTTGCAGGATGTTACGCCTTTGCCGAGGCACTAGTAGAAGGACGTGCTCGGATAAGTGGATGCCCTGTTGGAGACGCAAGCACTGCTGAAAACATTGCCGGTATTCTTGGTGTTGAGGCTGGAACCTTTGAAAAACATGTTGCCTTTGTAAAATGCGTAGGTTCAGTTGCGGTTGCTCATTACAGATATAGCTATCAAGGAATCTTGAACTGTAACGCCGCCGTTCAGCTTGCCGGTGGTGGAACAAAAGATTGCACACATGGTTGCATCGGTCTTGCAAGCTGCCAGAAGCAATGTCGATTTGATGCTATACGTATTATTAATAATATTGCGGTGATTGACCCGGATAAATGCACTGCTTGTGGTCAATGTTTACTGGCTTGCCCCAAAAACCTTATTGAGCTTGTCCCAGAAAAATCCAGTGTAAGAGTCTCCTGTTCTTCAAAGGAAAAGGCCAGAGACGTAAAGCTTTACTGCTCTGTAGGTTGTATTGGATGTAAACTATGTGAAAAGGTGTGTAATTTTGGTGCCATCACCGTTAGCAATAACTTAGCAAAGATAGATTATCAAAAATGCACGCATTGTCTGGCTTGTGTTAAAAAATGCCCCTCGAAAGTTATTACCGAGGTATGATATGAATTGTTACACACTTTTAATAACTTTACAGGGATTACCCACAGCAATTGTATTATTAGGAATATCTCTAGTTATCACACTACCTGCTCCTATTGTTACATTATCGCCAATCTTCACTCCCGGGCATATTATTACTCCTCCTCCAATCCAGACATTATTACCGATAAAGACAGGTTTGCCATATTCTTTTCCAGTAAGTCTTTTTTCCGGATCTACCGGATGCCCTGCAGTATATATCTGAACATTTGGAGCAAGCAGTACATTATCTCCAATTGTAACCCTGTTAACGTCTAGGATAACACAACCAAAATTGGCGTAGAAATTATCCCCTACTTCAATATTGTATCCATAGTCACAGTAAAAAGGTGTTTCCAACTAATGGAGAATGTCAGCGAATCTTTGGCGGGGCGGCTCGGCTTACTTACGCTGCTTGGTTTATCCACGAGGGAAAAACAAGGTATCGAATTTTCAGAACCGTTTTTACCAACAGACGAATACTTTACTATCTGCAAGAAGAACGCTCGTGAGCTTTCCTATGATGAAGTATGGGCATTTATTCATCGCGGAAGTATGCCAGAACTGTCAACAAATGAGAACTACAACTGGCAGATGTTCTACGGCGCTTATGTAAAGACCTATATAGAGCGTGATGTACGCCAGTTGGCACAGGTCGGAGATGAAATAAAATTTCTGCATTTCATGACAGTGGCGGCAAGTTGCACGGGACAACTCCTGAATTTAGCATCGTTAGCACGTGATGTCGGCATCAGTCCCCCAACCGCAGAGCGGTGGTTGTCTGTTCTCGTGACATCAAACATCGTCTATTTGCTTAAACCCTATTCCAATAACATCACGAAACGCACAGTGAAAACCCCGAAACTGTATTTTCTCGATACAGGTCTTGCTGCATATCTCACTAGATGGAACACAGCGGATGTGCTTAAAAGCGGAGCAATGGCAGGTGCATTTTTCGAGACCTTTGTTCTTGCAGAAATCATCAAGAGTTATTACAACAGAGGTATCCTTGATTTACCGCTGTACTTTTACCGTGATAAGAACATGAATGAAATTGACCTTCTGATTGAGGATAACGGCACACTCTATCCCCTTGAAATGAAAAAACACGCGGATCCACAGAAAAAAGACATCTCCGCATTTGCTTTACTCGATAAAATTCCAAATATTAAACGCGGTTCCGGCGGCGTGATTTGCATGTACGACAACTTGATTACGCTAAAAGACAGCGATAGGGTGATCCCCGTGAAGTATCTGTAAAAACACCCACAATTTGATTGCATCTTCATTCTCTATTTGTGAAATACGCTATCACAGGCACAATAAAAAAGTGGGCTTCGCCACTTTTTTTCGCTAGGGAACCTTATGGTTCCCTTCGACGGATGCTCCGCATTCTTAAGCACCCTCCTTAAACCAGCAAAGGGGCTTCCCCTTTGCAATCCCCAGTGTCTAGGAAAGTATACTTTCCTAGACAATAAAAAAGGTGGAACTATGTGCCCATGCGCGTTATAATATTCCTATACGTCTTAATGTGAATAAATTATTTATTTCACGCAAATAACACTTATAGAAATGCTGTAACATACTAAAGTCAGCATTTCACAGTACCACGATAAAAGAAAGGGAACATAATTAAATGGGAAAAATACAATTTACAGAATTAGGATTATCACAAGAAATACTTAAAGCAGTTGAGGATTTAGGGTATGAAGAAACTACAGCTATACAGACCTTATGCATACCTTTGATAATGCAAGGCAAAGATGTTATCGGTCAATCTCAGACAGGAACCGGAAAAACAGCAGCGTTCGGGATACCAATACTAGAGATGATTGACCTTGATAATAGGAACCTTCAGGTATTGGTTCTTTGTCCGACTAGGGAATTAGCTGTTCAAGCTTGTGATGAAATTAGAAAATACGGAAAGTATAAGCAAGGGATAAAGGCTTTGCCGATTTATGGAGGTCAATCAATTGATCGGCAGATCAAATCTCTAAAGCAGGGCGTACAGGTGGTTGTAGGAACTCCCGGAAGGGTAATGGATCATATGCGACGCCATACCTTAAAAACCAGCGAGGTAAGGATGCTTGTGTTGGATGAGGCAGATGAAATGCTGAATATGGGTTTTCGGGAAGATATCGAGACAATACTTCAGGATATTCCTTCAAGAAGACAGACAGTCTTGTTCTCAGCTACAATGCCAAAGGAGATACTTGCAATTACAAAACAGTATCAAAGAGATCCTCAGCTGGTTAAAGTAGTGCGTAAACAGTTAACAGTTCCTGGTATTGAACAGAATTATTTAGAGGTAACACAAACAAATAAACTGGAAGTTTTGTGCCGTTTGATAGATATTTATAATCCCTGGTTATCACTTGTTTTTTGTAACACCAAAAAAAGAGTTGATGAACTGGTAAGTCAACTCCAGTTTCGTGGTTATCTAGCCGACGGCTTACATGGAGACATGAAACAACAGGTACGTACCCGGGTTATGAATATGTTCAAGGAAGGGAAAATTGAAATTCTTGTTGCCACTGATGTAGCGGCAAGGGGAATTGATGTGGATGATATTGAAATTGTTTTTAACTATGATATACCTGAAGATGAAGAGTATTATGTACACCGTATTGGTCGTACAGGTCGTGCAGGAAAGACCGGCCGTGCTATTACTTTTGTAACCGGAAAGAAACAAATTTATCTTATCCGGGATATTCAAAGATATGCAAATACCACAATACATTTAATGCAAGTTCCCTCTTTAAATGATGTCCAGGATAGTAAAATTATTAAAATATCCGGTGAAATCAAAGAAACACTGAAAGATGGAAATATAGACAAATATATAAAAGTAATAGCTGAATTAATGGGAGAAGATGCCACATCTGTTGACATAGCAGCCGCATTGCTGAAAATGGCTGTAGAAAAAGAAAAGGGGGATGAGCAGACTGTTGACGAGGAAGAGTTCAGTGATTCGGGAGCCGAACCTGGAATGGTGAGACTATTTATTAATGCCGGTAAACAACAAAAAATCAGTGCAAGGGATGTGGTAGGGGCTATTGCAGCTGAAGCAGGTATTCAAGGCAGGTTAATCGGGGCAATTGACATTTATGACAGATATACATTTGTTGAGGTACCAAAAGAAAATGCAAAACAGGTATTGTCTATCATGAACAAAAGTCATATAAAGGGAAGGAAAATAAACATAGAGCCAGCTAAAGCTAAATAGAAAAAATAAGGTAGTGGGAGTGAATATTTGTTTGGGAGGGAGTGAATATTCTTTCCACTTTTTTATTTTTGAATTCCTGTTACTGTATCAAAAATCTGGAACCACTTATACTTTTTTAAGCTTAGCTGCAGCCTCTTTGTCTAAAACTACTGTTGCACCTCCACTAAACACTTGAATTGCCGAAGACGTAACCTCATTTGTTACCGGTCCTTCTAGGGCTTTAGCAACAATCTCTGCCTTTTTTGATCCATTTGCCAGCATCACAACACTTCTAGCCTCAAGGATTGTTCCTATCCCCATTGTAATTGCATAGTGGGGCATTTGCTCCCTTGATATGCCAGCCTTCTTATAAAACGCTTCATAGTTATCATCCAAAGTTTGATCTGCTAATGCTTCTACCCTGGTTCTTGATGTAAAGGCTGAACCCGGTTCATTAAATCCCCAGTGACCATCCCCACCTATTCCAAGTACTTGAAGATCGATTCCGCCTGCTTTGATAATTTCTTCTTCATAAGCTTTACAGTATTTCTCAGGTTCCTTCGTTAATCCATTTGGAATATGAGTATTTTCTTTTTTTATATTAATATGTTTAAAAAACTCTTCGTACATAAATCTCGCATAGCTTTGATCCATGCTGTACGGCTTTTTTAAATCCATCCCTACTCCAAGGTATTCATCTAAGTTAAAGGTTTTTACCTTGGAAAAATCAAGACCTTCTTTATGCAGCTTGATTAATTCCTGGTAGGTACCAATTGGTGTTCCGCCAGTGGCAAGTCCAAGAACACAGTCAGGTTTTCTTCGCACTAATTCTGCTATCATATTTGCTGCATATTTACTCATTTTTAGATAATTTTCTTTAACAATAATATTCATGAGCTACACCTCCAAATAATTTTAATGACATTTTACCACTATATATTACTTCTTCGTACAGAACTATTATTTTTTACACATACATACTTACTACTCTAGCTTTTGCACTAAACCTAATAATGTGATTATCTTCCTTAAAAGTCGCTCTACAACTTACCCACGAGTAATCATAACCTTTGCTTTTTATATTAACTTACTGATTTTTGAAGTTACATCCTGCCTGAAACGGTCGATATACCCTTTTACATAACTTAAAACATCCAAATTTTTATCTTGAACAAGCGGTGTAAGATCAATTGCATATATCATGGAAGATGAATTGTCCGTGCCATGAGATTGTGCATAGGTTGCATTCGCAGCCCTTCTGCCTGCTGTTGCCAGATCATACCTTTTTCCCCCACAAATCTGTGAATCATGCACAGCCAAAACTGCTGCCGCAATATTGGGATGTCCGGCTACATCAAAATACACTTTTTCATCGTCGTTAATCCAGTCAAGGGCTCTCCACACTTCACAGCCATATAATTTTTGCGGAAGGTATTCGTTAGGTAATTCTCTTAATGCCTCAATTACTCTTAATGTGATAGCAACATGTGTGTCATGCTTGTCGGCTGGATTATGTGTGTAAATTATTTCAGGCCTTGCAAGCTTTATGAGCTCTTTGAGTTCACAAACCAAATCTTTGTTCATGGGATCCTTTACAGCCAAACTCGGATAATCAAGCATGGCGCAAGCTCCATACTCTCCTACATAGGCTGCTTTCTTTTGCTCCAGCTTTCTAATTTTCATCATCTGTTCATCGGTATATGATGCATAAATATCGTCTCTTGGGCTTCCTGCCCCATTTGTTGCAATTACGCTAAAAAACCACTTATCATTTTGTCCGAAACATTTAAGTATACCATCATACGCCATGATTTCTATATCGTCCTGATGTGCAGATATTGCCATATGCGTAGTTCTTTCTACTGCCTCATCTACTGGTTTATTATCTGGTATAAAAATCTCTGCTTCATTGTTTTTAAATTGCACAAAATCCCTCCCAAATCATATAATAAAATTTATATCCGGCAAGCTTGCAGCTGCAATAGACTGACCGACACGTCTGCTTGATTCATCAGGAAGATGAAGGCTTATCTTTGATGCAAGCTCCGGGAACTCCGCTTCGAGAACCTTTTGGGCATACTTCTGTATTAAAGCTCCCCCTTCACCTGAAGTGACACGTCCTAGTATAAGCACATGCTTAATATCATAAAAGTACGCATAATGCGCTATTGCATACCCGAGATAACATCCTATAGACTCAAAAATCATTCTTGCACCTTCGTGCTCTTCTGTAAATAATTTTTGAACTGCCTTAAGCTTCTCTGCTGGTGACAGTGACTCATCAAGATCAATACCAGCAGCCGGAGCAAGCTTAATTACCGAATCCTGGGAGAAATACTTGACACCACATCCATAATCACCCGACCACTCATCAACCATTGCACTCTGGTTGTAATCAACCGGTATAAATGCCAGCTCATTAAGCCAGCCAGTTATATTGCCATGTCCATCAACATAACCACCCGCTTCACTGGTACCCATAGCAATTCCGAGCACATTTGTGTCGTTCAAATCCATAGCACCTGCCAAAGCGGTAACATCTCCGTCATTTGCCACCTCAATAGGTACATTCCCCATCTCTTTTGCTATATTGATAAACATATCCTTCACTTTTTTCTCAAACAGATCCTCCGGCACTTTTATAAACAACGAAGCAACTCTAACACGATTGTCAATATATACTCCTGCAGCACTCACGCCAATTGCATCAACTTTTGGCATTTTTGAAGCTGCTCTTTTTATAGAATCCATAATACCTTCATACTGATAATCAGGATTTTCACTTAACTTTGGGTGCCATACAACCTCTTCGCTAAATACAGCTTCTCCATCAATAACTGCAGATACCTTACGGTCACTTCCACCTGCATCAAAACCTATACGGCAACCATCTAAATGTCTTCCGATAGGTTTGGCTCCCTCCCTAGACTCAGGAACATTTGAACAGTCAGTTATTTCAACAGCAAACGGTTTTTCGTAAACCTTTGACATGAATTTTGCATCAAATTCCCTTATCCCACCGTAAGAATATGCCTCTTTTATGAATCTGCCTATCTTATGGGGACCTCCAAAAGTTATTTTCCATCCGCCTTTTATCCATAAAAATGATTTTATAAGACGTTCAATATACAAACGATTATAATCTGCCATTTCATGATTTTCTTCCAAAATCTGTGTTTCTAGAGTTGAAATTAAGCCATCTCCTCGTTCAATGGAAATTCTAATCGGCACCGCTTTTCCCGACAAATCCACCAATTCAAGATAACGACGATTAAAAAGCGAAGCAGGATAGAATTCCTTATCAAGTATCGGCTGTATTTTAGGCTGTAAATCAAAATTAAAATCAGTCATGCTTGTATCTCCTTATAAACAAATAGTGAATTGAAAAAGTCTTACTAAATAATCGTTTTTAACAAATGTATGCATTGTTGTATAAACAACCGATACTATTTTACCACTAGCAAGTTTGAAGTTCAACCAGAACATAATTTTATGGAACGCTGTAACTCTATACAGATAGACTCACGAAATTCACCAGAAGCTTATTTCATGAGTCTATAATCTCCTACCTCCATGGGATAGGACTATTCATAGGGATCAATACCTGCTATGGAAACAATCTGAGTGGTCTTTACTAATAAATTTTAACTGGTCCTTTTACAGATAATTCAGGTTCTTCTCCAATCAGATTATTAAATACATGCATATTGCCAAAAACAATTTGTTGCCAAACTGGTTCACTCCTAGTAAAGTAAAACCAATTATTGGTGATATATGCGCCATCCAAGGGAATACCACGGATTGCAATACATGTGGGCATCTGAGCGGTTGTACCCATAAATGTGTTGTTGTAAATTTTGATAGTAGTTCCTGCGATTGTCTGCGTTCCAACTGTAGCACCATGCATATCAAAGTTATGCGCAGATGTTGAAATCCAATTTGGACCACAGATGTTGAACCTTGCTTCAAACCCATCTCCAGCAACTCCAGTACCGGAGATTGCATGACGGCAGTAGTCAAAATAGTTAGCTTCAATGAGTGCTACCCCTCCGCTAGATAGCACAACACCATATCCGTTGCCAGATGCCTGGTTATGATGGATATTGTTATGATGGATATACCCCCCAGTAATCATATCATCTCCGCCTGTTCCTGAAATGCCGATCGCTGCATCACTCCAGCCAAATAATTCACAGTTGTCTACCTCAAGATACTGATATGGGCAATACATACCTACAGTTTTATTGCTAGTAGACTGCTCTTTTATAGTTTTATGCGGTCCTTCAAGACGCAGACCGGTAATTCTAACACCTTCTCCCCCAATGTTAAATAACCGTATCCCGTTCCTTGTTGTATATATTCTTCCACCAAGAGCGCCATTCACGCCTCGATCGCTTGCAAGCGTTACTCCTGCTGGTATAACTGTTCTTGTAGTTGTACCCATATTGATACTTGCATATCCTTCGACATATATTATGTCCCCCCATTCAGCATTTTGAAATGCCGAAAGCAGCTCACTCTTGGTATCGACAATAAAATCAATATCAGGATCATTTCTACTAATAATATGCGTATATCCATTTCCTCCACCAATAGGGTTTCCAGTTGAGTTTGCTGCCTCAGCTCCGTATGAAGTTACAATAGGATCAGTTGTAACAACTGCATATAAAGCAACATATATGTTGCCTGAAAATGCATAGCTAGCATCCAGCTCATGTGTGAAATCATACCAGAATTCTCCTGACGCATTTGGTGGAATTGGAGTTGGACCAATCCACAAATATGCCTCATTAAGCTGGTAGAAATCTTCAAACATTTCACAGCTTACTTCTACATAGCCATTATTATACTCTATCAATACTTCTCCGGCTATACTACCATTTTCCAGATCATAATCATATGCTGCCGCATATAAATCCAGTGTATATGTTCCCTCACCAAATGACCCGTTACTCCATCCCCAATCATCATAAAATCCTAATTCAGTGAAAGGAATAGCATCATCCCAGCCATATACCCAGGCAGGTTCTATCCAGTAAGAATTTGTTTGAAACTCATCAATAGCAATCGCATCAAAGGTAGCTAAAAATGTCAACATGCAGGTAATCAGGACTGTCAAGGTTAACCGCAAATGTCTCTTAAAACTCATTTTACAAAACTCCCTTCAAATTTAATTAAGTAAGCCAATGCAATAAATGGTACCATGGATTCCATTTATTTATAATTAAATTTTATTATATTTATTAGGATAGTCAATATTAGATTTTTGATAATGATGTTAAATATTTGATATTTTCGATGTTGAGTTTTTGACTATGGTATTAAATATTTGACATTTTTGAAAATTTTAAAAAAATCATGAGGTGTCCGGACAAAAATCCAGAGTTGTGGAGGTTCATAAATATTCCATTGCCTTGCTTTCAACATCGCTCTCCAAGAACTCAGCTATACTACATTCTATATTTGTGTTCTCATTACAAACTGAAATTATGTAATCGCCTTTTTCAAAGGTAAGTATTTGATTTGAAATATCACCATCTAACGTATAAAATGAATTAAGCGGTATTGAAAATCCCTTGCCCATAAACTTGATATATGCTTCC
>CAYPLH010000061.1:0-23022 GCA_964411505.1 uncultured Clostridiaceae bacterium | reverse complement strand
CTTACTTACTTACTTACTTACTTACTTACTTACTTACTTACTTACTTACTTACTACTTACTTACTACTTACTTACTACTTACTACTTACTACTTACTACTTACTACTTACTACTTACTTATCAGAAGACTGTCCAGATTTTCAATGGTTAGTCCCTTTTCAATAACTCCGTCCAACATTTCATCAAGTTTTGGAGTATCAAGATAATTTATGTGCAGTAATATTATAATGCCATTTTGACTGTTCTTTACAACGTGATTTACTATCTTATCAATAATTGGTTCTATTGGCTCTTGTTCGGTGTTGTGATGCTTTATTATACTGTTATAAGTTTCAAGTGACCAGCCCACAGGTATATATCCATACTCAGAAAGTATTTCGAGAATTTTTTTGTCATTATGTCCGCCACCACCAGGCATACGGAAAAAAGGAAATTCCTTTTTCATTTTTATCAGGTACTCATCACCTATAATTTTTGAAATAGTATCCTCCCATCCTGTTATCTCCTTTCTGATTTCCTCTTCAGAAAGAGATGTAAGTATTCGGTGGGAATCTGTGTGATTACATAAATAATGTCCTTCGTCTATCACTCTTTTCCAAAGGTCAGGAAAATATTCAAGGTAGTCCCCCACAACAAAAAATGTGCATTTAATATTTTTTTCCTTTAAGGTATCCAGCGTAATACTTAAAGCTTCTTTGTCATATCCATCATCAAATGTAAAAAAAACAGCATTTTTATCTCTATCGCCCCAATAAATGGGTACCTCTAAACTGTCCATATCTATTATATTGGGCTTTGATGTAGGTTCAGGTGTGTTTTCAGGCTTGGGGGTTGTAGTATGCTCTGGGGCAATACCAATATCTGGTGATGTATTCGGTGATGCTGTAGCTTTCGGGACAGGTGTTTTTAAGTTCTCAAAAGCAATTGGCGTAGTCACCTCAGGTTCGGGCAAGCTTGTATTTTCCAAAACCGGTAACGGTGACGAAGTAACATCTACTTCTTCAGAAAAAGCTGGCAAAACCACTTCGCCATTATGATATCTTGGCTCTGCAGATTGAACACCTATTAGAAAAAAAGAGATTTCAATCAAAGTTAAAATAACAACAAAAACTTTCCTAAATATTTTTCTTTTTGATACAAACCAATCAGTAATATTATCAAGCATAAACCTTACCCACAAATACATTTTATTGGTACATATAACATCTATATGAAACGTTATTAATTCTTGTTACAAGCCCTTTAACATTTTATATCAGTAAACTTATTTATGCAAGAATTAACTCTCAAAAATAAAAAATAATAAAAAACTGTAACTTATTGGCTACTGTTCACGTGAGCTGTAGAAATATAACTTTTGCAATGTTAGGAAATAATATCGAAGCTTAGTTTAGACCTCAATAAGCTTGTCAAGTTCTTCTTCAGTTAATTCCCTACATTCACCTTCATGAAGCATATCATCCAATACCAAATTACCAATTTCAAGTCTTTTAAGGTATCTGACACTTTTACCTGTGGATTTGAACATCCTCTTCACCTGATGAAACTTTCCCTCATAAATAATCAACTCCACCTCTGACACTAAGCCAGACCGTAGAATTTTCAATTCTGAAGGCATTGCCCTATAGCCATCATCCAATAATACTCCTTCACGAAATTTCTCAATATCAAACTCAGTAACCCTTCCATCAACCAAAGCATAATATTTTTTCGGGATAAGGTTTGTAGGTGAAGTAAGCCTGTGAGCCAATTTCCCAGCATTTGTTAAAAGGAGAAGCCCCACTGTATCTATATCCAACCTACCAGCGGGAAATGGATTATAATGCCGATATTCTTCAGGTAAAATATCAATTACAGTTTTTAATTCATTATCACAGGTTGCGGAAATTACACCGATTGGTTTGTTCATCATTATATAAATATATTGTTTGTACACCAAAAGCTTTTCATTAACCATAATACGGCATTTATAAGGATCAATAGTGATTGAGCTGTCTAAAACACATATACTATCTACACTTACAACACCTTTTTTAATAAGTTGCTTAACTTCTTTTCTTGATCCATATCCCATATTGGATAGAATTTTGTCCAACCTCTGAGTTTTCCTCATACTGTCACCCCTCCTACCGCATTTTTCTCCATCCTTTTGGGTAAAGGTTCTTAAGCGTTCCGTCTATTTGCTTTGCTAAACCAAGTACATAACCGTCAACACAAACTGCATATAACCCTTTAGCACCTTCTGACAAAAGTGTCTCACCCTTTAAATATTTATTAATATTAATATCTTTTGAAGAAAAACTAATCGTATTTTTAAACTCCCCTGCTTTAAGTACTATGGCCAGAGAATGAGAAGGTTCAAATATTCTGCCTTTGAAGCTACCCATATACCATCCAAATTTAGCTACCTTTATTCCCTTAAGTTCCGGAGCTTTTACTGGTAAGCAATAAAGGTTATTTCCCAACCTTTCAAAATAACCTTCTATTGTGATATTTAAGTTGTCTTTGATAAATGAAAAGAAAATATCTGCCCCAATAAAGTCAGGAGGTGGAATAGGTGGTTCCATCAAAGTAACACTTTCACCCTTTCGCTTCATAAGAGCTGTAAAATGTCCTTCACCTTTTATTTTATGCGGCCACAAGCGTACAGACTTGCTAATATCTACCATACCTTCGCACCACTTTGGTCTTCCCTTGTCAAAACCATTAACATTATTAATGTCGCATAGATAAAAATCTTGATGATTTTTTAAGAATTCTCTTATCTGTACTTCATTTTCTTCTGGTGAAAATGTGCATGTAGAATATACAATTACTCCACCCGGTTTTAGCATTAGGGCAGTATTATTTAATATATCTTTTTGGATCAGAGAACACCTTTCAGATTTGAATTTGCCCCAGCTTCGTGCTGCCTCGGTGTCTTTACGGAACATACCCTCCCCAGAACATGGAGCATCTACAATTATCTTGTCAAAATAATCTTTAAACATAAGCGCAAGCTTGTCAGGACTTTCAACTGTCACTATTGCATTTCTCACTCCTGACAACTCTAAATTCTTAATCAAAGCTTTTGCTCTATTGGGGTTTATGTCGTTTGCTACAATCAAACCTTTCCCCTTCATGTCAGCAGCTATTTTTACGGTTTTTCCTCCAGGTGCAGCACATAGATCCAATACTCTTTCCCCTGGCTTTGCATCCAACACAGTTGCGGGCAACATTGCACTAGGCTCCTGAATATAATAAAGTCCTGCGTAATAATGAGGATGCTTTCCTGGATTTTCATCTTCATTGTAATAGAAGCCATCATTACTCCATGGTACAGGTTCCAGTTCAAATTCTGTTAATGCGAGAAAATCTTCTATTGATATTTTCAAGGTATTAACTCTTAGCCCATAATATCTTGATTTGTCAAACGCTGCAACAAAATCCTCATATTCGTTATCATCAAGAAGCATCTTCATTTTTTCCAAAAATTCTGAAGGTAGTTTCATATATTATTTTTCTCCTGTGTATTCTATGCGCATCCAAACCTTAGGGGTTCTTTATAAAAGACGCTATTCCTGCATGAATCAGGACTGTTGATAAAGGATATGCAATTACAGCATTGGCTAAGCCTTGTATTAAATTGCCCGGAAGACCACCTATTGCATAAGCGTATCCAAAGACCTCATTGTCAAAAATCTTAAGAAAATATAGTTCTCCAAAAAAGTAGCCTATTGGAATAATCAATGCACCAACTAATACCGCAGCAATCCTCACAACTTCCTTTTTACTTAGTTTTTTGCTACCGGCGATTTTTCCCACAATATATCCTTCAATGCCTTTCACAATAAAAGTAACCGGAGCATAAATTATACCTCCAGGAGAGAGAATATCAGCAAAAGCAGCTCCTACAGAACCAGCAAGGAATCCGCTTTTACTCCCAAGCAGAATCGCTGTAGTCATAATAATGGCATCACCAAGGTTTATATAGCCAGGAGGTGGAACCAATGCATAAATTTTTGTAAAGTAGGTTGCAAGAAAAACCAATGCAATCATAAGCCCATTTATGACTATTTTTCTTGTTGATGATTGTTTCATTATAAGCTTCATTCCTTTCGCTAAGCTTAGAGGCACAAAAATTAATGAAAGTGCTCCTTCAAGTTTGTGATATCATTTAGCTTAGTTCTCTTCCATGCTATTAAAGGTAAAGCAATCAAATTATATTTGCTTAAAGCCTTCTAAACAAAGACTGATAAAATTCAAATACGTTACATCATGACTCCCTATAGATGTAATCATATTATACCTTCATTAGTTGAAAAACTCTTTATACAGTGCTCTTACCGCTTTTTCCGAATCCTCTGAATTAATCCCGAAAATCATGCTCACCTCTGAAGAACCCTGATTCATCATTTCAATATTTACATTTGCCCCTGCTAATGCTACTGTTACTCGCGCGGCAACACCTATAGTCTGACTCATACCCTCACCGACAACCACTACAATTCCCAAACCTCTTTGAACATCAACAGAATCTACATTTAGCTCTTCCCGTATCTTTCGTAAAACTCTTTCTTCAGTTTGCTTATCAAACTTCGTTTCTCTTAACATGATAGAAATATTATCAATTCCCGATGGCATATGCTCAAAAGAGATACCTTCGTCTTCCAGTATGTGTAAAACTTTTCTACCAAAGCCTATTTCTCTATTCATCATATACTTGCTTACATTAATACTGCAAAAGCCCCTTTCAGCAGCAATACCCGCCACAGGACCGTTGGCAGTTTTTCTTTCGGTAACGATTTTGGTCCCATTTGATGAAGCATTATTCGTATTCTTAATATGAACCGGTATACCCTTTCTGTAGACAGGTTCAAGTGCTTCTTCATGAAGAATTGAAAACCCCGCATATGCCAGTTCACGCATTTCTCTGTATGTAAGCTCATATATAGCTCTAGGGGTATCAACAATCCTAGGATCTGCCACATAAACCGAATCAACATCAGTAAAGTTTTCATACACATCAGCGTTTACGGCTGCCGCTAGGATTGAACCGGTTATGTCTGAACCACCTCTTGAAAATGTTACTACTTTATTCTCAAGCGAATATCCAAAAAATCCGGGAAACACCTTTATACCGCTACAATCATTTAGCTTGCTTAAATTATTATATGATTCGGGAAGTACACGGGCATTTCCATATTCAGTACTTAAAATTAGTCCTGCGTCTTTAGGATTTATATAAACAGCTTCCTCTCCAATTGATTTTAAGTACTCGGCTACAAGTTTGGCTGCATTGTCTTCTCCCGCAGCTTTTAACAAGTCGGTAAACTGACTCTCATTACTTGTTTCCTCTTTTATACGCATATTCAAATCCTCTTTTATTATTTTGATGATATTGTCATTCAAACCAAGCCCCGATGCAATTTCTGCATATCTTTCCACAACCCTATTAATTTGATCAGTTGCCAAACCTCCTGATATTTTTGCATTTGCACAATTTATCAATAAATCTGTAACCTTGGTATCATCCTTAAATCTCTTGCCCGGAGCTGAAACCACGATATATTGTCTCTCTGGGTCAGATAACACAATACTACAAACTTTTTTGACCTGAGTTGCAGTAGCTAGCGATGTTCCTCCAAATTTCGATACTTTCATTAATCCCTATCCTCCATTTTTATTACTAAAATATTATAAGCTCTATTCTTCCAATAATCTAATGCTACTTTCTACAGCTACAATCGACGAGTTTTCACAAAGTTTTCCAAAGTCAGCTTCTATAAGCTTTTCAGACTTTAAGGGTGTAATAAATGCTAATTCATCAATAGTGCTGGATTCATTAAGACAAACCCAGTGGACATCGCCAAAAATGTTCTTTACGATTTGCCTAGCATTTTCAACATCACTAACCTTCAGTCTTGTAAAAAACCTAGAACTTGCTTCCTTGTAATTGATTAGATTATTGTCATCATTAACAGTACTAATATTTTTTCCATAAGTTCTTTCATTTTTGACTATATCAATAATATCAGCTACTACAGCGCTAGCTGTCGGAAGTTTTCCTGCTCCTTTTCCGTAGAACATAACTTCACCCACAACATTTCCTTTGACTACGATTGCATTAAAAACATCCTCAACATTTGCAAGAGCATTTGATTTATTTATTAAAAACGGACTTACAATAACATATATTTTGTCATCAATTTTTTTGCTAACTCCTGCAAGTTTTATAACTCGGTCACATACCTCTGCATATTGCATGTCCCTAAAAGATATCCCTGTAATACCTTCGGTGTGTATGTTTTCAGAGTTCACATATTCATTATATGCAATTGATGATAGTATTGCTATTTTACGGCTTGTATCAAAACCTTCTATGTCATTGGTTGGATCAGCTTCTGCATAACCTTTCTTTTTTGCATTATAAAGCGCAGTAGCAAAATCCTTTCCTTCTTCTTTCATCTGTGTAAGGATATAATTAGTTGTTCCATTTAGAATTCCGGTTATTCCCATAATTTCATTTGCTGCTAAACAAGCACTAAGAGGTCTTATAATGGGTATTCCGCCACCAACGCTGGCTTCAAATAAAAAATTTACATTGTTTTCCCATGCGAGTTTAAGAATCTCGGAACCATAAGCTGCTACAAGCTCCTTATTTGAAGTAACAACATGCTTTCCCTTCTTGATAGCCTCTTTGACCAGTTGGTAAGCATTACGTGTTCCGCCAATAGTCTCAACAACTATTTTGATACTATCGTCCTCAAATATATCATCTGGATTTTTCGTAAATAGATCCCTTTCAGGGCTATCCGGGAATTCCCTTATATCCAGGATTCTTTTTAGCTTTATTTCCTTTTCAGAACGGCGCTTAATACCTGCAGCATTTTTTCTCAGCACCTCAGCAACTCCGGAGCCTACCACTCCGTAACCTAAGATTGCAACATTTATCATAAAATACCTCCAGTGTTTTTGTAATTCCAACTTGATGTTTTCATAAATCTTTTCCATTATTGTTTTTAATATCAAAGCTACTGCTCTTGTTATTGTTTGTCACCATATATTGTGCAATCACATCATAAAAGAATGAAGATAACAAATCTTTAACTTTTCAATTAATCTATTTTGTTACCGGGCTAAAATCTCGTGTCTTCTAACACCTTCAATTTCACTTATTTCATTCATAAGCTCTGTCACATTTTTTACCATCCCATCAGTTTCAATAGATATTGTGACATCAGCAAGATCGTTAATAGGGATATTTTGATTTATTGTAAGAATATTTGCCCTAGAAACAGCAATCTTGTTAATAATTTTAGCAAGTATCCCTGAAAAATCTTCAAGTACAAAAAAAAGAGTTACCACATGTCTGCTGGTCATATCATAAAACGGATAGACATAATCCCTGTACTTGTAAAAAGCGCTTCTGCTTAGTCCCACTTTTTGTACAGCTTCATTCACTGTTTTTACTTCACCTTTTCCAAGTATTTTTTTTACTTCAATAACCTTTATAAATACATCAGGTAAAACCGACGTATCTATAAGCAGGTATGTAGCATTCTTTTTCATAACGCCCTCCTGTCTTTACTACGTGCACATATGTTTTTCACTTGAGTAATATTAACATAACTATCCTCTTTGTGCAAGAGGATTTTATTAACTCTTTAACCAGGCTTTTCACGTCTTAAGTTTTTTGATAGTAAGATGTTATGTAGATAACAACAGAACCATTTAACTAGTTCTAGATACTCGAGGCGATTCTAATACGCTCGCTTTTTCACATTGTGAAAATAATATAGTGTAGTAAAAAGAACAATTGGCTTTGTTTTACTACACTATGTCAACATTACTTTATTAGAATTAAGCAAGAAGATATCCTCCCAGCTTTTTTAAGAACAGATAATACCTGTTTAAACTAGTAAATCCCCAGTATTTTTCCCACTGTTTCTTTCATCTGGTCTTTCTTACATATAGTATTATGCTTTATTGGTAATTTATCTAGATTTCGTAAAGGCCCAGGTATTTCAAGTTCACATTCACCTGCCAATATTTCAAGAAGCTCATGTTCGTCCTTATTTACTATGTTAGCTTCTCCTAATACCGCATATGCTACACTTTTATTAAATTTAAATGGACTTGCAGTTGATGCAATGAGTGTTTTTGTCATATCATTAGTTGAAATAATATATTTGTCATACACATCAATGGCAACAGCAGTATGAGTGTCAATAAGATATTTATATTCATCATAAATACACTCAATTGTTGCAAGTGTATCACTTTGATCTGTATAATCTGCCCAAAACAAAGAAGATATCTTTTTCTTTGTTTCTTCATCAACCGTGTATTCTCCATTTTTTTTAAGACTGTCCATCCATTGATTTACCGATGTAGAATCATGCTCTATCAATTCAAAAAGCAGCCTTTCAAGATTGCTTGAAATTAAAATATCCATTGACGGTGATATAGTTTTCTTAAACTCACGGTTTCTATTATATGTTCCTGTATTAATAAATTCAGTTAGAACATTGTTCTCATTGGAAGCACAAATAAAGCGGTTTACAGGCAGCCCCATCTCTTTAGCATAAAATGCTGCAAGGATGTTGCCAAAATTACCTGTAGGAACAGCAATATTTATTTTATCTCCAATATTAATCTCATTACTTTTTACCATATCACAATAAGCTGAAAAATAATAAATTATCTGTGGTACTAAACGCCCCCAGTTAATAGAATTAGCTGAAGAAAGCTTTATTGCATTTTGACTCAGTCTGTTATTAAGCTCTTCATCTGCAAAAATTTCCTTAACTCCATTCTGTGTATCGTCAAAATTTCCTTTTACCGCAACAGTGTGAACGTTGTTCCCTGTCTGGGTTATCATCTGCATCTTTTGAATCTGACTTACCCCGTTTTCAGGGTAGAATACTATTATACTTGTTCCATCAACATCCTTAAACCCTTCAAGAGCCGCTTTTCCAGTATCACCAGAAGTTGCCACTAAGATTACAATTCTATCCTTCTCCCCAAGCTTTGCTACTGCTTTGACAAGCAAATGAGGCAGAATCTGCAAAGCCATATCCTTAAAGGCACAAGTAGGACCATGAAAAAGTTCTAAAACGTATATATTATCATTCAACTTATGAACTGGAGCTATTTCCTTACTCCCAAACTTTTCCTCAGTATATGCTCTATAAACACACTCTCTAATTTCATCTTCAGTATAGTCATCCAAAAAATATTTTAAAATCTCAACAGCTCTTCCTTTATAATCCATATCAACAAGCTTTTGCAAAAAATTATCAGCTGTTTTTATCTTTTGTTCCGGAACATATAGTCCCCCATCAGGTGCAATACCCTGTTTGATAGCCTCTGCTGATAATACAGATCCAACTCCCCCTCTGGTGCTTTCGTATTGCATAGCAACGCCCCCTATTCACCCATATATGTATACATGATAATATATATCCAAGAAAAAATAAAGTAAAATTTTCTGAGGCTTTTGATTTGCTTTTTTTATATTCTACGAACTGTTAGTTTTTAAAATAATAATTAGCCAGTTCTGTTGCTACACTATATCATTAATCACAATCTAAAAAGCATATTATAATTATCTGTGTCCTGCCAGTTTACCTTCCGAATAACCAATGAAAAAGATACCTGATGTTGCTTATTCGATAGTCAAAACTGCTAAAAAACTTATAGGCTGCATTTTTTCCTGAATTATAAAGATAGTCTTTCTCTTCCTCATCAAGACCAAAATCCAAAGATGAAACTTTTGATACATCAATTTTAGCAATAAATGAACTGTCCACTTGATTAGTCGGTACTCCTGTATCATGTACAGCGTTAATTAGAGATTTGAGCACCTTGAGCGGTGTACTCAGACTCAGAAGTTTTTCCTCACCGCTATATAATCTGAATCCTATTTTAGGAACAGTCTTTGAGTAGTTAATCATCCACATTGGAAAATTGTCAAATACGCCTCCATCAACCAAATAATGCATTTTAGTTTTGCTGCATTCTGTCTTTGGCAATTCCACCGCTTTGAACGCAAAAGGAACTGCAGTACTCATCCTAACTGCTTTTGCAACTTCAAGCTTGTCAGGTTCTATACCATAATAGGAAATATCATCAGGTAACACAACTATTTTTGCGCGGTTTATATCAACTGCAGTCATTCTTAATTTATAACCACCTGGGTTAACTTGATCTTTTATGCCACCTCTAAGATCTCCAAATTTTTTTATACCACGGCGTGCAAGAACTTTATATACCCAATTTTCAAGGAGATCTCCGTCAAAGAGAGATCCTTTTTTACTCAATGTAACTAGGTTTTTTAGAAAATTCGCACGGTATTGTGGCAAGTCTAATAAAAATTCTATATCATCATTACTTCGCTCATTATAATTCGTGTTACTCATAAAAAATCGCATATTATTTCTAGTTTGCATTAAAAGCTCCGGATTGTACTCCATGTATCTTTGCACTACAGGTACCTTTTGAGGTATCTGTGAAATACTAAGTTTCTCAAAATCAAATTCATGCATTATCTTCTTGATTTCATCAGCCTTATATCCAGCTGCAGCAAATGATCCAGCTAGAGCACCTGCTGAAACACCAGCAATGTTTCCCGCATGATAACCCATACTTTCTATGACTTCAAAAACGCCTATATAAGCTATACCCTTAATACCTCCACCACTTAATACAAGGTTAAGTCTTTTATTTATGTTACCTTCCACAAAAATCACCTGCATCCAGACATCTTTATTCTTAAGCTGCTTTATACTTTATATATATTACAAACTCACCAAAACAGTGATTGTTGCAGGCTTGTACTTTTTTTTAAAAATAGTTTTTTGTTTCTGTGATTCTTGTATTTATTTATTGAATAGCCAACTATTTGTGTATTTTTTTTGATTTTTACCAAATAATATATTTATTAATCCAATTTGTGGGAGGTTCTTTTGAATACTGAAAACAAAAAAAGTACTTTTAAAAAAAATAAAATTGTTCATAACTACTTAATTATGGCTGCAATTATTATATGTGGTGCTGGCGTTCGTATTTTGTTTTTCAAATCAATAGGTAAAGCTATAGAAGTGAGTGATACAACAACTTATTATGACTGTGCAATGAGTATCTACTATCATCTTGGCCTTAATGAATACAGACCACCAATATATCCATTGGGAATTATGATTATGGCAGCAAATTATGGATGGGCAAATATAGGTTATGTAATGCCTTATCTTCAATCGTTACTAGGTTTATTAAATGTTTTTGTAATTTATCTATTGGTGAATGAAGCTTTTCAAAATCGTATTATAGCTTATATTTCTTCGTTTATTGCAGCAATCAGCTTCACCATTTATAATTGGGATTTTATACTGTTATCTGAAAACTTTTCGATTTTTTTAGTAACACTAGCTGCATACTGCCTTGTATTGTTTTTTAACCGCCAGAGAGTTAAGTTTCTATACTATTCTTTTATTATTTCATTTCTTGCAATATATACAAAACCATTCTTTCTAATGCTTCCTATTCTTATACTTATATTTATTCTTTTAAGATTTTTTATGCTGAAAGATATAAGCTTGTATAAACTTATAAAACCATTATCTTTATGTCTTGCAGTTATTTATGGAAGTATTGTTCTTTATTCTGCCTTGCACTATGCACAAACTGGTTATTTCGGATTCTCATCTGTAGGAAGTGTGAATTACTTGGGCAAGGTTATGCAATATAACATGGGAGGATATGTTCCTGAACTTAAAGACGACATAGACAGATTCATGGCAAATGAAGACGCTGGAAGGTTAGTAAACGGAAAGTTCCCTGAACCTTGGCATTTCGTGGGCAATTATGGATACATAGGTAATCACTATGAAAAAGCTGGTCAATATGCAAAAGCGATATTAGTCAGGCATCCTTTTGAATTTATTGTAAAAAGCTTAGGCCAAACTGTGGAACTGCTTTTAAAATCTCCCTTTGAAGATTATATTGCAATAAATGAGCTTGCTATATCAGAAAACAAAAGTGCTCTATTAGTAGATATAAAGAAAATGACAGATTTTTTTGACCGCGCTTATATTTTAGTTATTCCTGCGATTACAGAAATGTTGTATTTGATTTTCTTTGCAAAGAAGAAGACAAAAAAAATACTGTTTCCTATTGTAATTATTGTATTAATCATCTTATACCACTACGCTGTTGCTGCATTTTTCTCATATGGAGATTATCCCAGATTAATAGTTCCCGCGTATCCCCTTATTTATATTGTTATGGTTGTGTATCCTGCAAGACTTGTTTCTTATGTTTATGAGAGAATTGCTGGTCCAAAAGTTGAGCTAGTTGGTTAGTCTACACATTATTTAATATCTGATCAATCATATACTCAACATACTGAAGTGTTCCGCTTCTTGGGTATTCTTCTTTTATTTCCTCAAAAATTTCCAATGCCTTTCTTGAATCATTCGATTCTTTATAGCAAACACCGGTATGGTACATAAGCCAGTCCATGCTCTCCCATTCTTCTACATAAGCGTCAACTTTTAAAAATCTCTCTAGAGCCATACTGTACTGAGCCTTTTTGAAATGGTCAAGACCTGCATTATATAAAGCCCATGCAGCTTTGTTCATATCTTCAGCTACTATTTTGTCATACAAATCCCCATCTTCACCAGTAAATTGTAGTTCTTTGATTTTAAGAAACAGATCCGCTGCTTCCTCATACTTTTCCAACTCAAACAAGTTCTCAACATCGTTTAAAATAATTACGTTCTTAAGATATTCAGAACTCTTTTTTGCAGCCTCAAGGTCATTTTTTAGTTGATCGATCTCACTGTCTTTTTCAGTAAGCTGTTTATTATGCTCTTCTTCAACCTCAAGCCGTATTTTTTGCGATAATACTGTATCCAAAGGATTGTTGATAATATCCTCTTCCTTATCATCTCCCGTATCAATGAAAAAAAAGTATATAAAGCCAATAAACAATATTAAAATTATTCCTATAACAATACCTAAAATAAAGTTTGCAGGGTCAAACTTGAAACGTCCAAAGATAATATCATCTTTTTGGGAAGATTTTGGTGCTTGCTTTTTTGTTTTTGCTGCCTTAACCTTTTTCTTAGTCACTTTTTGTACAGGAACAACCTTTGTATCTTCCATATTCATTCCACTAATCCTGTTCATGTACTCCAATGCTTTAACACTATTTTTTTCAGCTTCTATCACCCGCTTGAAAACCTGAGCAGCACTAGTAAAGTCATTCATAATACAGTATGCCAGACCTAACAGATTCATTGCTTTAAGAAAGTCCGGATTCATTGATATAGCTTTTCGAAGTTCAATAATTGCAATATCTTCACTTCCGACTTTTATATTATCCAGTGCTTTATTGAATAGTATCGCCGAGTTTTTTATATTGTCAGGAATTTCACCTTCGATGTCATCAAAATTAAGTTGTATCGGAGTAAAATATTCCAACTCCGCTTTGTAATTAATCAACATTTACACCCCCGGACTTTTAAAGAATAAATAATACAATGTATATTGTGTGACTTCTACCCCCATATTTTTCGAGTATTCCGTTCCTCACTATCAAACATGCTTTTTACTTCACCAATATAATAAAGTGAACCCAAAGCACAAATAACATCATTCACACTTGCCAGATTAATACTCATTTTAACAGCCTCTTTAATTGTATCACTAACAATCACATTATTACAATACCGTTTTATATACTCTGCAAGTTCTCTTGCTGCAAGAGCCCGATCATTGTCAGAAGCTGTCACTGCAATAAAGCAGCTTGCAATAGGCGTAACCTTTTCAATCATTTGTATAAAATCTTTATCTTTCATTACACCCATAATAAAAATAATCTTTTTACCCGGAAAATACTTTTTTAGACTGTATGATAACTTTTCTACTGCATCTGGGTTATGCGCTCCATCAATTATTACTGTTGGATTGGTTGAAACAACCTCTATTCTTCCAGGCCATTCTGTTTTTTTAAGTCCGTTTCTTATATCACTTTCCTCAATTTTATAACCCTGTTCTTTCAACAGTTGTACAGTTTTTACTGCAACAGCCGCATTATACGTCTGAAAATCACCCGGCAGGTGTATTTTAAGCGATTTTAAATTCTCATAATTAAATTCCTGCTCAAAAATATCTTCACTTTGCACCTTCACATCTTCATGTCTTACTTTATAAAGTACTGAGTTTGTCTGGCTGCATTTATCTTCTATAGACTTAATTGCTTCCTCTTTTGAAGGGTACGCAACAACTCGACTGTTATCTTTTATAATACCAGCTTTTTCAGAGGCTATTTCGGTAAGAGTTTTTCCTAAATATTTAGTATGATCATAACTTATTGAAGCCATTACACAAGCAAGTGGTGAGTTTATAATATTTGTGGAATCAAACCTACCTCCCATACCAACCTCAAGTATCACAATGTCGCATTTTTTCTCAAAAAAATATTGAAAACCTATAGCTGTTATTATCTCGAATTCAGTTGGATGGTTCATTCCTTTTGCTTTCATTAGCCCTATTTTATCTTTAATTACAGTGGTAATCTTAGCGAGGACATCTTCTTCGATTTCTGTATTATTAACCGTTATGCGCTCAGTAAACTTCCTAAGGTATGGCGAAGTAAATGTCCCTACAGTGTATCCTGCTTCTATTAATATCTGGGTTATAAATGCTGCTGTTGAACCTTTCCCATTAGTGCCTGCAATATGAATAAATTTCAAATTGCTCTGGGGGTTCCCCATTAGATTAAGCAACGCTCTTATATTTTCTAATCCCAGCTTTATACCAAATTTATAAGTACCATGTATATATAAAATTGATTCATTGTAGTCCATATCAGCCTCCCATATATTGTCATATTCAATGGTCAATATTTATTTACCACAGCACTTTTTGTATTTTTTACCGCTACCACAGGGGCATGGATCGTTACGACCCACATAAGCACCTTTCTTAACAGTCTGCTGTTTTTGTGGTTGGTCCCCATGTGAGGCACTGGTTGGCTCAGCTACTTTTTCTCGTTTTGTTGAAGCATTGTCTACACGAGATTTACTGATTATTCTCAAAGCATCTTCTTGAATATTCTTTATCATCTCCTCAAACATTTCATATCCTTCAAACTTGTATTCAATAACAGGATCCCTTTGCCCATATGCTCTAAGCCCGATTCCATGTCTTAACTGATCCATTGCATCAATGTGATCCATCCATCGTTGATCAACCACACGAAGCATTACAACTCTCTCGAGTTCACGCATCATTTCTGCTCCAAATTGTTCTTCCTTATTACTATAAATGTCACTTGCTATTCTTATAAGACGATCTTTCAAAACGTCTACAGTAACATCATCCATATTGTTTTTCAGATCATCTAATGCACCTTTAGGAAGAAATATACTTTCAGCATAACTTATCAGTCCTTCCCAGTCCCAGTAATCAGGATGGGGGCTTTCCGCACAATAAACTTTCACCATGTGCTCGGCTGTTGACAAAATAATCTTCTCAAAGTTAGGCTTTAAGCTTTCTCCGTTAAGAACCGTCCTTCTCTGCTGGTATATAACTTCTCTTTGTTTATTCATAACATCATCATACTGGAGCACGTGCTTTCTTATATTGAAGTTCTTTCCTTCAACACGTTTTTGTGCATTCTCTATAGCACTAGAAAGCATACGGTGTTCTATAGGTTGGTCTTCCTCAAGTCCAAGTGTTTCAACCATACCTAAAATCCTGTCTGATCCAAATAATCTCATCAGATCATCTTCCAAAGAAATATAAAATCTTGAAGATCCGGGATCTCCCTGACGACCTGAACGACCACGTAGCTGGTTATCAATACGCCTTGATTCATGACGCTCTGTTCCTATAATGTGGAGTCCTCCTACAGCAACTACATTTTCATGTTCAGCATCAGTCTCAATTTTATATTTTGAATTGAGCTCTTGGAACAATTTTCTTGCGCTAATTATCTCAGGATTGTCAGTTTCATAAAAACCGATAGCCATCAGTACTATTTCTTCAGGGATTCCCCTTTTTCTCATCTCTTGCATGGCCATATGCTCAGGATTTCCGCCTAGCATAATATCTGTACCACGACCTGCCATGTTTGTTGCAATTGTAACTGCGCCCAGTCTTCCTGCCTGAGCAACTATCTCTGCTTCCATATCATGGTACTTAGCGTTAAGTACTTTGTGCTTTATGCCTCTTTTTTTAAGAAGAGCACTCAATAGCTCTGATTTTTCAATAGAAATTGTACCCACAAGAACTGGCTGCCCTTTCTTATTGCACTCTACTATGTCTTCTATAACAGACATAAACTTACCTCGTTCATTTTTATAAACCGCATCCGGATTATCTACCCTTATCATAGGTTTGTTGGTAGGAATCACCACAACATCAGTACCATATATATCCCTAAATTCCTGTTCTTCGGTAAGTGCAGTACCCGTCATACCGGCAAGTTTTTTATACATACGGAAATAATTTTGAAATGTTATGGTGGCAAGCGTTTTGCTTTCCCTTTCCACAGTTACTCCTTCTTTTGCTTCTATTGCCTGATGAAGCCCTTCGCTGTAACGCCTTCCATACATCAAACGTCCGGTGAATTCATCTACAATTATTACCTCTCCATCCTTTACAACATAATCTCTGTCAAGCTTCATTAGTCCGTGTGCTCTGCATGCTTGATTAACATGATGCAGTATGGTCATGTTTTCAGGGTCGGTAAGATTTTCAATATTAAAAAACTTTTCTGCTGTATTAACTCCATTTGCTGTAAGGGATACTGTATTGGCTTTTTCGTCAACAATGTAATCCTCTGCAATATCGTCCATTTCCTGCTTGTCATCAGTTTGAGTAAAAACCTTAGCTTTCAGCTTTTTGACAAAAGTATTCGCCAACCTATAGAAGTCTGTTGACTTGTCTCCGGCACCTGAAATTATAAGCGGTGTACGAGCTTCGTCAATAAGTATACTGTCAACCTCATCAATTATTGCATAGCTTAGCTCCCGTTGAACCATTTCCTCCTTATAAATGACCATATTGTCACGAAGATAGTCAAATCCAAATTCATTATTGGTTCCGTATGTGATATCACAATTATAGGCCTTTCGTCTTTCTGTATTGTTCATGTCATGAACAATAAGTCCAACAGACAAACCAAGAAAATTGTATACTTTGCCCATCCATTCACTGTGAAACCTCGCCAGATAATCATTTACTGTAACCAGATGCACACCTTTACCTTCGAGTGCATTAAGATAAATAGGTAGTGTTGCTACAAGCGTTTTTCCTTCACCTGTCTTCATTTCGGCTATCCTGCCCTGGTGTAATATTATCCCACCCATAAGCTGTACACTAAAATGCCTTTTATCAAGCACCCTTACAGAAGCTTCTCGGACAGTAGCATATGCTTCCGGAAGAATATCATCAAGTGTCTCACCGTTTTTAAGCCTTTCTTTAAATTCTTTAGTTTTCCCCTTAAGCAGCTCATCACTTAGTTCTTGCATTTGAGGCTCCAAGGATTCTATTTCTTCTACAATAGACATTATTCTCTTTATTTCGCGGTCACTATATGAACCAAATACCTTTTCAATTAGCTTTCTCACTATTAAACCCTCCTGCTTTATATGGAGCATTACCATCTTTTGTTACTTCAAATATTAATACACAAAGACCAATTACCACAATAATGTCACCCAAGCTTATAATCTGCATCATCCAGTCAAGAACCGGTGGTGTTTCAATAATGTCTGACAAAAAAACAAGCCGTGTGCTATCATTTATCAAAGAATGCTTCCCGTCAAGCCCTAGCCTTACCTGTTCGATAATTTCAGGGGTTGCACCTTGACTTATTAGTATGCTTTCCTTGACAGGCATTTTTCCTCCATTAAACATCATTACCAGTGCATTCAATAAGCATCCAATTCCTATAAACAAGATACCTAAGTATCTTCGATTAATCCAAAAACCTGAAAAAAGTAGACAAAAAACTATAGCCTGTATAACAAAGCTATAACGAGATATAAAACCAAATCCATTAAGACCAAGTATCTGGGCAGTAGCTTGGATCAGGAATGCCGTTATTATTATCCAGGTTTTTTCAAGTTTTAACTCAGCTAGGTTTGCTATTTTTCCACCAGCCAGTTTGCCAGCTATAATACCAATTGCCACAGCTACAATGTACAACATCTATTTAACACCTCAAGCAATCAAATTTTTTCGTCTTTATTCTCCAGACGATCAAGAATAAGATTGTATCCGTCTGCACCATAATTAAGAGAGCGGTTAACTCTGCTTATTGTTGCAGTGCTTGCTCCAGTTTTTTCGCAAATATCAGTATAAGTCACTTTATCCCTCAGCATTTTCGCAACTTCAAGCCTCTGGGCAAGAGCTTTTATTTCAGCTATAGTACAGATATCTTCAAAAAAATTATAGCATTCGTTAATATTTTCAAGCATTAAAATTGCTTTAAATAGTCTGTCTACCTGTTCAGACTTTATTTTAGAATTCAAAGTTAACATCCCCCAGTAGTTTCTCGTATTTTGCTTTTGCAAGGACAAATAAATATTTAATTTTTGTATTAATTACATTTTAAAGTATGTTATAAAGAATGTCAAAGGTATGACATACATAACTTCAATCTGCTTTTTTGAATAGTTTGGAATTAGTTTACATTCATATGTGTGTAACAACAGAACAGGCTAATTATTTTTTGAAAACCAACGGTTCGTAGAATATAAAAATGCTAACGCTTTTTATGCGCCATCCATGGCGCAAAAAGCTAAAAACCCATCGTGTTTTTTTCACGCATTTTTATATTCCGCTCACCGGGTTTTCTGGCAAAATAAAGCCAATTGTTCTTTTTGTTACACACATATTATCATGTTGTGTCTAAAAAAACGCATTGCAGTGAGCAGAACAAACACTAGATTAATTCCAGCTTTGGAATAAATTAAATAGTTTTAAAAAGGATTTTTATGAGCACACTACTTATGTAAAATAGGCAGGCATATTTTTATCAAAAACCACACTGCATAATAAATATTTGCCTAAAATATTAAACAGGTTGGTGAAAATAATGGCAAGAAAAAGGTATTCAGAACCCGGTAAAGAAGAAGCTATGAAGCAATTTAAGCTTGAGGCTGCAAAAGAAATAGGACATCTTCAGTACTGCAAGGAATTCAATGATCACTATAAAGGTGATGTTCCCTCAAGAATAAATGGAGAGCAAGGTGGTCCTATTGGCGGACAAATGGTTAAAAAAATGATACAAATGGCTAAGGATCAAATGTAGGCACATAAATTCCATAGGAAATGCCCGGGAGATTTTATGAAACTGGGCATCATTCATTTCCCGGGCAAACTAAAGCAAACACATATATTATTCTCTCAAATCTGCATCTAATTGAGCTTTAAGCTGTTTTAGAATATTCTCCATTGCTTTTGCGACCTCATCATCTGTGAGCGTGCGATCATCGGCTCTAAAAGTAATGCTGTAGGCAATACTCTTCATCCCTTCAGGAATTTGACTGCCTTTATATACATCAAACAAATGACTGCTTTCAAATATACTTCCTGATTCCTTTTTAATAATATCATCTATTTGCCCTACCATGATATCATCTTTTACTTGAATCGCTATATCCCTTAAAACCGAAGGATATTTAGGAAGCGTTTTATAGTGAGGCACTTGGTTTGCAGCTTTTATCAGTGATTCAACATCAAGCATGCCAACAAGCACTCTTTGAGGAGCTCTAAAGTTTTCCAAAACCTCAGGGTGCACTTCCCCTATTATTCCTGCATGGCTGCTATTTATGATCAAATCTGCAGTTCTTCCCGGATGAAATTCAACTCTTCTTTTTTCAGTCTCAAAATAATAATCGCTGATACCAAGTATATCGAGTAGCTCTTCCACTATACCCTTTAAACTATAAAAATCATAGTTCCCATACATACCTAATGTCAACACTTGTTTTTCGGTTGGTAGCTCGGTTACAGGAAGACTCAGAGGATGATAAACATAGGAAAGCTCATAAAAAGCAGCTTCTTCGATTCTTCTGTTATAGTTGCGGCTTATCAAATCCAGCATATCTGGAAGCGTAGTTGTGCGCATGACGCTGTAATCCTCACCAAGTGGATTAGAAATTACAACAGCTCTTCTTAGGTCATTGTCTTCTGGTAGCCTAATCATATCAAACACCTTAGGGCTTGAAAAAGAGTAGGTATAGACTTCAGAAAGCCCACAGCCAATCATAGTTTCTTTTATAACATCCTCTATCTTTTGCTTGTATGACTTTCCTCCAAGTGTTGAGGATTTACCTGACATCAAAGTTGCTTCAATATTATTGTAACCATAAAATCTGGCAACTTCCTCGGCTAAGTCTGCTTCTCCTTCAATATCTGCGCGAAAAGACGGAACCCTTATTTTAAAGTCGTCATAAACTTCAAGCTCAATTGCCTTAAAAATTTGGACCATTTTCTCTGCAGAAATATTTGTCCCAAGCAGAGCGTTGATTCTGTCAGGTTTGAAAACAATTTCCCTTTGCTCAGGCTTCTTAACATATTCATCTATTACACCTTTGCATACGGTGCCAGCTCCCAACTCTTCCACAAGCTGAGCCGCTCTATTTATTGCAGTTAATACATTTTCAATATTAAGACCTTTCTCAAATCGTCCCGAGGCCTCTGTTCTCATTCCTAATTTCTTAGCAGTAAGCCTTATTGATGCTCCGTTAAAATTAGCTGATTCAAAAAGTATGGTGTGTGTGTTTTCACTGATTTCGGAAGATGCTCCTCCCATTACACCCGCGACTCCAACCGACTCTTTAGTATCTGCAATTACTAACATTGATGAATCCAGTTTTCGTCCAGCGTCATCAAGTGTACGTATCACTTCACCTTTCTTTGCTCTTCTTATTATAATTGTGTTTTCGCTTATATTATTGAGGTCATAGGCATGCATAGGCTGACCTAACTCAAGCATGACATAGTTTGTAATATCAACTATGTTGTTTATGGGTCGAATGCCAGCTAACCTCAATCTTCTTCTCATCCACTGAGGTGACGGCTGGATTTTTACATTTTTGATTACTCTTGCAGCATATCTTGGGCAAAGATCAGGATCCAGTATTTTAACCTTAGCATACTCTTTAGCATTATCTCCTTCTTCACGAACCTTTATTTCAGGTTTTTTAAACCCTATACCAAGCGTTGCAGCACTTTCCCTGCCAATACCTTCAATGCTTAAGCAATCTGGCCTGTTAGATGTAATTTCGAACTCCACTATACTGTCATCAATCTCTAATACTTTTTTTATATCCTCTCCGGTTATCAAGCTTTCGGGTAAAATGAAAATTCCATTTTCGTCAGCATCCGGAAAATCATCCTTTGTCAGATTGAGCTCCTGAATTGAGCACAACATACCATAGGATTCTAAACCACGAAAATTCGTCTTCTCTATTTCCACACCTGTGGGGAGCTTAGCACCTACAAGCGCTACTGGTACATAATCTCCAACCTTTATATTCTGCGCTCCGGTAACAACCTGAATTACACTATCACCTACATCCACATTTGCAACCTGTAATTTATCCGCGTTAGGGTGCTTTTCCAAAGCGATAATTCTCCCAACTACCACTTTGGATATATCTTGACCTATATGTTCTATACCTTCAACTTTCGAACCTGACATGGTCATTAAATCAGCATATTCTTTTATATCTACATTTATATCAACATAATCCTTTAACCAGCTAAGGGGTGCTTTCATCACAATCTCTCCTCTCACGTCTCACATACCGGGTATCACCCGGATTTTATTGAAATTTGTCAGTCCACCGTTTTGTATCTTAAAAAAGCCATTATATTTAGGATATTTGCCTATCTGATTGTGCTTTGCTAAACCTTCCATTGCAGCTTACTTAAACTGCCTTAAGAATCTTATATCATTCTCGTACAAAAGTCTCATATCATCAATATTAAATCTGCCTTGAGCGGTACGCTCTGCGCCTATACCAAAAGCAAACCCACTGTATACCTCCGGATCAATTCCACACATTTTAAGCACCTTAGGATGAACCATCCCTGCACCCAAAATTTCAATCCAGCCTTCCCCTTTACAAACTCTGCATCCTATGCCACCACAAGTCCAGCAAGAGACATCAACCTCTGCACTTGGCTCAGTAAACGGAAAATGATGGGGTCTTAACCTGATTTCAGTCTTCTCACCAAAAAGCGCTTTTGCAAACTCTTTTAATGTACCGATTAGATCTCCCATGGTAACACCTTTGTCTACAACAAGCCCTTCCACCTGGTGAAAAACAGGCGAATGAGTCGCATCCACCTCATCAGAACGATATACCCTTCCGGGACAGATAATCTTTATAGGTGGCTTCTGCTTTTCCATGACTCTAGCTTGTACAGGCGAAGTCTGCGTCCTTAAAAGTATTTTTTCAGTAATATAAAATGTATCCTGTACATCCCTAGCTGGATGATCAGGCGGAGTGTTCAATGCTTCAAAATTATAATAATCTAGTTCTACTTCAGGACCTTCAGCTATTTTATAACCCATACCAATAAAAACCTCCTTTATCTCATCCACTACTATGCTTAGAGGATGTTTTGTTCCAAGGTTCTTTCTTTTTCCGGGCATTGAAATGTCTATTACTTCTTTTTCAAGTCTTTGTACTTGTTCTTCTCTTGCAAGCTGTTTCATCCTATTTTCTATATTATCTTCAATTGACGTGCGTACCTCATTTGCAAGCTTTCCTATAACAGGTCTTTCTTCAGGACTTAGTCGACCCATGCCTCTAAGCACCAAAGTAAGCTCTCCCTTTTTCCCCAGATACTTTACACGGAACTTATCAAGATCGTTCATTGTCTTCATGCCTTTTAGCTCTTCAGCTGCCAGCCTCATTATGTTCTCCAGTTGTTCCTTCACTTAGTATACCGTTATACAAAACTTATAAAACTCTATAAAAACATTATAAAAGTTAATGTTTG
>CAYPLH010000060.1:0-23085 GCA_964411505.1 uncultured Clostridiaceae bacterium | reverse complement strand
TAATTTAAAAAGCGGATGTTGTTATCCGCCTTTATATTATTTTATTATAACATATACTCAGGTAATGTTGGTCATTTTTTCTATTCAGTAATAACAAGTTCAGTCGCTCCATTTCCTCTCTTCAGCTACAGTACCCCGATATTATAACATATTTCTGATGTGAAAAGGATTGTGCATATTTTCGCAAACCTCTTGCCTTATCACTTGGCTATGACGCCAATACTTCAGGCCTTACAGAATTACTGTTTTCAAGTTAATTTTCCAACCCTTTATCCACAATTGGCGTAAAAGGTCACCCCTGCTACAATGACATAATTATATCAAAAAACCTGAAATAGCAAGAATTAGATTTCCTTTTGAATGATATTGCCTTCTTTTAACTCATCTTTTAGTAATTCGTACACATATGCAGAGCTTTCTCTATATAAACCTGTACCGGAGTTAGTAAGCTTTTCATATGTTATAGAGTTATATACCATATTCATTGCTTCTTCGATATCAACTTTCCTGTCATCTACTAGGTAAGCAATCAAGTCCTGTGTAACTCCTTCAATCAAAGCATTAATAACATCCATATCAAATACCTCCCAACGGCTTCATATACTGCAATACTTTATCCGTATGAAAAGAGTACTGATCATTAAGCTTCTTATATTTTAATCCTTTTACTAGGGCATCCAAGTCTATCATACCTTTTGAAAATGTCCTGAACAGTAAAGCTAGGTCATCGTTTGCTACAGGTCCGATAACTACATCATATTTATTGTCATGGTTACAGTCCAAGCTTTCTATTTTCTTAAAGTGTTTATCCCTGTTATTCAGAACAAACAAAGCCCAATCCCTTGTTGCCCTTTCAAACTTTTTCACATTGATACAGTCATCAAAATATATACTTTCATTCAATTCAAACTGTATAACAACTGGACTTCCACCGTATATTGCTGCTACTCTTTTTGCCATTAACTCAGCTTGACTCTTAATAGTTGTGCAGTAAAAACCCTTTCCAAAATCTTTATATGGTCTGCACCGTTGTAATTCAATATTTTCAATAAGCACATTTGAGCCATGATACAGTATCAATATAAGTGACCCCCATTCCTCTTGCATATTAAAACTAGGTCTTCTATTGCGTTATCAATACTCAAAGTATGCTCAATTTCATAGTGTTCCCTTAAGAAACTAATTCCAGAGTACTTATTTAGATAATTAAAGGCTTTCTTGCTACTCATATTAAACCTAACCCCAAACTCATTTATGCAGACTACTATATAATTGATCATATTTACCTGTTGTGTATTTATCATGCCTAAAACCGTTACCATAAACTTATAAAAAGTTATAAACCTTTATAAGATATGTTTAATTCCTCATTCAACCTACCTCATTTTGCCGAAGCTACTTTGGTTTTTCACTATCTTATTAATAGCTTGATGTAAATAATTTTTGAGTATACCGTTAAGTTTCCTATTAACAAATCTTATTTGTTTTTCTAACTTTACTATGTTGCTTGTTTTCTGGTAACATACTCCTTTCTTATTTTCTTCATATTTATTTGATACTTTGCGTTGTAACCTATGCAATTTCTTTTCTAACTTTTTTATCTTCTTTGTTTTATTAATATTTTTAAAAGCTATTCCATTTGAACATACTTCTAAATTCTTAATACCAATATCAATACCTATTATTTCATCAGTAAGTTCAACATCATTATTGCCTTGTTCAATACCTACAGACAAGTACCAATACTTACCGTCAGATATAAATCTACCACCATCCTTATAGTTTTCCTGTTGTCTTGCTAATGTCCAGTTGTATGCCCATCTTTTAGTTCCAGCTGATTTCCACATTTGTTGTTCTTGCTCGGTAATAGGAAGGAGTCTCGCTTTCCTTGCTAGTATCACTTATAATAATTATATGCTAATACTAGATAAGCATCAAGTATCTAATTAAAGATTTCTGGGGCACAAGTCTAGACTTCACAGCAAAAAGGGGATAGAACCGATCCCGAAGATGAATGGTACAGAACCGGTGTCCTCGAATTCCTTGAGAAATCAATCAGCAGGTAGTGCGAAAAACGAGCACAGGAGTTCTGTATTTTACGTAACTTACGATAATCTAAGCTTTTCTTCCTCTTTTCATTCATGTATGCCGACAAGTCTAGTATCAATCTGAAAGGCTGCATGATTTTATAACGATAATCATCTTTATTGTCAGGTAAAAAATCTGCTATATAATTTTTATAACTTTCACAAACTATTCTATACATTATATCTCTCCCGGAATAAAGATAGCTTTTCTATAAATTATTCTCTCTTTGAATCAAATAAATCATTTCTTGAAAGTACTTCCTCTATAATTTGGTTTATGAATTTTTTATTTGTTCATCTCCTTTTTAATAGCTGTAATATTGAAGCCTAATTTTTTCATTATAAGTACTTCAATAAGTTGCAGGTATTCCTTTGTTTCCTTCGAAATATCCTGAAAATCATACTCATTTTTATACATTTCTACACGTCTGATATATTTAATAGTTTTCTGCCTTTCATGTTCCGCTTCTATTATGTCCCATTCAGCTTGTGTAAATCTCCGCGTGCGACTTTCTGCAAACCTTTGATATACCTCCATATTATACATCTAAGAATTTGCTTCTTTCTTCAATAAGCTGGATAAATCGTTCTTTTAAATCTTCCAGTAGCAGGGACTCCTTGCACAGGGCAGTAAATGTTGGCTTCATAGAAACGAGCTTGCTTATCATCTTTTCAGCAGCGCTTCTCGAAATATCGCATTTGTCGGCAAATAACAAGAAGTCTTTTCTACGGATATTCATTTTCTTCCCGTTCATTGTAAGAGCAAATTGTTCTTTGTCTTCAGGCATTATGACATTCACGGGCAGCAAATCGTATGCTGGGGATAAAACATATTGTCCGCTACCTTCTGCAATTTCGATCAAAGAAAAATTCTTCAGATGCATATCAGAATTGCCAACAAGGTATGAAAATACCAACCTCATATAAAGCTCTGTCATATCAAGTTTTGCTCTTGAAGAATACTTCTGGATAATTTTGCTGCATCGTTCGTAAGATCCCTTATACTTATCTTGTGTTAATCGTAAATCAAGCTGGCAAAAATCCTCCATGGCGAGCATCCTGGTCTCATTTTTTTCAAATATCCTGTCAACACGCTTTGTAATATAGGCAAAGCCTCCGTTTCCCAAAACAAGCGCATGCGGAACGGTGGATATTCCAGAAGCATCCGCCATACACATTACGAGCTGCTCGGCCTCGGGAAGCGAACGAAAATCCTTGACCTGCGGTTTTAGGATGTATCCGGTCGGGTAATTTAAAAGCGTGAGTCGTGGTTTTTTGTCTTCTGAAATAAGGTGCAATGACAATTTCTTCTGTACGCCAGGCACCGTAAATCCTTTGCTTGTGCCTTCTACTGCAAGAAGCTCTATGGTTTTCTCATCTATCTCTACATTGGGTAAAACTGATGTCCCGAAGAATCGCTTCATACATCTTTTATGCCAGCCATTTTGCTCATTTTCCGAACGAAGAAGCTTTCCACAGCATAAGCAGTTCATATACGTTCCCCCTTAATGCTGACATTGCCAATACTATCCTTGCAGGCAACAAGTAAAAGTCCAAATCGGTCATTTGTATCAATTTTCCAGTTTCGACTAACAATATCAAGCAGCCATCCTTCGGGGATTAATCCGTCAAAGAAGGAAAATAAAGTTTTTGAAGTATATGTTTCCTTACCAAGAGGCAAGGTCAGCGAAACAGCACTAGCGTTGTCCCTTGAAAGATATTCAGGGTCATACGAGAAGGAATAGCCTTCGTCGGTTTCCGCAAGAACTCCTGCAAAAATATTCCTTACATACACATAAGCTTTTTTGAAAAAATCCATTAATTACTGTCCTTCTTTCCCGGCACAGCTTCCATACCGAACATATTAAGAGCAATATTTACCTTGTCCATACGAACCGTTTCTTTTCCTTGCTCCAGCTCACGAATAAAGCGAAGGCCTAATCCAGAACGCATTGCAAATTCTTCTTGAGTAAGCCCTGCGGCACGTCTGCTTTTTTTCATAAATTTGGCAATTTTGTTCATTTGTATTATTGCCTCCTTCAGCTTGAATTATACTAATATATTATACCTTTTCGGGTATAAGGTCAATCTTTGAGGCAAAAATAATACCCGCTAGGGTGTAATTTCTAAAATTTCGCAACAAATGCACCCTATCGGGTATAGTTGTGGTGTCAAAAATTCTAAATGAATTTCGACCTAAACCATTTCATTTATTTCACTGGTGGTTTTCACCAGTTACTTTTGTATCCCCTTGAAAATTGCAAGCTCAGCCGCTCCGCTCCCTCGCAACGGTACCGGGTTCCGCCCGAATTTTGTGGAATAATATTGAATGAAAATTTATCTACTCAATAGGTCTATGAGCTCATCAACTGCAGGAATGAGAGGGGCTGAATAGATATGAATATTTTAAACGATAGTTATGCAATGCTATTACTATGTTCAGATATAGCATTGGGAAATTCAGATAATAATACCAAGCCTTATACCGTATCACAGTGGTCAAAGTTAGCTGAACGACTATTAAAAAGATATCTGTATGTAGGATTTATGCGTCACCAATGTATAGAGAAGGTGTTAAAGGCAGTTAAACTATGCTAAAACTATTACTTTATATTTTTCTTTAAATTCAGCAACCTTATTTTCGTAAACTTCTCTTTGTTTCATAGAAGCAAGTTGTTGCTGGATTTGCTGCTTTACATCATCAAAGGAAACGCAATTTCCTTCTTTTTTATCATATACTTTTATAATATGATAACCGAATTGTGTCTTAACAGGATGACTTATATCACCTGATTTCATGGAAAAAGCTACATCTTCAAACTCCTGAACCATTTTACCCCTAGGAAAGTAACCAAGGTCACCACCATCTTTTTCATCACACATAGAATACTTATTTGCTGCTTCCTCAAAACTCATTCCATCATTAATTTCCTTTAAAACGCTGTTTGCTGCTTCCTCTTCTTTTAGAAGTATATGACTCGCCTTTATTTGCTCAGGTTTTTTAAACATTGTTTGGTTTTCTTTATAAAAATTCTCCGCTTCACCTATACTTATGCTTAAATCCTTAAAAAGTCTGCTTATGGAATAATGCACGAGAATATCGTCTCTTACTTTACGAAGGCGTTCTTCAAATTCATTTTCATTTTCTAACTTGTTTTCTAATGCATCCATTAGAAAAAGCTTTCTATTAATTAATTCTGCTAGTAGATTCTTCTGCCCCTCTTCCGATTTAAACTGTGCTGCATACTGTGGATCAAGGCCTCCAATCAGGTTATCCAAATCCTGCTTTGTTATTCTCTCTCCATTTACAGTTGCAATTACTTTATCCTTTGCCATTAATATAAGCACCCCTTGTCTTCTGGTATAATTTAAAAAGCGGATGTTGTTATCCGCCTTTATATTATTTTATTATAACATATTTCTGTTGTGAAAAGGATTGTGCATATTTTCGCAGAATATAATATTAAGATACTAGTATAGAGGAGATGTTTTATAATGAAAAGAACCATTATGGTAGGTATTATATTTATTTCAATGATAGTTATTTTGACTGGCTGTTTACCTGGGGATGGTACCAATTCAGAAGGAAATCCTGCAGGTTTTTTTTGGGGCATATGGCATGGCTGGCTGGCACCTATCTCCCTTATTATAGGATTCTTTAAGCAGCACATTCAAATTTATGAAAAATTCAATACTGGATGGTGGTATGACTTTGGTTTCTACATAGCTATTATCAGTGGTTTTGGAGGCATATCACTTTCAAGAAACAAGGCACGTAAAAAGGATAAATAACTTACTGCACACATTTAAATTTGATAGTTTTCGGTCAATAAAACTTTGCAACCTTATTTCCTGAATGAACACGTCATTGATCATGCAAATGATTAAACTGGGGAATAGAGGTTTTGCAGACCTTAGTTGTTAACCTTTGTAACCATTTATATCATTAACTTTGAGAGACTTAATTTTATTTTACTACAATATTACTACAGTATTCGTTAATTTTAACACCAGAATTTTTCTGCTTGTTTAACTAGCCATGTATCTACCTTGTCAGTTAAAATATAGTATCTTCCTCCGATTTTTCAAGAAGGAATAACAAGCTCAGTCGCTCCGCTCCAAATTCATTTTACATTTTTACGGAAGGGGGCGGCAATATGGCCGTTAAAAAACCAATGGCAAAGTCAGAAACTCAAGCTCCGGTAAATAAATTCTTTAAGACAAATGAGCTTAATAAGTGGCATTGGGGAAAACACACTGCGGCTTCTTGTCGAAAGTGGTGAAATTGATTATATACATATCTGCAACCGTCGTCTGATAGCAGATTCTGCTAATTTGGGACTGGTATGCAAAAAACAAAGTTACTGCAGCAGTCTCTACAGAAGGCGGTGATACATTATGCCAATCTACAACCGCAAGGTAAAACACAAAAAAGGCAAGGATGGCACAGTTTCCAACCGGGAAGAAACTGTCTATGATGTATTTTTTAAGTATAACACTCCCGAAGGAAAAAAGACCTATGCAAAGCGTGGTTTTACAGACCGAAAGGAAGCTCAGGAACACGAAGCTGAAATGCGGCTGAAGCTAGCAAAGCCAACCTATTCCATCAAAGCAGCAGAAGAAGGAAAGAAGCCTCTGAAAGAATATCTTGCCGGATGGCTAGAACAGTACGCAAAATCCAACGTTCGCCCCAATACCTATGCAGGATATGAAAGAAATATAAGAAATCATATCAATCCAACACTGGGGAACAATCCACTTAATGCAATCAGTTCTCCTATGCTGGACCAGCTCTATCGGAACCTGCTCAAATCCGGTCTGGCTATAAACACAGTAAAATATGTTCATAGAACTCTAAGCATTGCATTGGAACATGCAGTCAGTTATCAATATATTGAAAACAATCCCACCCAATACTTTAACAAAATTTACATCAAAAGTTAAAACACCTGAACCCTATACTATTGAGCAAATGAAGCACTTATCAGAAAAGCAGCAGATAAAGGGATTATTCCGGATTGGTGACGTACTTGAAGGAACAGCATAGATAAAAAATATGAAGAAAGAGAATATGCGGATTATTATAAAGCAGGCTCTTTAAAGCTTTTGGATAAAACAAGTGAAAATCCTGAAGGAATATCTCCTCCATGGATAATGTTGCCGCCATCCATACAGACCTATGAGGAAAGAGGAGCCAGGATATTAAGCCTCGGGTGGACCTATAAAGCCAAACCCGATACAAGGATAACCTTTATCTATTTGCTCCTTGATAAATTTGATAAAATCTTCTTTAGTTGCATTTGACTCAATTGATGAAAATTTAGCTGGATCACTGCGTGTCAATCGATTTTCTCTGCCTAACAATTTAAATTCATGCCCAATAGATTCGATTCCATTCTTATATATCATAATCGGGTCGTCAAACGTATGAAGTACATCAACATTACCTCCGTTCCAGCAGGTTTCATCCCATACAAGACGGAACACAGCACCGCTGGAAACCATAGCATAATCATAATCGACATCTTCGCCGAGATAATTAGCTGTTGCTTTTTCAAGCTCTGCATATTCAAAGCCGGATAGGAGCTGATTTTCTACGAACACAACTACTGACCATATGACAATAAAATAATCCATCGCATCACCCAATCTTAATAAAAATACCTCATGAAGTATTTTGATTATATCACAACATTTTACAATGCTCTCGACTTTTTCAGCGGATGAAGTCTTTATAATTTGAAAAACAAAAACACACCACTTTCTTGACATTCGTGAAACAATCTGATATTATTGTTTCACGAATGTAAAAAGTGAGGTGTCGCACAAATGGACAACGCCGCAAAACTATTAATGCTTATTGAATCGAATAACGGTATCGTAACAACGAAAAGCGCAGAAAGCAATGGCATTCCGCGACAATATTTATCGTTGTTTGCTGCCGCGGGAAAACTGCAGCGTGCCGGACAAGGTGTTTATCTATCGCCCGATGCTTTTGCGGACACCATGTATCTGATTCAATGCCGTTCCGAAAAAATTATTTTTTCCAATGAAACAGCGCTATATATCCACGGACTCACCGACCGGGATCCCTTGCAATATTCCGTTACCGTGCCGAGGGATTATGGTGTTTCACGGCTCCGAGAGTCAGGGCTGGCTGTTTACACTGTTAAAAAAGAGCTTCATCAGCTTGGAAAAGAATCAGCAAAAACAATTCATGGTCGTGATATTTCAATATATAACATGGAGAGAACTGTCTGTGATTGTATCAGATACCGCAACCGGATGGACGCCGATATGTTCGGTACGGCATTAAAACGCTATACCTTATCAAAATCTAAAAATCTGCCGCGCCTTATGGATTACGCAAAAGTATTCAGAATCGAAAAGCCGGTCAGACAATATATGGGGGTGCTACTCTGATGACAGCAAAACAAATAAAAGACCTGATTCGCAATCAGGCGAAAAAGAACAACATCGACGCACAAATACTGTTGCGAAACTATATGCTTGAACGGCTGCTGGAAAGAATCTCCCTCTCAAAATACAAGCTGAACTTTATCTTGAAAGGCGGCATGCTGGTAGCAGCCATGGTTGGACTGGATGCCCGATCGACTGTTGATATGGACGCCACCATCAAAGGGTACCCGTTAACGGAAGAAAACTTGCGCAATGTGTTTGATGAAATACTCCACACTCCTGTGGACGATGATATCAGCATGACGTTACTCAGCATATCGAACATTCATGAGGAATCCGAATACGACTGTTTCCGCATCAGCTTATCCGCGCAGGTCGAGAATACGAAAATTCCTCTCAAGGTTGATGTCACAACCGGCGATGTCATCACGCCGAAGGAAACGCAATACCAGTTTAAGCTGTTGCTTGAAAACCGCTACATAGACATCCTTGCATATAACCTCGAAACGGTATTGGCGGAAAAAATGGAAACCGTTATTTCACGCGGGGCATTGAATACCCGCATGAGAGATTTTTATGATTTGCATATTTTACGAAACCTACAGGCTGACAATATAGATGCTTCTTTACTTGCCCAAGCGTTCAAAGCGACGTCAACAAAAAGAGGCTCGACTGTTTCCACCGAGAACATTCTTCCTGAATTGGAAAAAGTGCTAACAGATGCGGAAATCAAACGGTTATGGGACAACTACCGCAAAAAGTTTAACTATGCTGCTGATTTGGAGTGGAGCGAAATTATGGAGTCTTTGAGAAAACTGTTTTCGTCGGTCAAAGAAGCAGAGCGGAAGTGAGAAGTGAGCGTTCACTGGATTATATCAGCAAAACGGTGAACATCATTTTTGCACTCCTGATTATGCAAGTTGGATTTATGAGGGCATCTTCAGAGCCTTCATTGATATTGCAAACAAAGCACGGAACGGTGATTATGACGGAACTGGAATTTCCGATGACCAAGAAGCTATTGAGGATTTCAAGAACAGATATACTGCCCCCATTACGAAATATTATGATTGCAATCTCGAAGCGTTGACAGATGGAAACGTGCTTCATCTCCACGGAAATTATTCTGCCCTCGCTGACAGCGAAAACCCCGATATTGTTGAAGGGTATATCCGTCAACAGGCAGGGCAGTTAGTCGTCATCGATGAGTTCCGGCATTGCTTTTGCAATGCGTTGCTGGATTATAGCGGCGAACTCAAATTCAAACGAGCGTCAAATATCAAAAAAGCCACCGAGGAAATGGATCGCTGGCTTGAGCTGTCGAAGTGCGACGAGGCAGAATATGAAAAGCAAATCATCACTTTCCAAAAATCCCTTGTTGAGAATTGTCTGACTCATATGCAAGTGAAGAACAATGGTCAGTTACCTATGTATCTCATTGAAAATAATCATGAGGCTATTATTAGTAAAGAAATTTTTGAGGAAGTTCAACGTAGAAAGATTTCATAGGATTATTTGTATGATCAATACAAAGCCGGAATTTTCTCTACCACTATTAGTTTTATGATTGAAACGTTGTTGTTTTTTTAGACATATCGTTCTACACTGGAATTTTTAGGAACATGGGAGAAAATGTATAATTCAAGTTTTAAAGTGGTCGAATTCGACCACTTTAAAATGCAGGCCGGTGCGAAAGTTTATCTCAAGTTATAGAGAGTCTGAACAGAAACCTATTTGCTTAAAGTGATCATATATGCTTCAAGTGAATGACAGGACATATGCTCCAACAGACTTTGCCGCAGAATTTTTGGGAGTCAGTATTCACTGGGACGAAGACACAAATTCAGTTATAGTCGACTCTAATACTGATGAAGCAGATGAATTTGTCAACAGTGTATAACATCAATATCTTATTTTGATTCAATATATCGGTTAACATCCGCTCCTTACTGTTTATTTATCCAATTTGGAACACCGTTTTCGTCCGTTCCATCTGGATTTTCAGGATCGAAGAACGAGTCCACATAAATCTGAATTATTGCTAGATTTGTACTGGAATCGTGCTGTGCGGTAAACACCAAGCCTTTATTGTCGCGCCCCGTAACGCTATACAGTCCGTCTTCATCAATCTTAGTACGCTTAAGAGGGAATTTCTCCATGACACTTTCCGCATACCCGCGGAGGTCTTCCTTGCTCGTCTTGCACTCGATTGTAAACTCATCGGAACCGAGGATACTCATATCGGTGACTTTTAGCTCCGAATACTTCCCAAGTTCAGGGATGTTCGCCGCAGCACCATGGGTCGGCCATTTATCGAAGGTAGATGCTGTTTCGCTACTCTGTGCATCCCCCCCTGAATCTACCGAGCCACTCTCATCCTTCCCGCTGCTATCTTTTCCAGCTGGCTGAGTCGGCGCGCACCCACCAAGCGTTAATATGAGTACTGATACTAAAATCAAAGATAAAATCTTTTTCATAAACAACACCTCCATTTGTTTCGTCAACATGACAATGCCAAGCAGTACGCTTTGGCAATTGGATTTATTATACAAAAAAAAGCCCCTGCATGATAGCCGATAAAAACCTAAAATCCTTCATTTATGCTCATTCTTCTTCCGATTAATTCTTTTTACAGCCTTTTATGTTTGTTAATTCCAACTCCAGTCTGGATTAAACACTCATTATAGCTGTCTCCCCTTTAAATTCGCCGGTAATACTCGAGAATTGTTTTCTCTATATCCTCGCTAAATTCCGCTGTATAACCAAAAAGCATCCATAGGCTGCGTGCTTCATAACCGCCCTGCCGGACAATTTCGGAAGTAGGAATATAACCTATATAACCGTTTGAATAACCTAGTACCATGGTATTATTGCCCAAAAGCACCTTTTTTATGTTGACCCCTATTCCGTTGCATACTTCTCCCTCTAGCACAGCCAAATTCACATCATCAGAAAGCCTGATCAACCCCGCATAGAGTCTGCATCCGGATTCTATCAATCCAGATTCATACCTATCAATCATCCATGTGGCATAATTGCGTATGTTTACCATTGTAGACTCTAAAAGTTCGCGAATGCTTTCAATTTTGTTTTCACCTAATGGAAGCTCAAGCACATCCAGCTTGCACCTTATGGATAGTTTAATCTTTTTCATTTTCCGTTGAATCACATTGAATACGTCATTTGCAAGAACTCTCCCAATTACAATGGTATTTTTGGATTCAATGACCCCGGTGTCGTGTTTTGAGTCCCTTGCGGTAATTGCATTATTGATTTCACCGCAAGCTCCCTGCATAAAGATCGCAATTGAGCCTGGAATCTTTTTTTCAATCTCATTGCATGCCATTCCCGGATAATCGGAAGACAAGAGAAGTGAAGATCCCATTTCTACCGGGTGACAAGCACAGTTAAAAAGAATCACCTTAATCTTTGAATCCTGATTTAGGATTTTTAGTACAAAAAGGTTTCTGTCAATGGGCGCTTGGTAGTTTGCTCCAAATATTACTCCGCTTTTTGTTACTACTCTCCTGTTCACACCGATATATGTTTCACCATTTCCAATCTCAATACTTCCCGGTTCTTTGCTCGACATGCATTTATCAACACATGCCATAATTTTTGCTTCAAGATGCTCCATCCATTTTTGGGTATCCGCCCTTTTATATTCCGAAATTCTATGAGTCATATGAGTAAGCGGTCCAGAATGTATGTGAGTGGTATGAATTAATATGTTTGCTTCAACAAGACCATACTTTTTTATAATACGGTTTTTGATCCTTGCTACAAAAATATTATCAATCATACATAGATCCAGCACAACAAAAAGCACCTGCTCACTTCCATCGTCTAAAAACAGTGTCTTCACATAAATATCGCTAAAAACTCCAGTATGCCGCTCTGTTCTGCTTAAAAACCCTCCTAAAAGCACAGGCCAGTCTGGTGTCATTTTTTCCTTTGCTACCGAAAACCACATTTTTTCTCTCCCTTTCTGCTGTGTGCAAAATGTATTAGTCCTAAATATAAATGGACCAAATTTTTTATTGCACTGCTATATATTTTTAGTTTCTTTATTAAAAGCTTACGCATTTTTCTAATAACTATATGCAAGGTCTTTAATCCTTGCAATATGGTTTTTTGAAATACACAACGGATCTAGTGAATTTAGAAAATCGTATTACTTAGAATTATTACATTACATATAATATTTTAATTTTTATTTAATGCAATTTGCCAGGGTAGATAAATTCTACGCCCAATTTCTTTTTATTTTCTTGAAATTTATCGTTTTTGGCGTCCTGCAGTTTAGAAAGCCCTATGTCCTCCAGTTGTTCCAATATCTCCCTGAACAGCATAGTACACCTTTCAGCGCTGCTTGCCGTTACTACTTTTATAAGCTCTTCATTTAGGTAAAGCCTTACTTTTGCCTGAATCACCGCCTCTTCGGTTGATGGGTCAAAATAAATATTGGAAGCTGCATCACTAATGTACACACGTCCTTTATGGAAGTGATCAGCAATTTGATCCACTATTTTACCGGCTTCTGTTTGCGGTCTTGGATAATGTGAGCTTCTAGTAACCCCATCCCCTATAAAGTATAAGGTATCCATTCCATACCTTTTCTGCATTTCCATATAATCCGTCTCTCTTAGGGCAAGCACTTCATCTGTCCACTTAATTCTGTTTTCCTCATCCCAGGTATAGGTAACACCCTCTATGCCAAAGCTAATCAACAATTGACCTTCCACCGAGTATAAATATTCGATAAGTTGGATTATCCTGTCGGGATTCTTTGCTGATTTTGGCACAAATGTCACCAGCCAGGTATTCATCCCCGGTCTGGGATAATAAGGCTCGGTGTGATCTTTTGCAAGAACAGGACCAGCATGTATATAACTAACCTTTCCTTCCCCATTATTCATAGATTGGATATAAGCATCCTTGACGCCTAAAACAGTACCGATGGATAAAAATACATTTCCGTTCATAATATATTCATTAAACTGGCTTTTTCTTATAAGGAAGTTGTCTCTTATCAGTAATCCTTCCAGATAAAGGCGATTGAGAAATTGCAGCATCTCAAAAAATTTCGGGTGATTGACAGCTTCAACATAATTCCCCTTTGCATCTTCAGGAGAAATACCAAAAAACTGCGCAATACTGTTGACAAAATCATATATATTATCTCCAATTGTATTGGTGCAATAGAAAGGAATTATTGGTACCTCATTTTGTACAAGCTTTGCATCCTTGACCTTCTTCAATGCATTGGCCATTCCATCCTGGGTGTTGAAATCTTCAGGTTTTAACCCTAAAAGCTCCATTATATCTTGCCTGGCAATCATTCCAATATTGTGACTTTGAGAAGAATTTTTTATTTTTTCCGGATCCACTGTCCGGTAATACATACCGTACCAATTGCCATCTGAGGCACGTCCCCAGTTTATTGCCTCCTCCGGAACTACTCCTTTAAAATTAGGGGCATACTTATCTATAAGCTCATTCAGAGGATATAAAAGACCACTGTTTTGGAGAACCTGAACCTGCGGTGAACCAATCTGAAGAGTAATCAGATCGGGCAAAGTACCCGCCACCAAAAACGCATTTAGCTTATCGTTGCTTCCATCTGAGGTTGAAATAAAATTAATATCACTAAGCCCCGTTCTATCGTAGATAGTTTTGTGAACAATCGCCTTCTCCTTGTCATAGGGAAGATAGTAAGGAATTCCCACATACCAATCCAGCTCATAAGAAGTATTCCAAGTATAGCCCGATCCATCAGGATTTGATGCAGTTCCAGACATGTTTGATGTAGAGGTATTTGTATTGTTTGTTTTGTTTTTAAAACATGCTGTGTTTATCATAAATATCATCACAGCAGAAAGGATTAGGCAAATAATCCGGATTAATATTTTCATCATTCTCTCCTTTCTTTTTTTACTGCAACGTTGCTTAAATTTTTATCATTACAGGATCAGTGCATTAAAACATTTGCCATTGATTCTGCAAGGTGCATAAATACCAATATTATAATTGATTGACTTACCCGCTTTTCCTTTTAGTATGAAGCTCCCTGTATTCCTGTGGACTTAAATTAGTTGCTTTTTTAAAAGAATATGTGAAATATGAGGGAGATCCGAATCCAAGCATCCGGGTGATATCAAAAATCTTTATATTGCTGCTCTCGAGCAGTTTTTTTGCTTTCTCCAGTTTAATTTGAGATATATGTTCAAATAAACCAATGCCAGTATTGTTCTTATAAAATCTAGAAAGATATGAGGGGTTAAAATGAAAAGCTTCCGCCAGCTTGCCAAGAGAAAAACCTTCACTTATGTTCTCCTCAATGTATTGGTTAATTTTATGAATTATATCAATGGTTGAAATCTTATGATCATTCTCCTTTTGTTTAAATACCATCTTTGCCAAATTATGAAAATATTCGGTAATATCATCCCAGGAAATATGCTTCTCCATAGAAACAAGTTTGCTCAAATCCAGTTCTTTACTCTGCTCCAGAAGGGGAGTAATACCTGTACGATTCATATACCTAAGAAAAATCAGTGCTAATGAATAAAAAGCCTCTTTTGCAATAAAGTGAGACATAGGGTTCTCTGCGTTCAAGCCCTCAATTATATCCTGGTAGGCTTTGAAATATTCATTTTTCTGCCCGCTGTATAAGTAGATCTCAAGAAGGTTAATTTTTTTTAGACATGCCAAAATCTTTCCTTCGTTCAACTCGGCGTAAACTAAATCGTACCTGCTCTTCATATCCATCTCAACCTCTTCGATAAGCAAAACCTCGCTCTCCATCCCCGCAGATTCGTTTAACACCGCATCGAACCGCTCATATACATCATTGAGTTGATTCCACGGTACCGGCTTCCTACCGGCAATCATTGAAATCGAAACATCAAAAACCTTCTTAACAGCTTGCTGTATAGAATCCATAGAAGCCTGCATATAAGCTATAGATGATTCCCATAGCGAAGGATTTTCCGAATGCGCCGCTTCCTTTGTATTCTGTAAAGGCTGAATAATCCAAAGAAGCTTTGAATCCTTTATATTGATACATTGCAGACAAAGCTTATCGCGCAAAAATCTTTCAGCAATGCTTTTGATGCCATACATCTTTTTTACCTGTTGGGCATATGATACACGATCCGCCCAGCCATCCTGACGTGCAAGGAGAAGGATTACAGGTTCGTTTGGATTAAGTGGTATACCCAAATCCTTAAACTGCTCCTTCCAATTTTCGTAAGTATTATCCACTCCGGAGACAATCTGCATTAAAAAAAGCTCTCTTAAAAGGGGCAGCGACTGGTCTAATTGCTCGGTGGCTTTCTCAATAAATTCCCTGTTCTGGATTTCCTTGTTAATAAGGGCAATGGCGCGTTCTACCGCTTGAATCAATACAGCTTCTCCCTCATGCTTGCGAACAAAATCAAAACCGTCCTTACGCATAACCTTTTGTATATGATCAAACTGAGTAAGTCCTGTAAAAAAAATAACTTTACAAAAGGGCCACTGTAAAATAATTTTTTCCTGAAATTGAAGACCGTCAGTTTCAGGCATATTGATATCTGTTATTACGATATCCATCTTGATTTTCGACATGATTCCAAGAGCTTCGGATACAGAATAAGCAGTGTGAATATCAAGGCTCAAATCCGCTCTGTCTCTAAAGCATTCCATAATCATATCAGCAATTATCGGTTCATCATCCACAATCAATATACTAAACACTGCGCATCTCCTTTCTTTCACTGATTATCATCTTCACACAAAGTCCCCCAAGCTCACCTCTCGATACAAACAGACCACTTTGTGGTCCAAACATTATCCTAAGCCGCCTATGAATATTCACAAGACCGGTGCTATCGAAGCTTTTTTGATCGCCTGTGAAGTTTCTTTCGATTTCCAATAATTTTTCATCAGTTATATTTTCTCCGTTGTCCTGTACTAAAATACAAATTCCTGATTCTCCTCCAACAAAATCAACTTGAATTCTACCGTCTCTTAGTTTGTCTTTTAACCCATGTTTATAGCAATTTTCAATTAAAGGCTGAAGAATTATTTTTGGCACCTCAAAATCATTCCATTCTTCGGGTAATTTACAGAAGGTATACCCCGTTCGGTGAAAATACCGAAAGGATTGAATTTGCGCATAGTTTTCCGCATGATCAAATTCTTGCTTCAAGGTTGCTTTGCCAGACGAGTCCCTAGTTACATATTCATAATAGCGGCTAAGATACTCAGACATCAGTCGTACGCCATCAAAATCCTTAAGCTTAGCCATACCGGAAATTATCAAGAAGCAGTTATACAAAAAGTGCGGATTGATTTGAAACTGCAATTGCTTTAGCTCAATATTCTGCATCAGTATCTTTTGCTCGTAGACTTCATCTATTAGGTTTTTCAGCCTGACTGACATATAGTTATATTGCTCAAAAAGAAACCCGAACTCATCCCTGCTCTTATGTTTTATGAGTTTGAAATTGCCGTCGCCTGTCTGATGAAAAGCCTTTATCAGCTTGCCCATAGGTTTTTTTATAAACAAATATAACCACCAGGAGAAAAATAATACCATAAATATTGCAAAGGGAAAAACAATCCATGACCACTGTTGATAGGAACGCAGCGGTGCTATAACAAATTTTTCCGGAACATAAACTAAAAGGGTGGCATTTAAATACTCTGATTTTTGAAAAACTGCAAGGAAGGTTTCATACTTTTCTTCCAAAAAAACTACTTTGCTTTCCAAACCATCTGCATAAAATTCTTGCGCATGAGAAACCATATTCTTTTGTTTATCGGGCTCTGTCTCATTTGAAATTATCCATTCATTTGATAAATCATTACTTACAAAGATTGCAGATATATCTCTGTATTCATGAAATTCAAATAGTGTATCTTTTATATGCTTTTGAGACAGCGTTACATCAAGGATCAAAGCCGGTAATTTGTTGTTATCATGCAGCCTATCAGATGATACAGCCGAAAGAAGTAAGCTTTCGTTTAAATATACAAGCGGACTATTTCTACTTTGCTCTAATTTAGCTACTTTTTCCTCTTCTAATGTGACTAAAAGCTCTTCCACTATCGCAATATAGGTCTGATTATGAAGTGGAACATGAATGCGTGCCTCCTCAATATATGCACTTGCATTCCTAAGCAATCCTAGCTTTTGGCGAATTCGAAGCGCTGTGAGCATATATTCAAAATCACTCTGCTTCTCTGTAAACAAAGAAGCTTTTCTTAAATCAAGATCAAGCATTAACTTGCCTTGAAACTCATATATCCTTTTCACTTCCTCCTCGAACCTTTTTACATTATATTCTGACTTAAACAGCATGGCTTTTGTGATTTCAACCCACAGATTGTCTACGGCTCTTAAGTTGGTGTTCACACTTAAAGCAATAATAGGAATTATAACAATTATAAAAGCCAGAAGCAGTTTTACAAAAATTAGGTATCCGTGCTTTCCGAGTTTAATAAAATTAAATATCCGAATCACCCTCTCCTTTAAACAATCTGCACATACATGTCTTTAAGTTGTTAAGACCCGCCAAACCTATTTTATCTCCGGGTTTGCTACTATTAACGCACTAAATAGAAATTCAGACAATGATTTTTGCCTGATTTTCTATTTGGATCAATTCATGCTTTTACTGCAGTACTATTTATTATATCGTATCTTTGCAACTATTCCTGGCCATAAAACCTCGATACCATGATCCAGAGTAGTTGAGTAGGTAACAAGAAAATTTCTTCCGTCTACAAATTGGCTCGGTGTAACTAAAAGCTCATCATAGCTATAATTATGATCAAGTCCGACATTGCTTGCTATATTATGCGTGTTTAACTTGATATCAGTGCATCCTTTTCCATGCCAGGTTGTCATTATCAGCTTTGAATCAATCGCTTTACTTAAATCATCATCTACCATAATGTTGCAAAAATGAGTTTTCTTATCTCTTGTCATCCAGTTTTCCGGCACATTATAGGGCTTATACATTTTTACTGAAACAGCTGACCTGTTCAGATTTATATCTTCCAAAACTGGTGTAATGTACTGCAAGCCATCTGCGCTTTCAACGACAGCCATAATCTTCATAGGCTGCTCCTGATCCGGAACCCATGTAGTATCCCATGTTACAGAATATGGAGCTGTTACAGAAGTCCCGATATGACTTTGCATCTCACCGTATCGATAAGTATAATGCCACTCGTTATAAATTCCATCTCCATTAATATCAAAATCTTCATAAAAGCCGACATATTCTACAGCAGCAATATCGTCCTGAGCAGAATCAAGGGAGAAAGTGAGGCTTTCGTTTTCAGACGCTCCCAAAACCACTTGTGCATTTTGGGGTCGCATTTCAACTGGATAATACAAGCGAAAGGTTATTCCGTATACTCCCCACTGACCCCAGGTGACTGTTTGCTCTCCGCAGCTGAACTCAAATGTGTTGTCACCGTCTTTTAATTGCGCAAGCGGAATGGTCACCGCAGGATATCTAAACTGCATGTATCTTTCCGGAGATTCTGTTTCTCCTACGAATTCACTTTCAGGAACAGAAATCCACTCATTGTCATTAACACGCAACAATTTATCACGGGTTCCGGCATGTCCGCCCCATAATTCAATGACCATTTCAACCTTTACAGCCTCATCTAAACCGCTAAGATTAATTGTATTTATAGGATTCGGAAGAAATTTATGGGCTTCTTCATTCTTTACGTTAGGATCGGTAACCCGCTGCCATGTTGAAGCATTTACAAAAGGTCCATTCCAATGGAATTCACGGAAAACAGCTCCGGCCTCAAAGGAGGTCACAGTAACCTTTGGAACAGCTATCGGTTCAGTTGTTGGTGCAGTTGATTCTTTCTGATTTGCTGGTTTTTTTCCGCAACCGACCAATAAAAGAACTAAAACCAATATAATAGAGGCAATACTTTTGATTTTCTTCATAAGCTAATTTCTCTCCTTAATCTTAATATTTTTTTAAAATATTATCTCATAATAATCACAAAACAAATATCACCGCCCTACAATTTTGGGAAGAATAATCCTGCACATAAACAAACAGAAACCAGTCTACAGACTGGCATTTCTATTCACAGATATAATATAAGTATAAACTATGATATCGCAATTTTATATATAGAATTATTTACTTTGTATATATATATTTACTTTTTTTCAGCTGCCTGAATTATTATGGCCGCTTCTCTTTCTATATCACTTTCGGACCAGTCGGGTTTAATACCGATAAATATTGTTCTTGAAAGTATATCAAGCGTCCGAGGACAAGAATCTCTTTTAATATCCTTGTTAAGATCCTTGTTTGCCTCCATGAGGTATGGATTCATTTTTTCATGGTGTCCAACCTTTTTCTCTATTAATGAATCCCATTTTGCATACACATGTTTTCCAGAATCAATTCCGATTAATCCAACAGCACCGTTTTTTACAAATGATCTTAGCTTTTCCTCACTCTCAAATAAAAGCCCCATTGTTGTACCGCAATCACCCTCCGAGTCGTATGAAGGTGTAAATTTAAATCCTTTACATCCTGCAACCTTACTCATAAGACTTCTTTTATTTCTTCGCAAATCTTCCAAGATTCCTTCCAGCCTCTGAAGCTGTATTCTCATAACAGCTGCGCAAATCTCGTTAAACCTTAATTGGGTTCCTACAAAAATGGGCGTTTTGAGCTCACTGGTATATGTTCTCCATGCAGAGCCTCCATCATGATAAATTAATGAACGTTCGAATGCTTCATAGTCATTGCTGGTTACTGCGCCGCCCTCTCCGCAGGATAGAATTTTATAAAAGTTGAAGCTGAATGCCCCCATATCTCCCCAGGCCCCAAGTCGTTTTCCTTTGTAGGAACCGCCCACAGCTTGGCAGGCATCCTCAACAACCTTTAATCCATGCTTTTTGGCAATTTTCAATACCCTTTCCATGTCGCAAGGAAATCCCCGCATGTGTACAGGAATAATTGCCTTTGTGTATTTGCTAATTTTCTTTTCAATATCTGCAGGATCAATGGTCGTAGATTCATCTATCTCAGCAATTACAGGTATTGCCCCCACCACAAGCACTGCTGTTGCAGTCGCCATAAAGGTGTGCGCTGGAATTATTACTTCATCACCGGGTCCTATACCAAGACCCGCCAGTGCGCATATTAATGCGGCAGTTCCGCTTGTAACCGTTAAAGCATACTTTGTTCCAATTTTTTCAGCCCATTCAATTTGAAAATTAATTACTTCTTTTAGTTCACTGCTATCTCTGAACAGCTTACCGGTAGCAAATAATTTTTCGAGCTCCTGTATTTCTTCTTTGCCGATTTTATACATAATAACCTCTCCTTGATAAATATTTTACTTTTAATGTACTTATCAAACCTTTACCTGTGCCTGTGCCTATTTTTTAAATAACTAAAAGCTCGGAGGGATCGATCCCCTCTCGCTTTTGGTAGTAGAATTCACTTAACAACCTAACCAAAAACGCCTGCTGCGAAGCAGGCTATTTGGGGGATGAATATTCTAAAATCAGACCGGGGAGGCTCCCCCGATCCGATTTTAAAACCACTGATTATCTGTACATCACCTTGTATAATTACCTAATATTCGTAGGATATATAAACTCTTTTCCCAGTCTCATTTTGGCATTCTTAAACATTTCATTGTATGCCTCATACAACGTTTGATAACCTAATTCCTCAACCTTCTTCATAGCTTCTTCAAACATTGCCTTGCACTCGCTCTCACTTTTAGCAGTCACCATTTTGGGTATTTCCGCATCCATAAACATTATAACCTTAGCGTTAGCGGACACAAGCTCTTTGACTCCCGTAGGCACCACCAGTTGAAGTGCGTCTGCGGTATAGAAATAGTCTTTATATACCTCTTTAATTTCTTCAAGCATTACCTGTTCCGGCTCGGTAGGATAAGGTTTGTATTGGTTAATTATATTATCTCTCATGCACCACATTGTATCAGGATATCCGTATCTCCTGTTAGAAGCCTGAACATCTTCCTTTACAGCTGCTATAACTTCCTCAGTGTGAATCACGAAGTTATCAACCAAGTTATAGGTTATCCCCTCAACACCGTACATATCAAGCATTTGTGCTTCCTGCGTACGCATATATGCAAAAAGCTGTATTCTTCTTTCTGCTGGGATCCTGTCATTCTTTGTTATATAGGTGGTTACCCATCCGCCTAGGTCATTCCTTTTCTGATACGGCAGAGCACCATCCGCTGCTGCTGGAGGCAGTACTCCGATGTATTCAGATGCTCCTTTGGTCTGAAGATAAAAGCTTTTCATTCCAGCTCCGGGTGCGCCGCCAAGATTACAATTTCCCATCATCATAAAGACCTTACCGTTTGCAAGCTCCTCACCAAAGTTCTGGAACGACATAATCATGTTCTGATCTGTATACAATCCTTCTCTGTAGAGTCTGTTCAAAAACAAAAGCATTTCAAGGTATTTGGGATTTCTCAAAGGCATTATATAATTACCGTCCTTGTCTTCATATGAAAACCCAAAAAATTGAGCAATCCACTCTATTCCCATTGTATTCATATCACAAGAAAGTAAAAACGGCGCTATATCCATTCCATCCTGCTTAGGCTTAGCATCCTTAACCTTCTTCAATGATTGGATCATTCCATCCTGTGTAGCAAAATCTTCTGCCTTTAAACCCATCTGTTCCAAAATATCCTTACGCATTACAGTCAAAAGATTTGTTGACGCACCAACCCTTGCTATGTATTGCTCAGTCATAAGCTCGGGAGGCTTTGTAAGATTTGGAAACCCATAAAATCTACCTTCTGAATCTCCATACCAGTTTCGGAGCGAATCGGGTACCGATTCCATAAACTCCGGAGCGTACTGCTCGCTAAGAGACTTCAAATCATAGATCAGGTCACCCTTTTTGAGCGTTTCTACAAACTGCTCTGTCCCTTTATGGATTAATGAGATAATGTCGGGCAACGTGTTTGCGGCAATCATCGCTCCAAGCTTTTCATTTTCATTTGATGCAGGAACGACAAACTCAACGTGATTGAGTCCGGTATTGTATTTGTGAATCTGATGATTAAGAATTTTCTCACTGTCCCACTCGAATTGGTATGACGGAAAACCCATATACCATTCTAAATCATATGGCGCTCTGTCGGCAGACCACGAGCCAATAATCTCATTATCCAGAAGCATTGGGTCAACCGCAGGAACATCTGATCCTGTTGATCCTCCTTGACTGCTTATACCAGATGTTCCATTCTTTTTACCGCATCCAAACAAAAGCGTCAGACACAAAACCAAAGCAAGTGCCAAACATAAAAATCTCAAGCTTCTTTTCAAATAAATCTCCTCCTTAATTTTAATTTATATTGTATATGCAACAAAATAGTTCTTTGCAATTTACCCTTTCAACCCCACTAGAACCGTGGTGCCTTTAAAAGAGGTCATATTATAAGAATTAAAGATGTTGCATATAGAACAACAGCCAGAACTACCCTTTAATTGATCCCATCATTATTCCCTTCACAAAGTACTTTTGCAGGAAGG
>CAYPLH010000059.1:0-23775 GCA_964411505.1 uncultured Clostridiaceae bacterium | reverse complement strand
CTATTATCAATGAATACAGAGGTTTTATTTTGATTCCACTGTTAAAGTCGAGATTATATCATGAATTTCGAAGAAATTTCATGATATAATTGCTATTGTGCGTTTTTTTATGATCCACTTATGATAATATCTCAGTGTAGCTATCATCTAAAATTGTTTGAATAAATGGATAGCACCATGGTAAAATATATCTAGATGCTATTTTAATCAGATGCGAATGCTGTTATTACAAATTATGAAAAAGAGGTGCGCTATGTCAGAAATTTATCTTGCGGGCGGTTGCTTTTGGGGAACCGAGAAATATCTTTCATCGATAAGGGGCGTTTTGTCTACACAGGTGGGTTATGCGAATGGAAAGACAGAAAACCCCACTTATGAAGAAGTGTGCCACAAGAATACGGGGCATGCTGAAGCAGTTCGTGTCGTCTATGATCCCGAGCAAATTCCTCTGGCATTTTTACTAGAGCTATATTATGAATCAATTGATCCTGTTTCCGTCAACCAGCAGGGCGGTGACCACGGTACGCAGTATCGGACTGGTATCTACTATGTGGATTATACGGATCTGCAGGTGATTCAGAGCTCCATTGCACGATTGCAGGAGCAATACAGCAAGCCTATTGCGATCGAGATAGAGCTGTTACGTAATTTTAGCACTGCGGAGGAATATCATCAAAAATATCTAGATAAACATCCGGATGGCTATTGCCATATTTCAAAAGCTAAGTTCGAAAAGGCTTCGAAGTCAATCGTGAATCCTGCAGTTTACAGAGCGTCGGACGCTGATACGCTGCGCACAAAGCTGACGGCAGCGCAGTATGAGGTGACGCAGAAAAATGCCACCGAACCTCCCTTTCAGAATGAATTCTGGAACACCTTTCAACCCGGAATTTATGTGGATATTACTACTGGTGAGCCACTTTTTACCTCAAGTGACAAATTTGAATCCGGCTGTGGCTGGCCCAGCTTTTCAAAACCGATTGATCCACATGTGATTCACGAAAAACAGGATACTTCTCATGGAATGCACAGGACGGAGGTTCGAAGCCGTGTGGGAAACGCCCATCTAGGTCATGTGTTTAACGATGGTCCCAAGAAAACTGGCGGATTGCGGTACTGCATTAACAGTGCATCTTTGCGGTTTATCCCGAAAGACGAGATGGTACAGGAAGGCTATGGGTATCTTTTAGATCTGATCAAATGAGAATGTGATGTGTAGATTATATCACCTGCAGAAAATAAAGCACTCAATCAGCTGTCATTATTGTTATTGATTTTATTTAATCTATAAATCTATTTCAAGTAGTATTGGGGTGTGGTCTTGTCTTGGACCTGAATCAATCATTTCAGATTTAATAACCTTATCTGCAATCCGCTCACTTACCAGCCAATAATCAATTCTCCATCCAGAATTATTAATTTTGCTTGTCTTAGCTCGCTGAGCCCACCAAGAATATACTCCCGTCACATCACCGTGAATATAGCGAAAGGTATCTGTAAAGCCCTTTACTAATAGGTTAGTAAAACCTTGACGTTCTTCATCAGTGAAGCCAGCTGAACGTCGATTGCTTTTTGGATGAGCCAAATCTATTTCTTTATGTGCCACGTTAAAATCACCTGTAGCAATAACAGGCTTAACCTTATCTAGACATGCAAGGTAATCAGCATATCTTATATCCCAAATTTGACGCTCTTCTAAACGATTTAAGCCATCCCCTGCATTAGGCGTGTAAACTTGAGTTATGTAAAAATCGTCAAATTCTAACGTAATAATGCGTCCTTCAGCATCCATAGTGCTAGGTGCCCCAATCGCTGGAAAAGTAACAACTGGTTTTAAATCATTCCTATAAAAAAACATGGTGCCAGCATAACCTTTGCGGGCTGGTTCAATTGAAGAATTCCAAACAATTTCATAATCTGAAAGCTTGTCATTAAAAAATTCAAAATGCTTTTTAGTAGGACCATTATTTGATAATTTTGTTTCCTGCAAAGCAATAATTGCAGGCTTATGCTCAATTATCGTGTTTAATACATCCCGAGATAATAAAGCACGTGCCGACTCACCTATCAATGCTGCATTTAATGAATCAATATTCCATGAAATAAACTTCATAATTTTTTTCTTTTGTCTTCCTTTCAATATAGTAACATCCATTTCGCATAAAAAGGGTCTTTGGTCTGTTCAATTTATTCAAATAATTGCACACAGCTATTAAGAGCACAGCCCCCAAATTCATCCAAACCAAAATGTTTAACCTCAATATGTATTATAAATGAGGTTAAATGCAATTTGCAACTTTATTCAAAGAAAAGATAGCATAATATTTATACTTCCATACCTATCAGCCACGCTTTGCCCTAAAGATTCAATGATTATACAAAGCTCTTACTTACTCTTCGTGTCTCCAAAATATGATGTGGCGTATCTATCCAACTGTGCAGCAATGTTCGGAAAGGATATACTCAAGTCCAGCGTCTTAACACTGATCTTATTTCCACTCATCAGAAAATCATAATCCGGCGTAATGATCTCTTCTGTTTTTGCATACAAAATCATTCCTGCTACAATACCGCTGCTCCTTACATCCAGATTTTTCACATAAGTAAAAATCTGATACAAATTATTGGAGTGTAGGGTTTGGCTGTCATATTGGTTCTGAATCTGCATGGTACGGGAATAATACTTCGTATCAATGATAAGAATTTTTTCACCAAACCGCAATGTAATATCAGTTTTCATAATTGGAAGATAATCAATGATAACATCGTCGACATTCCAAGCTATCTGGGAAGAAGCTGCATGCAATTTTGGGTAGTGGTATCGATAATATTCTAGCACAAATTTCTCAAATAGCCGCGACATATGTTGTTCATCAAGAAACGTAGCCATTTTGTATTTGCCTTTTTCGGTTGATAGTAGCAAGCCATCGAGCACAAAATAGCAAATATTCAACAGCATTTTATAATGTTGATTATTTCTGTGAAACTTTAGTCTGTTCCATTGGATATCGGATGGCTCGATAATATCTACCGCATTCAGAAACAGCATTAATTTTTTCAGTGCTTTTTTGTGTTTTTCACTCACGAGTGACTGCCGCTGCAGGATAGTCGCTGTTGTTTTCAGTATCTGATTAAACAAATTATTTTCAGACATTTCATCGTACTCACAGGAAAGCATCTGTCTCCGTTGATATTTATTTTTTATCGTCCCATAGATGTCCAGTTTTCCTCGCAAAACAGAGAGATTATCACATTTTGTAACATAATCTCTATATATACCTTGTTTTATCAGCTTTGCAATACCTTTTAAAAGGATGGAGGCAAATAGATCGTGAATATTCTCAAACTCCTCCGCTGCAATTTCATCATATCCTGACTGTCTTAATATCTGAAAAGCATAAGTGAGCATATAATAAATATTTTTAATCAGAATACCCTTATCTTTAGTCATTGAACACACCACGCAATATGTTTTCCCACTTCTGCAGTTTTGGCTGCTCATCATACCAATACTCGTTCAGCATCGGAATAATATCGTATTCAACGACCTCCTTCATCCATTCTTCGGTACATTCCTTTTGACCGCAGAAATAACTTTGCCCAATGCAAAAGCCTTTCCCAAGAGAACTGTCTGCTATAATTTCTTTGTTAAGATCTTTAATTCGTTCGATCAAAGTATTGAATGTGTCGTTGTCCAAGGTTGCCTGATACGCCTTAAAACCATCCGAATTAAATCCCGAGGCTAATTCAAAGAAGCTAAAACGCCGGCGTAGGGCGTAATCCATCATAGCGAGGCTGCGGTCTGCTGTATTCATCATACCGATGATATATAGATTGCACGGAACCGCAAAGGACATCCCATTATACGCAAGAGTAGCCTTTGCGTCACGATAGTCTTTTTCAATTAGCATGAGCAGTTCGCCAAAAATTTTACTCAAGTTGCCGCGGTTTATCTCATCTATAATAAAAAAGAATGGTTTGTCTGGCTCATTCGCTGCCTTCTGGCAGAAACGATAGAAAATGCCATACTGCAATTCAAATCCATCACCCCGTGGCTTATATCCCATGACAAAATCTTCATAGGAATAATTCTGGTGAAACTGAACAAATTCAATACGGCTGTCATCTTCATTTCCAATAATAGCATATGCCAGACGCTTTGCTGCAAAGGTTTTGCCAACACCCGGAGGTCCCTGCAAAATAAGATTTTGTTTATTCCTTAACAAGGAAACCAAGGTATCAAAATTCTCACCGGTCATATACACTTCTTTTAGAAATTCATCCTTGGAATAAGCATCAGCCGTTTCCTTTTGAGCAATGGGGTTTTCCTCGCGGATTAAGTCCGTAATAAAATCAAATTCGTCCTTTGTGAGCTTAAAAAGACTGCCATTTGGGTTTTCAAAGAACTCCATATGCTCCAGTTCAGGATAGTTTTTCAGCGTAGCATAGTCAATCGGTGTGGACAAACCTTCAATTTTCTCAAAATATAGTCTTTCACCATCATTTTCTTGTACTATCTTTGCAAGAGCCACCACCTGTTTTACTGGGTTCGATTCATATCCAATTACAACATCTCCAGCTTTTGCATCCAAAAAGTTCTGAAAGATGCGGCGTTTATTACCATTGTCATTGTAAAGTGTATAGCTTTGCACTTTACCGACACCTATTTCGGAAAAGCTCCAAATCTTCGGATTGGCATTCAGCCACCAGTAGCTGCGATTCTTTGTGTTGTTTCCCTCTGCAAATAAAGGTACTTCAGAAAGGTCAAACTGATCCAATGCCTTGCTCAGTTCATCGCGCAACTTCCAAATATAGATTCCTTCAGTGCTTTGATCTGCATGCTTCCCTACATACAGAATCGGCCACCATTTTGAATTCTCGTTGTCTTCAGTCTTAACAGGGCACCCAGTAGTCTTAGCTACTCGTTTTGCAAGTGCTGAAGAACCCGAATTATAGAAATTCTTCGTTGCACCATATTTAATAGAAAGTTGCGTACAGGTAGCCATGCCGCCATGGTCTTTCATACGCTTCATGATTTTTAGGCTGTTTTGGTCAAACACTGTTTTATCAGCAAGAAGTTCTAACCATTGTTCTGTCGATATATTTGGACTGTAGTCAGCTGGGAACCATTCTGCTTTCTTATAATAACGGCTGATATAAAAACCTACATCAATGGTCAACGTCTTAAATGCCGGATCCGGATAGCAATCGTCTGTTATTACAGATTTCAGCATTTCTACCAATTCTTTATCTTTTTCTACATATGCACAGATTTCATTATAGAGATTAAGCCCACCAATCAAGTTTGCTGTGGAGGAGCCTCTTTTGGGAATAAAATCACTTTCCAGCTCCTTTGCGACTTTAACATACTCAGAGTACTTGTAAATATAATATTTATCAGGATAGCGCAGCCAGAGATAGGTACTAATAGAATTTAGATTCTGATAATGCTGCTTCCATGCACCATTATCGTGCTTTACCCGCAGCGTTTCGGCATCGGACTCAAATTTCTCGACACGTTCAGCAAGCCCTTTGGTTTCATCATAAAGATTGAGGAACATAGCTCTGACCGCTTCCATTTCTGCTTCCGCAAACGCTTTTATCATGCCCCTTGGAAAATAGCTCCTTGCAGCAAGCAGATTATCTGTTTTATCTGTTGCTTTCATGAACATATCCAAAAAATCTGAAGCATGAATATCCCAGTGATCTTGAAAATGCTTCACAGCTTCCCATTTATATTTTTCTTCATTCCATTGGCTTGGTATGAAATTCTTTTTGTAACTGGTAAGAACAGCCTCCAATTTTTCGGTATTTATCATATCGCTATACCCCCTTAGCTTGTGATATCATAACATTCATTGCATTCTGCAAGTTTTGGGCTTTTCTGTTAACACAGCTCATAAGATTAATGTTTAATTTTCACGACATATACTTATCTATTTAATTATAAACCAAATTATGTGGTCAACCTCTAACATAGTTTTCTGTTCATTGAGTATCTCTTTTTAATTTTCTGCATATGTCAGTTACTCTAAAGTATAGACCTTTTATGACATATGTCAATAACTTATTATAATCGATTAATCATACTGGCGGTATAAGCTGCGCCAAATCCATTATCAATATTGACTACGCTAACACCACTTGCACAACTATTTAACATGGATAACAGGGGTGACAATCCATTAAAATTTGCACCATATCCAACACTGGTAGGTACTGCTATGACAGGCTTATCAACCAGACCACCTACCACGCTGGCTAATGCTCCTTCCATACCTGCAATGACGATGACAACTTTTGCACCACGAATGACATCCAATCTAGCAAAGAGACGGTGAATGCCTGCCACACCTACATCTGTAATAACCTTAACCTGGTTCCCTAGAATAAGAGCGGTTTCTTTTGCTTCTTCAACAACTGGTAGGTCAGAGGTCCCAGCTGATACAATGACTATGTAGCTATCGGTTTTGGGCAGAGGGCTTTGTTCAATGGTAATAACTTTACCTAGGCAATTAAATTGAGCCTCAGGCGCAAAATCACGAACGGATAAAAACATCTCTTCAGTAGCACGCGTGGCTAGAATATTGTTTTTAGTGGTTAACATAAACTTCACAATATCCTTGACTTGATCTACAGTTTTACCTTCACAATATATCACTTCTGGATAACCAACCCTTAGTTCACGGTGATTGTCAATGATAGCAAAGCCAAGGTCCTTAAAAGGTAGGTCCTTTAATTGTTCAATGGCATCATCTACAGAAGTATTCTGGTTTTGTACATTGTTTAATAGTTTTTTTAAGTCATTATAGTTCATAATATCACCTTATATAATGAAACATGGGAAAAATTCATTATTCATTTTCCTCTCTAAATTTATATAATCATACCTTGACGCTGCCGATTAGTTCTATCACATATGGTAAGCTGTCCTATACAGCTAGACTATTTCCCCCGAGGATCTAATTACAGACTATGGATTTATTTAATAATCATATTAGATTGCGCCAGATTGCAACGAAGTTGCAATTTCCTGCAGGTTAGCCTGCAGGAATAAGTCGCAAAGCGACTTACTGGGGATCAATCATACTATTAAAACTTCCGATTTGGTAACCTAAAAGGTCAATGGTAACAAACTGAAACCCGAATTCTTTTAGTTTTTTAGTGATAGCATCAGCAAGTTCATTTTCCATAAGTCTTAAAATATTATCTTTGGGTACTTCTATTCTAGCAAGAGCTCCATGACTTCTTACTCTAACTGCTTTAAATCCTAAGTCCATTAAATACTTTTCAGATAACTCTATTCTTCTTAGGCTTTCTTTATCAACCCTCGTATTATGAGGTAACCTTGTCATTAAACAAGCATAAGCCGGTTTATCCCAAATAGGCAGACCCAATTCTTTTGCCATTTTTCTTACTTCGACTTTATCTATTTGATTTTCAAGAAGAGGGCTCACTACATGCAGTTCTTTTAAAGCTTTCATACCAGGGCGAAAATCTTTTGTATCATCAAAATTTGAACCATCTAACACATAATAAAAGCCTTTTTCTTTTGCAAGCTCTATAATCATATTAAATATGTGCCTTTTACAAATATAACAACGTTCCTTAGGATTGTCCAATAAAACATCCATGATTTCCACATCAATAATGGTATGTGGAATTTGATATCTATTGGTAAATTCTTTTGCTTCTTCAATTTCCCAATCAGCAATGTAAGGACTGTTAATGGTAATGGCTAAAACATCATCCCCTAATACATCATGAGCCACTTTTAGTAGTAAAGTACTATCTACACCTCCAGAAAAAGCAATGCATACTTTACCTAGTTTTTTTATAAATTCTTTTAATTTAGTAAGTTTATTTGAATGGTTCATTACTTCTCCTTTTACTTTTGTATCATTTTATAAACTTCGTCATAGATATCCTTAATAGGTACATCATTTGCTTTTGCCAAACACTCACATTCTGAAAATTCTGGCTTGACTTTGATAACTTTTCCATTAAGAATACCCTTTTTAATTGTGATATCACCATATTTTGTTTTTACTTTCTCAAAAGCCCGATTAAGCATTATTTTATCTACATAACGTTGTCTTATCCCTAATGTGGATGTTTCTCGAAATATAATTTGCTGCATCCTTTTAGCATTTTTCTCGTTAACTAAAACACTAAACAAGGTCGCAGGACGTCCTTTTTTCATGATAATGGGTGTTTTATATACATCTAGAGCGCCATTTTCAAATAATATATCTTCAATATATGAAAAAAACTCCGGGTTCATATCATCTATATTGGTCTCAATTAGAATTTGCCTTTCAGTTTCATTCAAATTTTTTAATTCACCTACAAACACCCGTAAGACATTAGGAATTTCAAAATCTTTTGTTCCTAACCCATAACCTGTTTTCTGCATATTAAAACTTAATTCATCTGTAAACTCATCAACAGTAGCTTTTAAAATGGCTGCCCCAGTCGGAGTTGTGGTTTCAGATTGCACTCTACCTTTGTGAATAGGTATGTTTTTCAATATTTCAGAAACAGCCGGTGCAGGAACTGGGAATAATCCATGTGCACACTTTACCATACCACCACCCACTTCAACGGTGGATGAGTATATTTTATCAACCTTTAAATAATCAATACAAATGGCAGCTCCAATAATATCAACAATAGAATCAACAGCCCCGACTTCATGAAAATGCACTTCATATAAAGACTTACCGTGTACTTTTCCTTCAGCTTCCGCTACTTGCCTAAAGATATCCATACTTAATCTTTTGACAGTTTTTGATAAAGAGCTGCTATTTATAATTTCCTCTATTTCTTTTAAACCCCTATGTTCATGGTTGTGGTTATGGTTATGGTTATGGTTATGGTTATGGTTATGGTTACGTTCATGGTTATGGTTATGGTTATGGTTATGTTCATGGTTATGTTCATGGTTATGATTATGATGGTTACAGTTATCAACGTGATGGTGGTGTTTTACTATCACATCAACCTTTGTCCCCGTAATACCCATTTTTTGTTTTTTCTCGATGATTAGATCAAACTCATCATTTATGGGTAATTTGTTCAATTCGTCAATTAAATATTGAGCATCCACACCTATATCTACTAAGGCACCTAGGTTCATATCTCCACTAATGCCTGAGAAACAGTCGTAATACAATACTTTCATAACTTCCTCTCTTTCTCATTATTCAAAATGTTTTTAAATTTTTTTCTTTATTGATTCCATTTTAGTCCTACTAAAAACTTTTTTATAAAAACTTATATATAATCTTTAACCCTACTCTACTAATGAATTAATTTAATTTTCTACTAATATATTTTTTCACTGTTTCCTATAACTTTCGTTTGCAATCTTAAAGAAATATTACCCTCAAAGAGGAACGACAATAGGATACCCGCATATATTCTCTATCACTACATCCATACCATAAACGTCACGTATGGCTTCACAGGTAACAGTTTCAACACCTCCTAGAGAATACACATAACTATCCTTAATTAAGAGAAACCGATCACAATAACGGATAGCAAGGTTCAAATCATGAATAACGATAATGACACAGATATTGTCCTTATTTGCTATTTCGCGGACTATTCTCATTACCCCATGCTGATTCTGTAGATCAAGATTGCTTGTCGGTTCATCTAGCATGAGTACCTTTGGCTGCTGAGCAAGCGCACGCGCTAGCATAACCTTCTGGAGCTCGCCGCCAGACAATTCGTCAATATATCTTAAGTTAAAGTTGTTAAGCCCCATGCGATCAATTATATCTTTTGTTATCCTGTGATCCTCGTCTGTCGGATTCATCTTGATATAAGGCTTTCTACCGAGTAAGACTGCATCATAGACAGTGAACTTTGAACTTTCGTTTTGTTGCGAAACATATGCCACATCCTGTGCAATCATCTGACGGCTTAGGTTATTGACATCACGCCCATTTACGATCACTGTACCTTCCAGCGGCTCAAGTATCCGATTTAAACACTTTATCAATGTGCTTTTTCCTGCTCCGTTGTTTCCTAATATAGCAATACATTGGCCTTCTTTTGCATTAAATTCAATATCTTTTAAAATCTTAACCGCCTTGCGGTATGAAAAGCTCAATTGTTGTACATTAATCACCTAGTTTTAACCCCCTTAAACAAAAGATAAAGGAATAATGGAGCGCCCAAGAAAGATGTAATTGCACCTACTGGCAAAACTACGGGAGAAACTACCAATCGTGCTACTGTATCACTAACCAACAGCATAAACGCTCCCATTAATGCAGACGCTGGAAGTAGAAATCGATAATCATTACCTATTAAGCGACGCATTAGGTGCGGAGACACCAATCCAACAAAATTGATTATACCTACAAATGAAACAATTACTGCTGCCGTAAAGGAGCATATGGTCATACCAACAATACGCATCATCTCTACGTTAACACCAAGTCCCTTTGCGCTGTTTTCACCGCTTTCGAGGGCATTATAGTTCCATCTGTTAAAGAAGAAATATATAGCTGCCAGCAGGATAACGACTGCCATGATGATAATCTGATTCCAAGATGTACGACCCATATCTCCAAAAGTCCAAAACACGATTGCAGAAAGGCTCACATCATCTGCAAAGTATTGCATAATCGTTGTGCCTCCACCGAAAAGTGCACTCAGTGCAACACCTGAAAGAATAATCGTTTCGGGTGAGACTTTTCTGAATCTCGAAAGCCCAAGAACGACAAATGTTGATAGCATGGAAAATGCAAAAGCGCAAATGGATACAATATAAGGATTCGTAACCGTTACTGCATCATTCGTGTGAAGTTGTACTCCGGCACCCAATACAACAATCGCAAAAGCAGCTCCAAAAGCGGCTCCCTGAGATACACCGATTGTTGAAGCAGAAGCAAGTGGATTGCGCAATATACTTTGCATAGCGCAGCCTGTTACGGCTAAACCGATTCCCCCAAGAATTGATGTTACGATTCTTGGGAGGCGAAGACTGAGAACTACAGTCTTGGTCATAACTGTTCCCTGTCCCGTAAGAGCAAGCAATACTTCTTTTATCGACAGACTGGCAGACCCAGCAATAATTGCAAAAAAAGCTGCTGCTATTGTGATAATGACCATTATAGCAATGACCATTATCTTAAACTGAATATACTCTTTATATGTCTTTTGTTTTTTATAAATATTTAACACTTTCATCATCACTTACCTAAAGTAATTTTGCCAAAGCCGTTACCTGAATTATTAAGCACTTGTATATATTGATGTCCAAGCATTTCCATGAATATCTCATCAGCTTTTGCCTCGAAGTCGATGTCAGAAAATGCATTTGGATAGATGATGGTTCCAGCATAATATGCGTCAACTATTGAAAGCTCTATATTAGTGCCAAAATAGTTATAATTGATCTGAGTATATACATTGCTGTCTTTAAACGCCTTCAGACTGCTATAATAGTTCGGATTAATTCTATAGTCATCATTAACAAGATTCATATTACTTGGGGTTAAGAATATGACATCTGGATTCCAGACCAGTAACTTTTCTTTTTCGACTATTAACGCTCCATCTTCCCCGGTTTCATCTACAACATTTTTTGCGTTAATTGCATCAAATGGAGGATAGTTTGCATAAGTTCCTTCAATTCCATGGGCGCCTCGAAAATTGATAGCTCCTGCGTATACTGAAGGTTTGTCGGTATCTGGTATATCCTTTGTGCGATCGTTGAGATCTCTTTGCCATTCCTTCATTGCTGTGATAAGTTTAGTACATTGCTCCGTAGTTCCCATGATATCTCCTGTAAGTCTGAGGGCATCATATACGCTTTCACTGAATATGCCTGTGTACTCAAGAACAACTACAGGAATATTCAGCTTCTGCTGCAAAGTATTAACAGCATTGATGTCAGAATAATTTATAAATATAACATCCGGGTGAAGCATGGCAAGTGCTTCATCGTATGTTTCACTATTGGCACCTCCAGAAGCTACTGGCGTCAGTTTAGAAAACATCTCTGAGTTTACATAAGCATACGGCATGATAGGATTGCTACTTATTTCCAGTTCTGATAAACCTACTATTCTATCAGCACAGCTAGCATATGTAAGCATTCGAGCGGTTGACCCTATTGTAGCAACAGAATTGATATTTGTCGGTATTTCAACTGTGCGATCTGCCATGTCTGTTATTGTACGGGTGGCAGGTGTAGTTGAATCCGAGTATTCGGTTGTTTTACTGTCTTTGCAGCCTGTGAACAAACAGACTGCAATAGCAAAAATAATAATTAATTTTATATTTTTTTTCATTTTTTTAATCCCATCTTTGATAAGTTTCGCTTTTAATAATAGCCTGTTTTTTTTGATTACCATACTCTTGAATAATCCTTGAAGCAGTCAAGACATACTTTTTTTCCATCATTCATTCTCATCTTGTGTTCAGGTGCGCCTTCTCCACATTTTTCACATATTATGGTAGTAAACAGTCTGGCTTTTTCTGGCAGTTCAAATTTCGGCTTACTGAAAGCAAAAACTTCATCTACAGGTGATTTCAATATAAATTCCTGCCGTTGCTTACGATCCATTTCAATATTTGAGGGCATTACAATCATTCTTAAGCTTTCTCCTGTAGCTCTGTTAAAAAAGCTGAACGCCATTTTGCCCGTTCCTTTGTAAATCAAATTACCTTTACCAAATGTGCAGCCTGTTAATACTTGAATTGCATCTACCCCACAGGCGTCATTCTCTGTTACACATACGACTTCCTCATCTTCCGAGAACTTAAGACCCAGCTTTTCCATGGCTGCTTCACAGGCTTTGACGCCCATTGCAAGTCCCGGACACTCATGTCCATGAAACTCAACACATCTTTCCCAATTTGCAAGTGGATTACTAATCATTTTTTATTTCTCCCTTTAATAATGAACTCCTACAGATTCATTCTGCACAAAATAAAAACCATGAATAGAACCGTTTCTTACGGCATCCCTTCATGGTTTTGCTTCACGCTTAAGTAATATACTCATAAGCCTTCGTGGCTATATTTCCTTAAGTACTTTACCACATTAATTGAAGAATGTCAAATTATCAAATTACTTAATTTTATTGATGCTTGTTATGTTAAACAATAAATTTTGTTACTTCTATCTGAAAAAGCAACCATAAATCTTTCTTACTCCTTTATACCACCAGAGCCTAAAGATCGATAAAACATATTGCAAGAATGATAAGAAGCGCTATCCAATCACCTGCAGAAATTAAAGCATTCAATCCTTATCATTATTGTTTTATTTTATAGCTAGCTTGTTTTTGCCCTTTGCTTTTGCAATATACAAGGCTTTGTCTGCATTTTCATAAGCTTCTTCATACGAATTTATCCCTCTATCTATAGATGTTATTCCAATACTTACAGTTATATTTATTTCTTCATCATCTAAGATGAAGATCTTTTTTTCTATACTGCTTCTTAGCTTTTCTGCAACAAATTTCCCGGCTTTAGCATCTGTATTTATCAAGATAATTGCAAACTCTTCTCCTCCTATGCGAGATGCTATATCTATTTCCCTTAATTGTGTCTTTAAGATAGAAGCTAAACTTTGTAAAACTTTATCCCCTATAGGATGACCATATTTATCATTAATTTTCTTAAAATTATCTATATCTAATAAAAATAAGCATGACTCTCCCCCATACCTTTTCACGCGCAGTATCTCATATGATGCTTTTTCCTCGAAGTATCTCCTATTGACTAGTCCGGTTAAAGAATCATGGGCTGCAAGGTGTTGGAGTTCCTTATTCTTATCTTCCAGCTCTTTTTGTTGAAGCAGAATGTGCTTTTTTAGTTGAAGGTTTGTCACATATGATTTCCATAAGACAAAAGAAAGGAAAACGCCTAATATAACTGTGGTAAAACCATTGACCCTATTGGATAGTAATATGGATAAATCCAGTTGCGTAATACCCATAGCAAAATAATATATGATATAGCCAAATAAAAATATAAGTAGCGTATGTAAAGGTTTGATTATAAATATTGCGCTAATTGAGACGCATGCAATTAAAAACGGTGTAATACTAGGTGTCACTAGTTGATCTATTGAAGTTATCAGCGCGCCAAACAATAGTATTAATACGATCGCGACATATTGTGTTGCAATCGTTACAAAACTTGGCTTATTTTCTTTTTTTTGTTTGTATGATAAAACACTCAGAATTATTAGTAACACAAAATATATAATATGACTTATCATAATTCCAGTTCGCCATATGTTTTGATCTTGGTATTCAGTAGGTAATTTGATTATGAAAGTAATAATTTGCAAGAGCCTCGCGATAGCTGATACTACTGATAAATAAAATACTCTATTAATATTTATCAAAAACACTTTATCCATTATACTTTTATCAGGCTGAACAATATTATTAATATTGCGCAAATCCTTAAATAACATATGCCTCACTGCCCCCCCACATGCCCTCACAAAATTTATATACTATGTCTCATACTATATGCAATAATTATAGCCTTTCAAGCAGTGACTAGCAATTAATTTATTTATATAACTCTTTACGAAATCTTCATATTGCACTAGACCTCCTGCTTTTACATCGAATATCCTTTATTATTAACAATAGCGATATGTTAGTTATTTCCATTTTCATTCTTTCTTTTTTAGGTCATCCTGTGTTAAAATCGTTAATGGCACATAATACTTTGTGTACCGATTTGCTTTCCTGTCTAAGTCTGGGTAAAATTGTAAGCCCGGCACTCTTCGTCATCCTTCGTGAAACCGAAAATCTTATATTTTCTTTATAGCATTTCTGAAACCAGTTACTAAAAAATAATTTATCATATAAATTAAACAACACTTGGGTAAATCAAAAAAGCTGTTCCAATTGACAGCCACGGCCACAACTATTCCCTAATCCTTCACAAAGTCGGTATTCACCACTAATCCTTTCTCTCCAATAAGTACCACCTGAGTACGAAGATAAATATACTTCGGTTTGCTAAAACTCCTTACGTCTTTTCTTTTGTAACGAGATTATCATATACGTTAATTCTTACAGAATCCATTTCCTGCGGATATTATACTGACACAAAGTAAATAGGACTGTGGCAAAAACAAGCAATATTAGTGCGCACAACACAGGTGGTAGCGTACCTGCACCAAGAATTGCTTCGCCGAGCAAATCGGTTCCATATGTCAAAGGCAAGAGATATGAAATCGGCCGTAGAAAGATAGGAAGACTGCTGATGGGCAGGAATAATCCGCACAGAAACAGCATGGGAAATCGAAAGAAGTTGGAGAACGTCTGCGCTTCAAACACTTCCTTTGCTGAAACGGCAATAATCAGACCTAAAAGCGTAGAGGTTACAGCAATCAAAAAGACAGCCAACAGCACAGCCCCCCAGTTAGTTCCGGCGAGGTCGATAAAAAAGGATGCGAACAGCACTGGCACGAAGGCGTTGAACAGTCCAAACAATATCGCCCCGGAAAGTTTGGCGGTCACCATCGTATTAAGGGAGATTGGAGCCAGCAGAAGTCGATCAAAGGAACGGCCTTTCCTCTCAAAAGTGATTGTCACAGCCAGCATGGAGGTGGTGCCAAATAGCACACTCATGGCCATAAGGCCTGGAAGCAATGTCCGAATATCGGACATATTGATACCACCAGATGACCGAATCAATTGCATCAGTGTCCAGGACAGTGGGAAGATAATTCCCCAGCTAATGTTTGGCGGTTTCAGATAGTAGTTTTGAATATCCTTTTTTAGGATGTTCCAGAAGGCAATCCATGTTTTCATTTCGCCATGCCTCCTTTTTCTTTCTCCTTTTTGAGCTTTTCAGCTTCAATCCCCGTTATTTTCACAAAGACATCCTCCAGCGTGGGTCGTATCTCTTTTGCTTCAAAAACTGAAATGCCTTTTCTGTCCAGATATTGCAGGACAGGTGAAAGAGGTATTCGTTCTTCGCAGAGCAGGGTCACCTCATGGTTTGTATTGACTTTAACCGTACAACCATCAAAATACTGCTGCAAGTCATCCGCAAACGGCTCCAGATTTTGATCAGCGGTAAGTCGGATAGCATAGCCATGAGAAACGCTTTTCATTAGCTCTGATACTGTGCCGTTTGCCACAATATTACCACCTACGATAAAAGCGATACGGTCGCAGATGCGCTCGGCATCCTCAATGTAATGGGTGGTAATAAATATAGTTGTTCCACTTTGCTTGAGTTCTAACAGAAGATGGCGAATCTGCCGAGCACTCTCCACATCAATTCCCGTAGTAGGCTCATCCAGAAAAAGAATATCCGGTCTGTGGATGATGCCCGCAGCGATGGTCAGCTTGCGGCGCATTCCTTTAGAATATGCTTTGAACGGACGCTTTCCGACCTTGGTTAAATCAAATTGTGCCAAAAGTGCTTCAGCCCGCTGCTCACGCTCAGCTTTCCGCATTCCATAAAGAGAGCCGCAGAAGCAGAGGTTGTCGAAGCCGTCCATTTCGTCATAAAGATTGCTCTCATCCGGAACGATGCCCATAATCGACTGCGCCTTTTTGACGTTATTCACTGCATCAATTCCATCAATTTCAACGGAACCGCCGGAGGGTCTTGCAAGACCAATCATCATATTGATAGTGGTGGTTTTCCCTGCGCCGTTAGGGCCGAGGAAACCAAATATTTCACCACAGCTAATGGAAAATGAGATGTCGTTTACTGCCATAAAGTCACCATAGCGTTTGCTTAGATTGGTGACTGTGACAATGTCTCTAGTGCTCATGGCTGCATTCCCCCTTCACAAAATCTTTGCCATGGTAGAACTCTTTGACTTCCTCCTTGCAATTCTGTTTTTTCACATGGCAACGTTCCTGCTCCGGTGAAGAACACTCTCCTACTTCAGGCGTGCATGCCTCCCGCTCCACGCAGGCTAAAGCCTCAATCTTGGCAGCAAGAGTATGAAGGACATCTCGATTGACATCATAATGCATAAAATAGCCCTTTTTTTCTCCAGTCAGAAGTCCGGCATCCCGTAATACCTTTAAATGCTGTGAAACCGCGCCCTCGGAAAGTCCCAGCTTTCTTGCCAACGCCCGGACACAGTAATTGCGCCGAAGCAATAGCGATAGTATCTTCATCCTAGTTTCATCAGCAATAGCCTTAAGCATTAACGTCAGATCCATCAAACATACTTCCTTTCGTTTAATTTAACAATTGCTAAATTAATTATATCATTTCTTTTAATTTAGTCAATGATAAATCAAAACCGGTAGCCTCATTAATTTATTTATTAATAAATTCCATTAATTCCAAATACAAATTATCAAGTTGATTATCAATTTCTATTGGAACTTCATTCCCTGTCTCCATTAATAAATGTGCTTTCTTTGAAAGCTCAGACAAATTATTATGAATTTTATTACTCTGAGCATATTTGGGTATATTTATTCTTGGTCTTATTGGGAATGATCTTGAATCCGATGATTGAATAATATAATCGTTTGTAACTGGGGCGTTAATAATTGCACAAATATAATGTGCTTCGTCTTCAGTAATAAAATAACCTTCATTATCCTGACTGATATATGGTGCGTGATTTTGGAAAACAGGTCGTTTTAACTCGCCCCAAGGGGTTTCTAGCTTGGATACTACACAAGCACCCCATTGGGAGTTATCCCTATATGCCACAAAATAATCAGCAAATGTATATGCTCCTACTCTAGCCAAAGAATAAAATGTAGATTTCTGATTATTGATGATTTTATCACTATATTTATTTTGAGCTTGTAAAATTGATTTATTATCTAGTAAAAACCTAGCAAGTTTCGGAGATTCCATCTGTATACTTTCTATTGGAAGTGCCACCCTATCACTGTAATCTTTATCATAAGGAAAAGGAACTACCATGTCTGTTTTCTCCAACTTAAATCTTTTTATATCGATTCCCTTCACTAGAGGATACAAATATTTTTTCTCTAAAAATTGCATTTGTTGTGCTACTTTAAATTTTGATTTTGGATTCTGAATATTAATAACGGTTATTAAATCTTGAGTGCTTGGCATATTCTTTTCTACAGTAAATATTAGTAATTCCTGTGGATATACCTCAACTCCCTCACGTCCTACAATATTCAAATTTATCCCACCGGTTAATCCATCACCTGAAAATAATTTTCTAGATATACAAATATCTTTAATTTTCTCTCTATAGTTTGAAGGGAGATTCTTCCAATCAACCCAAGGAGGGTTCCCTGCTACAACATCAAATTTCCCTATACTTGCAGTTGAAAGATAATTCGTGATAATTCGTGACCAAATACCATTCCATCCGTTCCTCTCCAAATATACTAACTGCTCTGCAAAGTCATTTATCACACTAATAATTTTATCTGTTTTTTCTTCACTACTGATTAAATTGAGAATCTTTTGTGCAATATTTCTTTCAGATAAATTTTTAATATCTACTTCTATTTCCGTCATTACATTTGAAAAATTTATTAGGTTCTCTGTTGCACTGCATGGAATATTAATATTAATTGGGTGTATTTGTGTATTAATTTTATAATTCCAGCAGCTAACACCATCTATTTTTGTCTTTTGAGGAACAAGTGCTGTATCACCTAAGTAAATAGGTATTTCTATTGACTTTTCATCAGTAATCAAGCTCGCAATATTCATAAAATAATTAACTCTTGCGGTTAACACTGTTACTGGATTTAAATCAATTCCAACAACTCTCGTTAAAATTTCATTAAGAATTAGTCTTTTATCATGTTCGTGGGCTAAATCATTTTTAATCATATCTATAAATATGGTAATAAATGTTCCTGAGCCACAACATGGATCTATTCCTCTCCATCTTTTATTATCAATCTCCTCTAAACAATCTTTTATCACTTTTTCTGCAAGCCAATGTTTTGTATAATATTCCCCTAGAGAATGTCGAACTTCATCTGGCATTAAAGTAATATATAAGTCTTTAAAAAAATCTTGTGCTTTATTTTGGTCATCAAAAATATCAATACTACTGTATTTTAATAAAAGATGTAATATTTCCTTAAGAATTTTATATAATTCGCCAGTCCATTGGTTATCAGCTGAATACCAAGAGAAAAAGTCACCTTCCAATAAATTAATAATTCCATATTGCCTGAAAATAGAACCTGCTTCCAAATTTTGAAAAACTGTTTTCAGGGCAGAGGAATTATATTCAGAAATCATCTCCAAATTTAATAAATCCCGACCATACCTTATATGACTTACCACTTTAAAAGCAATAGTCTTTACCAAGATGGCATAGGAAGTCTGAATTGCAAATAATGCAAGGTATTGTTCCCTAGAAGATTCTAAGGGATCACTAAAAAACTCAGATAATGCCTCTCTTCTATTAATTATCGCAACTTGTTGGGATTGATCATCATGTGATAATTTAAATAGGGTCTCCCATTCATCAACCAGCATTTTTGTCTTATCGCTACTATTTGTTAGAAGGATATTATATAATTCCATACTTAATCTTTTGCTTAACGGAATCTCACCATGATTACTTAAGCAAAAATCTTTAACTAAATTTGATGATGTAATTGCTTTTTGCCCAAGTCCAATTATGTATTTAATCAGTCTATCTAATTGTCTTATATTTAATTCTTCAAAAGCCTCTTTTCTTATCTTTCCATTATCATATATTAAAAAGCATCCTGTTAATCCATCGGTGATAAAACCAATAGATTTACTAATATCTGTTAGATTAAATCCATCAAGATAGTCGCTAGTTTGCTTGATAGCACTTTCTTTATCCAATGTACTTTTCAATTTAGAATGATGCTTGTATTCAATAATCAATGCCCCTATAGACGTATCTGCCCGCCCTTTTGATAATGCCCTTTTTGTATTAACTGCATCCTCTTTAATGGGGGAATAAGCTAATCCCAATTGTTCAAATAATCTATTAAATAAAATTGCTATGTTTGTATCAAAGTTATTTTCAATAGTAGCTTCGTTAGGAGCAATTCTTGCTTTAGAGATAATCTCATTACACATAATTTTTAATAATTGATAATATTCATTTGAGTTTAGTATTCCTATAAGTTGTTTGTTTTTTATACTATTTAAAAGTAAATCTCGTTCAGACATTTTATCTCCTCCATGCCATCACTGTATCCGAACCTCCGTTCGTATGCCTATGCATATATTATCATATTGTTGAACCTATGGCAATAATAACCTCTACCCCATCATAGACTTTACAACTTACCGTCCGTTAGTGAAATATAAGCGTTATAGACTTACTATATTCACCATTAGCATCATTCGGATTCCCTTTTCCGTTTACTGCAATAAATTTCATCTTTGGAATTGCGATTATCTCAGGTTTATTCTTTGGCTGATAAAAGTCTTTGTATTCTTTCTTATAATCAAAAGCCATATTTTTCATCTCCAACTCTATTTTACAAATTCATATTATTTCTTACTCTGCATCTTCAGCCAGCGTCTCAATCAAAAAGCTCACTGGACGGAAACCGTCATTACATGAAATCATTGCCGACTTCTTATTTTTCATCCAGCCGTTATAAAAATCTTCACCACCGTGAGCAAGTGTCATTACAAAGGCAGACATACTCTCCCATGCACTGGCGCACATTCCTTTTGGCTTTTCCCACCCATTAGCAATAAAAACTTGCCCAATCTTCATATTACAAGCATGCTGTATGGGGTTTTCATATTTATCTATTAAGTCTTGATAAACCGTTTGTTTCATCACCGTTATTTTAACTTTTTGCATACTAATTTCTCCCAATTCCGCTTAATCTATCTTATTAACCAAATAGACAAATCTCCCTGTATTGGTGCCATCCACTTTGCAGAATTCTAAACGTACCAGTGCGTCCTGATATTGCTTTTTTATTATCCATGCAAGTTCCAGCTGAAAATCTGCCTCTGAAACAAAAATCTCTCGCTTTGACTTTAATTTTACCATAACTAGTTAATATCAAAAAGATAATTTTCAGAATCTCTTTCTTCGCACCATACAAATTCTCTGTTGTATTTTTCGGATATTAGTTTACACAGTTTTCCTAAATACTCCAGATTGCACCGATATATAACCTCAGGCGATACGCTGGTTACTGACTAAGTGGTTGCCCTACCTTTACCACTACAGGACTTTCACCTATTAGCATTTGCCAGCTTTGCTGGACACGCTTATCAATACAACCGTCTCAACGTGCCTTGAGATGACAATAAAGATGTCGTCGGAAGACATTACTCCCTTGATGGGAGAGTTATATTTTTAACAACTTTTCATATTCATAATAAACTGGAATCCATTGGCATCATATTTTGCTTATAATCTCATCAATTCTACTTTTCTTCCTTGATCCATTTTTTCAAGTGCATAACGAAATGCTACACGAGGCATAACATCCTTATATTTTACTAGATAATCATATACAAGTTGGGGCTCTTTTGTAGAAAACACCTTTAACATCCAACCGTACCCTTTACGAACAAGATCTTCTCGGTCGTTCATCAACAAATCTGAAATTAATGTTGGGTTTGTCTCTTTATATTTATCATTGTAAATTGAAGGAATTAGAACTACAGCCGACGCACGGCGTATCCAAAATTCATTACGCTCCGTCCATGGAATAATCTTATGCACAAGACCAGTATTTTGCATGATAAGTTCACCAAAGGCATGGGTGCAAAAGTCATCACAGTCTCCCCATCCTCTAACATACTTAATAAGCCAACTTTCAAAAATTGAAAATGTATTTTTATCATACTGTTTTCTTGCCCTATAAGCAAAATCAAAGGCTATTACTCCCATAGGCCAATTGCGCTGTTCAAGGAGTGATTCGCATATTGTAAACACAGTACCTTTCGATTTGTCTTCTATACTTCGATATAACTTAGCTGATAGTTTACGAATTTCTCCTGTTTTAAGATGTTCTCCATTAGCTGTAAAGTTTAATTTTTTAATTTCTTCATTAGCTATCTTAACAACATCATTCATCAAATTCACCTTCCTCGGGAATATAATCACCAGTAATCTCTATAATATTTCCATCAGGGTCTGTTAATTGAAAATAATAATATGGCATTACATTACAAACATATTTAACCTTTGTTAGATTTTCAATAGTTTTTAAGCATTTAACACGTTCATATTCCTTTCGCAAATCCTCATCCCAAAAATTCAGAACAAACTTACGTGTATTTGGAGCACTAGCAATTGATTTTAAATCATCAAAATACTCCGAATAAACACCCTTGTGTATAACTAAATCAGGATTGTTTGAATCGAAGTGAGCATTCATAAGGGCTATACATTTCCCTTCAAAATCAAACATAGCAAACCTATCCATATTTCTCCTAGTAACAGGGATCTGAAGTAACTTTTCATAAAACTTAATTGACTTATTAAAATCATTTACAATTAAATAAATTGAACCTAAATGCATTTTATCTCTCCTCCCAAGCAGATAAAAATAAATATATATCCCGATAAGTGCTATTTATTTTTCTTCAAGTCTCTTAATAGTGTCTGTATTAATTTTCTCTATTGCCTCTAACTGGCGAACTGCAAATTTATTCAAAAGTTGAAGTCTTTCTGATTGTGCTTCCCCTTGTTGAATCAATACTGCATTATAGCTTTCCATGTTAGCTAAAACTAATAATTGATTTAAGGTTGCATAATCTCTAACATTTCCTTTTTTATCAGGATGTTTATCTCTCCATTGTTTAGCCGTTATTCCAAAAAGTGCAACATTAAGAACATCTGCTTCACTGGCGTAAGTTCAAGAAATTTGATAGGATGTCAACTCTGGTGGAATTAAATTTTCCTTAATAGCGTCCGTATGAATTCTATAATTCAACTTAGAAATCTCACGGTTAAAATTCCAGTTTAGAGAAAGTTTACTACTTTCATCATTTTTCAATCTTTTATAGTCTTTAATTATGTAAAGTTTAAATTCTGCAGATATCCAGGAAGCAAATTCAAAAGCAATATCAGAATGTGCAAATGTTCCACCATATCTCTCTGCTTTTGTAACAATACCAATTGCATTTACTGACCTTGTCCATTTTGAAGGAGACATCGTAAATGCATTAAGTCCAGCTTCTTTTCTAAACCCGTCGAATTCGACGGGTTTAAAATCTGGATTATGTAGACTTTCCCACAATCCTAAAACTTATTTTCAAATAACTGAATTCTATTTCCTTTATCCATAGCAGTTCTTCTCCACGATATACTTTTAACCAACGTTTATATTTACAATGATTGTACCATATTAAATCGCTCATCATCCATAACCCAGCCTTTAATGGTATAATCTTTGGCTATTTGATTAACCCATTTTCTAAACTGAACTGCTCTTTCAGAATTCACCTTGAAACCAACAGCAATAACCATCTGCAAGTTATAATGATTGGTGTTGTAGTTTTTGCCATCATGGGCAGTTATTCGAAATTTTCGAATAACTGAACTCTCCTCTAATTCTGAATCAGCAAAATTTTTTTTGATGTGATAGTTAATTGTATGTGTTTCCACATCATATAAAGTAGCCATAAGTTTTTGTGTAAGCCATATATTTTCATCTTCATATCTAATTTTTAAACTATCCTCGCTTTCTCCAGCTGAGGCAATAAAAGTAAGATACTCGGCAGCAGAACTACGCACACTTGTACTGCATCATCAGCTTAAATTCATATACACCTTGTTGTGCAATTGCTTTAGATAAATGCTTGTTTTTCATCATACCCTTAACA
>CAYPLH010000058.1:0-23834 GCA_964411505.1 uncultured Clostridiaceae bacterium | reverse complement strand
TTCCTTACTATATGGTCTATATCACAGATGATGGGGAGGTACAGCTATCCTTCCTCCATGCCAAGAAGATATTGGACTACTATAAAAAGCTATGCTCAGGTAAAGACCAAGTGTTAAAAGAGCTGGTAGAGGAATTTAACAAAGAAACCAATGATGGTCGAAATATGGAGCATTATTCGGATTTATTGGAGGCTTCCATTGAAAACCTAATAGGCAAGAAGCAGGACATTGGAGTAGCCAGCCTTTTTTCTAAAGGTGGTACTACAATGCAGAGAAGCTTATTTGATGGTGTAGAGGACTTTGAATTAATCACATTCTTAGTCTTGAAAAGCTAAGGGGTGAAGCTGTGGATACTTACAACTTTCTAAACATCCCTGAGACCTGCTTTATCGGCAGTACTATTTACAAAAAGCTATTCTATGAAAATGCTGATTTGTCTACCAGTGACAAGTCCTTATTTACAGATACCATAAGTAAGGTGACTTGGCTCTACTGCCTTAAACCTGAAGCAATAAATATAACTACCTACAAGGATGAAATGCGAGATTATCCTGAGATTGAAGTTATAGAAGTCCTTATACACAAAGATTACAAGCTTAAAAGAATAGCTGAAATCATTATGAGAACTATACCTTACCCTATGTTGCTGATTTTTAAGCTGGAAGATAAAAGACAGCTTTATGTGGCTCACCAGAGGACCAATCAAAACGATAGCAGTAAGAACACTATCGAGGACTTTATAGCCACTGATTGGGTAGATTTAGATAGTGCTTTATTCGCTAAGCTTGATATAAAGCAAATGAGGTTTACAAACTTCTATGCACTTTATAGTGATATTGTCGATGCTATCAGTATTTATAAGCTATCAGCTATTATGACGACGAACGATAATATAACAGGTGCAGAGGCAAGAGAACTATCGACTAAGATAGAGGACATAGAACAAGAAATAACAAGCTTAAGATCTAAACTTAAAAAGGAAAGCCAGTTTAACCGCAAGATGGAATTGAATATTAAGATAAAGAGATTGGAAGATAACAAAAATAAATTGCTTGGAGGAGATAGAATATGAAGATAACAACATTAGACGGTAAGACCCCTGATATTGCAGAGGAAAATATTCAGAAGCTAAAGGCCATATTCCCCGACGTATTTACAGAGGATAAGGTTGACTTTGAAAAACTGCAACAGGTATTAGGTGATTATGTAGAAGATAGCAAGGAACGCTACAACTTTACATGGAACGGCAAAGGACGAGCCTTACGTTTATCCCAAACACCGTCACTAGGTACTCTTAGACCCTGTAAAGAGGAAAGCAAGGATTGGGATACAACTCAGAACCTTTACATAGAAGGCGATAACCTTGAAGTGCTAAAGCTTTTACAAAAAAGCTACCACGGCAAGGTTAAGATGATTTACATAGACCCACCCTATAATACTGGCGGTGATTTTGTATATCCTGATAATTTTACTGACAGTATTGAGAATTATAAGCAAATAACAGGACAAATAGATGCTAAGGGTAAAAACATAAGTAGCAATAGTGAAACAAGTGGACGATACCATACAGATTGGCTTAATATGATGTATCCAAGGCTAAGGCTTGCGAGAAATTTGCTAACTGATGATGGCGTTATTTTTATTAGTATTGATGATAATGAAATAGAGAACCTTAAAAAGGTATGTAACGAAGTGTTTGGTGAAGAAAACTTTTTAGTTAATAGCATATGGATTAGTGGAAGAACATCTGCTTCTCATTTCACAAACTCTCATGAATATATACTTGGGTACGCAAAATCAAAAGCATCGTTACCATTGTTTCCATATTTAGATAATAGTATTTTAATTAGTGATAGAACAATTAAAAAGCCGGGAGAAAAGAACCCTCTTTCTGATATAACTTTTCCAGAAGGAATTGAATTTGAATGTGAAGATAAAGTATTTCCAAATAAATTTGGAGATAAAGAACCAGTTGAGATAGTGGAAGGAGTATTTGAGTCCAAGAATAAAAAGTTGAAAAATAAAGTAACAATTAGAGCAGCTTGGGCAATGAAAGATATGATTACAAAGTGGTTATCTGGTGAAGAAGTGATTGACCAAAAAGGTCAGAAAGTAAACCGCTTTTTCTTCAAGTCTAATGGGGTTTTGCAATATGAGAAAGAAAAAGGTACAGTACACCCCAACTCTGTAATTCAGGATATTACAACAAAGCAGGGAACAAAAGAGGTTAACTCATTATTTTCTAATGATTTATTTCCTTTTCCTAAACCAACGAACTTAGTAACTTACTTTTCTCCTGCAATGTATACAAAAAATAATGATGCGATCATCCTTGACTTCTTCTCCGGTTCTGCTACCACAGCACACTCCGTAATGCAACTCAATGCCGAAGACGGTGGTAATCGTAAGTTTATTATGGTACAGCTACAAGAGCCAACAGATGAAAAGTCTGAAGCCTATAAGGCTGGATATATGAATATCTGCGAGATAGGCAAAGAGCGTATTCGCCGTGCAGGTGATAAGATTAGAGAAGAAAATAAGGATAAAGAGAACATAGAAAACCTTGATATAGGCTTTAAGGTCTTAAAACTTGACACTTCTAATATCCGTAAATGGCAACCGGACTATGATAATTTAGAGCAATCCATACTTGATTATGTAGACAACTATATGGAAGGTAGAACAGAGCTGGATGTGGTCTATGAGATAATGCTTAAATACGGTCTTGACCTAACCTACCCAGTTGATGAGTTTACTCTTGCACAGAAGAAAGTTTATTCTATCGGCTTTGGTATGCTTATGATTTGCCTTGACGATGAGATTACAACAGAAGTTGCTAAAGGCATTTTAGAAAAGATAGAAGAATTAGCACCTGAGTCTACCAGAGTTGTATTTAAGGATAATGGATTTAAAACAGACAGCAACAAGACCAATATCAAGGAAATACTTAAATCGGGTGGGATTGAAGAATTTATAACTATATAAAGGAGGTATGGACTAAATGAAACTGCAATTTGATAAAAATTTAGAATATCAGCACCAAGCCATAGCCTCCATTGTTGATTTGTTTAGAGGTCAGACCCCTATGCAGACAAACTTCACAGTAGCACCCTATAATGGGCAAATAGGTTTGTTTGATAGCACCAATGGTATAGGTAACAGGCTTGAACTTGACGAAGATGAGATTTTAGAAAACCTGCAAGAAATTCAGCTTAGGAATGGTCTACCACAAACAAAGAGCCTCAAAGCTGGAATATATAACTTTGATATAGATATGGAAACAGGTACAGGTAAGACTTATGTGTATCTGCGCACAATACTTGAGCTACATAAAAACTATGGCTTCTCCAAGTTTATTATTGTTGTTCCTAGCATTGCTATTAAAGAAGGAGTTTACAAGTCTTTACAGATTACAAAAGACCATTTTAATGATTTATATGACAATACAATATATAACTACTTTGTCTATGACAGCGGTAAGCTAGAACAGGTTAGAAGTTTTGCAGTAAGCGATAATATAGAGATTATGGTTATCAATATAGACGCCTTTAGAAGGAGTTTTACTGACCCAACTAAAGAAAACAAAGCCAATATCATTCATAGAGCTAATGATAGATTAAACGGTATGAAGCCTATAGAACTGATACAGGAAACTCGCCCCTTTGTTATTATAGACGAGCCACAATCAGTAGATACAACCCCTAAGTCTAAGGAAGCTATTAAGTCACTAAACCCTTTATGTACTTTAAGATATTCTGCTACCCATGTGGAAAAGCATAATCTTGTCTATAAGCTAGATGCAGTAGACAGTTATAATTTAGAGCTTGTTAAACAAATTGAAGTTGCAGGATTTGAAACCAAGGATTATCACAATAACGCATACTTGAAGCTTTTATCCGTAAACAATAAGAAATCTCCTATAACAGCAAGAATAGAGCTGGATGTTAAAGATAAGAAAGGTGTAGTCAAGCGAACTCCAGTAGTAGTAAGACAAGGCGATGACCTTTATGACAAGTCTAAAGGTCGTGATGTCTACCAAGGATATATTGTCAATGAGATTTACTGTGAAGAAGGAAACGAATATGTTGATTTTACAAGCAGAGCAGATATTTTGCGTATAGGAAAGCCACTTGGTGACATAGACGATTTGGCTATAAAGGAGCAACAGATAAGGAAAACAATAGAGGAGCACTTAAATAAGGAGCTGGTATTAAATAAGCAAGGGATTAAGGTTTTAAGCCTTTTCTTTATAGACCGTGTTGCCAACTATCGTTATTATGATGAGGACGGTAATCCTCAAAAGGGTATCTATGCAGAACTATTTGAGAAACATTACACTGACCTTATTAAAAAGCCTATGTATAATAACCTGTTTAAGGATATTGATTTAGATACAGCAGCTGAAGATGTCCACAATGGATATTTTTCAGCAGATAAGAAAGGTGTTTTTAAGGATACAAGTGGTTCAACACTGGCTGACGAGGATGCCTATAATTTGATTATGAAGGACAAGGAACGCCTCTTATCCTTTGGTACAAAGCTTAGATTTATATTCTCCCACTCTGCTCTGCGTGAAGGATGGGATAACCCCAATGTGTTCCAGATATGTACCCTAAATGAAACCAAGAGTGAAGTCAAAAAACGTCAAGAGATTGGTAGAGGTCTACGCCTTGCCGTGAATCAAGACGGTGAGCGTCAACATGGCTTTTCAATAAATACCCTGACGGTTATGGCTAATGAAAGCTACGAAGAATTTGCAGATGCTCTGCAGAAAGAATACGAAACTGAAAGTGGCATAAGATTTGGCATTGTCGAAACTCATTTATTTGCAAACATTCCAGTCAAACAAGAGGACGGCAGCGTAAAATATTTGGGACAAGAAGCTTCTGAAGCTATATTCAAAGGATTTTTAAATAATGGCTATATTGATGAAGCTGGCAAAGTGCAAGACAAGCTGAAGATTGCCATAAAAGACAACAAGTTAGCTGTACCAGAAGAATATGAACCTGTAAAAGCAGAGATTACAGCTCTTGCTAGGAAAGTATGCTCTAGTCTTAACATTAAGAATAACAGTCATAAAAAGACCATTAAGCTCAATAAACAAGTCTACCTTGACCCTGAATTTAAAGAGTTATGGGATAGAGTAAAATACAAGACTACCTATTCCGTAGACTTTGACAGCGAAAAGCTAATAGATGAATGTTGCAAAGAAATGCAGACAAGTTTATCGGTAAGCTCTGCAAAGCTTATATACACGAAAGCTGAGATTGATATAAGTGCTGGTGGTGTTGTAGCTGAGGAATCAGATAGATATGCAGTAGGATTGAATAACCTACAGGAAAACATCCCTGATATTATTGCCTATTTGCAGAATGAAACTAATCTAACAAGAAAAACTATTGTAGAGATACTATTAAAAAGCGAGACTATCGACTTATTCAAGAAGAATCCTCAAAGGTATATGGAGCAGGTGGTTCAGATTATATCAGGTAAGATGAGGCATATGATAGTTGATGGTATTAAGTATACTAAGATAGGTGACGATGAGTATTATGCTCAAGAACTCTTTGAAACAAAGGAGCTTACAGGCTACTTATCCAAGAATATGATAGAAAGCAAGAAGTCTGTATATGAGTATGTAGTCTACGATAGTGCTAATGAAGAAAGCTTTGCCACCAGCTTTGAAACCAATAAAAATATTAAGCTATACGCAAAGTTGCCTAACTGGTTTACTATTGCAACCCCATTAGGGACTTATAACCCTGACTGGGTGGTGCTTATAGAAGTAGATGGCAAGGATAAGCTCTACTTCGTGTTAGAAACCAAGGCTGATATAATGTTTGACGCCTTAAGACCAACAGAAAGTGCTAAAATTAAATGTGGAAGGAAGCACTTTGAAGCTCTAGGCAATGAAGTAGACTTTGACGATATAGATAGCTTTGAAGAATTTATAGAGGAGCAAGTAGTGGTCTAGTAATGAAATGCAGGTAATAAAAAGCTCCATAGTTGGCAGCTATGGAGCTTTTTATTGGTGCCGGTGGTCGGGGTCGAACCGACACGGTGTTGCCACCACGGGATTTTGAGTCCCGCACGTCTGCCAATTCCATCACACCGGCTTATTGCTAATACATTCTAACATATAGCTTTAAGCAAATCAAGAGAAATTTTATGCAGTTTTAATCGGATTTTTTAGTTGCAGTACTAGAAATAAGGTTATTTGAGAATACTAATATCATCTAAGTACAAAACTAAAAAATGGGAGTTGATATGCAGTGAAAACCGTGATAATGGCAGGCGGTGAAGGCTCAAGACTGCGCCCTCTTACATGTAACAGACCCAAACCAATGGTGCCTATAGTAAATAAGCCTGTCATGGAACATATTATTGAACTATTAAAAAAGTATGACTTAAATGATATTGCTGTAACACTTCAATACATGCCTGAATTAATTAAAGATTATTTCGGTGATGGAAGTGATTTTGGTGTCAATATTAGATATTATGTAGAAAAAACACCTTTAGGTACTGCGGGTAGCGTAAAAAATGCAGAAGACTTTCTGGACGAAACTTTTCTTGTCATAAGTGGAGATGCGCTTACCGATATTGATCTTGGCGAAGCAATAGATTTTCACTTTAAAAAAGGCTCAATGGCAACTCTTATTTTAAAAAGGGTTGATATACCTCTTGAATATGGTGTAGTTGTAACTGATGATAATGGGCGGATAACTAGGTTTTTAGAAAAACCTAATTGGGGTGAGGTTTTCAGTGATACGGTGAATACTGGTATTTATATTCTTTCACCTGAAGTTTTAGGTTACTTTAAAAAAGATGAAATGTTTGACTTCAGCAAGGACTTATTTCCAATACTCATGAAGGAAAATAAGCCAATGTACGGATTTGTGACAGAAGGATATTGGTGTGATGTGGGTGATTTAAATGCCTATATACAAGCACACAAGGATATTTTGGACAGAAAAGTCAATGTTGTTATCCCAGGCACCGAAATTCGAACAGGTATATGGGCTGATGAAGGCGCACGAATTGATGATGCTGTAGTTTTGCGAGAACCTTGCATTATTGGAAAAAGTGCAGTCATTAAAAATGGTACCGCTATCGGTAGTTATACAGTGATTGGAGACGGAACAATAGTAAATGACAGATCAGGAATAAAGCGCAGTATTGTCTGGAAGAACGGTATAATAGACAAAAATGTACAACTAAGAGGAAGTATAATATGTAATAAAGTACATCTTAAAGATAATACTTCCACTTTTGAATACTCAGTTATTGGTGATGAAACCATTGTAAGTGAAAATGCAGTTGTTAAACCATCAATAAAAATATGGCCTGATAAAATAATTGATGAAGGAGCTGAAGTTAATGCAAACCTTGTATGGGGCTCCAAATTCACAAGAACCATATTTGGATATCGTGGAATCGCAGGAGAAATAAATGTAGATATAACTCCTGAATATGCATCAAAGCTGGGTGCAGCATATGGAGCAACCCTAAACGGGAAAGGGAGCGTAGGCATTAGTTATGATGGTTCATCTTCGGCAAAAATGCTTGAATTGTCATTTGTATCAGGTCTTCTATCAGCGGGAGTTGAAGTGGTTGACTTTGGGAAAATGCTCCTGCCTGTAACCAGATCTGCTATAAGGTTTTACAAGCTTGACGGAGGAATATACATTAGCACTTCTACCAGCATGTTAAACAGACTTAATGTTGATTTTCTTGACAATAAGGGTTGTAATATTATAAGAAGTGCAGAACGTAAGATAGAAAACCTTTTTATACGCGAGGATTTCAAAAGGTGCGAAGGTGATTGCATAAAAGAAGTAAAAACTGTTTCAGGTTATTCAGAGTTTTACTTGAGGAATGTTGCCAACAGTATTAAGTCACAAAAACTTCCTCTTAAAATCTTGCTTAGCTCCCGCTCTCAGTTTATTACCGATACTATTATTGAATTGCTTGAAGAGCTTGGATGTCACGTGGATTATAACAGTCCCAAAGTATCAATCACTAAAGAAAAGAACAGAAGCGGCTCTTCTGATGAAGTTAAGTTTTTTACCAGTCATGTAAGAGCGGAGAATTATGACCTTGGGGTATCAATTGAAGAAAATTCAGAAAAGTTAATGCTGGTTGACAATAATGGTAGAATTTTAACAGAGGATATGTTTATCGCCTTGATCTCGTTGATTTTATTCAAAACCGTAAAAGGAAGGACTATTGTCGCTCCAATTTCTGCAAGCCATGTTCTGGAGAAAATGGCTGATGAAAATGAAGGCAAAATTTTAAGATCAAAAACTTCCCATCAGGATATAATGGCGTGTATAATGGGGAAGGAAGCAAAAGAGGAAATGTTGGAGCAGTTCACAATGCATTTTGATGCAATTTCAGGTCTTGTAAAGATCCTTGACTTCATGGTTAGCAACAGCTATAGACTATCCGAGCTTGTTAATATGATACCCGACATTCATATTAATAAAAATGAGGTTGCATGTCCTTGGCAAGCTAAAGGGAAGGTTATGAGGAGAATTATGGAGGAAAACAAGGGAGATACTGTAGAAACTCTTGAAGGGATAAAAATATACAAGGACAAAGGTTGGGTGTTAGTGCTGCCTGATGCTGAAAAACCACTTTGTAAAGTAATTAGTGAGGGGCATTCAGAGGAATTTGCAAAGGAACTCACTGACATTTATGTAGACAAAATTCGTGAAATAACAAAAAGCTAACAAAAATAAAGCCGATTATTCTTTTTACCAGACCATAACATTTTGTAGCATCCAAAAGGTTACAGTTCACAGGTAGCTAAAGAGATATAACTTTTGCAATGTTAGGAAACATTAGCGAAATGCAGCTTAGAGATGTATAGTCAGAGTGAGGAAAAGCAAGCCGACTGTTTGAGCAAAAATGCAACAAAGTAACATTTCAAAACGCATTTTTGCGAGTTTCGGCTTGCCCGAACTGAACTATACAGCTCTTGCAAATGAAGCGTAGTTTCCGTTATTGCAAAAGTTATATCTCAATATGTAGGGTCTGAACTGTAGCATCCAAAAAAGCGGATTTTAAAAAATAAAGCTCAGCACTTGAAATAAGTGCACATAATAAGTAAAATTGTATTAGTAAACCTTAATTAAATCAAACGAGAGTTATGAGGGTAAAGATACTATATGAGAAAAAATAATATCAGTCGCATGCTTTTTTGGATGTTCCTCATTTTAGGAGTAGTGATTTCACTCCAGTTTAGAAGTAGAATTGTAGCAAATACGCAGAAAAGCTCAAGTGCATTTGATTATGAACAGTTAAAGCTCAGTCTTGTAGAGGAAATAAAAAAAGGAGAGGAACTGAAAAAACAGGAAGCTGAAAATATAAAATTAAGAGAGCAATTAGAAAGTGAACTCCTTAACGAACGAAAAGATGAATCAATTGTAAATGAGCTTTCACGGTTGAGGTTTGTATCAGGTTTGACGGATGTAAAAGGCGCGGGAGTAGTGGTGAGATTAAATGACGCTCCTGTACGAACAAGCGCGAATCCGAACAACGAAATTATTCATGATGGGGATATTGTAAGAGTGTTAAATGAGCTGAAAAAAGCTGGAGCACAGGCAATTTCTATAAATGGAGAAAGAATTATATCTACAAGTGAGCAGGTTTGTGCAGGCACTCTTGTTAGGATTAATGATGTACGTCATGCGGTGCCTTATGAGATAAAGGCTATAGGTAATATTGACAGACTGGAACTGGCACTAAATAACAGCCAAATACTTTCGAGTCTGGCTAAAGAAGGCATAAGGGTCAATGTTGAGAGATATAAGGAAATAACTATTGAAAAATATAAATATAGTGTCGACAATTTGATTAGCGCACTGGAGGTGGTGAAAAAATGAAGTTTTGGCGAAATGTAGTATTAATGCTTGTTTGCACAATTTTAGGTGTTATGCTCGCATGGCAGTATAAAAGTATTAGCTATAATACACAAACAGCAAGCTTTGAAAATAAGAGGATTGAGGATATTAAAGATGAACTGCTGTTTGAAAAAAAGGCCAACGAGGAACTTAGGCAAAGAAACGAAAAACTTGAAAAGGACATAGGTCAATATCAGCAGATTAGGGGAAATATTAACGAAGAGACACAGCTTATGGAAGAAAGACTTAAAGAGACCAGAATCTTTGCAGGTCTTGAGGACGTTAAAGGCAAAGGTGTTATAATAACCATTGAAAACAATGGATATGCAGGGGTAGTTCAAGATATGGACATTCTTAAAGTATTAAATGAACTAAGAGCATCAGATGCCCAAGCATTATCTGTTAATGGTGAGAGAATTGTATCCATGAGTGAAATAAGGGAAGCGGGAAACTACATTATGATAAATAATGAACAAACGACAGCACCTTATGTGATAAAAGCTATTGCAGATCCTGAAAAGGTTGACAAAGCACTAAACATACTTGGAGGCATTATAGAGGATCTCGAGCTATACCAACTTAAAGTAAAAGTTGAAAAGTCAGATGAAATCGTTATACCCAAGATTGACAGTGCTCTTCTAAAAACAGATTTGCTGGAGCCTGTTAATAAGTAATAGATTTATCTTTTGTGTTATTTTTTGAATTCTAACAATATATAAATAGTATATGGAGTATTCCAAAACATCAGATAACCAAATTTCAAAAAAAAATATGTTAGGGGTGTTTTGTATTGAAAAGTTTTATTCCTGTACTATTTATACTTGTCCTTATATTTGCGGTATCAGGATGTAGTCACGATAAACATATGGAATTGAGCGATCTTGGAGGAGTATATTCGTCCACGTTTGATGACCTAGATCTGGCTATTGAAGTTAGCGGTCAGCTTAGTGAAGGTTCCATTGGTGGTATATATACTAATATTCCTAGTAACTACATAGTTGTTACTACAAGCAATCAAAGCAACAAGCTCTTATGCTGGGGTATAAGAAGAAAACCCAATAATGAAACACCAGATGCCGATCCAGGAGCACCCGCCATGCTTAAAAAATACTATGGCGTATATATTGGAGACACTTCCCGAAAAACCATTTATCTTACATTTGACGAAGGCTATGAAAATGGATATACACCAAAAATCCTTAATGTCCTAAAAGATAATAATGTAAAAGCGGCATTTTTTATTACAGGACCTTACCTCAATGCACATCAAGATCTAGTCAGAAGAATGGTTGAGGAAGGACATATAGTGGGAAATCATACCATACATCACCCAAGCCTTCCTTCTTGTGATGACAAAAGACTGGAAGAAGAAGTTCTTGGTCTATCTAGAGCGTTTAAAGAAAAGTTTGGAGAAGATATGAATTTCTTAAGACCTCCCAAAGGTGAGTACAGTGAAAGAACTCTTGAAATAACTAGCAAGTTAGGTTATTGCAATGTTTTCTGGAGTTTTGCCTACGATGATTGGTACCGTGATAAGACAAGAGGCGCTGATTATGCTTACAATAAAGTGATGAATAACATTCATAATGGAGCTGTTTTACTGCTTCATGCGGTTTCGAAGGATAACGCGGAGGCACTAGACAATATTATAAAGTCAGCTAAAAAAAGTGGATATTCCTTTGGTACACTAGATGACCTGAATCCTATGCTTGCAGAGGAGTAATAAATATGGCTGGAAAAAGAAAGATTCGTAAAAGTAAACCAGATAGCCAAAATGGCAAATCAAATATGAGATCAAGGATCTCGGAAGTTTTAGAATTGCCTAAGGAAGTTTTGTTGAATGTTTCAAAGCTTTCCATGATAGATGGTGGGAATCTTATCATTGAGAACTATAAAGGCATAGTTGAATATGATAATGACCTAATAAGAGTAAATACGAGTAAGGGAATAATTAAGATTAGCGGACATAATCTAACTGTCCGGGAAATTACATCTGAGAATATTTTAATTGATGGGCAGATATATTCGCTGGAATTTTTAAGATAAATGGTACTACAGCGATAATTACTTAAAATGAGCTGCATTTATGCGCCTTGAAATAAAAAGTGGCATAGCCACTTTTTATTTCAAGAGCAAATTTAGAAAGTAGTAATGTAGTCAAAAATTGGGGGATTGCAAAATGCTGGTGATAAGGGTATGGAACTTTTTAAAAGGTTATGTTACTATAGTTGTTGAAGGATATTTCTTGGAGAAATTTATAAATATTTGTGTGCACAGGCAAATATTACTGTGGGACATAAAACGTTTAAAAAACAGAACCATGACGCTTAAAGTAAGCATAAATGGGTTTCGTATGATGAGACCGGTTTGTAGAAAAACAAAATGTCGTGTTAAGATACTCAACAAAAGAGGTCTTCCATTTATTTTAAACAGGTATAGGAAACGTAAAGCCTTTGCAGTTGGAGCTATTTTTTTTATCATAATAATATATACCTTGACTTCTTTTATCTGGGCTGTCGAAATCGAAGGAAATGAAAGAATTAAAACTGACGTAATAAGAGAAAGTCTTTCTTCACTTGGAGTAAAGCCAGGTGTTCTAAAATATACTATTGACACGGACAAAATTGTTGAAAATATAATGATGAACACATCAGACATTGCCTGGATTGGTGTGTTGGTGAGGGGAACCAAAGTTAAGGTTGAAGTAGTTGAAAGAAAACCCGCACCTCAAATGATTGACAGAGATATGCCATGCGATATTGTAGCTTTACGCGACGGAATTGTGCTTTTGGTTATTACAAAAGAAGGTAAACCACTTGTGAAGGAAGGAGATACTGTATCAAAAGATCAGCTGCTTATAGCCGGCAAGGTGGACAGCAAAATAGAGGGAATACAAACTCGGTTTGTTCATGCCATGGGTGAGGTAATTGCCAGAACATGGTATGAAGAAAATTGTGATATAGAAAGAGTATCAGTGGAAAGAATAAGGACTGGAAATATTAAAAATAAGCGTTATCTACTTATGTTTAATACGAAAATTAGTTTGTTTTTAGATAAAACAACTTTCGAAAACTATGATAAAATAGATAATATAAAAAAAATCAGCTTAGGAGAAGACGCTGTTCTTCCTTTTGGTTTTATTACTGAAAGGTATTACGAAGTCAGGTTGGTGAAAAATGAGCTTGATCTTGAGCAGGCAATGCAGCTTGCTGCAAATGAAGCATATGATGCAATTCTAAGAAGGATACCTGCAGGAACAAAAATCACACGCAGTGATGTGTTCTGGAGGGAAACAGAAGATGGAAAGCAATATGCAAATGTAGTGGTAGAATGTGAGGAAAACATAGGAATTCAACGTGAACTGGGAGGAATGTGATTGGAAAGCACTGCACAAAAGACAATAAACTTTGACAGAATGGAACATGCAATAAATTTATTTGGAAACTACGATGAAAACATTCATATTATAGAAGATGCTTTTAATGTAAATGTTGTATTACGTGGAGAAGATATTAAAATTACTGGAACCTCTGAAAATGTAGATAATGCAGGAGCAGTTATCGCAAAATTAATAGATATGGCTTGGAATGGAGACTTAATTACCAAACAAAATGTTTTTTACTTTATAAATCTTGCTTCCGATGGTCAGTTGGACAAGGTGGGTGACTTTTCGACAGACAATATATGTTTTACAACACGCGGTAAAAAAATAAAATCTAAGACGCATGGACAAAAGCTATATGTAGAGGCGATAAAAAATAATGATGTAGTTTTTGGTATTGGACCAGCAGGAACTGGTAAAACTTTTTTAGCAGTTGCTATGGCAGTTACTGCTTTTAGAAACAGGGAAGTAAGCAGGATTATACTTACAAGGCCAGCTGTGGAAGCGGGGGAGAAGCTTGGATTTTTACCTGGGGATCTTCAAAATAAGGTGGACCCCTACCTTAGGCCATTGTATGATTCGCTTTATGAGATTATGGGAGCTGAGACTTATCATAAACATGTTGAAAAAGGTGCAATAGAGGTTGCACCACTTGCTTATATGCGTGGAAGAACACTGGATGATTCATTTATAATATTGGATGAAGCCCAGAATACAACACCCGAACAGATGAAAATGTTTTTGACCCGTATGGGGTTTGGCTCTAAAACAGTTGTGACAGGAGATATCACGCAAATAGATTTACCTGAAAATAAGAGATCTGGGCTTCGTGAAGTAGTCGAGATCCTTAAAGATATTAAGGGAATAGAATTTGTTTACTTGACAGATAGAGATGTTGTAAGGCATGAACTTGTTCAGAAGATAGTAAGGGCATATGATAAGTATGACCGTGGGAGGTCAAACTAGGTAATCGAATGGGGGGACTAAAAATGAAGCAGATAAAAAAAGGAGCAAAGAAACAAAATGAGAATGAGTCAAAAAGAAGCTTTTTAAAATTGTTTAAAAATCGAAAACTTCAGAGCTCACTTATTGGGGTTGTGACCTTGTTACTTGTTTTTGTCTTGATACAAAGCGGAGTTGTAAACAAAAAATATGTCCTTAATATAGGGGACAAGTCTCCAGACGATATTTATGCGACACAGGATGTTGTGAATATATTGAAGGTTGAGGATAAAGCCAATCAGGCAAGGAAAACTATCGAGCCTGTTATACGTCAGGATGATACAGCATTGTATGAGGTTTCCAGTGGTATAGATAATTTTCTCAGTCATATTGAGAAGAGCAGAAAAAGTGTTCAAAAAAGCCTTGAAGGAGTACAAAAAACAGACGCTGAGTATGAAGAAAAACTAAAAAATGCGCAGCAAAAAGCAGTGGCTGATTTAAATAATGCAATAAAAGAAATGAATCTTCCTCTTTCAGACCAGCAAGTAAGCTTTATTATTACTTCAGCAACTGACGAGGACTTGGAAAACCTGAAAAAAATAACAATGGATATGGTATGGGAAAGAATGATGGGGGAAATAACCCAGGAGAATCTAGCAAACATCATTATGGAGATGCAAGGCGAGTATCAGAAAGAAGAGCTGAGTCAGGACTTGAGAAATATTGGAAGTTTGCTAATACAAACAATAATTAGGCCAAATAGGGTGGTTGACCTAGCAGAAACAGAAATTAAAGCCGAACAAGCGTATAAGGATGCATATACCGAAGCAGCAAAGACTGAAAGGGTTCTTAAAGGAGAAAAGGTATTAAGTAATGGCGAGATAGTAACCCAAGATAAGTTCCTTATGCTGGAAGAACTAGACTTAATTCAAAAAAAGGGACATTTTGATTACCTTTCAGCTATTGGAATATTTGTATGTATAGCATTGCTTGCCATTGTCCTTTCGCTTTATATGAATAGCTTTAACAAAACGATGCTTGAGAACAGAAATGATATTTTAATTATTAGTATTGTTATTTTAATTACCATTAGTATTGGACGGGGAGTATATGAAACGATTTCGCCAATAGCTATCCCTGTGTTTATAGCCACTATGACTATTTCTATCTTACTAGATGTAAAACTTGCCGTTATAGTTAATTTTGTAATGGTAACAGTACTGTCCCTACTAGTAAAAGGAGATACGGGATTTATATATATGGGTGTTATAAGCGGGACTATATCGGCATTTTTGGTGTCTAAGGCAGATCAAAGGAGCAAGCTTGCACTAGCGGGGCTAATAACAGCACTTGTGAATGTTCTTGTAATAATGTGCTATGGGGTTATAAGCCACGGTGATCTTAAGTCAATAACCACAGACAGTATAATAGCTTTTTTAAATGGAATTTTTTCTATTATTGTTACAATTGGTATATTACCTTTTTGGGAAGGCACATTTAATATCATAACGCCATTGAAGCTGATGGAGCTTGCAAACCCATCTCAGCCTTTAATGAAAAGAATGCTTATGGAAGCGCCGGGAACTTATCATCATAGTCTTATGGTAGGGAACTTGGCTGAAGTAGCAGTTGAGGCAATTGGAGGCAATTCATTACTTGCCAGAGTAGGTGCGTACTATCATGATATTGGGAAACTCAGGCGCCCATATTTTTTTAGAGAAAATCAGATGTCAGATAACCCACATGATCGTATGACAGCTAATTTGAGTGCACTTGTGATACTATCTCACACAAAAGACGGTTATGAACTTGCTAAAAAATATAAATTGCCCATAGCAATTAGAGATATAATAAAGCAGCATCATGGCACTACACTTATGGTGTTTTTCTACCACAAAGCTAAGAATAATGAAAAAATTGAAAAGGTTAAAGAAGACAATTTTAGATATGAAGGTCCAAAGCCTAGGACTAGAGAGGCTGCTGTAGTTATGCTGGCTGACTCTGTAGAAGCTGCAGTTCGATCAATGCAGGACAATAAAACAGAAGGTAAAATCGAGGGTCTTATAAGAAAAATTATTAAGGAGAGACTGGAAGAAGGTCAATTTAATCATTGTGAACTGACGCTTAAAGATCTTGATGAAATTGCTCGGGCATTTCTAAGAGTATTTAGCGGTTATTTTCATGGAAGAGAAATATATCCGGAATTGAAAGATAGGAATGCAAAATCTGAACGGTACATTGAAGACCCTGTGCAAGTTGCAATAGACCAGATGAAAAAGGAAGAGGAAGAGATTGAAAACAGTGAAATTGATAATAGAGAACCTGCAAATAAGAGAAACACTACCAATAGAGCTTTATGAGATAATGGAAGAAGCAGCTCAATTATGCATTCAGCAAATTGGTTTGGAGTATCCTTGTGTAACGAGTGTTCTTTTGGTTGAAGACAGTCATATAAGAAAGATAAACAAAGAACAACGAAAAATAGACAAACCCACTGATGTTCTTTCATTTCCCATGTTGGAAATGGATCATGGGAAATATATTCCGGTTGAATCTGATTTTGATCTGGAACAGGGGCTAGTGGTTCTCGGTGATATAGTTATTTCCATAGAGACCGCAAAAAGACAAGCAGGAGAGTATGGACACACATTCTTTAGAGAAGTTTTGTTTTTGATGACACATGGTATTTTTCACCTTTTAGGATTTGATCACGAAAACGATGAGGATGAAAGGGAAATGTTGGAAAAGCAAGAGCGAGTGTTGCAAAATTTGAATCTGGTAAGAAATAATGAAAAATAAGAATCTGATGAAAAGTTTTAATAATGCATTAAGTGGCATTATTTTTGCATTAAAAAAAGAACGAAATATGAAGTTCCATTTTTGTGCAGCACTTATTGTCTTAATTCTTAGCTTTTTTTACAGGCTTTCAAAGGTTGAGCTTACGATTGTTTGTCTTACAGTGGGGCTGGTAATTATTTGCGAGCTGTTTAACACAGCTGTTGAGATGATAATGGATATACTTGTTGATGTCTATCATCCCAAAGTAAAGAAAATAAAGGATATTGCAGCTGGAGCAGTCCTAGTTTCTGCCATTGTTTCACTTATAGTTGGATACTTTGTTTTTATTGAAAAGCTATGGCATTTATAAATTTCAAGTATTTACATAAAATCCTAATATGTCTGCTAGCGGTATAGCAGCTGGGATTTAGAATTGAAGGTGATAATTATGAATGAGATGAAGCTTTACAATTTAGCGTGGAAGGCAAAAATAATGTCATATTCCCCTTATTCGAAGTTTCGGGTAGGTGCAGCAGTTTTTGCAGAAAACAATAAAGTATATACAGGTGCTAATATTGAAAATTCAAGTTATGGTGCAACAGTTTGCGCTGAGCGTACTGCTGTGTTCAAAGCGGTATTGGAAGGTAACAAAAAGATAAAAGCTATAGCAATAGCAAGTGACATTGATGCAACTATTTATCCCTGTGGTATATGTCGGCAGGTTTTAGGTGAGTTTTGTCACAAAGATGCGAAAATTATTTGTGGCAGCAGCATTGATTCGTTTGAAGTGTATACCTTAGATGAGCTAATGCCTAAATGGTTTAGAATGTAACATAGTGCATGGAGAAAAAACATATAGTCAGAAAAGTCTATGTAGGATCTTTTTACATGGACTTTGGGGAGGTTTAATTAATGGCATATAAATCAGGATTTGTAACTATTATAGGAAGACCAAATGTGGGAAAGTCTACATTGCTAAATCAACTCATAGGAGAAAAAGTGGCAATTACATCCCAAAAGCCGCAAACAACAAGGAATACAATAAAAGGGATAGTTAGTACTGATGATTATCAGATTATTTTCATTGATACTCCAGGTGTTCATAAGGCTAGAAATAAATTAGGTGAATACATGGTAAATCTTGCATTTGAAACCATAAATGAGGTTGATGCAGTTCTGTTTATGGTGGATGTGACATCTGTAAGTGACAAAGATACTAATATTGTTGAGAAATTGAAAGGTTTAAAGACCCCGATATATTTAGTGCTTAACAAGATAGACCTCGTTGAAAAGGGAAAAGTTCTACCTATTATTGATAGGTTTAGGGCAATGATGGATTTTAAAACCATTATTCCGATATCTGCAGTAAAAGGAGAAGGTGTTGATATAATATTAAAAGAGCTTATCCCAATTTTACCTGAGGGACCTAAGTATTTTGATGATGATGTACCTACTGATCAACCTGAAAGGGCAATTGTAGCCGAGTTTATCCGAGAACAGTTATTCCGCGTTATGAGTGACGAAATTCCATATGGGGTTGGTGTAGAGATTATAAGCTTTAAAGAAAGGCAGGATAAGGACATAATAGAGGTACAGGCAAATATTTATTGTGAGAAGGAGTCACATAAGAGAATTATAATCGGTAAAGGTGGTAATATGCTAAAGAAAATTGGTTCAAATGCAAGACATGAGATTGAAGCACTGCTTGGAATAAAAGTTTATCTCGAACTTTGGGTTAAAGTCAGGGAAAATTGGCGGAATAGTGAGAGTATGCTCAAAATGTTTGGTTACGATCAATAACTCGAATTTTTCATTAACACTAAATTCTTTAATAATGCAATGCAAATAAATCACAACACATGCTGAATTTACAAGGTATAAGGTTTTTGATTTGGCGTAACATAATAATAAGTAAAAACCAAATCATTTTATGCTAATGGTAAAAGTTGTATTACACAAAACAAGAGACAGCAAGGGGGATTTTAGGTGTTAACGGATTTTTTATGGGATACATTTGAGAGTACTGGAAATATCGAGGCATATTTGGCTTTAAAACAAATAACAGAAAAAAAGACATCTGATCAGGAGGAAATAGCAGAAGAAATTCCAATAATCAAGTAATCATTTTAATATTAAGGGGAGAAAATGGCTTTTTTCAAAACGAAAGGCATTATTATAAAAGAGGTCGATACAGGAGAGGCAGATAAGGTTATAACCATTTTCAGTGAGCGTGAGGGTAAGATTACTGCTTATGCAAAGGGTGCAAGAAGGCCTAAAAATAGTCTGTCTGCATGCTCACAGTTTTTGTGTTATAGTGACCTATTACTATATTCAGGCAAAGAAATGTACAATTTAAGCAGCTGCCAACTTATTGAGTCCTTTTACAAACTAAGGGAGGATATGGTTATACTCACTTATGCCGCATATTTTGCAGAAATTATAAATGATGTGGTGCAAAAAAACGAGCCCGCTGTAGATATTCTTAAATTGTTTTTAAATTCTTTATATATGCTGACTAAGGGTACCCATGATCCTAAATTGATAGTGCGTATTTTTGAAATGAGATTAATGGTTTTTTTAGGATATTCACCAAGTGTAAATGGTTGCATTCTATGTAATAGCACTGATGTTTCTAACATAAGTTTCAGTTTCCAAAATTGTAGTTTTATATGCAATAGCTGTGCCAGTCTACATGAGCCAAAACAAAAGTTAAGTCCTGAGGCAGCAAGAGCAATACAATATATAGTTTGTTCCAGAGCAAACTCGCTATTTAATTTTACTGTTACAAAAAGCGTTTTAAACGAGCTGGAAATCATATTTAGAAGGTACCTTTTTGAAAGACTTGAAAAGAAATACACTAAACTGGATTTTTTAAGAACTCTCACTATTTAACTTCAACATAGCCGATTACTGGCAACTTACACCGTTTGGTATTCGAAAAAAGGTATTGACAGGCTTGTTTTATGCTAGTATAATTGTTTATGTTGCTTTACAAGCTGATGGATTGAATGATGGCAGTCAAAATACCATATGCGGTCGTGGCGGAACTGGCAGACGCGTACGTTTGAGGGGCGTATGAGTATCTCGTATGGGTTCAAGTCCCATCGACCGCACCAGTAAGACTTTAAAGACTTCTCAAGTAAGAGAAGTTTTTTTATTAAATAATCATGTAATGATTATTTAATAAAAAGTAAGTTGAACTAACCTCATATACAATTTGTACTGCTGAGAAACGCACTCTTACACTATATATTGTATGCAAAGTTCGACTAATATACTTTTTGTGCATTAATTATTTAATGAAAAATTTAAGTTGCCTGAAAGGGGATATAAAATGGCTGGATTTTTTGGTTTTTTTGATTACACAAAGCCCGGTCCGGGCGTGCCGAAGGATGCTCCTCCAAAAGCTAGGATTATTGTGTTTTTTGAAGTTTTTAGCAGGAAATTTTGGCATCTAGTGAGACTTAATATAATGTTTTTCCTGTTCAATCTACCCGCGCTATTGGCTGTGCTTTTTGCTTCACAGTTTTTTTTGCAGCAGCAGCTGCATGAAGATATTCTCATAGATCTTGTGCTGAGATTGGTTCTAGGTGCAACCTTTATATGCATTCCAATAATTACTATTGGCCCAGCGCAGGCAGGATTTACCTATATATTGAGGAATTATTCTAAAGAGGAACATGCATTTTTATGGTGGGACTTTAAAGATGCAGCTAAAAACAATTTTAAGCAGAGCGCCATTGTAAGTCTAATTGATTTTTTTATAGTATTGATTATTGGAATTGATATAAATCTTTATCTTAGAATGGAAATGAATAATGTGTTTATGTCAATTGCAAGCGGTGTGCTCATTCTATTTTTTCTGATTTATATCATGATGCACCTATATATATATCCAATGATGGTTACATTTAAGTTATCAATTAAACAGCTATATAAGAATGCATTAATATTTGCATTGATGAAATTTTTCTCGAACCTGCTTATAATTATTGTTGTAGCAGGCTTGGTACTACTTTCATTTATGTATTATTCAGTAATTGGCTTCATTCTTTTCCCGTTGATTACTTTGAGTCTTACAGGACTGATAATAAACTTTTATGTTTACCCGAAGCTTAAGAAGTATATAATTGACAAAATTGAACCAGAAGCTGAATCAAAGTCAAGTGAAGATATTAATTCAGATACCGAATTTGAGTCAGACGAAGAAAGCGAATCGGACACTGACCTCGAGCCAGACGAAGAAAGCGAATTGGACGCTGACCTTGAATCAGACGAAGAAAGCGAATTGGACGCTGACCTTGAGTCAGACGAAGATATTGAATAGGACACTGAACTTGAGTCAGACCAAGATACTGATTCTGAGGCGTTCTAATGATTTGCTGCTTTAAGGAAGGTGCTTAAGGATGCGGAGGAGCATCCGTCGAAGGGAACCATAAGGTTCCCTAGCGAAAAAAAGTGGTGAAGCCACCTTTTTTAGCTATTATCGAACATATCCTTCATTGTATAGAAACCAGGATTCATTTTGCTTAAGAATTTTGCAGACCTTATAGCTCCAACTCCAAATATATCTTTTGACATAGCTTTGTGATTTATTTCAATTATTTCATCTGTCCCAGAAAATATTACTGAATGCTCCCCGACTATTGTACCTCCGCGTATAGCGTGTATTCCTATTTCGGTAAGGCTTCTCTTCTTTCTTTTTGAATGCCTGTCGTATACATATTCGCACTTTTCATTAAGAACAGAATTGATTTCATCTGCTAGTACAAGTGCAGTTCCGCTTGGGGCATCGATTTTTTGATTATGATGTTTTTCTATTATTTCGATATCAAAATTCTTTTCAAGGGCTCTAGCAGCTCGTTTAACCAGATCTATCAGCAAATTCACTCCTAATGACATGTTGGCACTGAATAATACAGGAATTTTGCTACCAGCTTCCTTAAGCCTTTGTATCTGCTCCTGTGAAAGACCTGTTGTAGCCATTACGAGTGGTTTTCTGCATTTTAGAGCAAATTCCAATACATTATTAAAAGCATTCGGATGTGAAAAGTCAACAATTACATCAAATTGCACATTTACTTTTTTGAGATCGCTAAAAACAGGGTAAGAGCTTAAAATTGAAGCATTCAAGTCAAATCCAGCTGCTACTGCAATTTCATTATCAGTGCTTGCAAGTCTTGTTATAACCTGCCCCATTTTCCCATTGCAACCACTTAACAGTATATTTATCATATGACCACAACCTTTCAGGTGCCAATAGAGGCACCGATTTTATCTTTATGTATACCTTGATTCTCTTTTTCTACTAAAAGTGAATATTTATGCCATGAGATTTTTGCACTTTGAATCAATTACACATCTTGTAAACATAATCAAAAGCAAGGGGCATTGTACTATCTTAAAAAATCTATATAAAATGATAGTCAACAAAAAGTATATTTATAAATCAATAAGTCCATAATTTATCATTGCTTTCCTTAAAAACTCAAGGTTTTTGCCGCTCATGTCTATAAGAGGCATTCGGCATTTTCCTACATTCATACCCATCAGATTCATAGCAGCTTTAAGAGGTATAGGGTTGACTTCTATGAATAAGGCCTTAATAAGTTCAAGGGTAGCTAGCTGTATCTTACGACTTCCTTCGGCATCACCATTTAGAAATTTTATAACCATTTTACTTGTGTCCCTTGGGATTATATTGGCCATTACAGAAATAACACCTTTTCCTCCCATGGAAAGAAGTGGCACAACGTTTGCATCCTCGCCTGAATATACTGTAATATCGTCCCCACAAAGGTTTATTATTTCTCCTACTTGGGAAAGGTTACATTCTTTTATAGCAGTGATGTTCTCAACTTGAGATAGTTCTTTGATTATTTCAGGGCTAATATTTAATCCGGTTCTGGAGGGTACATTGTATAGTACAACAGGAATATGAATACTTTCTGCTATAGCTTTAAAATGCTCATACAGTCCTTTTTGAGTAGTTTTATTATAGTAGGGTGAAACACTAAGTATAGCATCAGCACCAACTTCTTCAGCATGTTGGCTAAGCTTTATGGCATGACGTGTATCATTGCTACCTGCACCAGCTATAACTGGAACTCTTTTATTGACCTTTTGGACAGTAAACCTTATGGCCTCTATATGCTCGTCATCTGGCATGGTGGAGGCTTCACCTGTAGTTCCACATATTATTATTGCATTTGTTCCTTCTTTTATTTGAAATTCTAAAAGTTCTTCAAGCTTGTCAAAATTAATCCAATTGTCTTTAAATGGTGTTACAATAGCAACTCCTGAACCTGTAAAAATAGGATTTTTCATTGATAAAACCTTCCTTTCAAAATCTAGTCTAAATTTTACTACTAGTTCTACTAGTATTATAAGCTAACTTATATTCAGGTGTTCTATGTAAATTATAGTCGCGCCCCTGACATAATATACATAGCAAAATACTTATTGAAGTACTAAATTTAAAAAGCTGGTAAACAGAAGCAATTTACCAGCCGGTTCAAACCTTATAAAAGTTTATATGAACCAGATAGCGCTTCATCAAATAAATGATGACAGTTATACAGCTATTTACTGTATACCCAGGATGATAAATTATGGGAATTTATCATCCTTCGGCAATTTCTCCTTTCCTAACACATCGTCAAACCCATATTTTTCAGTGTATGTACTTATAGAAAATGCGCCTCTATTGATTATTTTATATTATGATATCACCCAATGTATACGTTGTCAAACTTTTCTTATGCTTTATTTGAAAAGTTGCTATAAGAAAACACACAGATCTCGTCAATGAGCATATCTACTTC
>CAYPLH010000057.1:0-24118 GCA_964411505.1 uncultured Clostridiaceae bacterium | reverse complement strand
TACTTGGATGGTAACGTCCTGGGAAAGTAGGTAGTTGCCGGATTTATATCAAAGCTCTGTGCTGTATTTGCACAGGGCTTTGTGAATATAGATGCTTGTTCATTTATTAGTTTTAGCTCGGGCAAGCCGAAACTTGTATAAATGCATTTTGGAATATTGCCTTGGTGATTTTTGCTTAGAACAGTACATAACAGAATAAACCATTGAATATAAACAAAAAAATTATTCAATTGCAAAAAATAATGCTTGATATTTACTTGGTACTGTAGTATAATGTTGTTCGTTGTGACGTGGCATGCGATGAAATAGAAGGTTGCTATTATTATAATAGGTTAATTTCTATGGAGAATGTCCGATTCTTGAAACCGGGCGACAAGTCACTGTATATTTGTATTATTTAATGCAAGTAAGCACTGCCCAGGTTAACTGCGGTCTTTTGACCATTAAAGCGCCTGGGTTTTTATATCGCCGATTAAGAAACACCCGGCATAGTGTACACAGTCAGTTGCTTGTTGTACGTAGCTAAAAAAGGAGGTTTATGTATGGCAAACACACAAAAAATCAGAATTAGACTAAAGGCATTTGATCATCAGATTTTGGATCAATCAGCAGAGAAAATTGTTGATACTGCAAAAAGAACAGGTGCGACAGTATCAGGTCCGGTTCCACTACCGACCAAGAAAGAAATTATAACAATTTTAAGAGCTCCTCACAAGTATAAGGATGCTAGGGAGCAGTTCGAAATGAGAACACACAAAAGATTGATTGATATTCTGATGCCGACACCAAAGACAGTAGATGCCTTAATGAGGTTAGATTTGCCGGCAGGTGTTGATATTGAAATCAAGTTGTAGCTTTAGTACGTATTTTAGGGTTAAGTTCATATGCAAAAAAATATGAACCAATAACCAATGGAGGGAAAATTAAATGAAAAAAGGTATGCTTGGAAGAAAAGTTGGAATGACTCAGGTTTTTGATGAAAAAGGCTTCGTGATTCCTGTAACGGTAGTTAAAGCTGGTCCACTTACAGTTGTTCAGAAGAAAACGTTAGATACTGACGGATACAACTCCATAAAGGTTGGCTTCGAAGATGCAAAGGAAAGAAGATTGAATAAGCCTGATAAAGGTCAATTTGCAAAAGCAAATGTAAGCGTAAAAAGACAGCTTAAAGAATTCAGGCTAGATGATACTGACAAATATGAAGTTGGTCAGGAAATTAAAGTTGGAGATATGTTTAAGGTAGGAGATAAAATTGATGTAAGTGGTATTTCAAAAGGAAAGGGTTACCAGGGCGTAACAAAAAGATATGGTTTGGGTAGAGGAAGAATGACCCATGGTTCGAAATATCACAGAGGTGTAGGTGCACTAGGTGCAGGTACCAGCCCTGGGAAGATTTTTAAAGGCAGAAAGCTGCCGGGGCATATGGGCGTTGATAAGGTGACAGTTCAGAATCTTGATGTTGTCATTGTTGACAGTGAAAAAAACCTATTGGCGATTAAAGGTGCTATACCCGGGCCAAAGGGCGGTTTGGTAGTAATAAAGAATTCTGTTAAGTTGACAAAATAATGGACTGTTTTTAATTGAGCAGTATCCGGTAGTTTTAGAATGAGGGGAGGGTATGATATGCCAAAAGTTAATTTATACAGCGTAGATGGAAACATTATAGGCGACATAGAGTTAAAAGACAGTATATTTGGCGTAGAAGTAAATAAAAATGCCGTTCACATAGCGGTATTAAATCAATTGGCTAATAAAAGACAAGGTACGCAGAGCACAAAAACAAGAGCAGAAGTTAGTGGTGGCGGAGCAAAACCATGGAGACAAAAGGGAACTGGTCGTGCCAGACAGGGCAGTACTCGTTCGCCGCAGTGGACAAAAGGTGGTATTGCTTTAGGACCGAAACCTAGAAGCTATAAGTATTCGATACCTAAGAAGGTTAAGAGACTTGCATTAAAATCAGCCTTATCTTCAAAGGTAAATGATGATGAATTATTAGTGCTTGATAGCCTTAAGCTTGATGAAATTAAAACAAAAGAAATGTCAAGAATACTTGAAAACTTGAAGGTAGATAAAAGTGCATTAGTCGTATTGGCTGATAAGGATGATATAATCTATAAGTCTATTAGGAATATTCCATTTGTTAAATCAGCACTTGTTAATACAATTAATGTATATGACATTTTAAAACATGAAAAATTCATTGTAACAAAGGAAGCTGTTAGGAAGATTGAGGAGGTGTATGCTTAATGAAATTTGCTGAAGATATAATTCTAAAACCACATATTACTGAAAAAAGCAATATAGAGTTAGCCGATGGGAAATATACTTTCTTGGTTGATACAAAAGCAACTAAAACTGAAATCAGAAGTGCAGTGGAGGAATTGTTTAAGGTAAAAGTTATTCAGGTTAATACAGTGAATTATGGTGGAAAGCCAAAGAGGATGGGAGCTCATCAGGGGACAACCTCCAAATGGAAGAAAGCAGTTGTAAAAATTGACACTGATCCACAGCCTGAAATTTACATCGCCAAAGACGGTAAAAAGGTTGTTAGCAGCAAGAAATATAGAACAAGCATTGAAGAGTTTGGTATAACGCAATAATAAGAAGTTGATGGGAGTGAAAAAAATGGCAGTTAAAAAGTTTAAGCCAACTTCCCCTGCGAGAAGGTACATGTCGGTTTTAGCTAATGAAGATCTGGCAAAGAAAAAGCCTGAAAAGCTATTAGTGGAACCCAAAAGTAAGAAATCCGGAAGAAACTCTTATGGAAGGATAACTGTACGGCATCGTGGCGGAGGAGCTAAACGTAAATATAGAGTTATTGATTTTAAAAGAAATAAAGATGATATTCCAGCTAAAGTAGCCTTTATTGAATATGATCCAAACAGAACAGCTAACATAGCGCTTTTGCATTATGTTGACGGAGAAAAAAGATATATACTAGCCCCGGTTGGACTAAAAGTAGGCGATACGGTTGTGTCAGGTGAAAAAGCAGATATAAAGCCGGGAAATGCTTTACCAATAAGCAAAATTCCTCTTGGCACTACAATACACAACATAGAAATGAAACCTGGAAAAGGTGGTCAACTTGTTAGGTCGGCAGGAAATTCAGCTCAATTAATGGCTAAGGAAGCAGGCTATGCTCAAGTTCGTTTGCCATCAGGTGAGGTAAGAACGGTACCTATAAATTGCAAAGCTACTATAGGACAGGTTGGAAATTTTGAGCATGAGAACATTTCAATTGGTAAAGCTGGAAGAAAAAGATGGATGGGTATTAGACCAACAGTTCGTGGAGTTGTTATGAATCCTGTTGACCACCCTCATGGCGGCGGTGAAGGTAAATCACCTGTTGGTATGCCGAGCCCAGTTACTCCATGGGGAAAACCGACATTAGGATATAAGACTCGTAAGAAGAAAAATAAATCTGATAAGTTCATTGTCAGACGTAGAAATGAAAAGTAAAGATGAATACATGATTAGATATTTAAAAGTTTAACGGAAGGAGGATTAGTATAAATGGGTAGATCTGTTAAAAAGGGACCGTTTGCAAGTGAGAGGCTTCTTTCTCGTATAGAGGAAATGAATAATAAAAACGAAAAGAAGGTTTTGAAAACTTGGTCAAGAGCATCTACAATATTTCCGCAAATGGTAGGTCATACAATAGCAGTGCATGATGGAAAGAAGCATGTTCCGGTTTACATTACCGAAGACATGGTAGGGCATAAATTAGGTGAATTTGCACCCACGCGGACATTTAAAGGTCATGGACGTCATACTGAAAGGTCAACCGCATTAAAATAAATCCTCAACCGACAGCTTGGACGTTGTTGATTTAAGATATAAAGCAAATAAAGTGATTGCAATTATTGAAAGGAGGAGTTAAGGTTGGGGAATAAAGTAGCCAGAGGTGAACTCCTAGAGAATAACGATGAATTGATTAAAAAATACAATTCTATCCATAGAAAGAATAACAAACCTTCTCTGCTTACCAAAAAGGAAAAAAAAGAACTTGGTATAGGCAAAGATGAAGGAAAGGCAACAGTTAAATATGTTCGAATTTCCGCAAGAAAAGTTAAGATAGTACTTGACCTTATTCGTGGAAAGAACATTAGTGAAGCATACGCTATATTAAACAATACACCTAAAGCGGCATCCGAAGTTCTTGTTAAATTGCTAAAGTCTGCTGAATCTAATGCAGTTAACAACAATGATCTTGATAGTGAAATATTATATGTATCTGAGGCATACGCCAATCAGGGTTCTACTTTAAAAAGGATTAGACCAAGAGCAAAAGGAAGAGCTTACAGGATCAATAAAAGAACTAGTCATATTACCTTGGCAGTTAAGGAACGGAATTAAGAAAGGAGGTTGAAGAATGGGGCAGAAAGTTAATCCACATGGTTTAAGAATTGGAGTGATCAAAGACTGGGATACAAAATGGTATGCTAATGATAAAAACTTTAGTGATTTCCTAGTTGAAGATGTTAAAATCAGAAAGTATATTAAGAATAAATTGTTTATAGCAGGTATTTCAAGAATAGAAATTGAAAGAGCTGCCAACAAGGTTAAAATTAATGTAAACACTTCTAAACCAGGTCTTGTTATCGGAAGAGGCGGTTCAGGTATAGAACAGCTTCGTAAAGAACTTGAAAAAATGACAGGGAAGAGTATTCTTATAAATATAACTGAGATAAAGAGACCAGAATTGGACGCACAGTTAGTATCTGAAAACATAGCTGCTCAGTTGGAGAAGAGGATCTCCTTCCGCCGTGCTATGAAGCAGGCTATGTCCAGAACTATGAAAATGGGGGCAAAAGGAATCAAGACTTCTGTTGCAGGAAGGCTTGGAGGAGCTGAAATTGCAAGAGTAGAGCATTATCATGAAGGCACTATACCTTTGCAGACTTTAAGAGCAGATATTGATTACGGTTTTGCTGAAGCAAATACAACATATGGCAAAATTGGCGTAAAAGTCTGGATTTACAAAGGCGAGGTTCTTCCTGTAGCGAATAAAAAGAAGGAAGGAGGCACCAAATAATGTTAATGCCTAAAAGAGTTAAACGCAGAAAAGTACAGCGTGGTAGAATGAAAGGAATAGCTACACGTGGCAATACCGTATCAAACGGAGAGTATGGTATTAAGGCAGTTGAACCCGGATGGATAACCAGTAATCAGATTGAGGCTGCTAGGGTAGCGATGACTAGGTTTATAAAAAGAGGCGGACAGGTTTGGATTAAAATATTTCCGGATAAGCCGGTAACTAAAAAGCCCGCTGAAACACGTATGGGTAGCGGCAAAGGTTCTCCGGAGTATTGGGTAGCGGTAGTTAAACCGGGGAGAATATTATTTGAAATAGCAGGTGTTCCGGAAGACACAGCAAAAGAGGCTATGAGGCTTGCAATGCACAAATTGCCTATAAAATGCAAATTTGTTTCCCGTAACAATGAAATGGAAGGTGAAACTAATGAAAGCCAGTGAAATTAGGGATATGACCGAAAATGAATTACAGCAGGAATTAAAAGACCTAAAGTCAGAATTGTTTAAAATAAGATTTCAGCTGGCTACCAACCAGCTCGATAATCCTATGAAGCTTAAAGAAGTTAAAAGGTCAATAGCAAGAGTTAAAACTGTAATAAGACAAAGGGAATTAGCTTAGTAAGAAATTCAGATTTTCTAAAAAGGAGGTTTAAGTCAATTGCAGACGAGAGCACATAGAAAAACAAGAGTTGGTGTAGTAGTTAGTGATGTAATGGATAAGACAGTTGTAGTTAAGACTGAGACCAGTGTAAAACACCCCTTGTACAAAAAAATTGTGAAAAAAACAACAAAATTTAAAGCTCATGATGAGAGCAATGAATGCAAAGTGGGCGATAAAATAAAAATTATGGAGACAAGGCCAATTAGCAAGGATAAAAGATGGCGTGTTGTTGAGATAATTGAAAAGGCTCAGTAATGGATTTTAAAAAGGAGGTACGGTCATGATTCAGGCTCAAACAAGGCTTAAAGTCGCTGACAACACAGGTGCAAAAGAAATTATGTGCATTAAGGTTTTGGGTGGTTCTAAAAGAAGGTATGCAAATATAGGCGATTTGATTGTTGCTTCTGTTAAAAATGCAACGCCAGGCGGTGTTGTGAAAAAGGGAGACATAGTCAAATGTGTTATTGTACGTACAAAACGTGGTCTGGGTAGACCTGACGGTTCACATATAAAATTTGATGAGAATGCTGCGGTAATAATAAAGGATGATAAGAATCCAAGAGGTACACGAATTTTTGGTCCAGTATCCAGAGAGTTAAGAGACAAGGAATATATGAAGATATTGTCTCTTGCGCCGGAGGTTCTTTAAGAGAGGAGGCGGCTTAATTGTCAAGCAAAGTACATGTAAAAAGAGGAGACACTGTAATAGTTTTATCAGGAAAAGATAAAGGCAAAAAAGGGAAGATATTAAAAGTTTTGCCTTCTAAACAGATGGTGCTTATTGAAGGTGTGAATATGGCTACGAAACATGCAAAACCTAGAAGTGCTGGTCAGCAGGGTGGAATTATACACCAGGAAGCACCCATTAGAAGTTCAAAAGTTATGCTTGTTTGCGAAAGATGTCGAAAACCTACCAGAATAAGCAGAACCATTCTGGAAAGTGGACAAAAAGCCAGAAAATGCAAGAAGTGTGATGAAATAATAGATGTAATAAGTACAAGTGAAGCAAAGTAGTATTTTTGAAAGGAGGTTAGTACTCTAAGATGGCAAGATTAAAGGAAAAATATTTAAATGAAATAGTTCCAGCGCTTATGTCCAAGCTTGACTACAAAAATGTCATGCAGGTACCGAAGTTAGAAAAAATTATTCTGAATATGGGAGTCGGTGACGCAAAAGAGAATCCTAAGGCCATAGATGCAGCAGTTAACGATATGGCGTTGATCGCTGGGCAGAAGCCTGTTGTAACCAAAGCAAAAAAGTCTGTAGCAGCTTTTAAAGTAAGAGAAGGAATGAGCATTGGTTGCAAGGTGACAATACGTGGTGATAGAATGTATGAGTTTGTTGATAAATTATTTAATGTAGCCCTGCCCAGAGTTAGAGACTTTAGAGGTTTGTCGAAAAATTCATTTGATGGCAGAGGAAATTATTCTCTTGGGATAAAAGAGCAGTTAATATTCCCTGAAATAGATTACGATAAAGTAGAAAAAATTCGTGGAATGGATATCACGTTTGTTACAACCGCTAAAGCTGATGAAGAGGCCAGAGAGCTTCTGAAGCTGTTAGGTATGCCATTCAGCTCATGAATAAGGAGGGATGACAGTGGCAAAAAAAGCAATGATTATAAAGGCGTCCAGAAAACCTAAATATAAAACGAGGGCGTATAACAGATGTAAATTATGTGGAAGGCCCCATGCTTATATAAGAAAGTTTGGTGTTTGCCGTTTATGCTTTAGGGAACTTGCATATAAAGGACAGATCCCAGGAGTTAGAAAGGCAAGCTGGTAGAGCACATTTATAGTTTGAAAGGAGGTTCAACATAATGCATACAACTGATGCTATTGCGGATATGTTAACCAGAATTAGGAATGCCGGTTCGGCAAAGCATGAAACTGTAGATATTCCGGCGTCCACATTAAAGAGGTCAATAGCCAAAATTTTGTTGGAAGAAGGATATATAAAGGGATTAAAGGAAATTAATGATTCAAAACAAGGAATTATAAGAATTTTATTAAAATATTCAGTTAACAAGAAAAGTGTCATTTCAGGTATTAAAAGGATTAGCAAGCCGGGATTAAGAGTATATACTGGAAAAGATGAAATACCCAAAGTGCTTGGAGGTCTTGGAATAGCTGTCTTGTCAACATCAAAAGGTATAATGACTGACAAAAAAGCCAGAGCTGAAGGAGTTGGCGGAGAAGTATTGGCTTTTATATGGTAGGGCAGGCTTGGCAGATGTATGGTGATAGCACATGGGAAATAAAGAAACTATTGCCTAAGTTATGCAAATAGCCTCATTCTGAAAAGAGCATAGTTTTATGCTCACAATCTTAAGAACAGGAGGTATTGTTATGTCACGTATAGGTAAGATGCCTGTTGTAGTACCGGCAGGTATGGAAGTAAAAATTGATAATACAAATAGTGTTACTATCAAAGCAAAGTCAGGAACTTTGACAAAGCAGTTTCATAAAGATATGATAATAAAGTTAGAAGGTAACACCATACTGGTAGAAAGACCTTCAGAAAGCAAAATGCATAAAGCTCTTCATGGTTTGACTAGAGCACTCATAAACAACATGGTTACAGGTTTATCCACAGGCTTTGAAAAGAAGCTTGATATAGTAGGTGTTGGTTATAGAGCACAAAAACAAGGGAAGAAGCTAGTGTTAAATATTGGCTATTCACACCCTGTAGAGATGGAAGAGCCTGAAGGTGTGACTGTTGAGGTTCCAGCTCCTAATAAGATAATTGTTAAAGGTATAGACAAGCAGGTTGTTGGCGAATTTGCTGCAAAGATAAGAAGCAAACGTGAACCTGAAGTCTATAAAGGCAAGGGAATCAGATATGAGAATGAAGTTGTAAGACTTAAAGAAGGAAAGACAGGAGCTTAACAAAGAAGGAGTGAAGTCAAGTGATTCAAAAAGCCAGTAAAAATGATGTGCGGCTTAGAAAACACGTAAGGGTGCGTAAAAAGGTCTTTGGAACACCGGAGCGCCCAAGATTTAATGTATTCAGAAGTCTTAAGAACATATATGCACAGATTATTGATGATACAACAGGGAAAACCCTAGTAGCTGCCTCCACACTGGATGAAGCTGTAAAAAGCAAATTGAAGTATGGTGGAAACAAAGACGCAGCAAAAGAAGTTGGGAAGCTTGTAGCTCAAAAAGCGCAAGATGCAGGGATTACATCTGTCGTATTTGATAGAGGCGGATACATTTTTCATGGAAGAGTAAAAGAGCTTGCAGATGCAGCCAGAGAAGCAGGTTTAAATTTCTAAGCGGAAGGAGGAGAGTTAATGCAACGTATAGATCCTACTACATTAGACCTGAAAGAAAAAGTTGTAAATATCGGGCGTGTAGCCAAAGTAGTAAAGGGTGGTAGAAATTTTAGATTCAGCGCATTAGTCGTCGTTGGCGATGAAAATGGATATGTTGGAAGCGGTATAGGTAAGTCAACTGAAATTCCTGATGCTATAAGAAAAGGAATAGAGGAAGCCAAAAAGAATCTTATTAAAGTACCGATAGTTAATACTACAATACCACATGAGATTATAGGCAAATATGGAGCAGGACGGGTTTTACTGAAGCCGGCCGGTGAAGGTACTGGAGTTATTGCTGGAGGACCTGTAAGAGCGGTACTTGAATTAGGTGGAATTAGAGATATTAGGACTAAATCTTTAGGTTCCAATAACCCTATTAATATGGTTAATGCAACCTTAAGAGGTTTGGCACAATTAAAAACCGTTGAAGAAGTAGCCAAACTCCGTGGAAAAACGCCCGAGGAAATTGAAGGTTAGGGGGGACTTTAGTGGCAAAATTAAGAATTAAGCTGGTGAAGAGCACCAGCAAGACCAAGGAGAAGCAAAATGCAACCATTGTTGCCCTTGGACTCAAAAAAATTGGAAGTACTGTTGAACATGATGACACCCCTCAGATTAGGGGCATGATAAATAAAGTATCACATCTTATTACTGTTGAAGAAATATAAGAGGAGGTGTTAATATTGAGACTGAATGATCTTAACTCACCGGCAAGTAAAAACAAAAAACCTGTGAGAAAAGGCAGAGGACCGGGTTCAGGCACCGGAAAGACTGCTGGTAGGGGACACAAGGGTCAAAATTCCAGATCAGGCGGAGGAGTCAGACCCGGTTTTGAAGGTGGTCAAATGCCACTTTATATGAGAATGCCCAAAAGGGGATTCAACAATAAAAGGTTTGCAAATGTATATGCTGAAGTTAACATTTCAGACTTTAATTTATTTGAAGATGGTTCCACTGTAAATGGTGAAGTGCTTATTGATAAGGGAATAATCAAAAAACTCCATGATGGATTAGTTGTTCTTGGAAATGGAGAGCTTAATAAAAAGCTTACTATCCAAGCAGTAAAATTCAGCAAATCAGCTTCTGAGAAAATTGAAGCTGCAGGAGGAAAGGCAGAGGTGTTATAAAATGGGCGGAATGTTTGATGTATTGAGAAATGCCTGGAAGATTCCTGACCTTAAAAGAAGAATTTTCTTTACTATTGCGTTGTTAGCCGTATTTAGACTTGGTTCTTTTATTCCAGTACCATTTCTTAATCCTGAAGTTTTCAGACAACTTGTTGAAACTGGAGGACAGTTGTTTGGTTTCGTTGATGTAATAACTGGAGGGGCTTTTAAGAACGCAACAATATTTGCAATGGGTATTAGTCCATACATTAACTCCTCTATTATAATGAACCTTTTAACAGTAGCAATACCGCGTCTTGAGCAGCTTGCAAAAGAAGGGGAAGAAGGCAGAAAAATTATTGCACAGTATACAAGATACGGTACAATAATATTGGGATTTTTGCAAGCTTTAGGATTGTATTTCAGCTTAGGTGGTGCTGTCATTGGAGGGCGGAATGTCGTGAATTTTATGACAATAACAGTAACATTTACGGCAGGTACCGCATTTTTAATGTGGCTAGGCGAGCAAATTACTGAGCATGGTGTTGGTAATGGAATTTCGATGATAATATTTGCAGGTATTGTATCAAGAGGTCCTTCCGGAGCTATAGGATTATACCAGCTGTATATTGCTGGAGAACTAGGAGCTGGATTTGTAGGAATTCTGTCGATAATTGGAATATTAGCACTATTTGTGGCTGTTGTTGCCGCAGTTGTCTGGGTACAGCAAGCTGAAAGAAGGATACCTGTTCAATATGCTAAGAGAGTTGTAGGAAGAAAAATGTATGGCGGGCAAAGCACGCATATACCGTTAAAAGTTAATATGGCAGGCGTTATTCCAATAATCTTTGCTATGTCAATACTTATGTTTCCATCAACAATAATTGGTTTTTTTGCTGCTAATTCTACTTCTCGTATTGTACGGTGGTTTACAGATTGGCCGAAAAGCTGGAGTTATCCCATATTTTATGCATTATTGGTATTGTTTTTCACATTTTTCTATACAGTTATTCAGTTTAATCCAGTTGAGGTTGCAAATAACATGAAGAAGAATGGCGGATTTATACCGGGCATAAGACCGGGCAGACCTACTTCGGATTATATTTCGAAGGTTATGAACAGGATAACATGGTTTGGCGCATTCTTTTTGGCAGTTGTAGCAATTATGCCTATTATACTGCAGCAAGTAACTGGTATAAATGTTTGGTTCGCAGGAACAAGTGTAATAATACTTGTAGGTGTTACATTGGATACCGTGAAACAAATAGAATCACAGATGCTGATGAGACATTATAAAGGTTTTCTTGAATAATAGAGAGGATGTTAAAAATGAGGTTGATAATTTTAGGAGCACCCGGAGCAGGCAAAGGAACGCAAGCAAAGATATTGTCTGATAAGTACCAGGTTCCGCATATTTCAACCGGCGAAATTTTTAGGAGTAATATTAAGGAAGGTACGTCTCTTGGAATGAAAGCGAAGGAATATATTGATGATGGAAAGCTTGTTCCAGATTCTTTGACAATAGAAATTGTTAAAGAATACATTACTCGAGAGGAATGTAAAAGTGGATTTGTGCTGGATGGGTTTCCAAGGACAATTCCGCAAGCTGAGTACCTTGACAAGGCTCTTGTGCAGATGAATATAAAACTTAGCGCAGTGTTAAATATTTTTGTAGAAGATGAAGAGATAGTTAAAAGGCTTAGTGGAAGAAGAGTATGTCCTAAATGTGGAAGCAGCTATCATATTTCATATAATCCACCCGAACCCGGAGATGTCTGCAAAAACTGTAAGACAAAGGTTATACAGCGTGAAGATGATACAGAAGAAACAATACTTGAAAGAATACGCATATACTATAACCAGACTGTACCGCTGATAGATTATTATAAAGAAAAAGGCTTGCTTATAACAGCTACCGGTCAGGAAGAAATAAGTGATACAACAAAAGAAGTTTTTGAAGTCTTAAAAAATATTAAATAATACTGCGTGAAACAAAATTATTATGTCTTGACTTTGTATCTTTTTTATGAAAATGTTGGAAAGCAGTTACCTTTTACTGAAAGGATACATTGAAATGTTTTGCTTAAGTACCAATTACAGGAGCATTAAATGATAACTATAAAATCGAAAGCCGAAATAGATATAATGCGTAAAGCTGGTGAAATAGTCGCGTTAGCACATGAAAAGATTCGTGAAGCTATTGTACCAGGAGTAACAACAGGAGATTTAGACAAGATTGCGGATGAAGTAATTAAAAAGCATGGCGCGATACCTTCATTTAGAGGTGTACAAGGACCACTTGATGCGCCACCATACCCTGCTGCAATATGTGCTTCTGTAAATGATGAGGTTGTACATGGAATTCCTGGGTTAAGAGTATTAAATGATGGTGATATTATTAGTATTGATATTGGAGCGTTCTATGGCGGTTTTCATGCTGACGCCGCCAGAACTCATCCTGTAGGAACAATTAATGAAAAATCATATTGTTTGATAAAAGTCACCATGGAAAGCTTTTTTGAAGGCATGAAGCAGGCTGTTAATGGTAAAAGAATAGTTGATATTTCAACAGCAATTCAAGACTATGTAGAAAAGCACGGGTTTTCAGTTGTACGTGACTATGTAGGACATGGTATTGGAAGAGATATGTGGGAATCACCGCAAATTCCAAACTACAGGACAAGAGAAAGAGGTCCAAGAATGCAGCCAGGGATGACAATAGCTATTGAACCTATGATTAACGCGGGGAAATATTCCGTAACTGTCGCTGCAAACAGGTGGACAGTCAAAACTTCGGATGGAAGCCTGTCTGCGCACTATGAAAATACAATAGCTATCACTGATAAGGATCCTGTAATCCTGACCAAACTTGATTGAGCATAGTAGCTAGTATAGTGGCACTGGTTTGGTACTATGGACAGTTTAGAGAAATTTAATACTTTACTTAATGTGAAAAAAGTATTAAAATATATAAGTTAGTGTTAAGATACACTCAATGAGGTGAAATTTTGGAAGTGGATTTAGGTCGAGTGGTTCTTTCAAAGGCAGGAAGAGACTTAGGAAGATTATTTGTAATTATTGAGATTATTGATGAGTTATATGTTCTGATTGCTGATGGGGATTTAAGAAGGATTGAGAAGCCTAAGAAGAAGAAAATTAAGCATCTTGGATTTACCAATAAGTTGAGTAGTGAGCTAAATAATAAGTTGATGAACAAAGACAGAGTTACAAATGCTGAGATCAGAAGGTATATTAGCAGTGTAAATATTGAAGAAATAGTGTAATTTAAATGGAGCGTAATAATTTTTAACAAGTAGACTTTCAAAATTTACCAGAAGCTTTGTGTAATTCATGAATCTACTTGCATTTAATAAAAAATGTTCCATAAGCAAGGAAATATTCGAGGAGGTCTTAAGTTTTGTCTAAAGAAGATATAATTGAAGTCGAGGGTACTGTTATAGAAGCTCTTCCGAATGCTATGTTTCAGGTTGAACTGCAAAATGGCCACAAAGTCTTGGCTCATATTTCAGGAAAGCTGAGGATGCATTTTATTAGAATTCTGCCTGGTGATAAGGTGACTATTGAATTGTCTCCTTATGATTTGACAAGAGGCAGGATTACATGGAGAGGTTATAACCCTAAATGATTGAATAAAAAACCGAGTTTTGAAATACGGTGCTTGGAACAAAGGTTTGTTTCCAAGCTGAAATCTAACATATGAGGAGGGTTAGAAATGAAAGTTAAACCATCAATAAAAGTAATATGTGAAAAATGCAAGGTTATTAAGAGAAAAGGTAGAGTAATGATAATTTGTGAAAATCCCAGACATAAGCAAAGACAGGGATAGGCTATGGAAATTCCATTTCGGAGGCGGCTGCGTGACATTTCACGTTCCGAAATGATTAAAGGTTTTTTATATTGTAAATGTTCTTTTTTTCTTTGAGAAATTACAATTTGAAATTGCCTTAATATATATTGTTATACGGTATTTGCTGTATGATAATGGGTTTGGTGGATATAATTAAATATTGATTCTATCTGCCTAGTTTACAAAAAGAGTTTTGAGTAGAACATCATAAAAGAGTGTTAAAAAACAGTGGAGGTGTTTAAAAGTATGGCTCGTATTGCCGGAGTTGATCTGCCCAGAGATAAGAGAATAGAAATAGGATTAACTTATATATTTGGTATCGGAAAATCTACAGCACAGAAAATAGTAGAAGCAACCGGAATAAGTCCAGATACAAGGGTTAGAGATCTAACTGATGATGAAGTAAATAAACTGAGGCAAATTATTGAAAAGGAACTTAAGGTAGAAGGTGACCTTCGAAGAGAGGTTAGCTTAAATGTTAAACGCCTTATAGAAATCGGTTCATATAGAGGAAGAAGACATAGACAAGGTCTTCCGGTGAGAGGACAGAGGACTAAAACTAATGCTAGGACGAGAAAAGGTCCTGCAAAGCTTGCTAGAGGCAAAAGAAAATAGTAAAAGGAGGTTTTCAGGTAGATGGCACCCAGAGGTGGTAAAAGAACAACTAGAAGGAAAAAAGAACGTAAGAACATTGAACGCGGTGCAGCACATATTCGTTCAACATTTAATAATACAATTGTAACCCTAACCGATACAGCCGGAAATGCATTATCATGGGCAAGTGCTGGTGGAATGGGTTTCAGGGGGTCAAGGAAAAACACTCCCTTTGCAGCACAAATGGCAGCAGAGACAGCAGCAAAAGCAGCAATGGAACATGGATTAAAATCAGTTGAAGTCTATGTAAAAGGACCCGGCTCCGGTCGTGAAGCTGCTATAAGAGCATTGCAAGCTGCAGGTTTGGAAGTAAGCTCTATTAAAGATGAGACTCCCATACCCCATAACGGCTGCAGACCTCCAAAAAGGAGAAGAGTATAATATCAACATGGAGTATTATTGTGTTTGACTTCATGTATTGAATTTTAAGAGGTAATTTTTAAAATTGCTATATTGTTGTTTGTTATATCAATATTTAGATAATAACACGCAAACGTGATTAAGGTGGGTTTGCACCTATAGCAGAAGAATAATTATGGAGGTGTTAAATTAGAATGGCAAGATATAAAGACGCATCTTGTAAGCTATGCCGTAGGGAAGGTGAAAAGCTTTTCCTGAAGGGAGAAAGATGCTATACTAATAAATGTTCCATTTCCAGAAGAGCATATGCTCCCGGGCAACATGGACAGGGTAGAAAAAAGCTTTCTGAGTATGGGCTCCAATTAAGAGAAAAACAGAAAACCAAAAGATTTTACGGTATTTTGGAGAAGCAGTTCAGAAGATATTTTGACATGGCAGCATCAAAAAAAGGTGTAACCGGTGAAAACTTGCTTCAACTACTTGAAATAAGGCTAGATAATGTTGTTTATAGATTAGGTCTTGCAACATCAAGACCCGAAGCTCGCCAGCTGGTAACGCATGGTCATTTTACGGTTAACGGTAAAAATGTTAACATTCCTTCGTTTCTGTTAAATGAAGGGGATGTTATAGCGGTGAAGGAAAAGAGCAGAAACTCTGAAAAGATGAAGGATATCCGCGGTGTTACTGAAAGCAAAGTTGTCACGGAATGGCTTGATATTAATGCAGATACATTAGAAGGAAAAGTAGTAAGGCTCCCATCCAGAGAGGATGTTGACATCAATGTCAAAGAGCATCTTATTGTTGAGCTTTATTCCAAGTAATGTAGTTTAAAATGGGCAAAGAAGGTTTGCTTAAATTTTAAAGTTAGGGCTAAAAGAACCAAAAGGTGTTAATAATTAATAAGACCTTATAATATTAGCACAAAATAATTTAAGTGGATATAAAGTTCTATTTTGCAATTGATGATTTATGGTTATATAGACTTAACGTATATATGATATTCTTTATCAGTTGTCATCAAATAGATGAAATAGTTTTTACAGGGAGGGTTATCAGTGATTGAGATAGAAAAGCCGAAAATCGAGTGCATTGAAATGAGTGAAGATGACTCATATGGGAAGTTTATAGTCGAACCGTTGGAAAGAGGCTATGGTACTACCCTTGGCAATTCGCTAAGAAGAGTTTTATTGTCATCCTTACCTGGTGTTGCGGTAAATTCAATAAAGATCGATAGTGTACTTCATGAGTTTTCTACATTACCCGGTGTAGTTGAAGATGTTACTGAAATAATAATGAATATTAAGGAAATATCATTCAGGCTACATGGTGAAGGAACAAAAATGGTTTACATTGATGTTGATGGTGAAGGTGAAATAACCGCAGCTGACATAAAGTGCGATGCTGACATTGAGATTTTAAACCCTGACTTGCATATTGCTACTTTAAATGGTGATAGCAGACTTTACATGGAATTGATTGTCAACAAAGGACGTGGGTATGTTCAAGCAGAACAGAATAAGCAACCAGGACAGCCCATAGGCATAATACCGATAGATTCTATATATACACCTGTTAGTAAAGTAAATTTTATAGTTGAGAATGCCCGTGTGGGGCAGAGTACTGATTATGACCGACTCACCATTGAAGTTTGGACAAATGGCAGCATTAAGCCTGATGAAGCAATTAGTCTGGGAGCAAAAATTCTGAATGAGCATTTGAGTTTATTCATTGATTTGACAGATAAGGCAAAGCATGCAGAAATTATGGTGGAGAAGGAAGAAACCAAAAAAGAAAAAGTTCTGGAAATGACTGTAGAAGAGCTTGATCTTTCTGTTAGGTCTTATAATTGCCTAAAAAGAGCCGGTATAAATTCTGTAGAGGATTTGATAAGTAGAACCGAGGACGATATGATGAAGGTCAGAAATCTTGGTAGAAAATCATTAGAAGAAGTTTTGTCTAAATTAAACGGTTTGGGGTTATCATTAGCCCCGAGTGAGGAATAGATATTTGATACTTTAAAGCAAGGGAGGTATAAAGATGGCAACTTATAGAAAACTTGGACGTACTACTGATCAAAGAATGGCAATGCTTAAAGGTCTAGTAACTGCTTTATTTCAACATGGCAGGGTAGAAACTACTGTAACTAGAGCCAAGGAAGTTAAAAATATAGCTGAAAAGCTTATTACAATAGCAATAAAGGAAACAGACAATTATACATCTAAACAACAAAAGGTAACCAAAGCCAGAATTGATAGTGGTGGAAGAAAAATTACCAAAGGTGCAACATCAAAAAATGGCAGGAAATACAACGTTGTTGAGAGAGAGACAAAAACTGATATGGTCACCGTAGATGATCCTTCAAGACTACACGCAAGAAAGATGATCATAAAATGGGTGTATCGAGTTAAGGATGAGAGCGGAAAGAATATTAATCTAGCAGATAAGATATTTGATGAAATTGCTCCTAAGTATAAGGATGTAAACGGTGGATACACTCGTATATATAAGCTTGGACCCAGAAGGGGAGATGCAGCTGAAATGGCTGTGTTAGAACTGATATAGGTTTTGTCAGAAAAATAATATTTATTAAATAGCTGCAAGGGATTAGGTCTTACTTAATCCCTGCTTTTGTATGACTAGCTGCTTAGTTGGTATTGCGGTTAGTTGGATAGAGGCTGGCCGGTCGATTGGTTGATAGGGGCAGTTAGTAGGTTGAACTGGTTTGTTGTAAGGGTATGAAGGAGAATAATAGTGCAATGTATGATGAATTCATTAAGACTGAAGATACGCGATATATATATAAATCTGAAAATGATCAATTGCGTGAGGTCATAGCTGTTGACCAAATAACCTTGAAGGTCCCAAAGGGACAATTTGTTGCTATAATTGGAAGGAACGGATCAGGAAAATCAACCTTTGCAAGGCTGCTTAATGCGTTGCTAATACCAATAGAGGGGTCTGTATATATTTCTGGAATGAATACAAAAGATGAAGAGAATGTATGGGAAATTCGTCGGTTGTCAGGCATGGTATTTCAGAACCCAGATAATCAGATTATCGGAACAACTGTTGAAGAAGATGTGGCTTTTGGTCCTGAAAATATTGGAGTACCTTCTGAACAAATAAGAAAACGTGTAGATAATGCGCTAAAATCGGTTGGTATTGATGAATATACTGATTTTCCTCCGCACTTATTAAGCGGCGGTCAGAAACAACGGTTGGCAATAGCAGGAATACTTGCAATGAAGCCTGAATGTATTATTCTTGATGAGGCTACAGCAATGCTTGATCCTATAGGCCGCAAAGAGGTTATGGCAGTACTAAAAAAGCTCAATGCTGAAGGTATTACAATTGTACATATAACGCATCATATGGATGAAGTGCTCGAAGCGCAAAGAGTAATCGTTATTGATAATGGAAAGGTATGTATGGATGGACTCCCTTCTGAAGTTTTCTCAAATGTTGCAAGAGTGAAGGAAATAGGTTTGGATGTTCCACAGGTTACAGAGCTTTTATATAAGCTGAATAAAGAGGGATTTAATTTACCACTTGATATTATTGATTTTGACAAGGCAGTAGAAGTTATTAGAGGAGCTTTAGAGAAGTAGTTGGGAAGTTGGGAAGTTGGGAAGTTGGAAGGTTAGGAAGTTTGGAAGGTAGAAGGTTGGAAAGTTGGGAAGTTGGAAAGTTGGGAAGTTGGAAGGTTGGGAAGTTGAGTAGTTGGTCAGTTGGATAGAAGGTAGGGTTTAGCACTTGGGCAGATCTAGCGTCTTTTTTTAGAGAATGATAAATTAGGGTGGGAATAAATGTCGATTGTAGTTGAAAATCTATGCTTTACTTATAAAAAGAATACACCACTACAAATAAATGCATTGAATAACATTAACATTAAAATAGAATCAGGAGAGCTTGTTGGCATAATTGGACATACAGGTTCCGGGAAAACCACGCTTGTGCAGCATTTTAATGGTTTGTTAAAGCCTACTTCAGGTAGGGTACTAATTAATGGAAAAGATACGACTTCTAAGGATATCAAGTATCTACGAAAAAGTGTTGGTATTATATTTCAATACCCGGAACACCAACTGTTTGAAGAAACTGTTCATAAAGATGTTTCATTTGGTCTTGTTAAGCAAGGACTAAGTAAGGCAGAAATTGATGAGAAGGTTAGTCACGCTCTAATTACTGTAGGACTTCCGCTTGATATTATTGATAAATCACCTTTTGAGTTGTCAGGAGGACAAAAAAGAAGAGTTGCCATAGCTGGAGTTATTGCAATGGAGCCTGACATCCTTGTAATGGACGAACCGACAGCTGGACTAGATCCTGCAGGACGGGACGAACTCTATGACTATATAACAAGGTTACATAAAGAATCGGGGAAAACTTTGATTATAGTGTCACATAATATGGAGGATGTAGCAAGGCTTGTAAACCGGGTTATAGTAATAGGAAACGGAGAAGTAGTATTGGATGATTCTCCTGCTGAGGTTTTCAAAAAGACTGATCTCCTTGAAAGCATTGGTTTATCTGCTCCACAGATCACGTATTTTATGAAAATATTAAAAAAGAATATACCGCAATTGCGTGACGATATATACACAGTGAACGATGCTGTAAAGGAAATTATGGATTTAATGAAACAGTGAGTCAGAGTTTTAGGTAACTTCTAACAAGGCGTTTTGAATGGGATAGGGAACAGTTTTTTTGAAGCAATAGAAATTGTCTCTAACCGCTGGGAAAGTCATTATCTACAGGATTAAGATGTTTGTATGATTTGATATAGAAGCTTATTCATATTAATAGGAGAACTTATAAAAATGTTGAATGATGTAACAATAGGACAATATATTCCCGGAGATTCACCGGTGCACAGAGCTGACCCAAGAGTAAAGATACTGCTTACTATAGCTTATATGGTTGTTATTTTTTTTATAGATACTTATATAGGCTTCTTTATGTATTTACTCTTTACTTTACTTGTAATAACAGTGTCAAACCTACCGCTAAGGTATACTGTTAAGGGAATGAAACCAATAATGTTTATAGTTGTTTTCACCGCTATTATCAATATTTTTACAACTGGCGGAACACCAATATTTGAATGGAGGTTCGTCACTATAACGCGTGAAGGCATTGATGCAGCTGTTCTGCTGTCCCTAAGATTAATTTTATTAGTTATGAGTGCTTCGCTGTTAACACTTACCACAACACCTATTTCGCTCACCGATGGTATAGAAATGTTGATGAATCCTTTGAAAAAAATAAAGGTGCCTGTTCATGAAATAGCAATGATGATGTCAATTGCTTTACGGTTCATTCCGACACTACTGGATGAAACAGATAAGATAATCAAGGCACAAACATCGAGGGGAGCAGATTTTGATACAGGAAATATTGTGCAAAAAGCAAAAAGCTTTATTCCTGTTCTAATTCCATTATTTATAAGTGCTTTTAGAAGAGCGGATGACCTTGCAACTGCGATGGAGGCAAGATGCTACAGAGGCGGAGTTGGTAGAACAAGAATGAAGCAGTTTAAAATTAGCCAGAATGATTATATAATAACAGGTGTCATGATTCTATTTACAGCATTTGTGCTGTTCATACAGCATTAGACATTACTAAATTCTAAGCCATTTTTAACTATGCTTTTTTAAGCTTTGCTGTAAATGAAGCGAAGTTTCCGTTATTGCGAAAGTTTATCTCAAGTTATAGAGGGTCTGAACAGAAACATTCTTTGTTTTTTAAGAGCTGTAAGCGTTCTTATAATCTTGCATTCTTTCGTAAAAAGAAGTATAGTTAAATTGCGTAAATATTGAAGAAGTAGGTGGATTGATGGACTACAGTTCAGCACTTTTAGAGCAGCAAGAGGACCTTTTTTCTACGCTAGATCTTTTTCCCATTCCAATGCAGGTTTTTTCTTCCGATGGTACATGCTTATTTATGAACGCGGTGTTTTTAGAAGTATTCCGCATCACAAATCCTTCAGATATTATCGGGAAATTCAACATCCTACAGGATCCCCATGTTAACAACAAGCTGGGTCTATCTGAATATTTAAAGCGTGTATTTTCCGGAGAGATTCTTTCCGTTTACAATATAAAGATACCCTTTGGAGAAATTGACAACTGTTACCCATCTCAACGAGAGTACCTGAATAAGTTTGTGATGTATCAAGACATTACAAGCTTTCCGCTATTGTATGAAGATGGAACGATGACTTATGTTATTACAGTGTTTATGACAAAGCGTATTCACCAGTCAAGGCTGGATACCATTAGGGCAAAGGAATATATTGACACCCACTGGTTGGATGAATTTGATTTAGATAAGATTTCAAATCACGTCGGTTTGTCTCGTCACCATCTAACAAGGTTGTTTAAGAGATTTATCGATACAACGCCTTATAGCTATTATCAAGAGATCAAGCTTGAAAAGATTAAAGAAGCGCTAGGAGATTTTAACCTAAACATCAGTGAGGCATTTGCTTCGTGCGGTACGGATTATAGTGGAGGCTTTGCAGAAACATTTAAGAAGAAGACAGGGATGACACCCTCTGAGTACAGAAAGACATTACATACTGACATATATGATAACAGGAAACTGTCAATGCGGTCCAAGCATTTTCCAGCGGCTCCTTTACATCCTGTTTGCGAATCAGAAGAACAACTATTTCAAACAGCTGAACTTTTTCCTATCCCTATTCAGATATTTAGGTCTAACGGTGACATCATTTTTGTCAACGATGCAGTTCTTAGGATGTGGAATGTCAAGGACACTTCTTTGATTATAGGAAAATACAATTTGATACGTGATCCCTTTGCAAATGGTCAATCAGAACTTAAAGATGGAATTCGGAAAGCATTTGAAGGTGAGATGGTTCTTATTCCAGACGTTCGAATTCCTTTGGAAAATTTTTGGGAGTGGTATAAAACACGAAGTCCTGTTTTTGATATCGAAGCCATCTACACAGATATCCTACACTTTCCTGTTGCAGGTGCAGACGGTCAAATGGCGTATATGGTGGCTATCTTTTTTACAAGCAGGATCTATCAGGGAAAATCAGAAGTGGAAAAAGTCAGAGAATATCTTGATAATAACTGGAGAGAAGAATTCGATATAGGCATAATTGCAAAGGTTGCTTGCTTAAGCCCTTCTCACCTTATTCGGCTGTTTAAAAAGCACACTGGTATGACACTCTATAGCTATTATCAACAGATTAAGGTAGCTAGACTTAAAGAGGCGCTCCAGGATAAGAACCTAAGTATAGCCCAAGCGTTTTTGTCTTGTGGCTTCAAATATCCTGGTAATTTTGCAAGGTTTTTCAAGGAGCAAGTAGGCATGACACCATCCCAATATCGAAAGATGATGGATTGAAAATGAACAGGAACAAGCCTTTGTATTTGGAAACAGATACAGGGGCTTTTTATTTGCATATATCAATGAGCATAAATGAATGATTTTAAGCTTTTATCCGGTATTATGTATTGTTTTCTTTATATACAATAAATTTGATCCAATTTCAGACAAAGGCGGTACTTGACCTTACCCTTTTTCGAAAGAGGAACTGCATCATGATTACAATAATCTTGGAGGTTAAAACTATGAAAACCAAAATCTTAGCACTTGTATTCGTCTTACTCTTATTCGTTAGTACTACACCCTTTAGTGCCTTGGCAGCAAATTCAACGCCTTTTACACTGGATGCCCCTGAAGATCTGACTGTGGAATTGAAATATGACCAGAACAACTGGCCTTACTTTGCCATTAAGTTGGATATACCACAGAGCGTTCAGTCAATTAACAAGAATTTAAATGAGGATTCTCAATATTATTCTGGTACTAATTGTTCTTCCATAAAAATAAAGTTTGAGTCCAAGTATGGGAATTATGATTGGAACGAGGGTCCTTCCCTTTATAATATTACAGAAATGTCAGTGGATGATCTACTAGATGGGAATACATTTGCTTATTACCCTTATGAGGAGGAAGATGCAGAGGGGGGCATTAATTTAAAGGCAGAGGTCTATACCTTCCGGGCATACTTTTACTCATCATGGGGTTATGTGAATAGCTTTATCGATAAAGAAGTTATTTCAGAATATTCCAACGTGGTGACCTTAGGGAATCCAGCCCAATACCGTGGTGCCTCAGATTGGGCGAAGGATGGTCTTGATAAGGCTCTTGAGTATGACCTTATTACAGATAAAATCAAGGACAATATGAGTGGCTCCATCACCAGAGAGGAATATGCAGAAGTGGCAGTCAAGTTGTATGAGCTGTATACAGGAAAAAAAGCAGAGGCAGCTCCTGATTCAACCTTCACAGACACAACAAACCCGGAAATACTTAAAGCCTATAACTTAGGAATCGTCAACGGTATAGGCAACAACGAATATGCGCCACAGGTACTGATCAACCGAGAGCAGATGGCGGCTATGCTCTACCGTGCTGTAGCAGCCATTAACCCAGATGCGGATATGTCCATCGAAGGCGCACCAACCTTTAGCGATGAAAATGAAGTAGAATCGTACTTTGTGGATAATGTTAAATTTATGGCAAAGAACGGCTTTATAAATGGGGTTGGTGATAATAGATTTGCACCTAAAGCAACTTCTACCCGAGAGCAGGCTGTTATCGTAGCAGTCAGGGTATATGAGACATATGCAGGGTTAAAAGAGTAAGATTTTATCAAGCTCATTTACAAAAAACAAGTAGAATGAAGTTAAAAGGAAGCAATTTTGCTTCCTTTTGCTGTGTGCATATAAATACTTTCTTTTGAAAATTTCTTTTATGAGCACAGGATATTAAATGAAATATGCAAAAAAAGGAATATGGTGTTTTATAAAAAGATACTTAAAAATTGATTTATATACCGATGGTTTTGACATAACTCAATTGAACTGCATCGATTTATTACTAACCAACCTGTACTTGAAATTATACCGGTTCAGTCCTCTTAAAATGACACACTACTTTATAAGCAAGCATGGAACAAATAAAGGCATTGATTTTATTTCGACTTGGAAAGGTAGCTAATTAGATTAAAGCAATAATTTTCAAAATGTCAAATATTGAATACCATAGTCAAAAACTTGACATCGAAAATGTCAAAT
>CAYPLH010000056.1:0-25487 GCA_964411505.1 uncultured Clostridiaceae bacterium | reverse complement strand
CAATGTGATTGTTACTAAGAATGTGATTGTAATATAATTGCACCGTATGTAGAGAGTATGAACATGGGCGATTTCGCAGTATGAAAGACAAAGAGATCTATTTGAGTTATTTAAATAAACTTATATGAAAGAGGCTTAAATCATAATGATAGAAAATAACATACGTGAATTAGTAGAGGCTATAGGCGTTTCTGGAAATGAAGAATGTGTAAGTCTTGTGGCTAAAAATTTATTAATGAAATTTTTGACCAAGGTTGAAATAGATGATTTTTATAACGTGATTGGGTATCGAAAATGTGAAATAAAAAATCCGATTAAAATACTCTTAGATGCCCATATTGATCAGTCTGGTTTCATAGTATCTGATATTACAAGCGAAGGATGCGTTCGCCTTTCCAGTTTTGGTATTGATCAGCGTAATTTAATTGGTAATGAAGTTACTATTTTCACAAGGAACAATGAGTTGATTCGCGGTGTTATTGCCTCGTCTCCACCGCATATCATTGATCCGGACGAATTTAAAAAGTCTGTTCCAATTGATGATTTACTTTTAGATGTTGGCTTAACTGCAGAACGGGCAAGAGATAAAATTCGCTTAGGTGATTTTGCATCATTTTCAAACCAAGTTAAAGATATGCGAAATGGCACAATTATGGGTACGCCACTTGATAATAGAGTGGGATTTGCTTGTATATTAAATGTTTTAGAACTTTTGAAACTCGAAAATCTTATGTCTGAATTGATTATATGTGGCAGCACAAAACACGAAACGGGATTTCATGGCGCTAAAAACGTTGCTTGTAAAGAAAATCCTCAGTATGCAATTGTTGTTGATGCTTGTCATGCAAAAACATCAGCAACCCCTAAACATATTATTCCGAAGTTTGGGAAAGGACCTGTTATCAGCATCGGTTATAACAGCATTCCTCAATTAGCTAAAAAGGCTGTTGATATAGCTAAGAATAATAACATTCCATACCAAATTCGAGCGGATGGATATGTTATTGAAACAAATGCTTTTGAAATACAGGTGCAAAATAATGGTATTCAAACTATAGTTATTTCCTATCCTTTAAAATACAAACACTCGCCGGTTGAAATAGTGAATATTAATGATATAAAAAACACTTCAAAACTAATTGCTGAATTTATAAAGGAAATTGGAGGTGTAGTTTCTTGAAAGATTTGCTAAAAAATCTTTGCAATTTAGATGGAGTAGCTGGTTATGAAGATGATGTCCGAAAATACATAATGCATCAGATATCGCCTTATGCGGACACAATAGAAACAGATGCACTTGGAAATTTAATTGCTTTCAAAAAAGGAGAAAAACCGCGGAACCGTCCTGTATTGATTTGTGCACATATGGATGAAGTTGGCTTTCTTGTTACAAATATTACTGATGAGGGGCAATTGCATCTCACTCGCGTAGGCGGTATTGACCCTCGTGTTTTGATTGGCCATCGTGTTCGTATTGGCGATAATAAAATAATTGGAGCAGTAGCTCTAAATGGTTTTGGTATATGCAGTGATGAAGAAATAAAATACGTACCAGATATTGAAGATTTATGTGTAGACATTGGAAACACTAGTCGATTTGAATCTGAAAAAATAATTGATATAGGCGATCCTGTATATTTTGACAGCGATTTTATTGAATTAAACGATGATTGCGTAAGAGCAAAGGCTTTCGATGACCGGATAGGTTGTGCAATTATGATTAAAATGATAGAAAACAGTTTATTATATGATACTTATTTTGCTTTTTCTACGGGAGAAGAAGTAGATTGTAAAGGAGCAGAAGTAATTGCAAATAGAATCAAACCGGGAGTAAGTCTTGTCTTGGAAACAGCATTAGCCACTGATTTTGCAGAAATAAATGTGCAGAGGCAATCATGTCGCTTACGAGGAGGACCTGTTGTTTCTGTACTTGATGGAGGCACAATATATAACAAAACATTGAGAAATAGAATCCTTGAAGCAGCTGATAGACAACAGATAAAATGGCAATTAGGCAAGACAGGAAAAGGAGGAACGGATTCCGAGATTATACACATTGCAGCAGGAGGCTCATTGGCATTTGGCATGGGAACTCCGACAAGATATATTCATTGTGCATATGGTATTCTGTGCCTTTCTGATTTAATGGAAACTTTGAAAATGGCTACATTATTTATTAATGAAGTAGGTGAGTGCAATGACATCATTATATGAGCGATACCTAAAACTGCTTAATATTATAAATATGTCTGGGGTTAATGAGTCAAAAATGCTCCAAGAATTAGAGTCGTTAACCACATCTTTTGTTGATGAGAGTAGCATTCATAATGAACATTATTTTATATGTCACAAAAAAGGTTTTGGAGAAAAGATATTATTAAGTGCAGAAATATTGGAGCCATATACCTTTGTTGCTAATGGTATAAAAAAAGAAGGCTTAATTGAGTTTACCGAATTATATAATAGGGCATTACCGTCATATCTTATCGGAACTAATGTAAAGTTTCAACATGGCGTTATCGGAACAATACGCACAAAAAATGAAGATTTAAATAAAAGCGATAATATTGCATCTATCAATGCAGAAATGCTGTATATCGACGTTGGAGCTACTAGTGATACAGATTTGAAAGCTTATTTAAATATTGGTGATTACGGAATTATAAGTGGAACCTCGTATGAATATTGTGGCAATAAAATAGTTGGCCCCCACCTGAGTTCTTTTTCAACACTTATTTTAATGTTGGAAGTAATGGAAATATTGGATGATATTGCAACTGATATATATTTTATATGTTCCAAGTGGAAATATGGCTTAAATAATGATCTCGTAGAAAAAATTAATCCAAAATATATTATTAGTTTTGAATCACAATTATTTGAAGATATTTCTTTAAATGAGTTTCATACACCGATTAAATTTGATAAGGGCCCTTTTATTAGTAATGGCATCCCTAATACGTGCGAAAAAAATTTTTCTGAAATATTATATTGCACAGCAATCGAGAAGTCGATAAGTTTTCAAAAATTATTTGTCAAATCATTCGAAATAAACAAACGATATATATCAACAATAAAATTACCGATACGTCACTCGTTCTCAGCAATGGAGTGTATAGATTGTATGGATATTAAAAGAATAACGGATCTTTTAAAACACATAATTACTAAGATTCAAGAGGTGAAGAATGCATGAAGGACGCAATAGAATTACTTAACGGATTAATCAATAAGGCCTTAACATCAGGGCACGAAAACCAAGAAGCTAAATTTATTGAAAATATTTGCAAGCAATTTGTCGATAAAATAACGTATGATTCGCTTGGGAACTTGATTTGCCATAAACATGGTGAAGGAAAGCGTTTTATGGTCACAGCGCATATGGATGTAATAGGTTTCATTGTACTTCACATTGATATAAAGGGTCGTATCTTTTTTTCAACGGTCGGAAAATGTAGTGTAAATACTCTCATAAACACCCCTGTGCGTTTTGAGAATGGTACCAAGGGTTGCATTCGTGTTTTACAAGGAAAGGTAGAAACAAACAAAGACAATAAAAGCATTTTGACATTATACATAGATATTGGTGCTAACACTTGTGAAGAGACTATGGCTTACATTCGAGAAGGAGATGTTGCGGTCTATGATGCAACAGTTGTTCTCCAACCTTGGAATACCATAATGTTGCCCTTTGCAGATAATCTTATTGGTTGCTTAGTTTTGATAAATGTATTACAGCAAATAAATAATTATAACTATGACTTTTATGCTGTTTTCACTACACAGAATTTGCCTGGGTACAGGCTTTCGCTAAAAGAATGTGGTGGGCGAGGGGCTTATGCAGCCTCATGTAAAATAAAACCTGATATGGCGATTATTATAGATATTACAGAGGAAACATTTCGCAATAAATCACACAATGTTTCATTAGGAAATGGGCCTGTGGTTCGCCTTATGGATTCACGTACCATAAGCAATCCAAGGCTGATTCGATTAATTGAAAAAGCCGCACAAATGACTGGGCTTGACATACAATATGAGATTTTACAAAATGAAACCAATGAAGCTCATACTATTCAATCCTCCGAAATCGGTGTAGAAGTCTGTTCTATTAATATTCCGTGTCGTAATGCAAACACGTCTGGCGGAATCGTTGGTCTACAAGATGTAAATGCCACAATAACATTATTATCAAAAATAATAACACTATAATAATTTTAAATAATTTGTGAATACGGCAGTACTAATTTGACAGTCAAAATGACGGCGACATAAACAAATTTATAAGGGGTGAGCGAAATTGTCAATCAAAAGACAAAAGCGGATAGCAGTATTGTTTTTTGTTTCACTTCCAGTGCTATATATAGTCATCTTTAATATAATCCCATTTTTGAACATGGTATATTCGAGCTTTTTTTCAATGAATTATTCTCAAAATTTTGGATTCGTTGGTTTAGACAATTATAAAGAACTTTTGACTACACAGCCTTTCATTGAAGCATTATTTCGAAGCGGCTATTATTTATTTGGCGGAATATTGCAATTATTTTTTGCTGTAATCATTGCCGCTGTATTATGCAATAGAATCAGTCTAAAAAATACATATAAAGGAACATTACTATTTCCTTACCTAATTAACGGTATTGCAGTAGGGTTTATTTTCAAACATTTTTTTACACGTGGTTCCGTATTGGATACATTGCTAGGTGGAATAGGATTAAACTACTTGCCGTATTGGTTAAGAGATCAAAACATAAACAATATTTCATTGGCGTTTGTTTCAATATGGCGATATCTAGGTTATTACGTAGTATTGATTATTAGTGCGATGCTAACAGTTGATCGAACAATATATGAAGCGGCTATCATTGATGGAGCATCAAAGAGAAAACAATTTACACACATTACTCTCCCCAATATTATTCCAGTTATTTTCGCTTGTGCTGCATTGAAGTTGGCAAGTGCGTTATCGGAATTTGAAATACCTTACATAATAACGAGTATGGGAGCAAACAATACATCAACTTTTTTAATTGAAATTCATAAAGTAGCGTTTAAATATCATCGTGTCGGGTTAGCAAGTGTAATGGCTGTATTCATATCGATATTGATTCTTGTTTTATCAACATCAGTTATGGGGATATTGCATTATTATCAAAATAGAGAGGAAAATATCAGGTTGAAAAGTCAGTTCTCCTCTAAAAAAAGGAAACAGCAAATATGAAAAAAGAATATATTTATAAATTTTATAAATCAATATCCTCTCATTTTTTTTTAATAGCGATTTCACTAATGACGATTATACCAATTATAACTTGTTTATTCGCCTCATCAAAATCTGATGCTGAGTTTGCTGCAACAAGCAAAATTCAACCGCCTGACAATTGGCTTTATTTTGATAATTACTTATATATTATAAATAATAAAAATTTTATCAAAGCATTTTTTATTACGATAGGACTAGCTGTTGCTGCTGCGATGGTGTCTGTTATGCTTACAGCTATGTTAGCATATGCGCTGAATCGTTTGAAATTTAAAGGAGCAAAAATAATACAATATTTTGTTCTTATATTTAATATTGTTCCCGCAATTATGATGCAAGTCAGCGTGTACAAATCCATGTTGTTTCTAAATTTGGTAAATACTTTACATGGCTACATTATTTTAATGTCGGGCATCAACATAATCCCATTATATATTTTTATGCAATATTTTAAGAACACACCTACTTCATACGATGACGATGCATTATTAAATGGTTGCTCTTATATAGGCGCATTTTTTCGGATTCATATTCCGATGATGTTACCTGCGATAGTTACAGCTGTACTAATAGAAGGCATATATGTATTTAATGATTATTATCTTTCGGGACTTTACTTACAAGATAAAGATAAGTTTGCAACTGTTTCCAATATTTTGTATTCATTTACAGGACCATATGGAAACAAATACAACTTAATAAGTGCAGGCGTAATTATGTCTATTATACCAATGCTCATTATATTTATGATATTTCAAAAACGAATATATAATAGCATAAACGGAACTCTACATATATAATTCAATAGTGTAAAGTAGCGTATGAAAAACGGGACATAGCATTATCAAAAGCAAAAACGAACATTGAAAAGTGAAAAGCATATCTAAAGATTAAGACCTTGGGACTCTGTCCCAAACCCTGTCAGGGGAAATGAGCATTCCCCCTGAACCCCTGCTTTAATGGGGCTCTGCCCCAAACCCCGTCCTCGCCGGAAGGCAGAGGGCCTGTTATGTAACAGGCCCTGGACAAAAGGATTTGGGTGTAGTGCAGGATATCAAGGGTCTCCGGCTTCGCCTTCGATGAACGGGCAAAAACTGCCCGCCCTTGACATCCACGGTACTGTGGTGGCAAAAGCTTAGCAAGCTGCTTGTTTTGACAAAAATAACTGCTGTGACAACTCGATGAGTTTCTGCCACTTACCAGGCATATTGGGGACTGATTCGAGCTCCGGAATGATGTTCAAAGACTGCCAGTAGGTGTAGGAGTGTGGACGGAGGAAATTGTAGTATGCAACAAAGAGCGCTACATGAGTATTGGAGCCTTCCCCACTGCCATAGCCATTGGTGACCTGATAGGAGAACTTGAAAGTCCTGTTGAGGCGCTCGATGATTTGTTTAAGCCAGCGGTATTCAGAAGATACAGGATCGTCATTGGTAAGCCCAATAACTTGGATCAGGTTGAAGTCAAAGCCTTGCAGCATGAATTGCTGCTGTGCAAGCTTGTAGGCAGAATATCCATCAGCAGTAAACTTAAGGGCCATACCGGGGAAATCTTTGAATTTAGAGAAGGCCATGCGCATCGCAAGTATGCAGGGGCCCACATCTCGGGTGTTGGAAATCTGATATCCGAGGATAGACTTCTTAATGGCATCCATGATAAACCAGACATAGTGCCGAATGCCTCTGACTTTTGTGTAGGTTTCGTCGGCTGCAAGATAGTTAGTGGGTTTGTAATCGTAATCATCAATAAAAGGTTTAACGAGTGCGGCAGCAGTCCGTGCATAGTTAGCTACCATAGTGTGTGAGATTTTCACCTGATGCACTTCCCAGAGAGCCCTAGCGGTGGCCCGTGTAGAAAGCCCCAGATTGACATGGTATGTAAGGCAAAGCCCCATGATATGCGGAGAGAAATTCCGGAAAGTCAGATTGGTAGCTCCTTTGGGCAAAGAAGATAAGTCCATCTTGAAATAGTCGATGGTAAATTCCCGGTAGATGTAATGGAGTTTGAATTTATGCTTATCTTGCTGGTATTCAGCTTTTTCTTCGGGGGATAACTTGCCGAGGGCGTCGAGGTAGTATGAACAGTTCTTGTTGACACACTTATGTATGTTGAAATGCTTACGGTCCTTTTTCTTGACGAGGATATGGCCGCAGTAAGGACAGACTAAGGCGCCGATTTTAAAGTTGGTTTTGCCCTTGTCGAACCTAAGGCCGCAGACCTTGCACAAGAGCTGACCACGTCCGCCGGTATTGTCGTAGAGATAGGTATGAGGCGCACCACAGCGTTGGCATACTATACCAGCAGGGACAGGGTTGCTGCCTCGGGACTTGACTGGCTTAAGATCCTTGCCGTGCTTGGATTTGTAATCAGCAAGTATAGCCTTGTAATCCAACCTCTCAGGTTGTTTGATGACAGGGAGTTTATCAACAGTGAGTTTACTGTACTTGGGGCTTGTAATATTGTACTTTGATGATCTCAATGGTATGTTCTTCACAATGAACAGTAATAATTGATGGATTTGAGCAAGTAAAAATTGATTATATGCTACTAAAACTGATATAATTGAGTTTAAACAATGACCACCTTCCTTTTTGGGTTTTTGGTTTTGGCGACTCAATTATACCAGAAAACAGGGGGTCATTGTTTTTTTATATCAAAAAACCCTGCCTCCCTTGATAAATAGCATGTTTCAATATAAACCAAGTGTAATTAACTTTACACTAACTATAATTCATGGGGAGAAAAGAAAATGGAATTGCCAAGCGAATTACAAATAGCATTAGCTGAACAACTTATTGGTTCATCTCAATCGCAAATTATTGACGCCGCAGAAAGTATAAGTCTACGCTATAGAACTAGAAGTCCTTCAAAACAATATATACGCAATCGAAGTGAAGCCTTAGCTTATGCTATAGCAAGGATGCCCGCAACATTTGGAACAGTTTACAAGGCATTAGGTTATTCACTTGAGTTCATGGATGTGCCGCGAACATCATCGGTATCTCTGCTGGATATCGGTGCAGGAACTGGAGCTGCATCATGGGCAGCAAGCGAATTTCTCTCTTTAGATTCGGTGATTTGTATTGAATATGTAGACTTCATGCGTCAGCTCGGTGAAACCATGATGCGTCATAGTGAAGGTCGGTTAAAAAACGCAAATTGGAAGAATTTAAATATAGTCTCGGAACCTATAGATGATCAAGCGGAGTATGTCATTGCATCATATGTACTCAATGAACTTGAAACAGGGGCTCAACTTCAAGTAGCAGAGAAACTGTGGCGGGTGACAAAAACAATGCTATTATTTGTGGAACCGGGTACTCCAGAAGGGTATATGGTGCTAAAAAGAATACGTCAAAGATTTCTTGAACTAGGAGCTCATATTATAGCACCGTGTCCTCATGAATATGCTTGTCCTTTATCTGAAAAGGATTGGTGTCATTTCACATGTAGAATTCAACGGAATCGTTTGCACAAAATAGCAAAGGGTGGTGATGCGCCATATGAAGATGAAAAGTTTTCATATCTGGCGTTATCAAAAGAAAAAACAAGCACAAATGGTGTGCGTATTTTACGTCATCCTTATATTGGGAAAGGTCATGTGAAACTAGAATTATGCACAAAAACTGGCCTTTTACAAAAGACATTCACAAAACGTGATGGTGATCAATATAAGATCGCCAAAAAAGCTGATTGCGGAGATATAATCATGGAAACATGATATTGCAATTAGGGGGGGTAAAAAATGTACAATGATTCTTCGTAATGTATCATATAATGTTTCCATAAAATCTGCAAAGCTGAAAAAGGTTGTTAGGGTGTCCTTTAAACACTATAAATCTATTTTAATGGAAGGGTGTTATTTATGAAAAAGAGATTCGCAATAATATTAGCGTCAGTAATTTTTTTAAGCGGGGTACTTGCAGGCTGTTCATCTTCTATAGATACAAGAGAAATGGATGTGTCGATAGATGAAATACAGCTTGGGGAGGATCACACAGACCTAAAAGCATCTATAACTTTTTTAACATTCAGAAATGACCTTTTGGATCAATTTTCTGATTATGTAAAAGAGTTTAACAAACTATACCCCAATATTGAAGTAAAATACGAAGGAATTTCTGATTATGAACATGATGTTCTTATACGCCTGACTTCTAACAAGAAGTGGGGGGATATCATGATGATTCCGCATATTAGCAAAAAAGAAACCAGTGAATACTTTATGCCTTATGGCGATATTTCAAGCTTGGACAAAATATACAATTATATGTCAATATGGGAGTATGATGAAAAAGTATATGGTATACCATCTACTGGTATTGCATATGGCATTGTATATAATAAAGCTGTTTTTGCAAAGGCAGGGGTAAATGAGTTGCCCAAAACTCCTGATGAGTTTCTTGAGGCTCTTCGATTAATTAAAACCAATACTAATGCCATTCCTTTATACACAAACTATGCAGCGGGTTGGACTATGAGTTGCTGGGATGCGTATATCGGTAGCTGTGCAACAGGAAATGCAGATTATATTAATCAAGTATTTGTTCGCGAAAAAATTCCTTTTTCCAACAGAGGAAATGGTACATATCCATATGCAGTTTATAAAATTCTTTATGATGCTGTAGAACAAAAACTTATTGAAGATGATTATACAACTACTGATGACATGGGTAGTTATGCCATGATAAATAAAGGCGAAATTGCTTGTTTGGTTCAGGGCTCTTGGGCTATTGCAGAACTTCAAGCTGTAGGACCCAAAACGGATGATGTCAGTTATATGCCTTTCCCAATATCGGTAAATGGAAAGCAATATGTGCCAACAGGCCCAGAATATAGTTATGGAATCAACAAACATTCTTCTTATGATAACAGGCTTGCATCCATGATTTATGTAAAATGGCTTACACACAATTCAGGATTCTATTTTAGTGAACAAAGCATGCCGGTCGTAAAGAGCGATCGCCTTCCAGACTTATATAGTGTGTTTGATGGACTTGAATTCGTAACTGATACCCCACCATTATCAGGAGAAGAAAGTTTTCTTGATGACTTGAATAAAGAAACGGGACTTTTATTCAATGCTTATGGAAATGAAAAAGTTCAAAAAATCATCGAGCACGCTTTCAAAGGAGATAGAAGCTTTGATGACATTATGGACGAATGGAATAGTAAGTGGAACGCAGCGCAAAAAAAGTTTGGAATCGAGACTCGGTAGCATTTATTATTGATAAGGTGCTATAGTGATTTGTGTGCCTATTAATGTGTAACGGGCACACATATCCACTATAGATTTTAACATTTGGAATTCCATCATAATATGGACATTATATTCATTATATTATTTATATAGGTGTATTTTTATGAAATTGAAAAATAAATATAATATATTTGATAGTGTAAAGGTGCCCTATGAGTGTGTGCCTTTATGGACTTTAAGTCGCTTTTTATTATTGATTATTCACAGAATTGAACCTATATTACAGGTCTTGGCAACTGCCACATTCATAGACCGAGCCTTGCTATTTTTAGTTGGCGAAACTCCTTTTAGTGATTTAGTATTCCCTATCGTTGCATTGGCCACACTTTTAGCCATGAATAGAATATATGATGCTATTTGTTCTTTTCTAAATTGTAAAATTGAGAATGCGATGAGAATAAACTTCAGAGCAGCTATTGTAGAAAAACGTGCTGCCTTATTGTATACTTATGTTGAGGATACAAAAACATGGGATCTTGTGTCACGTGTAAGTGGTGCACCTGAACAAAATTTTCTTCAAGGCATGTCTGCGGTTATTGGGATTATAGGTATAATAATTGTCTCTATCGGTCTTTTGTCAATATTGATTGCACATGTTTGGTGGGCGGCCATTATTATTTTAATTGTTTCAGTTCCAATGGTTAGAATAGCAATAAAAAGTGGTACTGCTCAGTATCAAGTCAATATAGAGCTATCTAAAACTACACGTAAATATGAATATTTTAGTAGCTTATTGTCCGGACGTGAATCTGTAAACGAGCGAACTTTATTTGGTTTTTACAACTATCTTACACCACAATGGGCAAAACTTTATAATGACGCAAGAAAAAAATTTATGCAAGTCGAAATTCAATGGGCTAAAAAATCTAAAATTGGCGGTACAATTATGTCATTATTTGTCGTACTGATTGCATTTGCAATTTTACAACCAGTAGCAACAGGTGTAATAACAGTAGGTATGTATGTAGCTCTCATACAGGCTTCCACTGAAATGGTTCAAATAATGGCAGGCGAACTTCCTGGGTCAATAATTCAATATACAAAATTTATGGAGTATTGTAAAGACATTTCAACTTTTGTTAACTTAAATGATAACGAGGAGTATCTTGACCTACCTGACGATACTGCAATGGATTTTCAAACATTAGAATTTAGGGATGTAAGTTTTGAATATCCTGGCACAGGAAAAATGGTCCTTAAAGGAATTGATTTCACTCTTACTAAAGGAAAACACTATTCTTTTGTGGGAATTAATGGCGCGGGTAAAACCACTATTATTAAATTAATAATGGGATTATATAGTGATTATAATGGTCAGATATTATTAAACGGAGAAGATATAAAGTTAATAAATCAGCGGAAAAGGAAAGCCCTTGTTTCGGCGTTATTTCAAGATTTTGCTCAATATCCGCTTACTTTTCAAGAAAATGTGGCAATTGGTGACATTATACATATTGAGGACGAACACATAGAAAGTCGAGTACTAAATGCTTCTAAACAAATTGGATTGAATCAAACAATAAATGATTTGCCAGAAGGGATTTCTACGCCGCTTGGGCGATTCGTACATAATGGTCAAGACCTTTCTGGAGGACAATGGCAACGTGTTGCTATTGCCAGAACCATCCTTTCGCCAGCACCTATTCATATATTAGATGAACCGACATCAGCTGCTGATCCAATTAAAGAATCTGAAATATATCAAGAGTTTCAAGAAATAAGTCGTGGATGGACTACAATTTTCATTTCTCATCGACTTGGCTCAACTAAACTTGCTGATGAAATTTTGCTAATAAACGATGGAATAGTATCAGAGCATGGAACTCATGATGAATTAATGAAGTTGGGTGGCGTCTATTGTGAAATGTATGAGAGTCAAAGGAGTTGGTATCAGTGAGGACTTTTAAGTCAAAAACCAATAAAGGCGTAACGGCTATAGAGGCTATTGTTAACTCAGTTATTTTCGGATTCAAGAATCATCCATTCTTATTATCTGTTTGTGCTTTTACTAGTATGATGCACAGTGTATCATATGTCATGATAACTTTAGCTAACCGAAATCTATTTGATAGTATTTCGGGATTGGCAAATGGCAATGAGATAATTACTACTATTTGGGCTATCATTTTTATGGGTGCTAGTTATGTTGGGTGTCAACTTACCAGTGCAGTCGACACAGTGTTTTTTATGTATATACATAGAAAAGTATTGGGGAGATTATACGAAAAATTTCATGATAAATCTTCGCGAATTGCAGCAATTGATTTTGATTATCCATCTCGTCTTGATTTGATTGAAAAAGCAAAAAATGGAATTTCATCAACAATAGATACATCATTTTCATGGTTAAATATTGTGTCTTTTTTCACATCATATTTTATTGCAATGAGTTTTGTACTGCATTCCATCTCTCCTGTTTTACTAATTTGCATTTTTATAGCATTTGTTCCGGTTATAATAAGCCAATGGTTGAGGTTAAAAATATTTGTTAAACTAGAAGATGAGTGTGCCCCCATAAGAAGGAAAATGTCACATTATGAGAATGCAATTTGTGGAAAACAATATTTTAAAGAAACAAGAGCTCTTGGCGCATTTAAGTTTTTAAATAAGTTATATATTAAAACGATACAAGACCTTAATGAAAAGCAATGGTCATCCGAGAAGAAATCTAATCTTTTGCTGTTATATTCTCGATTGCTTACAGTGATAGGATATATAGCTGTTATTATCTTACTTGTGTTTTTACTTTCTACCAAAGAAATAACAATTGGTGGATTTGCAGCAGTTTTTTCTTCTTTGTATGTCATGTTTTCTATGGCAGAACACTTTTTTGGAATTGAACTGAGTCTTTTAGCACAAAATGCTGCTAAAGCAAAAAACTTATTTGAATTTTTCAGATTAGAAGAATGCATTGGCAATCAGGGTTCTTATTATAATGAATTAGGCATCGAATTACATAATGTTTATTTTACATACCCTAATGCAAAAAAAGAAGCATTGCGTGGAATTAATTTGAATATAGCGCCTAATGAAATTGTAGCCATTGTCGGTGAAAATGGTGCAGGAAAATCTACACTTGCTAAATTAATAATGGGGATTTATACTCCAAGCGAAGGTATGATCAAAGTAGGTGGTATGGAAACGAAATTAACAAGTCCACAATATATATATCGTCATTTTTCAGCTGTTTTTCAGAGTTTTATTAGGTATCAAATGACATTGTCTGACAATATCATAATTTCTGACAATGATATTAGTCAAGATTCAATAGACGATAATATTATGCAGGCTATCAAAGGGGCAGATGTAAATATTCAAAGCAATAGTTTTCCATCGGGATTAAACACCATATTGTCACGTGAATTTGATGGGGTTGATATTTCTGGTGGCGAATGGCAACGAGTGTCAATCGCTAGAGGGCTCTATAGAACTCATGATATTATTATATTGGACGAGCCGACTGCTTCAATAGATCCGTTAGAAGAATTTAGATTATATGAAAATTTCGCTCATATCTCAAAAAATAAAATTTCAATTATTGTTACTCATCGATTAGGTGCGGTTAAGCTTGCTGATAGGATTATTGTTTTAGATAATGGACAAATTGAAGAGTTCGGAACACATAATGAATTAGTGAATAGAGGCGGCTTATACTCGAAAATGTATAACGCCCAGACAAAATGGTACGACACTGCAAAAATATCGGAATAGTATTTGGAGGGGAAAATGTATAATTTTATTTTTGTGATTTTTGATACAAAAAAAGAAGGACTTAGTTCATGGTTAAATGTTGGCTATTTAACTTCTTCATTAAGGAAAATACCCGAAATTGAAGTTAAGCATTGTTTTTTCGAAATGCAGGATGTCGATAGAGCGATTAATGAAGTGCTTGAAATGCATCCAGATTTTGTTGGGCTCCCTTTATTGCAAGAAAATCACAAGGCGTGTTTAAGGTTTATTAAAGAAATAAAAACTTATGATATAAATATTCGAACCATTATCGGAAATGTTGATGCAACAGTCTATTCGGAGTATATTATGCAACATTCACCAATGGTAGATTATATTGTTAAGGGCGAAGGTGAAGAAACAATTTATGATCTGTGCAGATTATTAGTAAAGAATAAATCTGTGGATGATTGTAAAGGGATTGTTTATAGAAAAGAAAATCATATCGTTGAAAATAAAAACAGAAAGCAAATTCATAACTTAGATACAATTGAAATGCCGGATAGATCATATCTCGGTAAACGTACTAACACGGTACCGATTATTGGGGCGCGTGGATGTGTTGGATTTTGTACTTTTTGCAATGCCAATACAATAAATTGTGATTACAAATTAAGAGTGCGTAGTGTAGATAATATAATGTCTGAAGTAAGATTTTTGGTTGAACAAAAGAAATGCATTCATATTGAATTCGTAGATTCTGTGTTTTTAGGTGGAGATATTCAAAGAATAGAAGAGTTCTATCAAAAAATGAAATGTAGCAATATAAAAGCTACATTTAATTTCAATTTGACGTGTGAATTAATTGACATAAAAATGACAGAGCTATTGATCCTATTAAGTGAGATTGGTTTAGAATATATATATCTTGGTATTGAATCAGGGAATGAACAAGATCTCAAGTTATATGGGAAACGAGCAACTATTAATGATAATATACATGCAGTTAAGACATTACACAAGTTGGGGATTCCTTTCATGTATGGATTCATTTGCTTCAATCCATACAGTACAGTCGAAACCTTAAAACAAAATGTGGATTTTATAGTTAACACAAATTTGGCAGTAAACTTATCTATACTTGCACGTAATATGTGGATATTTGGTGGGACACCTATATTGAAAAAAATAAAACATGATGGGCTGTTACAACAGGAAATAAATGAACCAATTTATAATGTTGCAAATTATAAATACAAAGAAAAAACCGTTCAGTCTATTCAAGAATCAACGCAAAAATTATGGGGATTTATGGAGTTGGATCGCGATCCAATAGACTATTTGCTGCTTTATAAAAGATATGCGCATTTCATTGACAAAGAATCTCAAATGGAATATAAAATCTATTCATTTATGGATTATGTTAGTAAAAGCCATATTTATTTGTTTTCCGAATTATTGGATTGTTGTAGAAAGGATAAAGAAGATGAATACATTTACAAAAAAGCCAAAGATATAAAAAATATTACTTTAGAAATGAAAAAGGAAATTGTCCCAAGCATTAATCGAATGGTGAAAAAATTGATTTCGATAGGGCAATTTAACATTACGTGAAAATATCGCCGGAGAGGATTTTATGATTTTCGATACATTATCAAAATTTAATAACCGAATTGCTTTAATTGAAAATGAAGTCGTTTTTACATATGAACAATTAATAGAATTATCTGAAACGCTTACAAAAGAGATTCCTTCAAGAAGTCTTGTCTTCCTTTGTTGTGATAACACCATACATACTATTGCATACTATGTCGGTCTTTTACGAAAGAAATCTGTCCCGCTTTTGTTGCCTGCCACAATGCAAGAAACCTTTCTAAAAAAACTAATAAGTACGTATAGGCCCAGCTATATCATCAAGTGTGAAAAAAACACAGATAAAATAAAATGTCCGACAACTGTTTCAAGTAAATTGCATAATGATTTAGCACTCCTTCTTACGACTTCAGGTAGTACTGGTAGTTCAAAACTTGTTAGATTATCATATAACAATATTGTAGCCAACACAAAATCCATAATTCAATATTTGGGTATATCTAAACAGGATCGATGTATAACTACCCTTCCAATGTCTTATACATATGGCTTGTCAATTTTACAAACACATCTCGTTTCTGGAGCCTCAATAATTATGTATAATAATTCTGTGTTAAGCGAAAAGTTTTGTGAGCTGATTAAAAGGCACCAAGTTACCACTTTTGGAGGGGTACCTTATACGTATGAAATGTTAATGAAGAACTCTTTTTTTAAACATAAACATAGTTCTTTGCGGTACATAACACAAGCTGGAGGAAGATTGCCATCAAATTTGGTAACAGCCGTATCTTCATATTGTAAAAAAAATGATTATGAGCTTATTGTAATGTACGGTCAAGCTGAAGCTACTGCACGTATGACTTATTTGCCACGGCAATATACAGATGCTAAACCGGGAAGTATAGGAATACCAATTCCTATGGGGAAAATATCCCTACAGGATGAATTTGGGAATATAATAAATGAAAACCAGGTTACAGGAGAAATCATTTATTCTGGGCCTAATGTGATGCTTGGATATGCGAACGACATATATGACCTTGAGAAAGGCGATGAATTAGGCGGCGTTTTATATACGGGTGATTTGGCTCACAAAGACAAGGATGGGTTTTATTACATTGACGGAAGAAAAAGTCGATTTATAAAAATGCAAGGAATCCGCATTAACCTTGATGATATCGAAAAATTTATTCGTAATTATAATATTGCTTGCTTGTGTGGTGGACAAGATGATCTTCTTAGAATACATGTTTTTCAATTTATCGATCAAGATTTCATTAAGAGTATTGTAAGTAATAATTTTAATATCAATAAAAATTTCATTCAAGTATTATATGATAAAGAAATACCTAGAAACGAATCCGGGAAAATTATTTATAAAGATTTATAGCAAACAATATGACTTGAATCAATAGTATAAATCCCGGGTCATAAACCCTTGTCGAACTTTCGTAGCAGAAAATGCGAGTAATTAGATTTATAAATAAAAAGGAGTTGTCCTCATGGAAAAAAATCAAATAAAGCAGCTTATATCAGAGTGCGGAGAAATAGAAATAACAAAAATATCAGATGAATCCAGTCTTATACGAGATTTGGGATTTGACTCTATAATGTTCCTTCAGCTAATTGTTGCTCTTGAAGAAAGAATCGGTATGGAACTTCAAGAAGACGATCTTTCTTATGAAAAAGTTGCCACAGTAAACGATGTTTATAATATTATTCAAAATAGCATTAACCAAAACAAAAACGTGTATTAACTCAACTTTGAATAAATCGAGGTGCAAAATAATGGAAAGTAAACTATGTGATATTATTTCTCATTTGGCTAATAATGTATCGTATTACAAAGAAAGGTTACCGAAATATATTAATCCGCACGAACAAATTGATATATTTCTCGAAATACCAATAATAACAAAAGAAACTGTAAAAAGTAACTATATAGATTTCTTTTGTGATCAGTTAAAAGAAAATGATTTAAACTTTCTCTTTAACAATGAATACTACAAGGTAAAAACACACCCATTTATATTAGAAAATGGGATGAGCATTCTTGTAAGTTTTACAAGCGGAACATCAGGAACTCCAATGATGATTATCAGAACCCCAGATGAGCAATTGAAACTAAATGCAGAGATATGGCGATTACGCAATAAAGTTTCCCATATCGAACCCAAAAACCTTTTATATAGAGTTCATCTAAATTCAGCTGATTATCCTTTCCCTTTTGATCCAAACAAAAAAGTAGAATACCGCATAGCTGATGAAATAGCTTATTTAAATAATAATAAAAGATACAAGTGGTGGCATATTCAAGCGCAAGATTTAGAAAAATATTATCAACATATCATAAAATATTCCATTGATTTTAATATCGATAAAATACTGCAATACATTGAATACACATCATCTTTTGTTTCTAATGAGGTGAGAAAAATATATGCTGAGACTTTCAAGTGCAACATAATTGATCTCTATGGTTGTCTTGAGATTTGGTCAATTTCACAATCATGTAAACATGGATATCATCATGTTAATGAACGAAGTGTTATTTTTGAAATAATTAATCAAAACGGGTGTATAATTTCAGAACCGAACAAAATTGGTCGCGTTGTTGTAACTTCGCTGATCCAAAAAGTTATGCCTTTTATACGATATAAATTATCTGATAAAGCCTATTATATGGAGAGCGCATGTGAATGCGGGAATCCTGCCAAGAGAATAGTGTTTGTACATGGAGACGAACGAATTGTTGGAACGAAAAAAAATGGAAAAAAGTATTTTGAAACCATAGTTGATATGATGATTGATGATTATAATATTGATAATTACCTTTCTATACATGTTACACAAGTGAGTGCAAATGAATTTGATGTAAATACGCGGCGGTTATTGGGTTCTACAGAAACGTTCCAAAAAAAATTCGAAGAAATAGCAAGTTGCTTGTATCCAGAAGATAAATATAAATATTACTTTACATATAACGATGCCTTGATATTTGAAGATATTTTTAGTGTCTCTTTTAAATAACAAGCAGGGAGAGTAAATTATGATTACAGTGCGGCAAAACTATACTACAGTTTTAGGATTTGAGTGTTTAAACTCATGTATATATAATCATATATTTAATATCGGATGCTCGATTGATAAAAGTGATATTTATTTTATTGGTGATGGCATAAGATTTTCAAAGAAGGCATCAATAAATCCCCTTCGCATTGCAACAAATATGTATGAATCTAATTTTGCATTTCTAAAAAAAGCAAATATTTATTTTAAATATGAAAAAGCAAAAGGAAAACAAGAAGCTATAGCGCTTTTATTAGAAAGCATAAAAAGTGGCTCATTTTTATGCATCCGGGTAGGAACTGAGTTACTAGTTCATAATCCTGTCTTTCAACATGTTATTAATACACCACATTTTATAAACCCTATAGGGGTAGATTTGAATAATGATTTAATTTATATAAGTGATGGATATATACCCTCCCAACACTCAACGACGTTTGAGGGATGGACAGATTTCACAGCAATTCTGAATGCGTGGCAATCAATGGATTATTGTTATATGCTTTTATATTCTTTAGATAAATTGGCTGAAAATGAGTCGACCATAAAGAAAGTAGCGAAGCAAAGATTTAAAAATGCAATAGCACAATATATTAATAACTATGATAAAGAGAATAAAAACCAATTTTCTGTTAATAAATTATTGAATTATTTAATGTCCTCTTTTTACAGAAACCAACATGATAGTTTTAATGAACTAATATTGAAAATAAATTACCAATTAAAAGTTGATGGATTTTTAACTGCAAAACGATATGTACTCGATTTTATGGGAAGCTACAAAGAATACGAAAATTATTTTAATAAATATCAAGAAATTGAAAAAGCATGGGGGCACATTGATAAACATTTAATAAAAATTGGAATTACCAACGAAGGAAAGCATCTGCATGATTTTATAAATAAAGTACAAGATTTGTGTGAATCTGAAAATGAAATATTCAAAACTATAATTGAATTCTAAAATATGAATTCAATTAATAACAGGAGGATGGGAAAATGATAGAAATACTTCAATCCAAAATACATCGAGCAGTGGTTACAGATGCCAACATTAATTATGAAGGGTCAATAACCATATCTACTGACTTAATGGAATTAGTCGGCTTGTGTGAATATCGGAAGGTTCTTGTTGTTGACATCAACAACGGGCAGCGTTTTGAAACGTATGTTATCGAATCGGCGGATCGAAACGTCATATGCCTTAATGGAGCTGCCGCGAGACTGGTCACTGTCGGCGACCGAGTGATTATTATGGCTTTTAACCTTGTTGACAGTGTGCCGGAAAACTATAAGCCAAAAATTATCGTGTTAGATGAAAATAACGAGGTGGTCTGAATGATTAATCAACCTATTATTAAAAAATCGTTACTTGATCTTTCTCAAATGAATCCTGATAAGAAAGCGATTGTATGTAATAACCAATCTATTTCTTATTCAGAACTCAGGGATATAACTATGTCCCTAACAGAAGAATTAAAACGCTTTGGTATTGTGAAAGGCGACTTTGTTGCAGTACATATGTCTAACTCCATCGATATGGTAGTATCCATATTTGCAATCCTTAATTGCAATGCCGCTGTCATACCGATAAACATTGATTTGCCACATGAGCAAATTAACCGCATTTTGACTGAGAGTAATCCCAAGATAATTTTATATAATGAGTATGCACGCCCTGAAATCAAACATGAAGGCATTTTGGATTATTATGTAAACTATGCGGAGTTAAAAAAGAACAATCAATCAGAAAATGAGTTAATTATATATAATCCAAAAGATTTGGCATACTGTATTTTCACCTCCGGTTCTTCGGGCATACCCAAAGGGGTTTTATTAACATATGAAGGGATTATCAATCATATTGAAGCCAAAATTTCTTTATTGAACCTGACTTGTGAAAGCCGTCTTTGTTTGAGCTTCAACATTGGTTTTGTCGCTTCAATATGGCAGATACTTACGCCCATTTTGTTGGGCGCACAGCTATTTATTTACGATAATGACCTTATAAAAAAACCGTATCAATTTCTTGAACAGCTTGAACGGGATGAAATAAATGTTGTAAGCATGATCCCGCATTCTTTATATGGTTATTTCCAATACCTCGGAAACAAACATCCTAAATTAGCCTTGTCGAACATGAAGCAAATTATTTTAACTGGTGAAAAAGTTGATAGAATTGTAGCTGAAAGGTTTTATAAAGAATACGATCATATATCCCTTATAAACGCTTATGGACAAAGTGAATGTTCAGATGACACGTTTCATTATGAAATCCCCAAAAACCTTATCACGGGTGATATTCCCATAGGAAAGTCCATACAAAATATATCGTATCATATTTTAAATGAAAACTTAGAAGAAGTGGCAAATGAAGAAAAGGGCGAGTTATATATAGGGGGTAGCTGTTTATCTCAATGCTATTTGAATAATGATCAGTTGACAAAAGATAAATTTGTGACAATTTTAGGCTCCACCTATTATCGTACAGGAGATATTGTCAAGCAGAACGAGAATAAAGATGTTGTTTGTTTAGGCCGAGTAGATAATCAAATAAAGATTCGCGGCTATCGGGTTAAACCGGAAGAAATCGAGACGCATCTTAATCAAATCGAGGGGATAAAACAATCTGTCGTTATTGCGTTAGAAACGAATGAGATTGATAAAATACTGGGGGCTTATTATATAAGCGAAATCAAAATAGATTCTAAATACATTGCAGATCATCTCTACGCAAAACTTCCTTCATACATGATTCCATCTGTGTTCAAACGTGTGGAAAAATTCATTGAAAATTTCAACGGAAAAATGGATCGGAAAAGAGTATTAGAATGCGTAGAATTCAAATCCAACGATGACATCCCCGATGTATCGGCTTCTGATGAATTGACTGATTTTCAAAAGAGAGCCTTTGATGTTATTATTACAAATCTCAGCGAAAAAGTTTCTGATAATGTATCTTTGGATATGGATTTCAATAGCATCGGACTTGATTCCATAACATTTATAAAAACCATTGTGGCGTTGGAGTGTGAGTTTGATTTTGAGTTTGACGATGAAATGCTATTGATTACTAAATTTCCTACGGTAAAGTCAATGATTGAATATGTGATATCGAAAATCATATAAAGTTGAAACTTAAAAATTCGATTAATACTTTCTATTCATATGATCGACTTTGAAAAACGATCAAACGTAAATTGCGAGGAGGGGCTAATTATTTATAAAGATGTAATTGACGAAATTGTGGGTCTACCACACAGTGAAACATTTAAGATTGTATTTAGTGTAACTAAAACCGAGGTGCAAAAAGTGGTAATTAAACCCATAATGTTGAAAAAGAGCAAGGCGTGGCAGTGCGAGAAATTCATCGGTGGCGTAGCATTTCATGAAAATATTCCAGAATCTGGTTTTCGCGTATATTTGGAAAGACTGTTAGATGAGAATTTGTACAAACAGATTCATATAATTACACGTGATAATGTCATCGCATATCGTGTGTCTAAAAAACTTATGCTTAGCAGAACAAAAACTGCCAACAAAGCGGATGTAAAAATAACTCTGAACCACGATAAAGAAAAGGATTATCTCCTAATGGAGGGGATGCCTGTACAACCCTTGGTAGATTTAGGTGTCTTTACAAAAGATTACCGAGTTGTCAAAGCAAAGTATAACAAGTTTCGACAAATTAATAGTTTTTTAAAAATTATTGACGGCGGCTTACGCAAAGACACTGACGTCGTATTAAATGTTGTGGAGTTTGGCTGTGGGAAATCATATTTAACGTTTATTTTATATTATTATTTTACGGTTGTGAAAAAAATGGATGTTAAGATTACTGGGTATGACATAAATAGCGATGTCGTAGAATTCTGCAATGATGTGGCTCAGAAGTATGGATATAAGAAATTGATTTTTATCAAAGGGGATATATCAAAAATCACACCATGTCAAAGCGATGTTGATATGATTATAACACTTCACGCATGCAATACCGCCACTGACTATGCGATGTATTATGCTATTCAAAACAAGGTTAAATATATTTTTTGCGTACCTTGCTGCCAACAAGAAATTAATGCACAAATCTGCCGAACCGACGAATATGCTCTTCTTTTACGCCATGGATTGTTCAAAGAGCGATTTTCAGCATTGCTTACAGATTGTATCCGTTGTGAGGTGTTAAGCGGAGCCGGGTATGCTGTTGACGTAATCGAATTTGTAGGAGAAGAGAATACACCAAAGAATACAATGATACGAGCACGTTATACTGGTTATAAAAAAAACAACGGTAATGAAATAAGAAAATTGACCTCACAGTTTGGAGTTGAACATACACTTTTGAAACTTATTGGCGCTAAAAGAGTAAATTAGAAATAAGCGTAAGAACAAGTTAAGTATTTACGGTGCTGTGAGGATATTTTTATGAATAAAATAACTATTATTGGAATTGGTAATGTGGGTTCTATAACCGCATACACTTTATATTTATGTCCTTATATCGATGAAATTGCACTTGTGGACTTACTGGAAAAGAAGGGAAAAGTTGAAAGTGAAGTTTTGGATATAATACATGGATTACAAATTCAATCTGCAAGCAGAATATTTTGTGGCGATTATTCCGATTGTTATGACTCCAAAGTTATTATCATAGCTGCCGGTCGTAATAGAAATGCCAGCGAAAGTAGACTTGATCTTTTAGATACAAACTTTCGAATTGTCAAAGAAGTGGTATCTAATATAGAACCTTATTACAAGGACAACATGGTAATTTTAGTAACTAACCCCAATGATATTTTGACACATAGAATTTTCAATATGAACATATTTCCATTCAATAAATTTTTTGCAACAGGTTGTATGTTGGATAGCTTAAGATTTATCTCCCAAATTGCTGATAAATTTCAATTAAATAACAAAGATGTAAAGGTTATGTGGCGGGCGAACATTGTGACATGCAATTTATTTTATGGAGCCAATTAAGAATACAAAATAAACCTGTAAATGAATACTGTAGGTTGAACAATATTAAATGGGACGGCAATATAATGAATGATATCCATTTAAAAAATAAGGCATATGGCGCAGAAATTATTAAAGGTAAACATTTCACTAATTATGGATATACATCCTGTGTTTTGTACTTGATAGATTCAATTCTCAATAAAAATGAAACAATAGTAAGTGTTTGTTGTGAAATGAAGGGTGAATTTGACATCACTAACGTAGCGATGTCTTTGCCAACGATTATAAATCAAGAGGGTATAAAAGAAAAAATAGTTGATGCATATTCAGAATCGGAAATAATGCAACTACATAAGGTCGCTGATTATTTAAAGCAATTTTCATGATAAAAATGTTCTGGAATTTTGGCTACTGCGAAAACGATTATTTCACACATTTTGAGTAAAAATATTCGATGAGAAGGGGAAATAAGAAGATTTTTTAGACCATCTGAAAATCAACTGCGAATACAACATTTTCGCTATCCGTAAAAATCTTGGTATATTCTCCCGCATAGACGGACACACTAAAAGAAAAAAGGAGTGTTCGTTTATGGAACTCAACAATAAAATACTGGAGGAGTATTTCAGCTACCTGACCGTGATTAAGGCGCGTTCGCCGCACACGATATCCGAATTTCGCGTTGACCTTCGGCTTCTGTTTAAGTTTGTTTCTAAGCGAAGAAAACCATCTGCACCTCCCCCATCCGATTGCTCGTTTGCGGATATCAAATTTATAAAATCAATCACGCTGGATGATATGTATGCCTTTGTCGCATATTTGCAAAAAGAACGGAACTGCTCCGTTGCGACCTGCGGGCGCAAGATCATATCCATCAGACAGTTTTGGAAATATCTAAAAACCAAAGCGCATTTGATTGATAATAACATTACTGAAGAATTGGAAGTCCCGAAGCAAGCAAAGCGGATACCTAAATATCTGAACCTGGAAGATTCCATACGACTCCTGATGAGCGTTGAAGATTCGCCGCGTAATTACTGTATTGTTACCCTGTTTTTAAATTGCGCTCTGCGCTTAGCTGAACTCACAAATCTGAACGTGGAACAGATCAGCGCCCAATCCGTGACGGTAATCGGAAAAGGCGACAAGGAGCGGCAAATCTACCTGACGCCGGCAGCTAAAAACGCAGTAAACGCATGGTTGAATGACCGTAGCAACTATAACCCAAAAGACAATGCGCTTTTCATCAGCAACAGAGGAATTCGGCTTACTATGCGGGCAATCCAGATCGTTATTAAAAATGCGGTTGAGGCTGCCGGACTGTCTCAGGATATTACTCCCCATAAGCTAAGACATACCGCCGCAACATTGTTGTACAAGCATGGGCATGTGGATATCAGAGCATTAAAAGAAATTCTGGGCCATGAATCTCTGAATACCACGCAGATTTATACACACTTGGACGACCATCAGCTTCAAACGGCGGTCAATACAAATCCGCTGGCCGGAATGGTAAACCGAAGGCAACAAGACTAAGGAATTAAAGTTTTGAGGGATAAATAATGATTCACAAGCCGCCCTAACAAAGTGTGAAAACGCCCATTTTCAGGGTATCGCCAGACTGACAGTGTAATAATATATTTCATCTACTGGTAATTTTATGAGAAG
>CAYPLH010000055.1:0-25542 GCA_964411505.1 uncultured Clostridiaceae bacterium | reverse complement strand
TCAATAGATAACCAAACGGTATCACCATCAAAAGTAGTTTCTATTTTAGTCAGACCATCTTCTGTTTGGTACATTATAATTTCAGAACCCATATTTACACCCCTTGCACGCTTTTCATTTATTATACTTGTTTCATCAAAAAAATTTCCATTATGTTACTTTTTTGTTATATCTACCTTCTTCAGCTTTCCTCGCTATCATATCAATAGGAATCTGTCCTTCCTCATCACCAAACTCCACATTTACGTTGATATATGTGTCTGCATTTTTGTGGGAGAGAGATACAATCGTCTCCACGTGTTCCGTATGTGGAAACATGTCCAATTCGTTATCCTAATTTTTACAAGATAAAAAAGTAATAATATCTCTAATACAACTATAATTGTAAATATATTTGCTACTCTTCGTTGTATCTGTTAGTTGGTTAGTTTTATGTAATAGGTAATGTAGTCACTAATACTATACAGTGCAATTATATTATATTAGTTATGCTGACAAACAGTGAATATGCTTTTGCGGACTACACATATGTTCGACAAAATTCGGGTTGTACCCGGTACCTTTGCGAGGGAGCGCAACGACTGAGCTTGTTATATTTTTTTTATAATGGCAGTCAATTCTGCATCTTCCATTCTCGCAATAAATATATTTTTTAAACGATTCCATGCTTCCGAGGTTAAAGCCACCTTAATTTTTATACATACCATTTCAAACAGATCTTTCTCAAATTTAAGCCAAGTATCATCATAAATAATTTGTGTACGGGCAGAATTTAAGTTTAAATCGTTTATGCCCCCTATATCTAAACGAAATCTTATTGGAAATGGAAAATCTAAAACTGCCTTTTGACCATAATTTCTATAGTCATAAAACAAGCTGCATGGCACATCAATACCATGTATTGACAAGTAAGACTTTGACGCTGTAATCTCTCTATGTAAATTGCTAGATGCTATATTTCCATCTTCATCAACCTCTAGACTTGTCGTGTTTTTATTTATACAGTTATTTCCATAAGAAATACTTGCCGCTAAAGGATAGTATTCACCATCAACCAAAACCTCTTTTGAGCTGATTTCAAGATTATCGACAGGAATATTATTATTTTTAACGATGAATGCCATAGATGCCTTACCACGAAATCCTTTTTCTACACAATCTAAATCAATATTAAGAATTTGGATATTATCTTCCTTTCTCCATGAGTAATCATTGTCTAACTCAAGATGAAAATCTTTAAATGCTTCTGGTGTGAAGGTTTCTTGGATATCATCAGTTTGAATATTAATATCAAACGGAGGCAATGGCAATAGATTTTTAACACACTTGACAAATTCCTGTTTCGTCATCTTCTCCCATGGATGGGTTTTTCTAAGTTTCAATGTGGTATCTGTACCGGGCTCTTTACGTTCACTTTCAGTAATAATAAACAAACTATCATATCCTTCAATAGCTATTTTTAATGGCTCATCATATTGGTATTGCCCTATTACCTTCCTTGTGTTAACTTGCATGTTGTCACAAACCATAAAACAAGCTAGAATACCAATCCCAAATTTAGATATCGGTTTAAATGTATGTTTAACCTCAGACATAAGATCGTAAAACTCTTTGGATGTATAATAGGAACAGCCGATATTGGTATAATAATTATCTACAACGTGTTGATTCATTCCTATACCATTGTCTGAAACCTTTAAGTAATCAATATTATTTTTGGTATATAAAGAAACGATAATTCGTGGTATGTAGTTTTCTCCCCATAACTCACTCACTTTTTGTCTCAAAAGGCATGCATCAATTGAGTTTTGTATTAGCTCACGTAATGCAACTTCTGGTTTTCCATATAATTTCGTCCCCATTAGAAGATCAACAACACGACGCTTACTTAGAGTAAACTTTGTATCATGGTAATGATAAATAGGCTTTCCTGTGGCTATATCTTTCCGGGCTGTAATTTTCCTTCTGTCTACATTCGCTGGTAAAGGTATTTTATAAAAAGATACATCGTCAACAAAATCATTATGCAAATTTGCGAGAATTAATGTGCAGTTTCGCAACTCATCATCAATTGAATCACAAAATTTGAGAATTGACGCTTCAATAGCTGGATGACTGCATTCAGCTGAAAAAATAAGATTCCTTGGTGTAATTGACCAAGAATTAACAGCTAAATGCTTATTCCATTCTATTAAAGATATAGGATTTTCTATTGCCAAGTGAGAAAACAATATCGGCGGAGTTCTTTTTCTATCAAAATCAATAATATCCGCCAATCGAAGAACAACAGATACAAAAGGAAGGCATAAATACGCATCTTCACCACAAAGCTTAATGCTCTCCATATTTAAAAGTGCTGTATGGTTCTCGTTATGGCCAAAACATACCTCTGCAACATCTGACGTTAAGTCAGTATCAAGATACTTGATTTTTCCTCCCCAATCTGACGCAATCATTTCTCTTGCCCTACTAGCATGATTAATTCTAATATAGTCTGTGACAATACGATCTTCTAACAACTGGGCTCTTGAATGCTTTCCCAGTTTATTAAGGTTGTTTATATCTTCGATCTCTTGAGGATATGTTTTTCTGAAACGTTGAAATTTATCAACTTCTTCCTGATATTGTTTTTGATTTTGTTCTTCTAATTGATTCTTCCAAGCCTTTATTAAATTTTCCTGTGGACACATTCCAATATCATGAAGGAAAACGCATATAATTATCATCATCAAATCAGGAATAGAAATCTTCTTTAATGATTCTTTGGGAATTATCTTTCCAATAATGTAAAGCATATTAAAAAAATGTTCTATATCATGTAAAGTAAATTCTGGCATGTTTTTAACAACTGTTTTTGATTTATTTACAGCATAATCTCCAATAGCCTGAACCAAAGCAATGATTTCGGCATACTCAGAAGATTTAGAACATCGTTCTTCGAGTTCTTTAAATACTTTTGAATTCTTCAATTTGCTTGTAAGTGTAGATTCTCGTTCCATATTCATTACATGACCTCCAGACATTGAGTATTTTATTAATGTTAATTTCTATTCACTTTTTTATATTCCCCCCGTTGTGATCAATACATAATTGCAATATAACTCTAAATTACGTCTGTATTTTGTGCTTTATGTTAGAATATCTGCATACTTAAATAGCTTCCTAACATTTTTCCTTGGTTCCGTACGGTCGTTTTAACGCTTACAAGATAATGGTTAGTTTCATGTACTCGGTAATGTAGTCACTAATACTGATCTGTCAACCCTTTTTTGGACATATTTTTGCCGAACAATTTATTTAAGAATGCGTGAATTTATTTGTGGCTATAATATCACCTTTGGTCTAGGCCAAGAGTAAAATGAACTCGCTGTGCTCGCCCTTGACTTAGACCAAAGGCAATATTCCTTTATAACTACAAATTCATTACATCTTTATCTTATATTTCTTAAGACTGATCCTTATCCTTATATTCCATTGGTGTAAGATAATTGAGCGATCCATGTAGTCTATGGTTATTATACCAATTTATATAGTCAGCTAATTCTATATATAAATGATCCAGATTATTAAATATATTGCCTTTTATAAACTCAGTTTTTAATATATTATATAGGCTTTCAGCTACCGCATTATCGTAGGGACAACCTTTGTTACTAAGGGATCTTTCTATCTCAAAGGCTTTTGTCACATCATCAATTAATTTATTTTTAAATTCATTGCCCCTATCTGTATGGAATATCTTTATATCAGTAAGGGGATATTTGCAGTTCAAAAATGCTCTATATACAAGCTCTGCAGTCTTATGGATGCCAACTGAATAACCTATGATCTCCTTGTTATACAAATCCAGTAAAATACATATATAAGCCCATTGACCGTTTACCCTTACATAGGTAAGGTCGCTAACAACTACCTCTAACTTATCTCTATTATTAAACTCCCTATTTACTGCATTTGCTATCTTAGCCTCATTGCAACCCTACTTGTGTACCTTATACCGGGCTACTGTATAATTAGATACCAATGCGTACTTCTTCATAATTTGTCCTATTTTGTGCCTTGATGCGTTTATACCTCCCCGCTCTAGCTGTCTCTTAATCTTCCTAGTTCCATAGTTATTTCTGCTCTCTCTAAATATTCTAATTACTGCATTTTCGAGTGTTACTTCTTCTTCAGAAACCTTGTTAGATTTTTGCCTATTATTAATATGGTAATAGACAAGGCTTCTTGGGACCTTAAGAAACTTACACATGGCGCTAATACTGTATTTATCTCTATTTGAGATAATGAGGTCTACTTTTTGCCTAGTATTAGCGCTGCCTGCTTTAAAATATCATTTTCCATTTCTAATTGTTTTAATTTCTTTCTTAGTGCAATTAACTCTTTTTCCTCTTCAGTACGATTATCATCAATATTAAGCGACCCTGAACTATTTAGCCTTTCCACCCAAGTTTTAATCGTAGACTTCGCAATACCATATTCTCTATTGATATCTGCTAATGATTTACCATTGTTAAATAATGCCACTATCTGTTTCTTAAATTCCTCTTCATATCGACTTCCGCGTGCCATCTTAATTCCTCCCAGATATTTGTTTATATTATATCATTGTTCGGAATTGATTTGTCCTATTAAGTATAACCTATCCAAACAATGAATATGCTTTTGCGGACTACATTTGTATTCGACAAAATTCGGGTTGAACCCGGTACCCTTGCGAGGGAGCGCAGCGACTGAGCTTGTTCCTGACTTTCTTCGCCGTTAAGCTTAGCAATAAGGGTTTCTCCATCTAAAAAGAAGTCAATCCCTTTATCCTTTTGGACTAAACCTTGCGGTAAAAGAAAAAATGTTTTCTTCCCATCAATATGACAAATTAAATACGAACCTTTCAACTTTATATAACTCAATTGATTCATAGAATCTCCTCCTTTTCAGTGATACGTAGTGTCAAAAGTTCTAAATGAATTTCGACCTAAACCATTTATTTCACTGGTTTTCACCAGTTACTTTCGTATCCCCCTTGAAAATTGGAAATTCTCCAAGGGCCTTTTTGTATTTGTTGTTAATTTATTTAAGTAATGCTTTTGCGAACTACATATACGTTCGACAATATTCGACAAAATTCGGGTTGAACCCGGTACCCTTGCGAGGGAAGCGCAGCGACTGAGCTTTCTTTTACATATTCATCTTCAAATCTAAAAGATGCAAACTCTCTTGAGGATACTAATTTATTAAACTCTCTTGCTGCCTTTTTAATTCTCTCTTTTATATGCTTCTTAACTTCACCTTCAACAACTGAATTGATAAGGAGTGTAACGTGGTCTTGAGCTATTAGCTCACTCAACTTTGAAAACTGAGGATTTCCAAAAGAATAGTTTGCAGCGTCATATATATTGGAATCTAGAAATACAATAAATTTCTTCATTAATTTAAGCCTCCTTACCTTCAACGCCTCAACCTAACAACTCATCCTAGCAAATTAGCCATTTCTCATATTTAAAGCAATATTCCGACAATACTTTCTAATATAAAACGGACACAGTTTCATTCCTAAAATCTTATGTCCGTTCTCTCGATGTCCATCTTCACTCTAGCTACAGCCTATCTACCCAAATAACTTAAACGCTTCATTACTCAGCCCCATAATAATAACAGCAGCTATTATATTACCAACAAGCATAGCAGGAAACGCCCACTTAAATCTCATATCTAATAAAGCAGCAGCTCGGAATCGCTGGGTACCGTTGCGAGGGAGCGCAGCGACTGAGCTTGCTATTCACTTTGTAACCTTTTTTAATAATCCTAGGCTTACTTTGCTACCTCATTTATAATGAGAAAACAAATAAGCCCGCAAATGTATCCAAACATAAAAGCGCGATACTGCCTGTCATATAACCACTTAAGCATAATACCACCGCCTTACACTACAGTGATATTGATGGTGACATCGCGCTTCTCTTCGGACATTGCGCGAGTTAGAGCTGCACCATCCCCAAGTCCATTAGCGTAATAGTGGACTGATTGCAGGCATATAAGCTGATTCATAGCATCAGCAAACTGTGTAAGCTGCATTCTTCCACTTCCCGGAAGCTGTTCTGTAAGTCGATCAAAAAGGTCACATGTTAGCCTGTGAATCTTGGTTGCCTCTTCTTTTTGATTAAATTCCTGTGCCAACCGTGCCATCCTGTCTACTTTACAGTCAATAGAAAACTTCTTTTTAAATATATTTTTTATCATGAGCCACACCTTTTCCTTTCCCTAAAATTTTTTTGAGGGAAAGGAAAATTAAAAAAGGACGTATCATGTTAGGTAAATACCGTACATAATGCGCCCTTTATGCTGACTCTTGAATGTATAATCAAATTGCAATATAATAAGCATATGGCGTAAGTGGCAGCGTAAAGCTGTACTTGTACGGGTCTGCGATACCCTACATGAGCGTCCGGATGTTGGTCGCATCCGGGCGTCATTTGCGCCTTAATTTAATTTTCCTCTCAAAGATATTATATAGTAAATCATGGAATAATTCAATGAATATTGTAAAATTTTCAGGGGGTATAAATTGTAGCTTTAACTGCCGTGCATTTTATGGTAATTAACCTAATACTGTATATGACTAGCTTTTATGTAATCGGTAATGTGATCGCTAATACTGCACAGTATAAATATATTAATTGTGCTAACAAACAGGAAATATTCTTTTGTTAACTACATATACGTTCGACAAAATTCGACAAAATTCGGGTGGAACCCGGTACCGTTGCGAGGGAGCGTAGCGACTGAGCTTGCTACAGCAAAATTGGGATTTGCCTTTGATGCGTCTATCAATATCCGCTCACTCATCGCCTTAGTTTCACCATATGGATTGGTTGTCTTCTTAAGCTCCATATCTTCCTTAAGTGGAGATGGCTGATCACCATAAACTGTCGCAGATGAGCTGAACACGAACTTATTCACGCCATACTTTACACACATCTTGCTTAGTACCATAGTACTCACCAGATTGTTGTAATAATACTCAAGTGGCTTGGAAACAGACTCACCTACTGCTTTAAGTCCAGCGAAGTGAATCACACCATCGATTTTATGGTTACTAAAGATTTCTTCTACCTTTACTTCATCAGTCACATCGATTTGATAGAAAGTTGGTCTGATGCCCGTTATGGTAGATAGCTTGTCCAGCACTTCAATCTTTGAGTTGATAAGATTATCAGTGATGATTACAGTATGTCCATTTTTTATAAGTTCTATTGTTGTATGGCTGCCGATAAAGCCTATGCCTCCGGTTACTAAAATGTTCATTGGTTGTGGTCACCTCACATTTCCATAAAACTGCGAATATTATTTTTTTACTACCTCTTTATCTCTTATAACTTGAGCCAACACATCCGCTAGTAATGTTGAAGATGTTCCTTTTGTGTACGGAAAATAAACCATTTCCACGCCAACTGCATTAAATTTTCTTTCAATTTCTTTATACATTTCTGAACCTTTCCAATCATCGCCATGAAAAATCGCATCAAATTTAAGGTTTTCCCACGCTTTGAATTTATCCATATTAGTTTGTGGTACAACTTCATCAACATACTTCAAAGCTTCAACAATTGCAACTCTTTCTTCAAATGGAATAATTGGTGTTTTTTTCTTATAGCTTTGAACATTTTTATCTGTACTCACTCCAACAATCAAATGCTCACATTGCTCCTTAGCTCTCTTTAAAATATTCAGATGCCCTACATGAAAAAGATCAAATACTCCAGTTGTATATCCTACTTTATATTTCTTTGTCATCATTAAGCTCCTCACATGTTAAATGCTATTTTTTATAGTATTTATTAAAATTCTAGCTTCATTGACTGGTAGTAATTCTCCCATCAATGGTGGTATAGCTGGCCAATTTTCATCTTTCCAAGTTTTACCTGAAATTTCAATTGATGTCTCATATCTTGGAAAAATGTGATAATGAACATGTTTATCAAACATCATTAACATTAGATAGTTAATAACATCATAGTTAAAAGCTTTCATTAACGCCGGTTCAATTACTTTTATAATGTTATTTAAATCAGCATATTCTTCAGATTTTAACTCTGAAAACGCAGGACATTCTCTTTTTAAAGAAAGAATTCCAGCTCCAAGTGTCGCCTGATGCGGTCTTAAAGACCATATCCAATGCTTTGTCTCATAAATCTTATATTCTTTAACCTTAAATTTTGCCTGAAATTCCGTTAAAATATTTTTCATTTTATTATCCATCTCCACTTCTTTCCTACTTCAATAATTCAGTAATTTTCTTCTTATAAAATTCGAGTGTTTCGTCAAAAATCGAACTGCTGTAAATAAAGCTTCTATTTCTTTTTAATAAACATAGACTCTGTTCAATTAACTCCCCCGGAGGCATACTCTCTTGAAGATTTACTATTCGATCTTTGTAAAAATTAGTGTCTATACAATCGAGAAATCCACTTATTTTACCTTTCTTCGACTCTGTATAATCCAGTATATAATTATTTCCATTCAAGAGCGTTTGAAACACCACTGAATGATATCTCATCCCTATACATGCATCACTTTTTGAAAATACATCAAATAACCCATATAGGTTCATTGGTTTATGTTGAACAGAAACGTTTGATCTACACGAACGTAAGCATAGCTCAGACAAGTACTTTCTGTCGTCGCCACCCATGTGAAAAGTATGCATTGGAACAAGTTTTACATTCTCGTAAAACTCAGATGCACGCTGTATCATCTTAATTAAGAAATCTTCCTTATTAATCCGCATTCCTCCAAAAGCGGAAGACGGAAATTTTCTACAGTTAATTGATATAGTATTACTCTTCGATTCCACCCTAGGGCTTTCATAGTCCATGATACTCAAAATCGCCGGGTCATGACAATGATGCCAATTACCACTACTTTCTAACGGACATAGTATCTTCGCTTCTTCTACACCTCTCTTATCCCGAAAAATCGCTAGATCCGTTTTCTTTAAAATTTGCGCAACAATCTTTCGGTTCTGTTTATATACAAGAGGGCCTATTCCACACCCAAATATCATCGTCTTCTTATGCAACTTCTTACCAAGCTCAAAAGTGTACCTTATTATCTCTATCTCAGTAATATCAAGCAGTGGCCCTCCCCCCATAATTATTAAGTCGCTATTTGCTACTTGTTTCTTTATCTGTATCGAATCTCGAGAGTCAAATAACTCTATATTAAGTTTGGGATTAATTTTCAAGTATATCTTTGCATCTTCTGCTAAAGTTCTCCTTGTAAAGAAGGGAGCCAAACTTCCTAAAGAAATATTCATCTCCTCATCAATACTGCTTAATACTTTTAGTATACCAATAAGAATTGCTCTGTCTCCTAATGTTTCAGTGCCATACCACCCGATAATGCTTACGTTCATTTATATCACCCTCCTAAATCTAAACGGGTTTCCAATTATCTTCAATATTTCTGAATTATATTTGAGGGTACCCTTTAAGGTTAAGGATGTTGTTGAATAGTGCGAACAAGCACTGCATTCCTGAGAAACTAGATTCCTCCGGTAAGCTAGTTCACGACTAAATAATTCATAAGATGACTCCTCAATGGCGTTACCCAGGAGCTTACTTTTTGTAGCACAGAAAGATATGTTTTTGTCCGGCGTTATTGTAACTCTATTGTTATAAAAGTCGCAAAAGCTTATTCTCTTTCTATCCATCAGAAATTGATAAAGCGCGAAATATTTCATTGACTTCGTCTCAATAAATTTACCATAAAAAAATTCAGCTGTTAAGTTCCTATGTTCATCACTAGAAAAGACAGAGAAGTCTTGCAATCTATCTTCATTAAATAACCTTCTGTGCACAGTTGCTACATTATAGGACATATTAATATCATCTTTTGTTACTAATGCTTCAAGTTCATTAATATTTATAATGTTAAATTTAGTAATAGTACATATCGCGCCCAAGTAATCGCAATACAACTCCTTTTGATTATCTATTTTTCTATATGTATCTATTGCTTTTCCAAAAATACCTTTTACTCTACGAACTTCATCATGTGTCGATTCTACTCCGTCAATTGATATAGAAATAGCTAACTTAACAGAATTTTCACCGCATTTCCGTTTCATAATTTTTAACTTTTCCAGCATCCGATCAGTAAAATAACCGTTACTAATAATATATATTGCTCTCAGCTTCGGTAATCGCTTTAAAAGAACACAGATATACATTTCAATATCGCTTACTATGAAGGGTTCGCCGCCATTTACACCTACGTCAGTTATTTCGCTGTATAATTCATCACTTAATATCTTGTCTAGATCTTGATAAGTGAAATTCTCACTTTGCTGTATAGCTCGCATTCCACACATAACACAGTCACAATTGCATTTGAAGGTAATTGGCAATTGCAATACTTGAGGTTTCTTAAAAACATTTGCTGGCTTTCTTATAAACCTCCCCAATATTAGTTTGATAAATGTCTTACCATATAACTTGGCTGCAATAACGTAATAAATAATAAAACGCTTTGTCATTGGCCTTTGTTTTAAATAGTTCTTAATATGCTTCATCATTACTGGTTCAACCTTCCTTTCATCGTGCCCACTAGACTACGAATTATTAGCTTTAAATCTTCTCTATTTACAAAGATAATTATAATAAATAACAAGATATTCCACGCTGATATATACACTACTGTGTTGAATAATATAAATATCTGTAGCATGTTGATTATTAGCGTAAAAATAATGCGGAAATTTATGGCGTCTATATATACAAACCTACGTGTGTCAATTAGACGATACCCTATCACTATCGTGTAAGCAACACACGTTGCAATTGCTGCTCCATTCAATCCCCATATTGGTATTAGTACCAAGTTCATGCAGAAATTAACTAACCCGCCTACCATCGTCGATAACATATTCCCCGCATTTTTCTTAGCGGCTACATAGCTTGTGCCAACAAATGATGCTATAATGGTAAACGCAGCAGCGATCAGTAAGAAAGAACTAGGCTGCCAAGCAATAAAGTATTCTTCACCAACATACATTTTTAGAAATAATTTTAATATAACGATTATTCCAGAGCTTATCGTTAGAAGAATTACACACATCTTATTGTAGATTTTGTTCGTAAAATCTACTCCCGAAGACGTGCCAAATTCTTTCATAGCAGTTAATTGCCAAGATTGTACAAAGACCTGGCTAACGGCTGTCAATAATACCGGTACTCTATACGCCACCGCATATATACCATTTAAAGATGCATCATAAAAATACAAAATCATATATCTATCTAAGGAATTGATAATCCAGAAGAATAATGTGTTGGGGACTAGAAAAACACTATACCACAACATTTCCTTTAATAAGGTATTCTGTTTAATGTTTATTACATCTATTGTAAGGTACCGATATGTTTTTACGGACAAAGTTAGGTATATTGTTGCCACAGTATATCCAATTACACTCGCACTAATATAACCACGAATGCCCATATCGAACACGCCTAAAAACAGAAGGTTAGTAATAGCTATTATTAATACCAGCATTATATTCCCTACTACGAAACTTCTTATTCGCTCTATCCCCCGGGTGAACTCAGATGAGAGGGAATAAATGCAATGGATTACGATTAGGGAATAAATATACCATGTGTAATCACCTAATAAATCAGAATATCGCAGCAATGGAGTGAAAATACTGGTCAACAATATCCCCAAAAATGTAACTAAGGCTCCATTCGAAAAAACCTGGCTCCTATCACTTCCCTGCTCCATAGCATAACGCAATACAGCATTATATATACTTATTGATACTATTGGAAACAGTATATTTGTAGTAGTATATATTATGTCAATGGTACCATAATCTTGTGATGTTAATACATAAGTATAAAAAGGAACCATTAAGAACCCGATAGCTTTTGTTGATATGGATGATATCGCAAAAAGCGCTGTGTTTCTCATAAGATAATTTTTTCTACTTGTCAATATTACCTCCTCCACTTACTTATTGAAAAATACAACTCAATATATTCTTCAAATTTACTTTTGCTATCATATCTTGGTGCATTGGCAAGACGTTCTTTTCGATATTTTTCTTTCCCTTCTTTAAGAACATCCCCAATTCTAATTATCAGTTCATCCATTTTATTGCTTTCAACAATTCTTCCGGTATACTCATTGATAACTTCAACACTTCCACCTGTATTGTAAGTGATAACAGGTGTACCGCATGCCATCGCTTCCAGATTAGTTGTTGGAAAATTGTCTTCCAATGTTGGATTAATAAAAATATCTGCACTTGTATAAATCTCTGCAATTTCTCTCGGGTTATTCGTTCTTTCAATTCCTAAAACATTTTGTGGAAGTTCCCTTATTTGTTTTTCTGTCAAACCAAGTAATACTATTTTAAAGTTATCATCTATACTCTCGGCTAAATTAATAAAAGTATTCAAACCCTTTTTGTTACTCCAGGGGCTTGAAACACCTAGCAATACAATTTTATCCTCTATTTTGTACTTATTACGAAAGCCACCATGTGTTGGTTTGAAGATATCCAAATCCAAACCGTTATTTATTACACTCACTGGATATTCTTTTAAAAATGATTCCTTAACTAAATCGGCCAACCATTGTGATGGCGTAACTATAGTTAGACTATCTACATCAGTAAACCATGTTCTTTTCCGCATATACATTTCTTTTGTCTTATCAATTCTACTAGCAGGGTATTCTTTATATTGAGGACAGTCAAAACACCCCATTTTCCATTTTTCACATTTTACTGTTGTGAAATGTGGACACTGTCCTGTAAATGGCCAACAATCGTGCAACGTCCAAACAACCGGTATATTTCTCGCTTTAATATAGTTAAACAGTGATTCCAAATTAATATAACAATTGTGTAAGTTGTGCAAGTGAATAACATCTGGATTTATATTGTCAACTTTTTCCAGGAATTTTTTGGTACCGATTCTTGAAAAACAACCATTTAGCCCAGTATAGTAAGCTAGAAGGAGATGCATATTTCTTTCTAAAATACTGCCTATCAATAAACTGTTGCCAACTTCTTTTTTCCTATTTGACCGTGAATCCGCATAAGAAACATATGAAATACAGTCGTGTTCTTCCGCGCATTTAGATATACTAAGCATTACGCTACCTGTACTACCAAAATTGCATGTATTAATCTGCAATATCTTAAGTCTTTTCTCCATGACCTCACCTCTCTTTTTCATGCCAAAGCAACCTATTCTGCACTTATTTACCCCAAACAACTCTATTTACATAATCTATATAAGATAAAATAATCCTTAACACTTTATCCGACACATTAGGCATACTATAATCCGCAACTAATCTCAAACTATCTTTTTCTTGTGTTTCAAGTATTTCTAGCCCCTGAAGAATTCTCTCCTTTTTAAGTCCAACCATCATCACCGATGCTTCTTCCATTGCTTCTGGTCTCTCATGAGCTTGTCTAATATTAAGCGCTCTAAACCCAAGAATTGATGACTCTTCACTGATTGTCCCACTATCACTTAAAACAGCCTTTGCATACTTTTGAAGTTTCACATAATCATTAAACCCAAGTGGTTTCATGATTTTTACCAGTAGATTGAACTCAATTCCTTCTGATTCAATCATCTTTCTCGTTCTTGGATGTGTGCTAACAATCAATGGCATCTGATATTTTTCTGCTATCGTATTTAAGCTCTCTACTAAATCCATGAAATTTTGTTCAGAGCTGATATTCTCTTCTCTATGAGCAGAAACCACAAAGTATCTATCTGCTTCAAGTCCTAATCTTTCAAGTACATCCGATTTCTCAATATCTTCTTTTCTTGAATTTAGAACCTCAAACATAGGGCTACCTGTTTTTATAACTCTATCTGCTGGCAGACCTTCTCTTAAAAGATACTCTCTAGCAATATCACTATAAGTAAGATTAATGTCTGCTGTATGATCAACAATCTTTCTATTAGTTTCTTCAGGGACTCTCTGATCAAAGCATCTATTTCCTGCTTCCATATGGAAAATAGGGATATGCCTTCTCTTTGCAGCTATTGCACATAAGCAGCTATTTGTATCTCCAAGTACCAGAAATGCATCCGGTTTTACTGCATCAAGAATTGGATCAATCTTCACCAGAATATTTCCTATTGTTTCTACTGCTGTTCCTGTCGCAGCATTGAGGAAATAATCCGGCTTCTTTAGATTGAAGTCATTGAAGAACACTTCATTTAGTTCGTGATCATAGTTCTGTCCTGTATGAACAAGAACATGGTCAATCGCTTCAGATTTATCTAATTTATTAATAACAGCTGACAGTCTGATTATTTCTGGTCTTGTCCCAACGACCGTCATCACTTTCAACTTCTTCATCAGTTATACCTCCAAATAATAAGTATCAGGTTTCTCGGGGTCAAATGACTCATTGGCCCACATAATTGTTACCATGTCTGAATCGCCAAGGTTTTCTATGTTGTGTGTATAGCCCGTTGGTATATCAACAACTTCCATTTTGTCACCACTTACGAAATACTCTAAAACCTTATCTGAATCTATTTTTCTAAATCGTATAACACCCTTACCACTTACAACTAGAAACTTCTCATTCTTGGTATGGTGCCAGTGGTTGCCTTTTGTGATTTCAGGTTTTGATATATTTACGGATACTTGTCCTCTATCGGGAGTTTTAATAAATTCTGTAAAAGAACCTCTCTGATCTACATTCATTTTAAGTTCATAACTAAATTTGTCTTCTGGCAAGTAGCTTAAATAAGTGCTATAGAGCTTCTTAGCAAACTCATCTGACGTATTTGGAACTGTTCTGTCTTCTCTACTATTCTTAAATGAGTAAATCAATTCTACTATTTCACCAAGTGTTATGTTATGAACTACTGGAACTTCACAGAATGAATCTACAATATTTTCTTTACTTTCTAACGCATTAATTAATTCATTAACCACATCATCTATATAAACAAGATTCATTACCACATTTGGATCATTCACTTTAATAGGTAAGTCATGAGCAACATTATGACAGAAAGTAGCAACCGCACTATTGTAATTAGGTCTGCACCATTTACCAAACACATTAGGAAATCTATAAACAATAACTTTAGCTCCAGTTTCTTTGCCATAATCAAATAGAAGGTCTTCCCCTGCCTTTTTGCTCTCTCCATAAGGATTGTTTAACTCAGCTTGAATAGACGATGAAATCATCACCGGACAGCTGTTATTGTGCTTCTTAAGGGAATTCAATAAATCGGAGGTAAAACCAAAGTTATCTTCCATAAACTCTGATTCTTCTTCTGGTCGATTTACACCTGCAAGATGAAATACAAATTCGGCCTCTATACAGAACTCTTCAAGTAATGATGGGTCCGTATCTCTATCATATTCTAAAATTTCAGTGTACTTTCTATTTCTCAGCTCTGCTATTAAGTTTTTTCCTATGAAGCCTTTTGCCCCAGTGACTAGGATTTTCATTATTTATCCCAACTTTCCAATTGTTCTCTTACATAATCAAGCTGTAGAAGCTTCTCTTTAATATGCTCTACATTAAGCCTTTCTGTATTGTGCGAGTTGTACTCATCTTCAGCTGAGAGCTTTTGGTCTCCTTCAACGAAATATTTATCATAATTTAAGTCTCTCTTATCTGCAGGAACACGATAAAAACCACCCATGTCTTTAGCTACAACATGCTCTTCTTTTGTGAGAAGTGTTTCATACAGCTTCTCTCCATGACGAGTTCCGATTACTTTAATTTCATTATCTGCTTTAAAGAGTTCTTTAATTGCTTGTGCTAAGTCTCCAATAGTTGATGCTGGTGATTTCTGAACCATAATGTCTCCAGCTTCAGCGTTCTCGAAAGCAAATACAACTAATTCTACAGCTTCTTCTAGACTCATTAGGAATCTTGTCATATTTGGGTCTGTAACAGTGAGGGGTTGTCCATTCTTTATCTGATCAATAAACAAAGGGATCACTGACCCTCTAGATGCCATTACATTTCCATATCTCGTACCACAAATAAGGGTTCTTTCAGGATCAACGGTCTTTGCTTTTGCCACGAACACTTTCTCCATCATCGCTTTGGAGATTCCCATAGCGTTAATTGGATATGCAGCTTTATCAGTAGATAGACATATTACCTTTTTGACTCCCATTTCAATAGATCCAGAAAGTACGTTATCAGTTCCTAATACATTCGTCTTTACTGCCTCAAGTGGAAAGAACTCACATGACGGTACCTGCTTAAGAGCTGCTGCATGAAAGATATAATCTACTCCATGCATTGCATTCTTAACACTTGCAAGGTCTCTAACATCTCCAATATAGAATTTCAATTTATCATTCTTGTAAAGTTTTCTCATGTCATCCTGTTTCTTTTCATCACGAGAAAAAATTCGAATTTCTTTAATTTCTGTATTTAAGAATCTTTTCATTACTGCATTTCCAAAAGATCCTGTTCCACCTGTGATTAATAGTATTTTATTCTTAAACATAAATAACTCTCCAATTCATTTTTGTTTTTTTTTCATAAAGTTATATAAATTATATATTTAACTTTTTATTTGCTAATTTATTTGTATCTATTTTTTGAGTTATATAATGGTAGCCGTAAAATACAAATAATAATATACTAGGATTCCTTACGTAGTCTTCAGAGGCTATTGCAAATAGAAATGCAACATATAGCAATAATCTAATATGTTTTTTACACTTCAATTGAATACATAGCTTAAAAATTCCATAATTCATTATAAATCCAATGAATAAGCCAAACATTGAAAACCAATTTACCATTGTTGCAGTATTCATTTTGTAACCATATTCTTTAGCTATTTCTACCATTCTCAAAGACCCGTTCCCGAAAATTGGATTTTCTAAAAATTTTTGTATTGGTATTTTAATAGCATCAATTCTAATTGATGTTGATGACCTATCTCCAGTTTCTAAATAAACAGAAACTTTTCCGAATAACTGATATTTAGCATTATTAGGAAGACTATCGTAAAAAATTATACCAGCTATCAATAAAGTAATAATGACGCAAATCATGCTTATTTTTCTTCTATGTGATTTTTTACTATTAATCGATAATGAGTCTAATAAAAAAGCAAATATTATAACAAGTCCAACTATGTATCCAGTAGTTGAATAAGTAGTAAATAGTGCCACTCCAAAAACAAATAAATTCCTAATGTGGTTTTCTTTAAAGAAAAAAAGATTAAAAATAAGCGCTAAGTTAATATAAGTTTGGAATGCTCCAGGCTCCCAAAATATACTTTGATTTCGTATTAAATAACCATCTATAATTATTGTTGAGAATATTGCATCGTAAGCAATTATTCCTACACTATTATGTGATTTAGGTAATTTCATTATTAACTCTGGTAAAAATAATGCCAAAAAATATATTATTAAAGAAAAAACACTTAAGAAAAATATTACTTTTATATATTTTTCTATGAAATATCTAAAACTATAATATCCTGAATAGATAAATGCAACAAAGAACAAAGAAGTTGTAATTATTAATTGTTTAAATCCTTCTTCATTCACTAATACTGTAGTAGTTATATTTAATAGTATAAAAATAAATATTAATAAATTCATCTGCCTTATTCTTATATTCCTATCTCGTGCCAAATTTGACACTACCATTATTATAACCAACCCTAAATACATTAGAATTCTAGTAGTACCTGAGAATATACTCAAAGTAAAACTGTTTGAAATGTATAATAATAAATAAATAATAACGTAATCAATTTTTTCTCTTTTGTTTATTTTCATCTATTCATCACTCTTCTCAAATATACATTTGTTAATAATTTTTGTTGTTGCAATAGGTGTACTGCTATAATATAGTGGTTCTATTTCATCATACGATAGATAACAGTCTTTACTGTGATCCAAAAAATCCAGGAGTTTCTCTGTTTCCTTTTCAATATCTCCTTTATATTCTTCAACAAAACATACGATTGGGTAATAACTAAAATGCTCTAAACTAACATCGTCAGCATTTGTAACTACGTTAATAATTGGCTTACATGATGAGCATAGCTCAAATATTTTACTAGGTACTATGTTGGCAGTTTTATTTGAGATGTTCAATACAGCATCTGCTGATAAAATTGCTTCCTTTGCTTTATCGCTATCAACCGTTCCATAATAATAAAAATTGTCTGAATTATTTTGGCAATATTCATTTATTATATCAATACAGTTGTTTCTTCCATATAAATGTAATTTGATTTTGCAACCTTTTTTATAGAGATTTTGTATTACTTTGAAAATAAAGGTTGGATTTCTATAGGTTCTATCCAAATATCCAGCATAAACTATGTTATAATATTCTTTATCATAATCTATCCTTTGCTGTACCTCTTTTCCAATATTTCTAAACACTGGAAAATTTATATAATTTATTTTTTCCTTCACGCTTTTAAAATAGGGTTTTTCATATATTATTTTGCCGGCTTCAGCCATCAAAATAAAATCAAGACTATTAAATATTTTTAGTTCTCTTCCATCACACAATTTGGAATACATTTTTTTTGGAAAAATATTAGGAATAGTTGCACCCTTCATGATATCTAAATAATAGCCTCCGCAAGTAATCTTGGGATATTTTTTCTTTATTCTCTGAGCTACAGCAACTCCCTCGAAAGGCCTAAATACTCCAATTACACAATCTATGGGCTTTTCATGTGCTATCGATTCAACTATTCTATATATTTTTCTAGTTCTATACGGCTCTGTATTAGGAAATATTGGAATAAATACAAGTGAGAGTATTCGTCTTAATAGCGTTAACAATGTCATATAGAAACTCTTCTTACCGCTTTCCCTTTCCTTTTCAAGCATTATAGAATAAAGGGTTTTTTTCACCCTGAATATTTCTACACCTTCAAAAAACTCATGTTTCAATTGGCCATCTTCTTGAACGCAAATGCATATTATTTGATGACCTTCGCTTTTTAATTGATTAACTATTTGTTGAACACATATACCGTTCGCGTCTGGCGAAGGCCAATATTTACTTGTAATAAATATAATGTTAGCCATATCTTTTCTCCCATATTTAAATTTATCTTGCATTCTGGTATCATAAATATCAAATTATCTCACTGAGTTATCATATTCTTTTATACCTTTGAACACTAAGTTTATTGCTTTGATATAAGAATAATCGCTTTTCTTTTTAAACTGTATGGCTATTTTTAATCCAACAATATACTTTAACCTTGGAAATAGGTTTGATAATAGAACCCCTTTATCAATAAAGAACTTCTCGTTATATCCATTAAACCATGTGGATGTCTCTTGAACTGCATCCGCTATCTTACCTGGATGAGTATATATTTTCAATCCTTTTCTATACGCTTCGCCTAGGAAAAGGGTATCTTCACCTGAAGAGTACTTAGCTCCACCACCATACAAAAGCGAAAACCAGATATTTGCTTTCAGAATGCTCTCTCGTTTGAATGCCAAACGACATGCTCCATAACGAGCAAAATTGAAATATCCAACTCGTTTTACTTTAGTAATAATCCTTTTATTTGGATATTTTAGATTTACGATATGAAAAACTATAATATCTGCATCAGGGAGTTCGTCAAAAGCTTTATTCACCAATTGAGGATAATTATCTTCATATAATAAATCATCATCGCCTAGAATACATATTTCAGCTGAAGCATTTAATAATGCAACATTTCTATTCTTGCCTACGCCTCTATCAGCAGTTGAAAATATTTTAATCTTATTTCCACCTCTATTATATTCTTTGAACCAATAACTGTCGGTTTGATTCGCAATTACCGCATCTGTTTGTAATTTTAGCTTATCATACAAACTATCATCCGATTGGTTCATTGCTGCTATTAAAACTTCAATTGACCTCATAGTCACCACCCTTTAATTATTTATTTTAGAAAAATTGATAAGCTTAAAACCATTATTTTCAAAAAGTTCACGTAGTTCCATTTTTGAGAAAAATTCATACTCATCAACCCTGTCTTTTGAAAGATTTCCAAAGAACTTGTGATCCGTTGTTGTAGCAGGATGGGCTACTATTTCAATTGACTTGCATCTACTCAAATTCAAGGCGTCAAACAATCTATTGGTATCGTATTTACTGTCCAACTTAAATGGAAATAAACGAGCGTCAGGCATAACATAGTTATTCTTTACAATTATTCCAAACCATAAGTCAACTGCGATTCTATGGACATATTCTTTCACTCTTCTTCTGAATGGGACAGATTTAATATCAATATAAACACGTTGAAAATTCCTCGTTGCAGGAATTCCATATTCCTTTGCCAACGCACTAAATATATTAAAAGCTCTTAGACTCAGAGCTGAATTCTCATGTGTATTCCAATAGTCAGGTTCACCACACAGTTCATAAAAAGCATTATACTGAGCACGTAATTCCGCTATTAGATGATCCTCACTTATTTTCTTTTTTTGCATTCTGTTTTTAAATTCTTTTATCGAATAGAATTCTCCATATTCATTAACTAATGATGGGATTTCATGTGTTGGTAACAACGGTTTTCCAGTTGTCACATTCCAATGAATGCCTACGGATATCTGCGGGAATCTACTTCTTAACATCTCAGCATTGTTTCTTGTTTCCATGTTAAGTATAACATTTGTTGTAGTAACTAATCCGGCCTTGATACATTCATCTATTGCAGTGTCAACTGGATGACACATGCCATAATCATCAGCAGTTATTATAATCTTCTTCATACTTCAGATCTCCTTCCTTTAATATAATCATGAAAGTCTTTATCTATATCCCAAGCTTCTGCATGTTGTTCCCATTTGATACGTTCTGGTGAAGGGATCTTCATATAATCACCAAATCGCTGTTTTAAGAATTCATGCAACTGCTCAGGGGCCAAGAGTTTTACTGTCTCAAAATTAACATCGGTAGGAGTTCCAAAAATTTCTTTTTTGTACTTGCCTTGTTTAAACCGCGCCTTACCAAAGAAATTGCAATAGTATTCTGTCTGCTTATCATCATATTTATAAACTCGCTTCATTGCGAATTTCCTCAAGAAATTTTCCGGTAACATTTTAAAAAACTTAATTAGAATACCTGCCGCGCCTTTTCGACGTGAATATCCCCTATGTGCTAAATTAAGCACATCTATGTACTTTGACCAGAAATATTGTATTCTCTGTTGAAGAATGTTATTGGGACAATTGTGCAAAATAAAAATATCAATGAAAATACCATGGTGCATATCTTTATCTCTGTACAGTGGTTCTATATAAGTTGTCCCATTCATCCTTACTTTAGAAATCTGAATCTTGTTATCTACTTTTCCATGTTCTTGTATTACGTATATATCTTTAAGTTTCTCAAAACACATCAAAAACCTTTTGTAATTTCTTGGTGTCATATAAATATCTAAATCATCATCCCAAGGAATAAAACCACCATGACGTTTTGTACCGAGAGCAGTACCTCCCATTATAAAATATTCAATGTTATTCTTTCGGCAAACTTTGTCCACATCTACCATTATTTCTAGTATTTTGTTTTGTAAAGGTATGAATCCATATTCATCTTGCAAGTTTGGACGCATCAACTGTTTAGACATAACCTATCCCCTTAAATTTCTTAATAATATATTTTCTTATAAACAAAGGAAGAAAATAATATAATTTATAAAGCCTATATTTATTTGACATAATATGTTTCTTTGAAAACTCATTAAAAGTTAATGTTTGATAATCCTGCATAATAACTTCTCTGTTTTGAGGTGCCTTGGTTGGTGTTGATAAGCAATGGTTAGACTTTATAGCAATGTCTATTTCAAATTGATATGTGTCAATATCACTATCGAGTTTCATAAAAGCGGATTCTCCTTTTTCGCTATTTACCAAAACCATTGATACACCTTTACTAAAATCTAATTCCGGCAAATAATCCTCTATCCCCCAGAAGTCCGCAAGCGTTATATCTGACACGCGCTCAGGTGTAGAATATTTGCAACTATAACAACTTGGACGTAAGAATAAATACTTCTTAAAGCCGAAGTAGAACGGATTATCAAAAAACATTCCTTTTTTTGTCTTTATCTCATTATCCTTTTTAATCATATATGAATATCCATGAACATGTTTTATTCTGTCATCTTTAACTCTAAAATTAAATTCTATCATTTTCCCATCAGTTTTTTTTTCTACTGTTTCTTTATAACTCTTGAACATCTTATTGCTTGGAACACCATGACAAATAAAATCAACAGTTAATAAGTTCTCATATGATTTCCCAAGAAAATTATTTAACGCAGATACCTGGCACGGAGTACCCACAAACAAAACCCTTTTGTCACTTAAAAGAATTTCCTTCACTTTTAGAAACGAACCATTTAAGTCTGATTGTATATACTTTGATTTGGTTAACTTTCTCAAACCCTTTATATTATCTGTATACATGTGTTTAAGCGTCAAATTCTCATCAAATGCAGCACCAAACACAACTCCACCTTCATCAATAATACCTCTGGCAAGTAGCTCGAATATGCCTCCAGAGGAAGCATTCTTCCTAATTTTTTCATCTTTTGAGTAACATGCTTGTACATGCGAAACCTGAGGATTTTCCCTATCATTAATAATAGGACATACTTTATCACACAAACCACAATTAATGCATTTTTCAGTCTTTACTACTGGATACATAAAGCCTTCCGCATCTTCTACCATTGAAATAACTCCAACAGGACATATACTTTCACATGCTGCACACCCACAACATTTGCTTTTATTCTCAAAAGATTGTAAATTAAACGGTCCAATCATTTTTTCACCTCTCATAATATAAAGACGCCCATGTATATGCCATTAAAAATATAGGTTGTATACGTTTTAAATTTTTATTAAACTATTTCTACTACAAATTATTTGTGAAGATTGTTAAAACTTCTTGATATGATACTAATCTATCAAATTTCTCCATCGCCAATTGTCTACTATTCTTCCCCATTTGAATTCTAAGTTTTTCATCTTTCAATAGAATCGATAATTTCTCAGCTAGATCTCTTGGATCATTGTTTTTGCAGTTCAATCCCATTTGATATTTGTCTACTAAGTTTCTATATTCCAAGCATTCCTGAGTGTTTACAACCGGTAGTCCTGCAGCAGCATAATCCCCATGCTTGTTGATTATACTCCCTGCAGCACCTTTACTTATAGGATTAACAGCTATATCACACACTCCTAGCATTCCAACCATTTCGGCATATGGCAATCTTCCAGTAAATATAGTATTTATTTGTTCCTCTTTTGCATACTCTTTAAACTTTTCCGTTAATGGTCCATCACCCATGACAATAAACTTCCAGTTGTTAAAAGCTTTATTTTTTAAGATTACTAGAGCATCAAAGACACTTGTCAAGTCGTAGCTGTGCCCTAAAGTCCCTACATAAGCAATCCAAACTTCGTTATCCGGTTTTTCTTGCCATTTGTTAATGAAGAATGCTTCATCAAATTTGCTTAACTCTGTCCCTAAAAAAACTACTTTTCCTTCTTGAACTTTTCTGTTTACTGCCAATGCCCTATTTTTATAGGTCTCAGAAACCGCTACGATTTCATCAGCTGATTTGTAAATGTAATCAGCCTTTTTTTTCATAGGATAGAATAAAATATTACTTATGATTGGAATACTGAAAACCATTTGGAAAGCTTCTGGCCATAAGTCTTGAACATCAATTATAAACTTTATATTATTTTCTTTCGCATATTTAACAGCAGTTTCAGCAATATCTAATGAAGGAACCGCACAGTATATAATACTTGGTTTTTTTCTTGAATCTAAGTATTCTTTTAAATTCTTAGCCATTACATAGTGACTATAAAACCTCTTCAGTGAAACATTTTTTTTATAAATCGGTTCTTTGATGAAAGTCACTTTATGATTTAAATCTTCTAAATTGCCCTTTTCTCTTTTCATTTTTTTATTGTGAGAAAAATCTGAAGTTACTAATTCAACATTAAAATTATTATCAGCCAAGAGCTCAGCTAGGTAGTTGAACCTATTATTACCTTTCCCATCAAAATCACTACAAAAATGTGCTATCAGTAAAATATCTCTATTCATCTATCAACTCTCCTCACCGGAACCCCAACATACGTCCCAGGTTCAGTAATATCCTTAACCACCACAGCTCCAGCACCTACTTTGCAACCACTGCAGATGTTCACGTTATTACTAACAACACTTCCAATACCAATCCAACTTAACCTTCCAACTCTTACAGTCCCAGCCAAACTAACCCCTGGAGAAACATGCACATAATCTTCTATGTTATTGTCATGATCCAAGCTTGAACTCGTGTTAATAATGCAGCCTTTACCAATTCTAGTAGAGCTGTTGATAACAACCCCAGCCATTACTACTGTGCCAATGCCAATCTCAACATCAGTACCAATAACTGAACTAGGATGAATTAAGCTAACTACATTTAACCTTTCATCTATCAACTTCTCTTGAATATTCTCCCTTGTAGCATTGTTTCCAATAGCAACAAAGAAATCAGCTTCATCTTTATATGTAAAAGCATCAGCGGTCTTACCGATAACCTCTAACCCCATAGATGTCTTAATAGACTCGTCATCATCGAAGAATGTGATGCTTTGCCACTTATTCATTTTTATTGCGATGTCAGCGACAACCTTTCCATGTCCACTGGCACCAATGATAATCAACTTGTTTTTCATGATTAAGTACATTCCTCTCTGACGTATAAATGTATGATTGCAATAATCTCTAAAATCTACTTGTCTATATTAATTCTCAATCTTACTTCCTCTAAATGGTTCCATTGTTACAGATGTACCTGAACTAATCCCTTGCCTTATAAATACTTTCTTTAAAGTTATAAAAATAATCTTCCAATCGCCAATGAAACTAATATCGTCAACGTATTTAACATCTAACTCAAATTTATTTTCCCAATCTATCGCATTTCTACCACCAATTTGAGCTAATCCTGAAAGCCCTGGTCTTACTTCATGACGTCTTTTCTGATGTTCATTGTAAAGCGGAAGATATTCTACTAATAATGGCCTTGGTCCTATAACACTTAGATCGCCTTTAATTATATTTAATAACCCCGGCAATTCATCTAAGCTTGTACTCCTTAGCATCCTACCAAATTTAGTAAGTCTCACTGAATCTGGAAGCAGCTCCCCATTCTCATCTTTCTCATCTGTCATTGTTCTAAACTTATACATGGTAAATATCTTTTCATTAAGCCCCGGTCTATCTTGAGTGAATAGGACTGGACTGCCTAACTTAGTTCTCACTAAAAAAGCCACAATAATAAGTACAGGACTTAGAAATACTAATGCTGCTAGTGAAAGAATTAGATCCTGCGGTCTTTTTATAAATTTTTCGTAGAACCCTTTCTTTCTATTCATCTATCTCCACAACTCCTTAACAATCCCACATATTCTCTCAAGATCCTCATCAGTCATCTTCGTATCAGATGG
>CAYPLH010000054.1:0-26590 GCA_964411505.1 uncultured Clostridiaceae bacterium | reverse complement strand
AATGGTCTATATTTAAGTGTTTTAGAAGCACTAATTCTTATAGCAACTTTTCAGTTAAAGAACTTCAGTTAAGGTCAATGGCTCACCAAGCATAACTGCCATAAAAAATTGCAACTATAAGTAAACATGTGAAAAAACAATGCATCCTTCTGAAAGCACTGTTGCAAAGAACATTCTTAGTTTGACATCTTTCATATTCTTCACCGACTCTAACAATCTCAATATACTTAAGCAGATAAGTCGAATAAACATCACTTCAAATCTCAAATTTATCCTTAAAAGAGCTAGGTTGCTTTAAAATACCCGACACAAGTCCTTGGTACTGTTCGAACATCATAGATTCCGAAGTCTTTTTCATGGCAATGGTAATTTTATCTTCTATAAAGGTTGCTGTCATTTTGATATCTGCGAAACAATCATCTAAAACATAAGTGCGCATATATAGTTTGTTAGTTTCTACCCATGCTGCAGATGTATTACAGTTGAAATCAGTTTCCGGAAATTTGCACACTTCCATATTGCCCATTCCAAAACTAATTTCATATGTGCCTTTTTCTTTTGTAAAAGAAAAAGTACCTTTTTCTTCTCCCAAGTTAAACCGAAAACTGCATTCCTTTAAACCCATAAAATTCGAGGGAAAAGAATAAGTATTACCACTAATAAACGGAATTATCTCTGACACCATTACTCCTTCTACTGATTTTACCTTTAGCCTCGCTATTCTGTCTGCTAACTTCTGGATCGTTTCCGGTTCTTCTGCGATCATATCCTGGTGCTTTTTCTTGAGAATAGGTAAGATGTTATGCCACAACGCTGAAAAAATAGATTGTACGTTAGCTGGACTTGCATGGTTAAAACCTACTACTGCAAAAATAAAATTAAAATCCGGAAGGCACACAGCCATTTGCCCACCAAGTCCATATAACATGAAACCATTATTACGGCACCTCCAGAATTTATATCCATAACCTTGCTGTTCTTCTATTACAGTTCGCAAACTAGTATCAATTTGTTTTTTGGTAGCTGCTCTTATAAAATCTCTTGGAATTAGCTGTCTCCCCCCATATTGTCCATCATTCATGCAAACATATGCAAACTTCACTAAATCTCTCAAAGTACAAATTAAACCACCTCCACCCCGACAGATTCCCATCGGGCAGGTAAGCCATTTGGAGTTTCTTGAAAATCCAATTTCATTTAGTACTTTAGACTTTAAATATTCGAAAAGAGACATGTTGCTCAATTTTTCTACAAGAGCGGATAATACATGTGTTGAAGAAGTATCATAGACAAAGCTTGTCCCCGGGTAACGAACAGGACTAACAGTAAAAAAAGTTTTAACCCAATCATCTGACTTTACCTGATTATAGGTAGTGGATTTATGTGCAGTTGCCATACAAAGCATGTCTCTTATTGTGGTAAGTTTGATATATGGGTGCACTTCTTCTCCAGTAAGCTTGTCAGAAAAGTAATCATAAATTTTGTCATCTAAAGATAGTTTTCCTTCTTCTATAAGCAACCCGATTGCTACTGAAGTAAAGCTTTTACTTACAGAATACATTCTATGTTGAAAACCTTCATGAAATGGAGTATAGTACCCTTCTGAAAATACTTTTCTGTCCTTTACCATAACAAATCCATGCATACATAAATCCTCATAGTCCAACTCATCCAAAAAATCTATGACTGCCTTTGAAGTAACACCAACTGCCTCTGGCATTACAATATCCCATTCACTGATGCCTTGATCAAGCTTATAATTGTTGTTCATATCTCCATCAATCCTTTGACATAATTTAATGTAAAACTTAGCTGTCCTGAGAACATTGTTGGCTGCACTTTGAGACACAACCTAAATTTGATGCAATGATTGGACTAATAGCACAACATTTTAATGTACCTCCACTACCATTGGTTAGTAATAGATATCTGTACAGAGGACTGGATAGCCTTAAAAGTCTAATGCACCTATCAAATCTATACTTTCCATTGAAAAACCTATTTTGTTTCTTCAGGTCAAACGTGATTATCGGATACAAGCTTCAGAGATTTTTATAATCCTTATCAAATATTTTCAAATACAGGGAGCACTATTTCCTTTCCATCATTCATAGCAGATTGATGTGCACACAAACCTGCAGCTGTCCAATATGCTGATGTTACCACATCAATATAAGTCTTTCTTCCTTCTACAATACTGCTTAAGAACTCGTGTACAAGATGGGGATGGGATCCGCCATGTCCTGAACCTTGTACAAAGGATAGGTGTGCATTTTCTTCATCATATACACCTCTTTTTGTAAACATTGCGACTTCCTTTGGCAGTAAATCCTGGCGGTCAGGAACATCTTTAATACGTATTGTTTCTTCACCTTTAAATAGAACTGGAAACTCTGTTTCAATTTGCTGCCATTCAAAAGACATTTTTTCTCCATAAACATTGAAGCTTTCGGTGTATTGACGTGATGTTTGAAATAAGAAACGACTTACTTCAGCAGCTAAATCATCTTTATTGAGTTTGAATACTGCTGTCTCAAATCTATATTGGTTGCCATAGGGCTCAACTAATTCCTCTCTTACTCTTCCTGAACCGAAACAGTGAACCTTTACCGGTCGAGCATCCACTAATGCAAATAGTGGTGATACTGCATGTGTAGCATACCACATCGGTGGTAGTCCCTTCCAATAACCAGGCCAACCTTCCATGTTCTGATAATGGGCTCCTCTTAGAAAGCTTATACTTCCCAGCTCTCCTTTTTCATAAAGATCCTTTACTAATAAGAACTCTCTCGTATAAACAGCCGTCTCCATCATCATGTATTGTTTTCCACTCTTTTTTTGAGCTTTAACTATTGCTTTTATCTCTTCGATGCTTGTTGCCATCGGCACTGTGCAAGCTGTATGTTTTTCGGCTTCCAAACTTGCAATTGTCTGCTCAGCATGAAGTGGAATGGGAGTTACAATATGAATAGCATCAATATCTCTTCTACCCAAGATATCGTTAAAATTAGTAAAACAATCTTCTTTAGGTATATTAAACTCGCCTCTAACTTTATCTAGAGTAATCTCATTCCTGGTGCAAATTGCTACTGAACTACAATAGGGATGCCGCTGATAAATAGGGATGAATTCCTTACCAAATCCTAATCCAACAATTGCAACCTTGATCTTCTTTTCACTCATTACTTAATTCACTCTCCTTCATAACGCTTAAACTGTTCCGCGAGCTTTTTGACATAGCTTTCATTCGCTTGCCTGGTTCTTCCTGCTATATGCGGTGTGTGTACCACATTATGTCTAACAATGAGTTCATCAGCTAGTGGAAAAGGTTCAATATCAAAAACATCTGCTGCTAATGCGATTTCATCATTAATTACACGTTGTCGGATTGACGGCATATCACATATTTTAGCCCGTGTTACTAATATAACTAAGCATCCAATAGGAAGCCGATTTATTAAATCCGAGGTTATAAGCCCCCTTGTAGAGTCGTTAAGAGGAACCATAGGAGCAAAGATCTCTGCATCTTCTACCAGTTTTTCCAGTCTGAATTCCCTTCTCATTCCTGAAAGGTCAAAGGTAGTTTCTCTTGCATAAGGATCATATGCGGCTACATCAGCGCCCATACATGATGCAATTTTTCCATAATGGGATGCAATATTTCCAGCTCCTACTATACGTATCCTTTTTCCCGATATTGTGCCATTAGTAAAACGACTGTCATCAGCATACTGCTGACCTCTTTTGCCTGGTGCTGCCTGACCCGGCTCAGGTGTGTACTTCCATATATCAAGATTCGACCGCATTTGCATATATAACTGTGGAATTCTGCGTAATCCACAAATTGTCAATCCAACTGCAAATTCAGCAACTGATTCTTTCCAGTATCCTTCACTTGTATGCATATATATACTTATATTCCTGTCTCTTGCTTCAGACGCAATTTCATCTGTTAATTGTTTACTGGTAACTGCTAATTCTTCTAAGTTAGACAACCTTTTTAAATCTTCTAATGTTATTTCATATCCTAAGCATACAAGTCTTTTTATTTTTTCAGGAGAATCCACCATCTGCACCAAGGTACGGGTATCTTTATAGCCCATTCTTATTAAATGAACCTCGCCCTGCTTTCCCCATATCTTATGTAAATGATCCGCTGCAAAAGGCCATTTACCATCAAATATATTTGTTACAATAATTACACTCATCATTTTTTCCTCCTTTATTCTTTCGCGAATTCGTTCCAGTACTGTTCTATTTTTGTTTTATTAATTGAGCCATCAAAGATATAAAGTCTATAACGCTCATGCCTTGTTTGTCCTTCTTCCAATGAGGACTTAGCTAATATACATGGGCTTGGAGAAACACCATATTGTTTGTCGGCTCGCCATGATACTGGAAATGTAATATTTTCGGGATGGTCAAATATTGCTATTCCAGCTGCATACTTCATATCGGGAGGAATTATATCAACAGCCAACCATCTTGCCCGTTTTCCTTCTGCATCAGAAATTGTTTTCCCTTCACTGTTTGCAAGATGTGCTTCCACTCCTTCCCTATAGGGAATCCGTAAGAATAGCCCGCCATACTTACACTGCTCAAAACAAATCTGCTGTCTTGCTGTTAATCTCCAATCTAAATCAAGAAAATAGTACGACTCATTGTGAGTGAAGGTCCATCTTTGGTCCTCTGTAAGTAAAGGTAAACCCTTCCTTTCCTTCCATTCACATATCACGTTCCATTTTGCCTTGTTTTCATTTATAATCGGGTGTTCTAGCGTGTAAGGATGAAATGTGCCATCCTTTTTAAGACCTCCTTTTGACAAACCCTCTGTCCAAAAATCCCATCCATTTACACCATGAAGACCTGTATAGAGTCCATGCTGCCATATGTGGTGCCAAGGTTCATTTTCAGTAATACATCCTTTGCTAACAGGTGCTAAAATCGGATGAATATATGGTCTCCTGTTCGGAGATGCGTTTTGAACAAGAATAGGTTTTAAATGCTCATTTTCCAATATCTGAATACGACTGCTTTCACACCTTGCCAAAATATCCATGTAAATCCTCCTTGCATTAAATAGTCTTATTATTCTAAAACCTTAACCGTCCCATCTGACGGTAAAGATATGTTTCCATATTTATCACAAGCATACAGCTTATACTTACCAGGATTTTGGGGAGCCATTATTTTAGTGGGAATATCTAGCCTATCAACCCTTGCAGAGGTTCCTGTTAAGCCATCGTCTGCAAGCTTGAGTCTTCTTGCTTTTTCATATGAACCTGAGCACGCACGCTCTGTTGATAATAAATAGATAGTTCCTAGCTTGCTGACTTGTATGTTTTCTATTATCTGACTTGGCTTTACAGCTAAGTCCTTTATATATACCTCGGGCAATGCAAACACTTCATTTTGCACCTGTTTGCCCTTAATTCCAGATAGACCAAAATAGTATCTACAAAGTATATTTCTCCATACAATTGCTTCATCATGCTGTTTATAAAGCATAGAATGCACAGTCTTAAATGACTGAAAATCAATTTTACTTATCATTTTTCCCCACATAACAATCATTTTTTCAACCTCTTCAACCCCCAAAAAATATGAATCATACATGTATTGAATTAATGTCCTCCCGCATTTAAGCTTATAATTCCAGTTTACATGGTGAAACCAAAGTAGTAGTTCCTCGGGAGTTGTGGATATATCATCAAGCATCTTTGATACATGCTCATGATACTGGTCTACATACCCTGAACCTGTAGCTTTTGTGCGATCATATCCTAGACCATTCAAATCGGTACCATTATAATTGCTTCTAGTTTCAGGAGAGGGGTTAAAATGCCTTGGTCTGTCACAAATGTATCCAAGTCCTAAGGGTGAAGTATAGCTTTCGTAAGTTTCCCATGAATTCATAAGCATTGTTTTTATTGTAATTAAAACATCGCTATCAGTTCCATACGTCATTTTAACCCATTCGTCAGCTATATCTTCGCATTTTAATTGTGGATTCCACGCAAGCCGTCCAAAACCATACCAGTTTGCTTGGGAAAGAGGATGTCTTGTCCAATTCATATCAGAACCGGTATTAGCGACTCCTGCAACAAGTGTGTTTCTATTTGATCCTAGTTTTCCTTCAATAATTTCAAAAACCTTAGAATTTGCACCATGCATATGGGTGTCAAACATAAATATTTCTTTCCATTGAGGCACAAGCCAGCATAGATGAGTAGATTGTCCTGTATACTCCTGTGCAATTTGGAGTTCTATTCCTACATCAGTCTTTTCCATCCCTCCTATAATGGGTGAAACTGCTTCTCTCACCTGAAAATCTAAAGGTCCGTTTTTTACTTGCAGGATTACATTCTCAGAAAACCTTCCATCAAGAGGTTTAAATATCTGGAAAGCCTGTTTTGCCCTATCTTTGTCAAGACCCTTTATATTATAGACAAACGCTCTCCAGATGAGAATCCCTCCAAACTCATTTAGAACATTTGCCAGCATGTTTGCACCTTCACTATGATCTCTTCCATACTGCAATGGTCCAGGTTGACTTTCAGAATCACCTTTTACAACATACCCTCCGAAGTCGGGAATATAGTCATATATTTCTCTTGTTTTTCGTTTCCACCAGTTTATAACTCTTTCATCAAGGGGGTCAGCTGTATTAATCCCTCCTAGTGTTATAGGACAGTTAAATGGCACACAAATAAATATTCTTATTCCATATTTTCTTAATTCGTCAGCAAGTGCAGCCACTTTTATTAGATTATAAGTTTTAATAAACTCATTTTGCGAATTTACATTGTTAATTACCGTGCCATTTATGCCAATAGATGCACATGCACGAACATAGTCCCTGTACCTGGGGTTAATTTTTTCAGGTAAGTCATCCCAATTCCAAATACTACTACCAGCGTACCCCCTCTCTATAGTTCCATTCCAATTATCCCAGTGGTTAAGCATTCTTAGTTTTACCATTGGCTTATCTGATATGTTTAATTTGCTTAAATCCCCCAAGCATTTCAAAAATTCCAGAAATCTATATGCACCATACAGCAATCCTTTATTCCCCAAAGCTGCTATCACAATAATCTTTGTTTTATTTAAGTTTATTGTACGTATGGTGAAACCTTCTTCTCCAAGGCTTGGCATGAGTTGAAAAGTTTCCTTAAGAAGGGCTCCTTCTTTGTTGTTTGTTAATACTACAGATCCCTGTGTGATTTTATCTGCGATTTTTATCTCACTATCCAGAAGACCTGTCAAGCCTTCTTTTAGCTCCTCTACAGCAGAATCAATAATATCTCCCGAAGCATCAACATATATATTTTTAATATTATCCCTATATTCAGAAATCTTTGTTTTGTCACTGATAGTTTTGTAATCAAGCCATAATTTATAACCATGTAACGGATCCATTTTGTATTTACACTGATTAGGCTTATTAATGTCGTTATTCTTATAGTACTCAATTAACAACTCCGGTTTGTTCATTTCCGAGTTGCAACCACATAAATATACAGGTGAATCATTTTTTAATTTCGTCTCACACTCTATTTTAAAGGCTATATATCTTTTATTTAAATGACTATCACTAATGTAATCTGTTACATCGACTTCATACCACCCTGTATTGCCACGATTGTTATATATATCAATTGCATCTAGCCATAACAGCTCATGATGATTCTCTTTGTAAAGCTCAAATTCATGAAGTAAACCATCTTTCATTACACCATATACATCAAGTCTTCCGCTTTGCCTTGTTCCTGCTTTGTGAACAAACACTCTTAATTTGGCACGCTTAATAATTAATTCATCTGAAAATTCAAACCTGCTCCCAAAGCCTATTAATGCTTTGCTAACACCAGTTTTTATTTCAATCAGTCCATTGCCAGAATCTCTATATGAATCATTACCTTTTACTATACATACACTCTTATCTGAAATAATAACTTTTTGTTTCATACAAACCTTTTTAATCACCTATTCCACTTACCCTCCATACACCTTTTTTTTAAACATTTCTTCATATCTAATACAATATCTGCTTTTTTCTCTGATATATTATTGAGCTCACAAGGATCTTCCACAAGATCATAAAGCTCTGAAACATCATTATAATTTTCTATATATTTATATCTATCTGTGCGGATACATCGGAAGTTTCTTTCGCTGCAGATAATCTGGCTTCGATGTTTTATTTCTTCCCTCTTCAAAACTTGTAAAAAGGATTTGGCATCTATCCCCTGAATTCGAGGTATACCTGCTAGGTCACATATCGTAGGGTTCAGATCAATAAGTTCTATCATGCTGTTACAAACCTGCCCCTTTGGTATGCAAGGTCCTGATATAATTAGAGGTATATGTATCGAAGGCTCATAAGCTACATGTTTTGTGTATAAACCATAATCTCCCAGCATTTCTCCATGGTCACTAGTGAAAATTATATAAGTATTTTCTAGTAGATTTCTTTCTCTTAGTGTATCTATTATCAAGCCTATCATATCGTCTATCACTTTAATTGAAGCTGCATATCGTCTTCTAGTCTCAGGTACCTGTTCAGCGGAAACATTGTACTTACAAGATAACTTTTTCACCCATTCAGGTTTACTTTCCAAATTATCTTCAATTGCCTCCGGAACATCAACTTCTTTATATCTTTGCCAATATTCAGCTGGTGGCTCAAAAGGGGTATGAGGACCCACAAAACTAACAAATAAATGAAAGGGATGATCTGTTGTTATATTTCTCAACCATTCCTCCGATTTTCTCCCTATATATACATCATGATAATCCTCTGTATCCAGTACAGAATTAAAGTTTTGTGCTTTAAACCATGTATCTTCTCTTTTTCTAACTTTACTATTGTTATGAAAAGTCTTTAGCATATTTTTTCTATCCAAATAGCTTGTATAGGGTCCTATAGGCTCGCAGGACATTGTTGCACGATTTTTTCCTTCACACTCATGCGGATGTGTAAACCCAAATGAATATGTGCATGGTCTGTCTCCATTAAATCCAATATAACCATCAGGTTTAGACAGATCAAGCTTTCCTACGCATCCAACCCTATAGCCGTAGTCTCTTAATCGCTGATAATAGGTAGGTGTACTCAACGGTAGATAACAATAGTTGTCAAGAACTCCTAACCTAAATGGTTGAATACCTGTTGCAAGAGCAATTCTAGCAGGTGCACAGACCGGTGAATTTGTATAACAGTTACTAAAACGCATGCCCTCTTGTGCTATACTATCTATATTATTTGTATCAGTAAAAGCTGACCCGGCACAGGAGAGATAATCAAACCTGTGCTGGTCGGTCATGATAAATAAGAAATTAGGTCTTTGCAAAAAGTCACCCGCATTATTCATCTCAATGTCTCCCTCTGTTATTCCACGATGTTCTGGAAGAGGCTGTTTTTAGTAATTCTTTGTAATACGGAATCGTTTTTAGCTTACCATCTTCTACATGAGGATCATCATTTACTTCCAACCAATTTATTAAGTCTTTTCTGAAAGTGATAAGCATGTCTTTGTACTCTTCTTTTTCTGCTAAATCATCACAATCACGTGGATCAACATGAGTATCAAACAAAAACTCATACCCATCGTCTCCTGCCCAAATGTATTTAAACCTGCCATCCATAACTGTATATAACACGCTGCAATTACCAAAAGACTTCTCTCTAAAATTTGCATTTTCATCAAGTAGTACAGGAACTAACGACTGTCCCTCTACAGAATCCGGAATACTAATTCCACACATTTCAAGAACAGTAGGCATTATATCCATGAGTGAAGCCGAGGTTTTTTTATTTAATTGTCCCAGTATAAACCCGTTTTCTGTTACCCATTTCTTTGGTGGACAAATTATATAAGGTATACTGCATGAACCTTTGAAAAAGTCTACTTTTGCTAGTCCTCCATGATCAAACAGGTTATCTCCATGATCACTTGTGAAAATAATCATGGTATTATCTAACAGCCCATTTTCCCTTAATGTTCCTAAAAACACACCAATCATGCTATCGATATGGGTTATCATAGCTGCATATCCTTTAAGGCTTTGTTGTATTACCAAGGGATGACCTTTCCACATGTCATAGTTGTTTTTTAACTGTTGATAGCGTGTGTGGCTTGGTAATTTGTGTTTTGTCCAGTCGCCTTCTACAGGCCTAGGCATTTCAATATCTTTATACAAATTAAAGTATTCTTGAGTAGGTGCTATAGATGGATGAGGCTTATCAAAAGAAATATGAAGGAAAAACGGTCTTGTAGGATCTCTTCTCTCAATAAACTCCATTGCCTTTTGTGCAGTCCAGTGAGTAGTAGTAAATGGTTCTGGTAACGGGTTTATTCTCATTCCATATTCATTATTGCCCATACCATGAGTATACGCAAGGTGAGAGTAGCCATTATCAGCTAAAAATGCTTCGTAATCATCCTTAAAGCACTCATGAATCTTTCTCCCTTCTTCATTTAGCTGAACTTCCTCAAACCCTATTCTGTTTCTGGGAGGACATGTGTGGAGTTTTCCTGCTGCAAAAGTCTGGTACCCCGATTGTGTCATCACTTCTGCAATTTTCGGTCCCTCGGCAAATGGCTGAGTAGCCCTATTTTTATTCATTTTAATCGAATAGCTTCCTTTACCTGTCATAAGAATTCTTCTGGCAGGTACACATGCCGGACATTCTGAAAATGCCGATTGAAAATTAATTCCCTCCTGAGCTAATTGGTCTATCTGGGGAGTCATAACAACAGGGTGCCCATTACAGCCCAACCAATCTGCTCTTAACTGATCACAGCATATTAAAACAACATTATTTTTCTCAATAGATTTCTCCAACTTTTATCTCCCCTTTTTACAACCTTTTAAAGACTGCAAGTACTAATTTGGAGGCATGACAACCTTTGCCCCGCCTCCAAAATTATCACTTAATTAAAATTTTAATTATCTTAATCAAACCTGCTGTATGCTTCATTATAAATTTCTACCATTCTGTCAAGTCCTGCAACCTTTAATTCTTCAATATATTTACTCCAATTGCTTAAAGGTTCATCTCCAGTAATAAATTTAAGAAGATATGCATCTTTTTTGTCGTTGACGTCAGTCTCTATATTTTTTAACTCATTCAACTCTTCAGACGAAAAACCAAGTTGTGGTACAGGTTCCATCATATACGGTACGTTGCACCTTATACCTTCCCCTGCCAATGTGTCTTTAAATCTTTTTAGATCAGCATTAGAAATAGGGTTAACAGGAACTCTGCGTCCGAATATTGCATATTGGGTGAATCTTTCTCCTCCCAGTTCAAACATTTTCTCTGTGAACTCAGGTTCTCCATTGATATAAGTAAATGTATCCCCTTCAATTCCATATGAAGTAAGGAGTCTGCCCTCATCACTATAAACATAATCAAATTGTCTAACTATCAATTCTGCATACTTGCTTTTACTGGAAATTGCAATGTTACCAGCTCCCAGCCATGATATTCCACGAGAATATCTGTTACCGTCAGGTGCTTTTATGGGCTCAATAGGCATCATTATTGCATCAGGAAAATCATATGATAAAAGTTCTGTAAAAACATCTGATTGAGTTGCGGAAGTAGTTATTGATCCAGCTAAACCCGTGCTGACTCTTTCTTCCCATTGTTTTCTGGAAATAACCATAAAATCGCGCTCTATAAGATTATCTTGGTATAGTTTATTTATGTATGTTACTGCATCTTCCATTTCTGGTGTTGCAGGTCCATAATAAATTTGTCCATCTTTTGCTACAAACCCATCCTCTGTGCCAAAAGTATTGAAAACAGCCCTTAACATTCCGAGACCTTGGACTGCTAATGGTATAGTCCTGCCATCACCACCAAGATCAGCATCTTTAAATGCTTTAAGTACGTTATAATACTCATCGAGGGTTGAGGGAATCTCTAACTGCAACTTGTTCATCCAATCCATTCTAAGCATATAGCTATGAGGCTTGATAGATTCTTTGAATTTTGGAATAACATATATTTTTCCATCATCTGCTGTAATCTCTTTTACAGCTTTTCGCTCTTTAATACCATTTACAATATTTGGACCTACACTATCAAGCAAATCATTCAGAGGAAGAAAAGCTCCTTCAGGCCCATACTTTTTACTATCTATAATTTCACAATATAATATATCAGGCATATCTCCCGAAGCAAGCGTAATTGCAAACTTTTCAGCGTATCCGGTGCTAGGCACTGAAATTAGATTCCAATATACATTTGTCCTCTCTTGAATTTCCTTTAAAACTAACATATCTGCAGTAATTGGATCAAGTAAGTTATCGGACATTAAATAGTCAATGGTAACCTTTTTCTCGGTTAATGGAAGCTTGTATCCACCAACTTCTTCTTGCTTGTCGGTCACTTGTGCTTGTGCCTGTGATGAGATAGGCTGTGTAGGTTCTGTCTTCTCATCACCTTTTTTCAATGTACATCCTGATGCAATCCCTGCAAGAATAATCAACACTAATAAAACTGCTATTACCTTAGTCTTACTTTTGAACATAATAATTACCTCCCCTGGTATCTTTTTTTTTAAGCTTTCCTGTCCCATTCTTAGAACTTTGCCATTCTTAAAATTATAATCTTATGGATTTTATCGCCCCCTTGTACATAAAAATCACGCCCATTATTTTTCTACACGACCTAGTATCACACTTACCCTTTCACAGAACCTACCATGATACCTTTAACAAAATACTTTTGAATAAAAGGGTATACTATTAATATTGGTATTGTTACAATCATAATAGTCGCATACTTCAATGACTCAGTTAACATTAAATCCTCTACACGTGTAATCTGACCAAGTACATCAGCCGTCTGGCTTTCAAGAACTATCTGTCGTAAAAACAACTGTATGGGATAATAGTCCTTATTGTTCAGGTATATTAAAGCAGGAAAAAAGCTGTTCCAATGTCGGACTGCATAAAATAAGGATATGGTTGCAATTGCAGGCTTAGAAAGCGGCAAGACAATCTTATACAGGGTCTGCATTTCTGTACTTCCTTCAACAATTGCTGCTTCGATCAAGCTATTTGGCATACTCTCAAAAAAAGTCTTCATCAAAAGAACATTCCATGTTACCATAGCATTTGGTATAATCATTGCCCATCTTGTGTTTACCATCCCTAAACTTCTTACTACAAGATATGTAGGTATTAATCCTCCATTAAATAGAAGGGTAAAAGTAATCAAAAATACGAACCCTTTCCTTCCAACAAGACTTTTTCTTGCTAAGGGATAAGCAGTCATAACTGTAAGCAGCATATTTATGAAAGTACCTGTTACAGTGTAAAGAATTGTATTGTAATATCCTTTTAAGACCATTGGATATTCTATAAGCTTTTTGTAAGCTGTAAGATTAAATCCAACAGGCCATATGAATACCTTGTTCTGCATAACAGCAACAGGACTGCTAATCGAACTGGAAAAGACGTAGATAAATGGATATAAAGTCAATATTAAAGCTACCCACACGATAATTAGAGCAGATATTTTAAAAATGAAATCATCCCAAGTTAATTTTAGTGAAAATCTTGATTTGCTCATATATATAAAGACTCCTCTCATTCTACCATAGGCTTGATTCTGTCATTCTTCGACTTATGTAGTTTGCAGAAACAATCAAAATTATCCCAATTGTTGACTGAAAAAGATCAACTGCTGCACCGAAACTGTAATCTGCACCAACCAAACCTCGCCGATAAACATATGTAGACAACACATCTGCTGTTTCATAAATCATTGGATTATATAAAAGTATTATTGATTGTGCTCCCACATCCAGCATATCTCCAAGCCTTAATATCAGTACAATAACTATCGTGGGCAATAACCCCGGAATTGTAATATATATTGCCTGCTTAAGCTTGTTTGCACCATCTATAAACGACGCTTCATATAGCGATGGATCTATTCCTGATAATGCTGCACTAAATATTATCGATCCCCATCCTACACTTTTCCATAGATCCATGGAAATATAAATCGATCTGAAATACTGGGGATTCATAAAGAAATTAATTGGATCAGCCCCGGTAGCAAGCTGTATTGCACGGTTAATTATACCAGTAGTAGGCGATAAGAAATTTTTTACAAGACCCGCTATTACTACAGTGGAAATAAAATGTGGTAGCAAACTTATTGCCTGAGAGGTCTTCTTGAAATATTTGCCCTTCAGCTCATTAAATGCAAGCGCCAGTATAACAGGTGCAGGAAAACCGAATATAAGACCATAAATGTTAATAATAAGTGTATTTCTTATTAACCTGTACACGGAAGAACCTTGAAAAAAGTTCATGAAATGCTCTAGTCCAACCCATGGGCTAGCTGATATCCCCCTGAAAATGTTATATTCCTTAAATGCAATTACAACTCCATACATTGGAAGGTATTTAAATATTACATAATAAAGAAGCCCCGGCAACAACATTAATAACAAATACTTGTCCCTATTAATTTTGAAAAATATACCATGCTTTTCAGTATGCTTCTGATTTAAATATGATAACTTATTGTCCATTATATGACCCCTCTACTTTGCTCTAGTAGTATATACAATCAATGATGTTTTATAAATCACATTTTTATTGTATAGACTATGAGTTCAGATTGTAAATCTTTCATTTTCTAATTATGCATGTTTTTCTACATTTTGAATGTTTAATTATCTTATTTATCTTTGTTTTTCTACATTTGAACTGGAACACTAGAACGGCACAACAAGTGTTGAAATATGAAAGAATCCGATGGATGACAACATTTTAAACAACATTTTTTATGGCATAGCTATATCATATTAGTAATTAGAAAAATATGCTAGACTAGCAGGTCTATTTGCTTACTATTTCTGAATTGTCCCTAAACTTACCGGGGGTAATTCCTTCATATTTTTTGAAAGTATTAATAAAGGTGTTTGTACTTGTAAATCCAACCTTTTCTCCTATACATTTTATCTTCAGATCTTTATTTTGCGTAAGGATTTCTTTTGCTTTATCTATTCTCAAGGAATTGAGATAATTAATAAAATTCATACCGTTCTGTTCCTTGAAGAATCTGCTTACATATTTGGGATTTAATCCAACCTGATCTGCAACTGTTTCTAAAGAAATGTCTTTGTAATAATTACTATCAAGATAGCTAATAATACGTTCCTTCATTAACTCATTATTACTTCTCTTTTCCTCGCAAAACTTGGTAGTAATATAGCTATATATCTTTATAACATTATCCTGTATTTCTTTGAGTGTCCATAATGAATTAGTATTAAGCATATCAGTTAGTTCAGATACCATTAATTCATTAATTGAATTTCTATTCTTGCTCAAAGCCTTCATTAATATATACAACAATTCATTGTACATGGAAACAATCATACCATATGCTGTTTGTTCTGATATTAAACCTTCAAATATGTCCTCAATTAACCGCTTTACACTGTCAACATCCCCTGACATTACGCTATAAATAATTGCCTTTTCGGTTTCTATGGGACAGCTGAACTTTATATCTTTTAAATTACGGCTGACTTCGCTATAATATAACACTTTGTTAGTGTCATATATTGTTCTATACTCCAGACTCTGTATGGCTTCCTCATAAGATTGATTTATACTTTCGATATTATTATATATACCTCCTACTCCAATATCCAATGGTAGAAATGGATGATTCCAAACCTTAAGTAACTCTAACGTAATGTTATCTATGTACGATTTTAATGAAAATTCCTCTGTAAAATTGACAACAACTGATATCCTGCCTCCTTTGATGTTTGTAATGGTTCCCAGAAACCCTTCCCCCATAAACTTCTGATGCATTTTCATTAGAACCTCATCTTTTTTTTGTTGTAATTCATTTTTATCAATCTTGTGTCTTTCGCGAAGTGGTTCTGCTAAGGCAACTATTACTACAACATAGAACGGATATTTAAAAATTCTGTTTACACCCGAAATATCATTATCTTGGCTATTATCAGTATCTCCACCCAGCAGAAGAGACTTAAGGTAGTATTTCTTAATAACAGCAACACTTTTATTTGCATTCTCCTCCAAAGTATAATTTCTATTAAAAACATATTTTAGGTGATTTATTATATATTTGAATTCATTTTCATTATCCTTCGATTCTCTTTTTTCTTGTATATTGCTTTTAAACATGCTGACAATTTCATTGATTGGTTTATATAAGTTTTTAGTTACTATTACTGAAAGAAAAATACCTATCGCAAAAAGGAAAATGGATAGACCTGCAACAAAATTTCTAAAGAAAACTACTTTAGCCATTATTTTATCAATTGGTGTTAGAACCATATATATCCAATTAGCAAAAGAGGACATAAAATAAGATACTGATGTTTCTGTTTCATTATAATCAATGATGATATTATTATTGTTATCCTTGCCCAATGCACTTATGACGCTCTTATAACTTTTCTCATTACCCTGCAATCTTTCATCTGTTATGTTCATTGTCTCAGTAATTATTCCATTGTCTTTATCTATTATTGCTAATTTGCTTTGTAGCTGTTCACCATTTGAATCGAGCATATGATTTAATGTATCTTCTTTTACAATAGCAATTAGTGTGCCTTTAGTTTGAGTACTGTATAGTGGAAATGAAGTTAAAACCATAACAGCATTCACTTTTCCGCCAGAGCTTGTAATAATTTCTTCGATAGGTAAAACATGAAAATTATTACTATTATTTAATTTTATGTTCCTGTCTTCATCACTCATACCTTCAATTTTATAGACATTATTGAAAAACAGACTAGAATCATACATTCCATGATCAGTAATAACTTTATTATAACCATTATAAAAAACGAATATATCATCAATGAATTGGTTGCTTGCATTAATTCTTTTAAGCTCATTTACAACTTCAGAAATTCGGGAATAATTACTAAGTTCAATATTCACTAAAAATGTTTTTCTATACATCATCTGTTTTAATTCATACATATTCTGTTCAATTTTCTCCGAAGTTCTTACCAGAAGTATATTATTATATTTTCTTGTTTCATTGTAAAAATTCTCGGAAAAAACATAATTAAAAACAATCCCAAGAGTAAGTATTGGTATAAGTATAAGAATAGAAAACGAAAGCATAAATTTAAAAAATACGCTTTTTTGCTTAATAGATATGAATTTAAAGCTAAATCTACTGTTCATTATAATACCGCCTGTATTATACTTGACTCGATAAATCACAATTTGTTTGTCTGTGATTTCTGAGTTCATTATATACCAAAAATAATACAAGTGCAATGATTATAGTTAAATTCACTACCGATGTATGATCCACCGTGAATTGACATTGTTAATGCAACCTTTTGCTTGCTTGGTGGTTGCGTTTAATCCGCCAAACAGGATAGTGGCATTTAGTCCGACAAGCGGTGACTGAAAACTTCATCTTGCGTAACGGTTTTTTTACGTTTATAATTTTGTTTGTCCCCTGAACAACCACTTTCGGTTCACACTTACTAGCCGCCCGCCAACGGCGGGTCTGCCTTGAGTTTTGAATGTGAAAATGGTACAATCTGTACGGACGAGGCAATAAAACTGCATCTATAATTCCGTCCCGCCCCGTCACACTTTTCTGCCCCATTTTTACAGGCAAAAGTCAAGGTCGGCGGACGGCTATGCAAGAAATTTGAGGGGGGCGCATTTACTCTGACCGAAAAATCAAGTTTTCGCACCCTTAGCTAGATTACGCCTAATTTTAACATTAAACCTTGCATTTCCCATGTCGTTTGCATTTATAATAAACATTTTTCACTAAATGCAACCTCTTTGGGAACAATTAAACGCTACTTGTTGCATTTACTCTGTCAAAGGTTGCATTTACTTTGACCGCCCACCATGTATGATCCACTTATGATAATGTCTCATTGTACCGCACGTGAAAATGTCCCAAAAATAATATGGTATAATATCTCATATTAATTTGTGAGGTGGTTACTAATGAGAAGGATTGATTTGAGCATGGAAGCAAATGAAAAGTACAAAGTTATAAAAAAGCTGGTTGACACCAGTGGGAACAAGAAAAGGGGCGATGGTTTTGAAGTGCCAAGAATTTGACAGCTTTAATTTCCTTCTCAGTAAAGAACATTCATACTGTCATCATGTGCAAGAACCCTTATACCATCAATGAGTATATTGAAAAATATCAAGATTCAAAAATCGCTGGCTTTTGAGATGGAATTAAAAAAGACATTGCTCTTGTAAAAAATGCAATCTTCATGGATATAAGTTTGGAGGTTGTTGAAGGCAATAACAATAAATTCAAGCTAAACAAGCGGACATTATATGGTCGCGCTGGGCTAGTTGATATGACAAAAAAGTGTAAGCTGACGTTTGCGAGTAAGGATGTGGATTTCTCCCTAGCGGAACTTCTATGAAAAAGCGATATGCCTATTACTGTCTTTGCTTTACTGTTGTTGATAAAATCTCAAAGGATACAAGATGTTTCGTTATTATTTTGGAAATGTAATACTAAATCTAGATTTGCCAACTATTTATTTATGATCTGGTTGATAAAACAAAACATATGAGAATTATTGATTATACTTATGATTACCCAAAGTTAAGAAAGAACCAGCAAGCAAAAGGTTGCATTTACTTTGTCAACTTACGAAACCTGTTTATTTTTTAAAAAATCTTATACTTTGTATTCATTTTTATTTATATTTGTAGTATAATATAATAGTAAAATATTACTAAATAAGGGCATGTTCTATTATGATAAGAATATTTAACCTGAGAAATTTAATACTTTTTATTGGTGGTATAACACTTACTATAGTTTATAATATATTTTGCGGTAATTTGTTTAAACCTCTGATGTTCACATCAATAGTAATGCTGTTTTCAGTCACCTATGATCTTATTTTTCCTCCTGATGATGCCGATAAAGTAACAGCTAAACTTAAAGAAGTCGATTCTTTAAAAAAGGAAATTGATAATAAAATCAGAACCATTAAAATGAAATCCAAATCAAATAAAAGTTACTTGTTTACTTATAAGTACCTTCAGGAAATAAATAATTTGGGCGAACAGGTTTCCACTTATTATAGTGAATTCAAGAACACAACTATTTTCATTGGCAATAAAATAGAAATTCTTATAAGGGACATAGATAATATCAACAATATGCTGGAAAACTGCAACGAGAAAGAAAAAGATACTTATCTGAAAATTCTGAATGAGAAAATGGAATTGAAGCAAGAACTGGAAAGTATGATTGCGATAGCTAACCAGAGAAAAATATTACTTCAGCACATAATGAGCAGCCTGGAGAAGATGGAAGCAGTAATTGAATCAAACAAACTTAATTCAGATATAGGAAATGATATTTGTGACCTTAGTAGTAACTTAAGCGGTTTCACCAATGATTTAAAAAGCGTATCGAAATCAATTAATGTCAAATTATGAATTTGAACAGTGGTAGAGACCACTGATGACTAAGGAATTATATTTAATAAAACTTAAGGAAGGGCGGTGTAATGGAGTTCTTCTCCCATGACTGAAGTCACGGATCTCAGAACTTCTAATCTTATGAATTTAAAGAAATTATTTTATTTAATGACTGCATTTATATGCATTTCTTTATTAGGTTACTATATATTTGCAGATAATACACCAATCATGGCAGCTGAAAATATGGAAAATCAGATTAATTCTCCAAAGGAAACTCTTAAATTGCAGGAAGCTTCCGGAGCAACCTTTGATGATAGCTTTGATAACAGAGTTTTATACATTGCTTATTGGAATAATAGAAAGATTGAATTCTTAACAAAATCCTATGAGAAAAACGGCACATTAATGGTTCATTTTATCGATATGGTAAACACACTTGAAATGTCCGGGAGTGCAATTGCATCTACAAAAAAAATAACTCTTCAAAAAAGCGGTAATACAATAGAGATGAAAGAAAGTGAACTGCTATATACGTATAATGGGAAACAAGGTACACTTTCAGCTGCTCCTGAGAGGATAAGCGGACGTACCTTTCTTCCAATAAAGGATATTACCAATGCATTTGGAATATCTATTACTATTGATAAAAGTGCCAAAACTATTATTGTTAGTGATTAACAGATATTTCAAAGATAATTCGCTCTCTTTAATGGCATCAGGATGTACTTCAATAGACAACACACAACAAGTATTAAAATTGAAAACATGTGGGCATCAATATTAATAGATTTGAAGCATCTTCCACCCGCTTCCCATGAAATAGATCGAGAATGCTATTATAAATATACCCAACGATAAAATTATCCAACGATATACATTATCGCTTATCAACTTCTTTCCTTTAGAAAACGCTGTGGAAACTGCAGAATACCATATAAAGTCAGATAAAATATGTCCCATAAAAAAGAATAATACACCGACCAATCCTAAAGTGAACGACTGACGTATTGATTCCATCCCTGTCGAAGCCCACCAGAGAATAAAATATGGATTGGTAGCACTTACAAGTGCTCCTGTTAATGTGAGATTTTTAATCCCGATCGTGTTCCCTGCATCTTGATTTTCCAATGAAACTGATTTATTTATGCCTACCTTTATCATTCCATATCCCATCCATGCAAGAAAAGCACCGCCTATTAGCCCGATAAGCCCTGAAACTGTCAGATTAGAGAAAAAATCTTTAAGTCCGTAGGTCATGATGATAATTAATATAAGCTCCAGGACTCCATGTCCTAATACTATCAATGGACCTGCTATCCATCCCTTTTTTATGCTGCCGTCAATCGTAATCCCCAGTAAAGGTCCGGGCATCATAGCTCCTGAAAAGCCAATAAAAAAAGCACCGATGAAAATTCCCCACAAAGCCATATTAATTATCCTTTCCAAATAATCGTTTAGGAATTCTCGACAATTATATCCTTACTTCAAAATAAGTATTATCACCTCATTATCATTAAGCCAGCCGTTCTTCAATAACTTTTACCAATTCGCAAGCCTTTGATGTAATGTAATCAAGATCCTTACCTTCAATCATAACCCTTACCAAAGGTTCAGTCCCCGACGGTCTTATTAATACTCTTCCTTCATGTTGAAATTCAGCCTCAATACTGCAGCACATTCCTGCAATTAATTCATCTTCAAGATACTTATGCTTATTTCCATTACTGACCTTTGCATTTTTAAGAACCTGGGGCAGTATTTGAACAACGGAACTAAGTTCAGATAACTTCTTACCTGACAATTTAAGAACTCGCAGAAGCTGCAATGCCGTTAAAATACCATCACCGGTTGTATTATGCTCAAGAAAAATAATGTGTCCCGATTGTTCTCCACCGAGAACATAACCGTTTTTAAGCATTTCTTCCAATACATATCTATCACCAACCTTGGTTCTTACAAGATTGATATTGTTGTTTCTTGAAAAAATCTCAAATCCCATATTGCTCATAACAGTAGCAACTATGGTGTCCTTTTGGAGCTTACCGGCTTTTTTAAGCTCAAGACCTATTATAGCCATAATTGAGTCTCCATCCACATCTTTGCCGTTCTCATCTACAGCAAGCATCCTGTCGGCATCACCGTCAAAAGCAATTCCTATGTCAGCTCGGCATTTTTTTACCATCCTGCAAAGGTCATCCAGGTGAGTGGAACCGCATCCATTATTAATATTTACACCGTTCGGCTCATTATGAATAGTTATTACATCTGCTCCCAACTCTGCTAAGGTTGAAGGAGCTGCTTTATAAGACGCACCATTGGCGCAATCCACCACTACTTTGATCCCTTTTAAATCCACATCTATTGTGCTTTTTAGAAAACAGACATAATCATCCACAGCTTTTGCCATAAAACTTCTGGTTCCCATACCTGCGCCTTTGGGCAAAGGTATTTGTTCAGCCCCGGGCGTTACAAATTCCTCAATTTTGTCTTCCAGTTCATCGGAAAGTTTGTATCCATTACTGTTAAAAAACTTGATTCCATTAAACTCAAATGGATTATGTGATGCAGAAATCACTATCCCGGCATCAGCTTTATACTTTTTTGTAAGGTAAGCCACAGCTGGGGTTGGAATAACTCCAAGCAACACAGCTTCTGCTCCCACAGAACATATACCTGCTGTAAGAGCTGATTCTAACATGTGTCCTGAAACTCTTGTGTCCATGCCCACCAGTATACGGGGAGTATGTTTGGTCTCTGCTGTTAAAACGTGCGCTCCGGCTTTACCAAGCTTAAATGCAAGTTCTGCCGTAAGTTCTTCGTTGGCAACACCTCTGACCCCATCTGTTCCAAAAAGTCTAGCCAATAATTGATCCCTCCTACGTAATATTTAATTTGAAATTTCTGGTATAGCTTATTACGCACCCATAAAATATTATAACTCCACATTAATTTATGCACAAGTGAAGATTCTGTTACAAATACTGGAATTCAATTGATTCTGTTGCACCATATCGCCAGCTTAATGAATCTGTATGAAGGATATATTGCAACCTGACCAGTATATTTCTGGTTTTATTCATAATAAACATTTTACCCTTTCTATTCCATTTGTCTACGCACTTATTTTACTCCTTTATCGAGCTGGCTGTGTATAAACTGAAATTATCTTTTCTGCCACTCTTATTCCATCTACCGCCGCACTGACAATACCACCCGCATATCCCGCTCCCTCACCTGCAGGGTACAAACCCGTCATACCCAAAGCTTCCAAACACTCACTCCGGGGAATTCTCACCGGCGAAGACGTACGAGTTTCAACACCAGTTAAAACTGAATCTTTCAAAGCAAAACCTCTAATTTTTCTATCAAAATCTGATAAAGCCTGTTTCATGGGTTTGGTCACAAATCCCGGAAGGCATTGATTAATATCTGTAACCTTAAATTCACCTGTATAAGAAGGTCTCACAGCGCCAATCAATCCTGTATCAATACCGTCAATAAAATCGCCCAGTCTTTGTACCGGTGCAGCGCCTTTGCTTCCACCAACTTTGAAAGCAAGCCTTTCCCAAATCCTCTGAAATTCAACACCTGCAAGCGGATGAAAGCTTCCATAATCCCCGGGGTTTACAGACACAACAAGCGCACTGTTAGCATTTTCCCTGTCCCTTAAAAATTCGCTCATTCCATTTGTCACAATGCTAAGAGGCTCTGATGCTGACGCGACCACAACACCTCCCGGACACATGCAGAAAGAATATACGGTTCTGTCTCCTATCTTACTGTACAACTGGTAATCAGCCGAACCTAATTTTCTGTGTCCGGCAAACTTTCCATATTGAGCCCTGTTTATTAATTCCTGTGGATGCTCAATTCTCACACCTATAGAGAATGGCTTCTGAACAAATTTAATACCATGGTTTAAAAGCATTTCAAAAGTATCCCTTGCGCTGTGACCAATTGCGAGAATTAGTACACTTGCATCTATTTTTTGTTCATCATTGATTGTTAAGCCGATCAAACTGCTGTTTCGGGTTTGAATAGAAGTAACTTTTGAATTAAATAAAAATTCGCCGCCAAGCGACTCTATTGTTTTGCGAATGTTTACAATTACTTTTTTCAGAACATCAGAACCAATATGGGGCTTTGCCTTGAAAAGAATCTCCTCGTGAGCACCTGCCTTATAGAACTCCTCAAGTACTTTTTCACAGTTTCTGTCATTTATCCTGGTAGTGAGCTTTCCGTCTGAAAAAGTTCCTGCGCCGCCTTCACCGAACTGTATATTTGTTTCAGGATTCAGTTCTCCTGTTTTCCAGTAGTGCTCTACTATAACTGCACGTTTTTCGACACATTCTCCTCTTTCCAGTATAAGAGGTTTATATCCGTTCTGGGCTAGAACCAGAGCGGCAAATAAGCCAGCCGGTCCACTACCGGCAACGACAGGTCTATTCACAAGAGTTTTGCAGCCTTCTGCAAGCTTCTCACTTTTGTCGCTTTCAATTAATTTAACATCACTGTTTGTAATTTTATAATTCGAATGCGGAATATCAACCAGAACTGAGTAAACCAGAAAAATACTATCCTTTTTTCTTGCATCAACAGATTCTTTTATGACTTTTAACTTAACTATATCATTAACAGGAACCTTCAACTTTTTTGCAGCAACATGCACAAGTTGGTTTGTATCTTCATCCAAGGTTAACATTAAATTATTTATAACAAATTTCATTTGCACTCCAAATACTAATAAATTTTAAAAAATCACGAGGGGGATGCCCTGCCACACATTACATTTTTCTAGCGGGGAATAAATGTAGTCCCGTTATCTTCAGGACCGGCATTGTCAGTATTTCCAAGGATTTCTACTGTTACAAAGTACTCTCCGTCAACAAATATTCCCTGGGGAACCAATATCTTAACGGGAAGCTCATGAACCCCTGGTCCAAGTCCTTTTACATTAACTGATGGTATTATTTGCTCTCTACTCAGTTCTTTATTCTCTTCTACCCCTAACAGCTTTATTGTAATTTCCGAATTTTTAATTTCGTATTTGTATTTCGACTCCGTAAAAATAATTGTGATCCGTTCTTTAGAGATATGATAGTCAGCTTCTGTCAGTTTCTTAAGGATTATAGACAGTGTAATTTCCTGATCCGGATCATAGATGCTGACTCCCTCAGGCAAGTTTAAGGCTACCGGCACATTGATATTGTCATTTGCACCTTCAATACTTACAGGAGAAATGTTTACCCTGTCCAATTCATTTAGTACAGCTGAAGAACCCTGTACCAAAACCTTAGCTGGTGTTACCTTCTGACTCTCAACGAAATAATATTTCTGGGGTTTGCCGGTAACCACAGGGATAACCGGGACCTCTCTAGCAATATCCACATTTGCACTTACACTGAACTTGCCGCTTTGTTTGGTTATCTCATTTCCATCCCTGTCATAGAAATGACAATTTATCAGCGTTGAAATATTTTCACTTAGATTTTCATAGTGCAAAGGCGCAACTACAGAATTGATTTCATCAATATCGGGCTTAAGACCTTCAACCTCTATGATATCAGGGCTTAAAAATGCATTTGTTATAAAATAGTTCTCCTTCAGAGTACCTTCCTTTTTTAAACCAACCTCAAAAGTTTTTTTAATGATTTCCTCAACAGTTACCTTAACCAGTTTCTGACTTATATCATTTATGTATATTCCGTCATTATTATTTTCTACAACAACCGATAAATTATAAACACCGGATTTTTCGATCCCGGAAAAATCAATTGCTGCTTCAAAGTCACTACCCGTTACATTTTTCAAAGCCTCATCCCGACCATGTATTGTGACAGTAATATACTGAGGAATTACCGTCTTATATAGTCCAAGGTTTTTCTCTGCAAGCGCATAGCTGTTTTTCTGATCAAGCGAAACGGTAACAGATTTAATATTTAACGGGTTTTCACTGTTTAAAGCTACAAACCATATAAATACAGCAAAAATAACTGAAAGTATTTTCATGAAAAGGCTGGAACTTATAAATTTATTCATTTACTTTTCACCTTCCACAGTGAAGAAAATTTCATTTGTGAATCTTTTTTTATAATAAGATTCTTATTAAGCGCCTTCCGCAATGTATCCTGAGTAAGATTTCTTGTTAAGCCGCCATTTAATGCGAAAGAAATTTTACCCGACTCTTCAGAAACTACAATTACTATAGCATCGGAAACTTCAGTAATGCCAAGGGCTGCTCTGTGTCTTGTTCCTAGTTCCTTGCTCAGGTTAGGGTTGTCGGTAAGTGGCAAAAAACATGAGGTTGCTTTAATTCTGTAATCTCTTATTACAACCGCACCATCATGCAAAGGTGTGTTGGGAGAAAATACATTTATCAATAATTCCGAAGAAACATTTGAATCTATCTGTATTCCTGAATTGATTATTTCGCCTATTTTTGTCTCTCTTTCAACGACAATAAGTGCTCCCACATAATTGCTTGCCATATGAAAACAAGCCTTGACCAGTTCTTCTATCATGGCTGTTGTCTTTAAAGCCTTGCCCTCTTCATCAAAGTTAAAGAAGTCCTTAAACTTGCTCCGCCCTATTTGCTCGAGCCCGCGCCTAAGCTCAGGCTGAAATATTACAACAAGAGCAAATCCGACTATTTGAATAGAATTTGTCAGTATGTACTCTATTGTCCTAAGGCCAAGCAATTCACTGACATATCTTGCCACGATAATTACCACGATACCTTTTATCAATTGAACAGCTCTGGTTTCCCTGACCAGTTGTATGAGCTTGTAAACAATGTATGAAACAATGCTAATATCTACAACTATTTGGAAGACACTAATCGGACTGTCAATTGCCAGGAGATCTCCAATCAGCTTCAAAAAACTAGAAATATTAAATTCTTTAAGAGTTTCCCGCAAACAACCTCACACCTTTGGCTAAATTCAATATAATTGGATTGTAATATTCATATAGATTATTCACTTAATAAAATTATACCCTTTTTCCTTAATAATTGTAAGGTATATTTGTATATTTAATCAAATTAAGTTCTTATTAGTTACTGTTCACTCCCCAATGTCATTTAGTTAACTAACGATAAGGGTATTTTTCTATCAGCAAAAAGAAA
>CAYPLH010000053.1:0-27272 GCA_964411505.1 uncultured Clostridiaceae bacterium | reverse complement strand
AGTAATCTTTTTCAAATAAAATGTCAATATCGTTTTTTGAAAATAACGTATATAATAAAGAAAACTTGGCATTCGCTAAAGCGAGACTAGACCTTTAGGTCGCAGCGAGACTTATACTCTGTGAGTGCAAGCCTCTAGCGCAGAGAATGCCTTAGTTGCACTTATACTATCAACATTAAATTTATAAATTCTGATAGTGAAACAAAAATAAGGCTTTTCAGCCTTATTAACTGTGCTATAATTATCAGGGTAATAAATATGCAAATATTAAAAAACGACTGGCACGACTTACTTAATGATGAATTTAAACAATAATGGCTATTTAAAAAAATGGACCGATCAAGGAGTTCTACTTCTTAACACTTCCCTAACAGTTCGTGCTGGTCAAGCCGACTCACACAAAAATCTAGGATGGGAAAAATTCACCGATAAGATTATTGCTTTACTTAACCAACGGCAAGACCCTGTCGTATTTGTGCTATGGGGCAAGAACGCTCAATCTAAGCTTGGCATTATTACTAATCCTAAGCACTGTATAATTAAATCTGTGCATCCAAGTCCTCTTTCCGCTCATAGAGGGTTCTTTGGAACTAAACCATTCTCAAAAGCAAATAACTTTCTCGAATCCATTGGTAAACAACCAATTGATTGGCAAATTGAAAATATGTAGTAAAATATCCTTGGATAGTTTACTACATATTTTTATATATGAATATTCTTATATACGTAAATATTCTTCTTATTATCATATATTTACAATTTATAATTATCTATCTAACATTGCGATATAATCCTTATCTGTTGCTATACTAATGTACGCAGGTCTCATGATTTTGTCCACATTGATTAACTCTTCTAAACGGTGTGCACTCCACCCTACGATTCGCGCCATTGCAAAGATAGGTGTATATAATTCTAATGGAATGTCTAGCATGCTGTACACAAATCCGCTATAGAAATCAACATTTGCACTGACTCCTTTGTAGATACGTCGCTCTTTAGCTATCACTTCTGGAGCTAATCGCTCAATCATAGAATACAATTCAAAATCAGATTTTCTACCTTTTTCATTAGCTAATCTTTCTACAAAACCCTTAAATACCGTTGCCCGTGGGTCAGAAATAGAATAAACAGCATGTCCCATGCCATAAATTAAACCTCTTTGGTCAAACACCTCTTTATTAAGGATTCTACTTAAATAACGTGTTACTTCTTGCTCATCATTAATATTTGAAACATTCGCCTTAATATCATTCATCATTTCTACTACTTTAATGTTAGCTCCACCATGCTTAGGTCCTTTCAACGAGGACAATGCTGCAGAAATAGCTGAATAAGTATCAGAACCTGCAGAAGAAACTACCCTAGTCGTAAATGTAGAATTATTTCCTCCTCCATGCTCCATGTGAAGCAGTAAAGCAATATCTAAAACGCTTGCTTCTAACTCTGTATAACGTGTATCTGGTCTTAACATTCTCAAGATATTCTGAGCAGTAGAAAGACTTGAGTCCGGTCTATGAATATAGAAACTTTCTCCACATTCATAATGATTATAGGCATGATAGCCATATACTGCCATCATCGGGAAAGTTCCAATAAGGGTTAAGCATTGTCTTAACACATTGTCTAAAGATAAATCGGATACATTATCATCATACGAAGCCAATGTAAGAACACTTTTCGTTAAAGAATTCATAATATCTTTACTCGGAGCCTTCATAATAACATCTTTCACAAAGTTCTTTGGTAAATTTCTGCTGCCTGCCAAAATTCTTTCAAATTCTTTTAACTGTTCTTCATTAGGAAGTGATCCAAACAATAATAGATAGGTTGCTTCCTCGAATCCTTGCCGCTTATTATCAACTGATCCTTTTACTAGATCGATGACATTATAACCTCGATATAGAAGCTTTCCCTCACAAGGAACAGTCTCGCCGTTAATTTCCTGATATGATTGAATATTTGAGATATTAGTAATTCCCGAAAGTACACCTTTACCACTTTTATCTCTTAATCCGCGCTTAACACCATAAGACTCATATAGACTAGCATCAATTACATTATTCTCAACGCAGACTTTACTGTATTCTTGCGTAAAGTCTTCAATACTTTCAAATTTTACATTTTCCATGAAATACCTCCAATTTTAAATATCTTCTTCGATTGCCTCTGTAATATTAGTAGTTATTTTCTTTACAACATTAAATATAACTTCTTGTTCATATAAAGAAATATCCTTAAAAAGAATGCCTATTAGCTCATCTCGTATCTCTTTTGCTTCTTGAATAACATGTTTAGCATCTTCAGATACTTTTAAATGCACACATCTTCTATCATGTTCATCAGCCTTTGGATACAAGTAACCAGTATTAATCAAAGATGTTATGGCTTTGGAAACATGCGATTTAGTAAAATACTTAAAATCTACTATGTCCTTAGCAGTATCATAACGCTTATTTATTTCGAAAAATAATAGTATCTCGATTTCAAGCTTTGTCAGTCCATACTTTTTTAGAATTTGATGATATTTTTTGTCGTGCAATTTTTTAAATTGCTGACCATTTAATAAAATCTCTAAAGTATCATTCATAATACAACCTCGTATGCCAGTTTGCATTTTATAAATATAAATCCGACAGTTCTCTTTTCAACTGTTCGTTATAGAACTATTTTACAGCAAAAAAAAAGAAATTGTCAAGTAAGTTACAAAACAACATTGTTCTATGAAGTATCTAGTGAAAGCTTATCATAAATAAAAGTGTTCATTAGACTAGAAGCAACCTGTCTAAATCAAGGACTTCTATCTTCCTGTGCTGCTTCTGTCTAATATACCCCGCTTCTTCAAAATCCGTTAATCTCCGGCTGATAGTTTCCGGCGTTGTCCCTAGGAAAGAAGCCAGATCTCTTTTACTCATTGGTAATACAAACTCCATTAACGATTCTTCTCGATCAATGCACTCAACTATAAAAAGTGCTAGTCTTGTTTCAACCTTCTCAGTAGAAACTCTGGTTGTTTGCTTCTCTGATTTTTCCAACCTACTCGAAAATTCCGTTAAAATTTTCAAAGAAATCGAGGGGTATTTCATAAGGAACTTCTGTAAATCGTTGCGCGTAATCAGGCAAACTTCAGTGTCAGCCACAGCTTCTGCATAAGCTTCATGAACAGACTCGCTGAACAGAGCAAGTTCACCTGTGAAGTCCCCAGGGCTCAAAAAACGCACCAATTGTTCCTTCCCCGATTCAGATAACCGGTAAATCCTTATCCTTCCGGTCCTGACAATATAGAGTGAGTCTGATTTATCCCCAGCCCGATAGATAATCTCACCTTTTTTATACGAATCCGATTGAACCGCTTCTGTGATTTCGGCTATTTGCTTATCTTCGAGATGATTAAATATCGGCACTATAGAGACACATGGTTTACGCCCTTCGCATTGACACTCATGTTCGCACTTATGATCACCCATTTCAACTCTCCGTTCACATTGTTATCTAATTCTATTTTTACACTTCGTTAATTTTTTGTCTATATCTTTGCCTAAGGTAACTTCACTCTTTGTAAGCGTAAAGCATTCAATACAACTGACACAGAACTAAATGCCATAGCAGCACCAGCTACCCACGGCGCTAGTAGCCCTATTGCAGCAATTGGAATCCCAATCGTATTGTAAGCAAATGCCCAGAATAAGTTTTGTTTAATATTACGCATCGTTTTACGACTCATCAAAATTGCATCGGCAATACTATTCAAATCGCCTCGAATCAAAGTAATATCTGCTGCTTCCATAGCAACATCTGTCCCTGTACCTATTGCCATACCAATATCAGCTGTTGCAAGTGCAGGTGCATCATTAATTCCATCACCAACCATCGCCACCTTTTTGCCTAGCTGTTGCAGTTTTTTCACTTCTTCCGCTTTCCCTTCAGGAAGTACTTCTGCGATAACTGCATCAACTCCTACCTCTTTACCAATGGCTTGGGCTGCCCGTTCATTATCACCTGTCATCATAATCACCTTGATACCCATTTCTTGTAATCGGCGTACAGCTTCCTGAGAAGTATCTTTAATTGTATCTGCAACGGCAACTAACCCCGCATATTGTCCATCGATTCCAGCTAACATCGCCGTCTTACCGTTTCGCTCTAATTCTTCCATCAAAGAAAGAACAGATTGTATATCAATTCCGAATTTGTGCATGAGTTTCCGTGTGCCAATGATAACTTCTTGGCCTGAAACTGTTGCTTGAACTCCATAACCCGGAATTGCTTCAAAAGATTGAACGCTACGTAGTTCAACGCCCTTATCTTGAATACCTTGAACAATTGCTTGGGCTAATGGATGTTCTGATTGTTTTTCTGCTGTTCCTATCAGCGATAAAAAATCCTCTTCATCTTGATCATCTGCTACTAAGACATCTGTCAAAACAGGTTTACCATGTGTAACAGTACCTGTTTTATCGACTACCACTGTGTCAATTCCTTGTGTTTGTTCTAAATGTTCTCCACCTTTGAACAAAATACCGAATTCTGCTGCACGACCCGAACCAGCCATAATGGAAGTTGGTGTTGCTAAGCCAAGCGCACATGGACAAGCAATCACAAGAACGGCAATTAGCACTTCAAGTGCTGGTGTAAACTCACCAGGCTTGACCCAGATAATCCATACTAGAAATGATAGGATGGCAATCGCTACTACAACAGGTACAAAAATACCCGAAATTTTATCTGCCACACGCTGGATTGGTGCTTTTGAACCTTGCGCACTTTCTACCACTTTAATTATTTGGGCCAGTGCTGTGTCACGTCCGACTTTTGTCGCTTTCATTTTGATAAAACCATTTTTGTTAATTGTGGAGCCGTATAATACATCGCCGGCTTTTTTATCCACTGGTAAGCTTTCACCCGTTAACATCGATTCATCAACAGCAGTTGTTCCCTCTAATACTTCACCATCAACAGGAATTTTTTCTCCTGGCTTTACTAAAATAATGTCGCCCATTACTACTTCTTCTAGCGGTACTTCTTTTTCAACTCCATCACGTTCGACAATAGCTGTTTTTGCTTGAAGGCCCATTAATTTTTTTATCGCTTCTGAAGAACGGCCTTTTGCCTTTGCTTCGAATAACTTGCCTAGAAGAATAAGTGTGATTAATACTGCACTTGTTTCAAAGTATAGATGTGGAACATGGTCTGCTCCAGCATTTAAAACAGCTTGATATACGCTATAAAAATAAGCTGCTGACGTACCCATAGCGACGAGTACATCCATGTTTGCACTACCATTTCGCAGTGATTTATAGGCACCTACATAAAACTGTTTTCCGATAATAAATTGTACAGGTGTTGCTAATATCATTTGGATCCACGGATTCATTAAAATATCTGGTACATATAAGAATGAAGTAAATGAAAAGTGACCGACCATTGTCCATAATAATGGCAATGATAAAATTGCTGAAAAAATGAATTTACGTTGTTGTTCTTTAATGTGCTTTTCACGATAATCTACTTGTTCTGTTTCGTCTTGCTTTTGGTGCGCACCAAAACCGAGCTTCTCTACCTTTGCAATAATATCTGAAATAGTTACTTCAGAAGGATTAAATTCGATTGTTGCTTTTTCAAGTGCTAAATTCACTGTCGCTGTGGCAACACCTTCTATTTTGTTTAACCCTTTTTCAATACGTGTTGCACACGCTGCACAAGTCATTCCCGTAATATCGAATTCTACCTTTTGCTTTACAACGTCAAAGCCAAGCGCTTCGATTTTCTTTTCGAAATCTACTTCACTCAGTTTGGATGGATCAAATTTAATCGTTGATTTTTCTAAGGCTAAATTGACAGTTGCTTGTTCTACACCTTCCATTTTATTTAACCCTTTTTCAATACGTGACGCACACGCTGCGCAAGTCATCCCCGTAATTTGCATACTGACTTCTTTCGAAACTGAACCTTTGGTTTCTATACTCATGTTACTTCCCACCTCTTTCATACCCTTTTGAAAAGCAATCTATCACACATAACTTTATAGTGTTTCCTTCTATTTGATATCTTTCACCAGTTGCAAAACATCTTCTTCTCTTGTTGCCCAGCTAGTACAAAAGCGAACCGCACTATTATAATCATCTACTCTTTGCCATGTTAGGAAACTATACTTTTCCGAAAGCTTAGCTATATCAACATTTGACAATATCGGAAACTGTTGATTTGTACAAGTTTTAATTAAGAACTGGTAGCCGTTCTTTGTAAATTCGTCCCTAATAATATCCGCCATTCTATTAGCATGCTTTGAAATTTCATAATACAGATTATCTTCGAAAAGGGTAAAAAACTGTATGCCTAATAATCTACCTTTTGCAAGCATAGCACCTTTTTGCTTCATAATATACCTGAAGTCCTGCTTTAAAGCTTGATTAGTAATTACGACTGCCTCGCCAAATAACGCTCCTACCTTTGTTCCACCAATATAGAATACATCACAATATTCTGTTATTAACGGCAAATCTAGGTCATTACCTACAGATGTAAGCCCATATCCCAATCTTGCACCATCTAAGAATAGATACAGATCACACTCTTTACATGTTTTACTAAGTTCCATTAATTCAGTCTTACTATAAATAGTCCCTAATTCTGTTGGATTAGAGATATATACTAACTTTGGTTGCACAGTATGTTCATGAGTTTCATCATTTTGATGATTATTATAAACATCCAAGATTTGCGCTGCTGTAAGTTTGCCATCCTCAGTTGGCAACTCTATTACCTTATGCCCTGTTGCTTCAATGGCACCAGTTTCATGGGTACTTATATGACCACTAATAGCAGCAATAGCACATTGATGCGGACGAAGCGCAGCAGCTATAATAGTTAAATTTGACTGTGTACCGCCAACTAGAAAATGCACATCAATATTTTCATTTCCACATTGTTCTTTAATTAAGTCAGCCGCTCTTTGGCAATAGATATCCTCACCATATCCTGGCGTCTGCTCCATATTCGTTTCTATCAGCTTTTCTAAAATTCTAGGGTGTGCTCCTTCAGCATAATCACTATTAAATCTAATCATAATTTCTATTCCTCGCTATTCTACGCTTATTAGTTTTTCAAAGTAGTTTCTTCATTTAATGCTTTTATCCCTATAGTATACACTGTGTTAATCTCTATGAATATATACAAGCCTTAAGGATAAAATAAAGAAAAAAGGGCGTGTTAAAAAATGAATGGAAATGCAGAACTACTAAACTTTATTTATCAGAATTCACAAATGGGCGTACATACTATTGAGCAATTAATAGGCATTGCGGAAGACGACAATTTCAAAAATCATTTAGAATCTCAGTACAATGAATATAAAGAAATCCATCGTACCGCTCAGGATGCACTAAATGAAGCTGGGTATGATGAGAAAGGAATAGGCACGCTTAATAAAATCAAAACATATTTGATGATCAATATGCAAACGATCACCGATAAAACACCGTCTCATATTTCTGAGATGCTTATTATCGGAAGCAATATGGGGATACTTAACGCAGTTAAAAATCTAAAAAAATATAATGATGCCGAACCTAATATACTAAGTCTTATGAACAGGTTGCTTAAATTTGAAGAAAATAATGTTCAACGGCTAAAACACTTTCTATAAGTGAAATTTCTCTCTTCTTCAATCTCACTAAACCAAATCCAAATATAAACACTACAACTTCAGCTATAATTAATGTATACTGTTTATATCATACGCTTTAATAAATGCTATGAAAAACTTTTACATCTACAGTAGATGGAGTTGATCATTTATATGGAACATAAATATTTCTATTTAGTTTTCACTAAAACAGGAACTTGGCTTTCTAAAATAATCTATACATTTTCAGATATACAATATCCGCATTCATCAATCAGCTTTGATAACAATTTTACTGAAATGTATTCTTTCGGTAGAACTAAGCCTAATAATCCATTTTCAGGCGGGTTTGCTATAGAAAACCTGCATGAAGGAGTTTTTAGAAAGTTTCCTGAGAGTGATTGCCTTATATATAGAGTCAAAGTAACCGAAGAACAGTATATTGCTCTTCAACAGCAGGTTGAAAATTTCCTAAGAGAAAAAGATAAGTATAAATACAATCTCTTAGGTTTATTAGGAGTACTGTTAAACATACAAATAAAAAGAAAATCACGATACTTTTGCTCTCAATTTGTTGCCGAAATCTTAATAAACAGTAAAATTATAAAATACGATAAAGTTCCCGAACTTATCAGTACAAGTGAACTTTATGCAATAGAGAACAAAGAATTAATATACAAAGGATATGTAAGCGACTACACCTTAATACCTAATAACGATAATATAACTGAAATACCGTTAGATCTTAGTTTTAGATTTTAAACTTTAAACTTTTTATAAGCTGTACCATTCAACCTCAGCTTCTCAAAATCTTAGCAATGGGCTTCCCTTTTGCCAATTCGTCAATCAACGCTGGTTAATTATAAATTGTATATTACAAGCAGCGACAGCAATAAAGTCATGAGAATTGTTCCTATTGTGGCAATTACATTGATAAATTTCTGTGCCTTAACGCCATTCTCCACTATTTTTATTAAACCTATATACATTACTATTCCAACAATCCCACCAAACACATTGGTAATTATATCTGTAATATCAGAAGCACCAATACCTAGAATATATTGTGATAGTTCACATATAAAACTGATTATGAAAATGAAGGAAATTTTTCTTCCAACAGCCCACTTTTTAAATAAAACTTCCACATATATACCAAGAGGTATAAAAATCACTGCGTTCATAACAATTTCTTTAAAATTAAGATTGCCATTTAATATTAATGGGTGACTAAAAGGAATTAAATTTATATTTCTCATATATCCCAATTTAGAAAATGGTATATCAAATTTGAATACTATTATCCAAAGCAACGCGATTAAATAAATAACAAATAATACTTTAGTTAACTTATTTTCTCTATTATCCTTTTTCATATCTTAACTCCTCAATAGAAAGACTATACATGCTTGTCCAGTTGCAAATCCTATTCCTATAGCTTTTTAGAAAGAATTTCTCCTGTCGCAGACTCTTTGATTTGTGCAATTTCTTCTGGTGTTCCTTGTGCTATAATTTCCCCACCATGTTTTCCTCCTTCGGGACCTAAGTCAATTACCCAATCTGATGCCAAAATAACTTCAGAATTGTGCTCAATCATAATAATGCTGTTACCCTTTAATACTAAACTATCAAACACATTGATCAACCGGTTTGCATCGTAAGGATGAAGCCCACTGGTAGGTTCATCGAACAAATATAATGTTTTATTGCTACTTTGCTTAGATAGTTCTTTTGCTAGCTTAAGTCGTTGTGCTTCACCACCGGATAGAGTAGATGCGGACTGCCCCAAACCTAGATATCCAAGACCAACATCTTGCAAAATTGTGAGCTTTCGATAAAGTTCTTTTTCCTTTTCGAAGAGAATAACAGCTTCATCTATACTTAAATCCAACACATCTGCTATAGTGTGGTCTTTATACTTTATTGCTAAGACAGGCTTTTGGTATCTTTTGCCACGGCATACAGGGCAAGTAACCTCCACATCAGGAAGAAAGTTCATAGAAATAGGTATCTTCCCTGATCCTTGACACTTTTCGCAACGTCCACCATGTACATTATAGGAAAAATGCCGTGCTTGTAAATTGCTCTTTTGCTTCACAGCAATTTCTGCAAACAAATTTCTAAAACCTGTAAAAATGTCTGTATAAGTTGCCGCGTTAGAACGCGAAGAACGTCCTATAGGAGATTGATCTATGGTAATAACAGAATCTAAAGCTTCAAATCCTGAAATATGCTCTTGGTGATTACTATTATCTTTGTTAAAATAAGCTGTTGCAGCGTTGCTAATCTCACCAAAGACAAGACTTGACTTTCCTGCCCCAGAGACACCTGTTATAGTAACAAACTTACCTAACGGGATTTCAAGATTTAAGTCCTTTAGGTTATTAGTATTTGCGCCTTTTATAGAAAGTATCTTGCCATTTCCAGAAGCCTTTTTGCGTTTTGGGGCACGCATACTCCCACCTAGGTACTGACCTGTAATTGAATCTGTGCAAGATACTACCTCCGACACTGTTCCTTTAAGATTATTCTCTCGTGCACCTTTTATAATAATGTCCATTTATTAAATAACTCCTCACACTTATTATTACGCTTTTATTTACCCTTCATGGACTCATAAAAGTTTTTCAAGTTTTCTGGCAATACATACTCTCTCTCTTCTTCATCAACTCTATTACTGCCATATACTTCCTTTAAAAGCGCCTCAACAATCATCGCCTTCGGTGGTATTGTGTATTCTATACCCTCGTATATCCAAACCCGACAGTCGACTTCATCTCCACACAAATCACCGCAAGACTCACACGAACTTTCTTTGAAATCCATCTGAATGTCATGCCCGTTTACACGTATTGTAGGTGAGCTTACGAATCTATGCTGTACGGCAAGCTCCTTACTTATTACATTAATCTTATTTACGACCACTTCAACTCCTGTAGCTTCGAGAACTTTTGACACTTCTGATAAAGCTTCGTCAAGACTTGAATCTGCCCCTTGGCAGCGTGTACAAACACTCAGATCAAGAAATAGAAAATCAATAACAATTTGCTTTTTTTCAGCCTTTGTTTCCCTCGGAGCGTCACAGCAACCTGAACCACAAGAACAATTTGTAGAAACATTTTCTTCAAGAATTTTCATAATTTCTTTAGGTTTTAAAACCTTACCAAAAGAGGCAACCACCTCATCAATCACCAACGCCGGAGTTGACATTACACCATAGGCCATAATATCCTTAAAATCTGTTACTTTAACAATCTCTGCTTCTACTCCTGCCTCTTTAAGTGCTTTCTCAGTATTTTCTTTCAATGTAACACAGTTCTTGCATCCTGAACCCAAAATCTTGATTATCATAGTAATTCACTCCTTAATTATTTTAGAATCCTCAATAGAACATATAATATATCTCTTCAGTTTTATCTTGAAATATTAAAATCCTATATCAATAGGTAACCAAAAGCATTGAAGATATATCCAATGGTAATAATCCCTGTGGTTACAATTCCCACAAATATAGCTAAGAGCTTCATCTTCACAACTTTCTTTAACATGATCAAGGATGGAAGTGAAAGTGCAGTTACGGCCATCATAAATGCTAAGGCTGTACCAATTCCTACCCCCTTTAAAACTAATGCCTCTGCTATCGGTAACGTTCCAAAGATATCAGCGTACATTGGCACACCAACGATAGTGGCTAATAACACCGAATACCATTTATCCTGACCAAGAACTGCTGAAATGATGCTTTCAGGAACCCAATTGTGGATGGCTGCTCCTATCCCAACCCCAATTAGAATATACAACCACACCTTCTTTATTATACTTAACACTTGTTCACTTGAAAAATCAATTCTATCACGAGTAGTAAGCTCTTCTTGTTCTACCTCAAGTACCTTATTACTAAAAACAAAAGGTTCTACATACTTCTCAAGTTTAGATTTACTAATGATGGTGCCTCCAATAACTGCAAGGATAACCCCAACAACTACATAGGATATTGCTATTTTCCAATTAAATATACTAGCAAGTAAAATGACTGATGCTAGGTCTACCATCGGAGAAGATATTAAAAATGAAAAAGTAACACCAATCGGCAAACCTGCACTGGTAAAACCAATAAACAGCGGAATCGAAGAGCAAGAACAAAATGGCGTAACAGTTCCAAGCAAAGCTCCTAATATATTTGCTGAAATTCCATTGTATCTACCTAATATCTTTCTAGTTCTCTCAGGTGGGAAAAAACTTTGGATATACGAAATCGTAAATATCAGAACTGTAAGTAATATAAATATTTTTATTACATCATAAATAAAGAAGTGAATACTTCCACCCAGTTTACCGTCAACATCTAACCCAAAAACATTTGAGATAATTAAGCTTATCAAATTGTTCAGCCATTCCATCTTAAGCAGCTGATTATTGAGCCACTCAAATATAAACAAAAAATCATCTCCTTACTTATTAACAGCATTCATTACATACATCGATTTTCGAACCAATATTATCGAAAAAGTACTTTAATGAATCCAATCGTTCTTTATTAATAGAGTATTTCATCCATATACCATCCCGCCTACTTCCAACAAGCCCACTATCACAAAGTATTTTCATATGATAGGAAAGTGTTGGTTGCGTAATATTAAATTCTTCTAGTATTTTGCAGGCGCAAAGCTCACCTTCTGACAACATATCAAAAACCTTCACCCTTGTTTCGTCTGATAATGCTTTCATTAACACAGCAATTTCTCCATAATTTTTGTTCAAAGCATTCACCTCATAACTAAATTCTCTACATATAGATATTTATCTATATGCATTATATTCCCTGACATAGATAAGTGTCAATGTGTTCAAAAAACAATTCTTTTCCTCTTTATTCAAACAAAAAAAGTTGCATACTTATATTTTTTAGTAGGCAACTTTTCAGCATATGCGTCTAAGTTAATAAATAATGTTCATTATCATAAGGATTGGAGCTGATACATACTTAGTGTTTCAATAGCTTGTTTATGCTTTATACACTTTTGTATACAAAGTGCATTTTATTTGCTCAAATATTTCTTCATCCACTTTGCCACCTGAAGTCATAATGAACAACGGAATTGCATTCTTTCCCCGAGATATTGAAGGTTGCATATATGGATATTCATTAAGAAAAAAATTGTTTCGCTTGTAGAAGCCAATACGCCTGCTCGTCATTTCTGTTTCGGGCGGTTCAACTTCCAGACAAACGGTTATACCAAGCATTTCCACCATTTCATTCAGTATATATGCTCCAACTCCACCATTTCTATGCTCAGGATTTACAGCAAAATGTTCAATGAAAGCGAATTTATTAAATTCCCAAACCGCAATAAAAGCCTTAATTTCTTGATATTCATTATAAAGCACATAAATAGAATAGGCAGGGTTATTAAGCAATGCTTTTTGCTCATCATAGGTTCTATATTCATCACTCGGAAAACTCATTTCCATTAGGTTATATATTCTATCGAAATCTTGAATTTTTAGTTTTTCTATCATAGTAAATTATCACCTGACTAACGATATTACTTTCAAAGATTCTTAAATCCAGTAACTCTAGTAACGTAATTAATATTGCTACCTCTATTTCTGTGAATCAAGAATAAACATAGATGCATCTTGTCCCATGAATATTTTACTGCCAGAATAAAAAGTTTTGGATTGAATATCTCTGAATCCTATTTTAGTCATAATGTCAGCTAGCTTTGCTTGATCAAATCCGTTATGAACCATATCATAAACATTTCCGATTTCATTAATTGTTTCATCATGCACATGAATAGTAATAGATGGAGAAAGCTCATAAGGTGAGATAACATTTTTTCTTTTCCAGTCATTTTCAGCTACATCCAGCCATTTTGCAAGCTCTCTGCCTGAAACAACAGTATCACCATGTTCAGATGATTCAATTTTTATCTGTTCATATTCTCCTATCTAGGACAGCATACTATTAGGATTAAGGAAGGATAAATACGGTTCACTATCAGTGGGATTTGATAGCAGTGCGATATCGGTTGCTCATTTAATCGCCTCCTCAATAATCTGCTATGTCACACTGAGCTTCCAATTATACTTTCTTCATAGGTGTGCAAATGGGGTATAATTCTGCTAAGCTACTGATCATGTATGTACTTTGAATTTCTTCATTAAATTTTTGTGCCTTTCTGTTAATCCAACAAGTGTCAATTCCTGATAGAATGCCGCCTTTTATATCGGTATTCAGTGAATCCCCAATAATAAGTGCATCATCAACACAAAAACCTTTAATATTATTAATAACATGATCGAAAAACTCTTTTGATGGCTTTTGAAATCCAATGCTCTGGGAATCAAAAATGTCTTCAAAAAATTCATATAAGCCCGACAGTTTCAATCGCTTTATTTGGGTATGGGTTATACCGTTTGTGACGACAAACAATCTATGTGATGCGGATAGGCTCTGGCATAACTCTAGAGCTCCATCTATAAGCTGACATCCATTTCCTAAAAGTTCTCTATACTGATCGTCCCATTCCTTTCCATCAACAACTTCCTCTAATAATGACATGGTCTGCGAAAATCTGGAGTTCAATACATCATCTAACACAATCTTTCCATTTTCATAATCCGCCCATAATTGTTTGTTGACGGTGTTATATACTTGAAACAATTCATCTGAAAAGGTATATCCATATTGCTGAAACAGTTTATTTAACGAATCCGCTTCATTAACCTTGAAATCCAGTAATGTATCATCTAAATCAAAAAGAAGTATTTTATAGCTCATCCTTTTCCCCCAAAAATATAGTAACCTTTCAAATATAAATTATAAAGCAGTATCTAAATCAACTTACTTTTACGGAGACCTGCAGTCATAAAACGCCATGCCGCTTTTCTACTCGTCAGCCAAGAGAACTGCGCGTCATTTTTGGTATTGCTGAGCATTTTAGGTACTAAGAATTTTGCAACTGTCTCAGGTTTATCTGCCATTATGTTGAAAATCTTTTTAAACCTTTCGTCAGAGATGACTTCTGATTGATCTCCGTCTGGTGTTTTTGTGATGAAATCAGTAAGCATCATACCTGGTGATAATCGTCCCGCTATAACACCAGTACCCTCCAGCTCTTTGGCAAGTCCTTTCATAAAGTACGTTAATGCGCTCTTTGTAGTACCATACAGGATCGTCTTGATCTGTATCATATTGTTGGAGCCTAACCCCTCCATGCTGTATATCGCGCCGTGCCCTTGTTTTATCATTCCCACTACCGCAATTTGAGAACCATATATCATACCGATAATATTGGTCTTAATAAGATTTTCAATATAAGCTTCGCCTGTTTCCCATGCAAAAGTATGCGGCGTGTTTTGCCCCGCGTTATTTATCCATATATCTACTACTCCCCAGTGTTTCGAAGAAGCATTCCAAAGATTTTGCAGACTTTCTTTTTCTTGCACATTACATTGAACATAAAGGTATTTCCCCTCAAAAGGCGACAGCTCTTTAAGATTTGCATCTGCCATGGTTTCCCCTCTGCCTGACAGTGTTACACTACACCCAGCCCGTAGAAACTCCATTGCCATATAAAAACCAACGCCGCGTGTACTGCCTGTTATTACTACGTTTTTCATATACATTCCCCCTATTAATCCAATACTGATAACCAGAGTCTTTCCGATTCTATAACCAGTTCTGATACTAGTTTAATAAAGGGTTTATAATTAATCAAATTTTCTATCATATAGTAACGCTGCAATTAGTACTACAAATATCGATCCGGCATTATGGACCAATGCACCGGTTGTTGGAGTCAACCATCCCATAAATGACATTAAAATTGCCACGAAATTTATAAATAAGGACAGGGAAATACTGAATTTTATTGTGCGCACCGTCGCATTAGAAAGTCGTTTCAGGTACGGAATTTTAGAAATGTCATCGCTCATTAGCGCAATATCTGCAGCATCTACAGCAATATCACTACCCATTGCCCCCATCGTTACACCTACAGATGCCGTTTTTAGAGCAGGTGCATCATTTACTCCGTATCCAATCATACAGACAGATTTACCCTCTTGCTGCAATTGCACAATACTCTGCATCTTCTCCTCTGGTAGTAATTCTGCTCGTACTGAAGTAATGCCTACTTGTTGTGCAAAATAATCCGCCGTTCTGTGGTTGTCACCAGTAAGTAAAACAGTTTGTGTGCCCATCTCATTCAACTCAGCGACCATATCATTTGCCGTAGAACGCAGTACATCAGAGAGGCCGATCACACCTACGCAAATTCCGTCTGCGGCAACTAAAATCAAAGCTTTACCTTGATTGCGCAAAGTATTGAGAGTATCGCTAACCTGTTTCTGGATGTCAATGCCATTTTCTTTTAAGTATTTCTCATTTCCGCATAACAGATGTGTACCAGAAACATTGGTATAAATCCCTTTCCCAGCTTCCATTCGAAATCCTTCTGCATCCATGATCGCAATATCTTTCTTATTAGCATACGCAATTATTGCCTTTCCTAAAGGGTGTTCACTACGAGCCTCTGCTGAAGCTACTAGAGCAAGTAGCTCATTCTCTTCGATATCTGGGTTGAAAGATATAGTGTCACTAACTTCCAGATTTCCAAATGTAAGAGTACCTGTCTTATCAAAAGCAATTGTATCCACCTTACCCATCTTCTCGAGAGCTTCGCCAGATTTAATGATAATGCCATGTTTAGTTGCCTGACCGATAGCAGCCATAATAGCAGTAGGTGTAGCCAAAACTAAAGCACAGGGGCAAAATACCACCAGCACGGTGACACCACGAACGATGTCCTGCGTAACGAAATATGTTACTATAGCAATTAACAATGCTACCGGCACAAGCCAAGTCGCCCACTATAGTCATTGGTACTCCTGTAAAAAAAACATTTATCCTCTTTACCATATATATGCCTCCTGTTGCATTATTTAACAAGTAATAATACAATCTATTCGTTATCGAACATATTGTTCGTTATAACTATAAGATTTTTTATTGGGATATTCAATAATCAAAATGGTTATTTTGTAAGTTACTAAACATTTTGATTTAGTTTGTTCAGGAGGAATTATGATGGACAGAAGACAACAGAAAACAAGAGACGCTATTTTTAAGGCATTTAGTATACTTCTTGAAACAAAGCGATACAACAATATAACGGTACAGGAAATCATTGATGAGGCTAACATTGGTCGGAGCACTTTTTATGCTCACTTTGAAACAAAAGACGAGCTACTTAAAGCAATGTGTACAGATATCTTCAGCCATGTATTTTCGGATGAACTTATGTCGGAAAAAACACATGACTTTTCAGGTGATAACAACGGATTTGAAGCAAAGCTCACACATATCCTCCATCATTTAAAAGATAGCGAAAATCACATGGTGGGGATTCTCACCTGCGAAAGTGGCGAACTCTTTATGAAGTATTTTAAGGGATACCTTGCAGAGATGTTCTCCAAATATTTAAAAGGGATAAAAGTGAATGCTCCTACTGATTTTGTATTGAATCATTTCGTAGGTAGTTTTGCAGAAACAGTAAAGTGGTGGATTGATAACAGTATGAAATATACGCCCGAAGAAACAGCCAAGTATTATATAGAGGTTAGCTGTGTTAATAGAATTATAAACTCTTAGTTCAATCATATATCAGATGTTCTAACCCATTTCGTTAGTAAAACGTTTTTAAATAAATTTTGCAACACAATCTATTCGTTCAGTAGATTTTCCCTTGAAAAACAATATGCTAGGACGTAGGTCTTCACAAATCAGCGTAACTAATATAGCATCTGGCAAATCAAAAGAGACATATCCTAGATCATCTAAAACGACCAAATCATATTTCTATTTATCTTTCACATACTCATGTGGGCGCTCCACATAATCTATAACCTTATATTCTCCAATGCTTTCATATTTTCCGGCGACAGTAGAGGATGCTCCTTGATTATTAATGTCATCTCCTAAAATTGCATCAGCAAAAATACGTTGTAGGTATTCATGCTTTGAATACATTCCTTGAGATGCCCATACCAAAGCATTCCTCACGTATGAGGAATGGATATTAAAAAGCTCATGGTTTACTTCAAACCCAAGATGTTTTGCAAGTAAGACTGCAAAGACAATACAAGCTCTAGTATTGCCCTCTCTAAAAGGGTGTATCTGCCAAATTGTTGCTATAATTCTCTCTAAACGAAATACGATATCGCTATCGTTATTTTCTGTTCTTTTCAGTTTTTTTATTTCTTTCATTACAGCATCAAGCTCTTTTTTTATTTGCTTTGGGAAAGTGTATCTAACCGTATCTCCTCCCAATACATCCTCATATTTGGCAATTTGAATTGTGCGAAATTCTCCTGCCCAATCATAAATTTGTCCAAATATATTAAGATGAATCTCTTGCAGCGTTTTTGTATCAAACACTTTATAAGATTGATTATAGACAGCAAGCGTAGATAAGTTGGTTATATCTGCCTCAGCTCTACTTAGCAAATCACAGTCTTTGATATTCGCTAGATTTTTCAGTATATCTATATCATCGTATAAATAAGGATCTTTCATCTTATACCTCTGCCACAAAACCGTACATGTTTAGTGTTGATTTGAAAATTGAAATAAATGATTCATCCCCAGCTTTCCACTTATCAATGTTCTGTTGAGCCGTTTTACTGGCATATACACCTTCAATTGCATTCAATGCATTGGCAAACGCAACACTACGTTCCTTTTGAACACTGCCTAAAGAGTCCATGCCACATGACAATTTAAGTAACGTTAGTTGTCTGGTAATATTTTTATCAATAAGCTTGGCTGCCTGTTCAAGCTCACTTAAGCGTTCTTCAATTTGAGGAAGTTGTAATTTATATTTTTTACTAAGTTCCACTTGTGCTTTTATAGCCTCTATCTCATTTTCTTTCAAGTATCTACTTCTTAACTTTCCATCTATTCTATTTTGAAGATAATAATATTGTTTTTCTTTAATAGTTTTCTTAGATATATATCCCTCTGGAAGAGAAGGTAGTATTTGCTCTATTTTATTTTTCTGGAGCAGAAGCTCTTGATATTCATTTATAATAATATCTGACATCCATATCACCTCACCATATTAATATATTCATTATATCATATATTAACCTAATTATCAGCACAATATCCGTTTGTAGGTTAACTCATGCATGGAAAACTATTCGACGGAATACCACACTCTTTAAATAACTACCGTCTTAACGTGTTTTGAGATGAGGGGATAGCTGTCAAATATTAGTAAACAAAATATTTTTATTAGAAGTTCTCTTTGAGGGAACATATCCACTGAGGGCTTTCGTATGTGGGAAGATATCAACGGTTTTACGGTTCTCGGCAATATATCGAAACCACATACTACTCTTTTGGAGGAATTCACCCTTCTTCATATTTTGGCTAACTGATGTCAGAAAGCAGGACTTCTTGCAATTATTTAAGTGGTCCTGCTCTTTTTAGTCATCGTTAGATAAATACCATCCGTGCTCACGATGAATACTTGGTGCATGTGGAGTTTCATTGCCCCATGCTCTTTTACTCATCTCTTTATCAAATCTTCCAAGTAAGTTCTGTAGGCTACAAGCCGCTTTAAAATCATCACCTGATGAGCAATAGTCTAGCCTTACTTTTTCTCGTGCTGTATCAAGTTCTGCATCTGTTGCATTTTCAAACCATTTACCACTATAAAGATTCGCTTTTTCTATCTCATCTTTCAAATTATCAAATAATTCTTTTATAGCATCTTTATTCTTCAATCCAAGCACGATAGCAATAAGTGTAGGGATGCTTATTCCAATGAGAACAAGCTGCTTTTTATGTGCTTTCACCCAAGTCACAATTCCATTCTTATCTTCAGCATTTTCTTCTAATTCCTGTTCATTCTGGATTTCTTTATTCATAAGATTTCTCTCCTTTCAGCTTCTCTCCCTCTATAACAGTACTTGTAATTATCGCGATGATATTATGGTTTTCAACACAACAAACAACGCACCACATTATTAACTCCATGTCTTAGTCTTAAGAAGTTCAGCGATTTCCTGTGTTTCAGGTAAATTCTCTGTCTCCAGAACTTGTGTTAAATCAAATACCCTCGTTCCCATAGGAGCTCTTGACGTGATTTTCTTAAAATCAGTCTCATAGAATTTTTCAACAAAGAAGTATCTGTGCTTACTACTTTTTATATCATATCCATGTTGAACACCATCAATAATTGCATCTGCAATTTTCTGCTTTCTTTCCTCGGTCAATTTACCATGCTCTACTTCATATTGCATACCATTATCAGTATCTACAGCTGTGATACGAGCACTAATCTTGCCAACCGCACGTACGCTTTTATTTTTATACAAGCTCAAATAATCGTGTGCACGAAAACCACGCTCAGCATTATCATAGTAAATATCCTGGCTTACATTAAAATCTAGTGTTGTTCCTGCCAATTGCATCCTCATAAACTTCCATGAATCTGAAACTGCAATCAGTCCATCGCTATAGCAATAATTTAAATAATCATCTAGGACTTCCTGCATTTCATAATCTCTATCATCAATTACTTCCTGAATCGCGTTTGCAACACCTTCGAAAGTTGTATTGATATGAATTACTGGTTTACTTTGTGCAGAATTATATTCCTTTAATTGTTGTTCAAAAACCCTCTTTTTGTCTTCTGCCATTAATTCAGGGGCAAGGGTAATCATTACCTTATACTTCTCATCACCAAAGGAGTTCAAATGTCTCATAAGCTGTTCAGAATAAAACCAGTCAGACATTTTTGTTTCCACAACAATCTTAAAACTTTCCTGTGTAATGGTGGCATCAGGAATACTATCAATACTCTTCTCTTGTAAGTTAAATACGATTTCTGGCTCAAAAGAATCAGAGAAGAACTCCGACTTTAAGAATCGAAAAAACTTATCAGAAGAATATTGGTACAAACGAGACAATAGCAACATCGTATTTGCCGTAGCTACATTTTCTTTTGCATGATATCTCTGAAAATAGTGAATCTTCATTTCTACTTGTCTCCTCTCTTTTTCTTCCCATAATTTTTCGGGAGGTAGTCTTTTCCAAGCTGCCAAACATACTGATCAATTTGTTTTAAATTATATTTATATAAGCCATAGAACTCACGAAAATAAATCAATATATTTTTAAACCTAACGTAATCTTTCAGCTCATCATTTTGGAAATCTGAGAAGTTATCACGATTTCTAAAATATCGTAGCACCTCATCAACGTAGCTATCATATATAGGATAATCAAGTGGATTGTGATGACTACAATATTTGGTGGCAAAAGAGTAAAAACTTCTCCTTTTATTACTAATCGTTACATGCTGGATATCTCTGATTAGAGTAACATCACCAGCATCGAGTCTCGTATCAATATTTAAGGAGCGTATATGCTTAGCTACCGGATAGATTGAAAAAATGTTTGTACTATAAAAATCATTAAGTGTTGATGCTTTTAATAGAATATCTAGAATGTCTGTATTATTTGGACACAGTTCCAGAAACAATTTATTTAGAGCATCCTCTTGTAAATGATAATTTTCAAGTCCATCCCACTTCGTAAGATAAAACTCAACCTGCTCGATTGATGGATTAGGAACATTAACGTCCATTTTCTTTTTACGAGTATTTGTACGGTAAGCAGTCTTTTCCTGCTTAGGTGTGGATGATGAATCTGCAATTCCATCAGAAGCCAAGAATAGGCGGAACCTTCTTAGATGAGACATGTAACTATTAGCAAGTGATTTAGCATTACCGGTCGAGTTCTCAGAAAGAGCCTTTATTAACTCGTTTTTTGCTGTATCCTCAAAATCAGTATCAGTCACTGCATTCCAGAACAGGTCTTTGCTACCTTTCCTCCAAAGGTAGAAGGTGTCCGTATAAGCAGTATTAATTGTTAATTGCGAAATGTTTTGGCTATGTAGAAAGTTCCTATATAATGCACGCAGCTCATCATAAGGTAAAGCTTTCATTTTATTTGTATCCAATTTTAACCCCCCCTTTACTCAATATTGTTTAATCTATCAAGCCACTTCAATATGCAGCCATTTTTGAAGAAATCTATTAATGCACCATCGCAAAATCGTTCGGCTCTAACAGCACCCATAATAAGTGCAAGCACACACTGCACATTCAAATTTGAAGCATCAACATTTTTCATAGAGTCCGTTCCCCATTCAAGACCATTCTCTTTTAGAATATCTCCATAGCGAGTAAGCTCCATATCTTTATTGCTTTCTTCAAAAGTATAAACATCGTCAATAAAGCTACTCACCATTTCGGAATAACCCACAAAAGGCATTTGTATCGGATGTTCCGGTGTTCCATCATTTTCTTTATCAATAACCCATTCGCCAAAACTATCTGTCTGGATCATAGGTATGTATTTTGTTAAAATATCGAGTTTATTCATACTCGTCCTCCTCAATATCATCAATGCCAAATAGTCTCTGGAACTTATCAAAGTTATAAGGGTAAGAGTTATCACCATCAATTTTTACTGGTTTATGCCCATTGCTATATACAAATTCTAACTCCCACTGTGTTCCATCAAGTACCATGCATCCGAAGCGTTTAGTAGAATATCGCCTGCGCCACTCACCGATATGCAGATCTTTAAGTGCGGCTATGAAAGTATCCTTTGTAAATGGCTCCTGACTATCATCATCACATAATAGGAGAGGCTCTTTATCTTCCCATAATTTTGTATAGGCTTTGAATTCATCTGTTAGTTCTACAATATAATTACGGTAGCCTCCAAAATAACCCCCAATGCTAAAGGTTGTCTTGCTGATGGATTCCATATTTGCATCAAAGTCAGCTGTCTTTTCTTCAGATTTTGATAGAGTATAAGTTCCACCAGCTTCAACATAGGCTTGTTTGGCTTTAACCAAGTATTCACGAGTCCAATGAAGGCGAGTATCTTCACTTGGATGCATAACAGTTTCTATGCCGCCATGCGGGTTTTCCATTGAATTTTTGAGGCGACCTATTTCTTGCTTAAGCCCCCGAATAGCTGTCATTATCTGTTCTTTAGCTTTTCCTTTAAGATACTCTTCATAGTAACTTTCTGGGCTAATCATCATATTAGGCCGCCTCCTTTACTCATTACCTATCTTAATTTCATTCCCATCAGGCAATATAAATGCCTGCTCAAACTTAATATCCAGTGCATCAGCTATAGCTTTCAATTCATCCAAGGTTACAGTTTCACGTTTTAATTTCTTATTGAAATTCTGTGGAGTCTGACCAATACGTCTAGCAAGTTCCGCAACGCTTATATTCATTTGTTCACACAGTTCTTTAATCATATCTGCAGTAGTCATATCGCACCTCCAACTTACATTAATATACAATATAAGCCATTTGGTTGATATGTGCAATGGTTTTAGAAATATTGTTATGGTTGTATAAACAAATGAAAACCCACAACTTTCCCCTAATTCTACTTTATATTTCCTCCACCCTCATTCCAATTTTCAATACAAAAACAAAATGCACTGGAGAGATAATTTCTATTTTCTCAACCAGTGCATTGAATATCTTTTCATCAAATTGTTCTAGCAATCTTGTATTTAAAAGCGAGGTCATCTTTATCTATTTATTTAAAAACACTGTGAATTCTTCTCCGACCTGCTTATAATCATTATTCATCTTCCCACTTTTCTCTGGATATTTTGCAGCATAAGGTATTAAAGTAATAGATGTTATTTCATCAGATAAGTCTCCATTACTATTTTGATATCTAAATATAAAATCTTCGCCAGATAAAGTACTTAAATAAAATACAACTTCATTTCCTAAGTTATCATATCCTCTTAAATCAATTGCATGAAAGCCATTAGACTTGTTTTCAACTTTGCCAAATATTTTTTGATTTACAGGATTGTATCTAAATTCTTCTAAAACATATTTTGTATTATCTATATTAAATGAATACTCAACAGGTAATGCATAAGTTTTTTTCATCAGTTCTTTACCATTTGCAGTAAATTCAAATTTCCATTTTCCTTTTATCTGCTCTGTTTCTATCTCTTCACCTTCATTTAATTCTCTATTGCCTATATAGTAATAACTTATATCCTTTAGCACAACTTTTATATCTACATTCTCATCTGTATCAATTTCTTTTATATCAATAGTATATGTCGTGAAGAATAGAGTATTAGAATCATCAATTGCTCCAGAACTTCCACTTGCCGCATAACTTTTTAGCCTTTTCCCATTTATGAATATATCATAATCAAAGCGAAATCCATTCATTGGTTGATTAGTATTTGCAATAGTAGAAAAAATTAATTCATTTTTATCAATAATTACATCTGTTAATTTAATCTCTACTCCTTTATCCTCAACTACTTGATCTACTACATTTGCATAAGGTTCAATATTTCTTTCAATACCTAAAGATTTACCTATAGAATAAGATATTTCTGTAACTTTTGATTGAGCGGCTGCATAAACATTTCTTCCAAAATTCGTCTGACCAAAAATGCCTATAGTCAATACTAGCGCAGCCACAATAGCAGATACCTTTTTGAAATCAAATTTTTTCTTATTTCTCTTTCTAAAATTAACCTTTAACCTATGCTTTTCTATATCACTCAATTCCTCTTTTTCATATTCCTCAATATTAAAATCTACTTGATTTAACAATCCATAAATATTTTTAGAGTCCTTCATTCTTACAATCTCCTCCTACCTTAACTTCTTTACGAATTTTGTTTTTTCCCCTCGAAAGCCTATTATAAAGAATATATTTACTAAGCCCTGTATCCTTAGATATTTCATCTATATCTTTATCTTTTAAATAACGTTTTTCAAAAATATTTCTATCCTCATCCGATAAAATTCGAAGCATTTTTTCAGTTTCTTCACTTATTTCATTTTCAAGAATTTCTTTTATTAAATTATCCTCCACAGTAATATTTACATCCTCAATGTTCTTGGTTTCTAAATCCTTTAGATATTTCCTCATATAATCAATAGATTTATATTTTGCAATTCCTCCTATCCAATTATTAAAACTGGATCTTTCAGGATTATAGTTATGATTATTTTCCCAAATCGCAAGTAAACAATCATTCATGCATTCTTCATAATAGTCCATAATATAGAATAAATGTTTTTTCAAAACTGTTTTAAGAATCCAACCATAATTATCTATAACATATTCTAAGGCTTTCTCATCTCCCTTTTTCATCTTTTCAATAAAATTCTCTTCTGTTACTTTCAATGTCGACACCTCTTTGTTACTTTAATTTCTACATGTAGTATTTCTGCTTTCACTTAATACTTCGTAACCACAAAATGAAATCTATCAATAATCTTAAATATTTTAGATATATTAATTAACTCTTTCCTCTTGCCCAAAACAAGAAAGGATGGGTAGCATTAGCTTTCCATCCCCTGATTTTTGTACTGCACGCTCATTATTAACTTTAAAACCCACGGCAATAGTCACTTTGCAGTTTCAAACTCATATAATCTATATATCTTTCTTGCTAAAGAACCAGTAAACATTACTCTAAAAAAACTTTTTTCAAATCCCTCTAGCTCATCAACAAGATAGTCTGGTGTTAACGAGTGTTCAGCTTTCACATTAAGTCTGTTATCGGCAACAAGGCATTCAACATCATCAACTCCATAAAGTTCTGTAACACCTACATCATTAACAGGATTTTTGTATTTAGAGGCTTTCGCAGCAAATTCAGTATACACATCCATAAGTATATGAACCTCAGGATACTTTTCTTGTATCGTTTCAAGTAATCTTTTTAACTCGGAATTTTGAAGATACATGCTAATACCTTCCAAAATAACAATGACACAATTTGCAGGCGGTAAACTATTAATCTCATCCGTTTCTGAAACATCCATACCAATCATATGATAGATAGATGATTCCTGAAAATATTTTTTCCTTACTGAAATAACATCCATGAAATCTGCATCAATCCACTCGGCATAGCTACCATCGACTCTTTCATGTCTGCTATCAAGCCCACACCCTATATGTAATATCAGTGAATCTGGACATTGTTGAAGCATTTTATCTGTCCAATCATCGAATATTCTTGCCCGCATCGCCATATAATAGGCCAACCATTTTGATTTAGATTTACCTTTAATCGGAAATGCTTCCTTTTCCCATATTTGCTCAGCTTTTTTATCGGTTATGATAATCCTCTTCTTGCTGACAAGTGCTTTGCCATATAGTGGGATGAATAGCGTTTTATTAACTTCGTTCATTTTTCCTCCGCAAATAATGTTATTTTAATAGTGATGAAATTCTTACGATTTCCCTACAGAGTAGGAATAGCAACCTCAAACATTATCGTTTCATTTTCGCTGAATGCCGATATAGTACCTCCGTGCAGCTCCACAATCTCTTTTGCAATAGCAAGTCCTAGTCCTGCACCACCGTTTTGGGTTGTTCTGGCTGTATCAAGTCGATAGAATTGTTCAAAAATTCTATCTAGTTTTTCCTTTGCAATTGTATTGCCGTGATTTAAGACCTTTATCTTTATGCCCTCATTGTTTTGTTTGACAAATATTTCAATTGTAGTGCTGCTGAAGCTGTAATTTACGGCATTGCGCAGCAGATTGTCCAATACACGCTGCAATTTGTTCGCATCACAATTTATTAATATATCAGAAGCTGCCGATATAGTGCATTGCAAGCCCTTTTCAGAAAGCATCGGCTTAAATTCATATACGGTTTGTTCAATCATCCTTGGTAAATTAACACTGCTGAGGTCAAGGTATACAGCAGTAAAATTGAAGCGAGTAATTTCAAAAAACTCATTAATCAATTCCTCCAACCTCTCTGCTTTTTCCAGTGATATTGAAAGATACTTTGTCCGCAGCTCTTCCGAAATTTGGCTTTCATCACGTAGCAGTGTAAGATAACCAATAACTGAAGTGAGCGGTGTTTTCAAATCATGGGCTAAATATACAACTAAATCATTTTTCCGTTGTTCTGCTTCTTTTGCAAGCTGTTGACTTCTTTTGAAATTAGTCTTTATTAGGTTCATATCTTTTTCAACATCATGTAATTCCGACGGAAGCTCAATGATTTCGTCATCGACAGCATGGATTTTTTTTGTTGCATAGATAACTTTGTCCAGATACTTTAATATTTGAATCCAATACGAAATAAATATTATTAACGCTCCTAGCCCCCACGTTAACAGAAATACAACAAATTTATTATTCCAAACAAACCGGAAAGTCTGATACAAATAACCGCCGCTTGGCTCTATTAAGTCATGGAATTCCAAGAAAATGATAAGCAACAAAAATAAAGAAAACGAAAAAGTAACCAGAGCTATGAATAATTTTTTGACTAGTTTTTTAGTTAATTCATATTTCATTTTGACTTTTTCTCTACTCAATTTGATAGCCAACTCCCCAAACAGTTTTTATGAATTTCGGGTTTTTCCCAGGCTCATTCATCTTCTCACGTAACCGTCCAATATGAGCCATTACGGTATTATTGTTATCTAAGAACTTTTCTCCCCACACTGCTTCAAACAGTTCTTCAGATGAAACAACCTTCCCTTTGTTTTCGCATAAATACCATAAAATTGAG
>CAYPLH010000052.1:0-27467 GCA_964411505.1 uncultured Clostridiaceae bacterium | reverse complement strand
GAGCAAATCATTCGTAATGATTAGGTCGTGGGTTCGAGTCCCATGAGAGGCTCTAAGATTTTTTATAATAGCCTTTTTTCTCCGGTGAAGTGAACAACTCAATCGAAAAGACTTATGTCAATGCTCTCTCTAAAGGTGATCAGAAAGCTTTTGAAGTACTTTTTCTGCATTATTACCCCAAGCTTGTATTTTTTGTCGTCGGATTTGTTAAAGATATCGAGTTAGCGCGCGACATGGCTCAAGATGTTTTTCTTAGTATATGGAAAGACAAAGAAAAATTTTCTAAAATAGATTCCTTTGGTGCCTATGTTTTCAAAATGGCAAAAAATGGCGTTTGCAATTACTTTGACCATATCGTTGTGGATGAAAAGTTTGTTGCAGAACAGTTGGCTCGTCCGCATGATTTTGAGAACAGTGAAGATATTATTTTTGCTCGCCAATTACAAGATTTGATTGATGTAGCGGTAAGCCAAATGCCCCCACAGCGAAAGCGGATATATGTGATGAGTCGTGTAGAAGGTATGTCTAATCAGGATATAGCATCAAAATTAAAAATTAATAAACGTACCGTAGAGAATCATTTGACTGCGGCTTTAGCTGATATTCGTAAAATCATTCAATTATGTCTTTTGTTTTTATGTTAATTTATGAATATTCTTTTGTGTGTAAAGTCCTTGGTCGCTTACTTCTAAATACAAACAGTCAGTATGGACAGTAATCAGATAGAAAATATTGTACAAAAATTTTTCAAAAATAAAGTATCCAAGCATACTTTAGCACTTTTTGCAAAGTGGTTCCGTTTGGAGGATAATCGTGTTGAGAAAGACAATTCGCTGGCAGTGGTATGGGACAACAGTCCTTCCGTTGTTCATGTACAAACTTTAGAAGATTGGTCTGTGGTTAAACAGCGGATTAATACGGATACGGTAAAAAGTAAATCTTTCAGACTTCGGAATATAATTCCTTATGCAGCTGCAGCGGTTATCCTCATGATCGTTTCAGCAGTTTATCTTACCTACAAACTTACGGTACCGGCACCTGTCGAATATACACAGCTTTCGGTTTCTTACGGAGAGCATAAAAAATTGGTATTACCTGATGGAACGCAAGTAGCCGTAAATGCCGGTTCATCACTGATTTATCCAAAGGAGTTTACATCAGACACTCGTACTGTTTTTCTTTCGGGAGAAGCTAATTTTAATGTTGTGGCAAATCCTAAAAAACCATTTATCGTAAAAACCAAGTATATTGATATCAAAGCGTTAGGTACAAAATTTTATGTGCAGTCGTATCCCAACGACAGGCAGACCAAAGCCTCCTTGATAGAAGGAAGTATTCAGGTAGCCATGGAATCAAACGTAAATCGTTCGTATATTTTAAAGCCGAATGATCAGCTCATTTATTCACACAGTGACGATCGGATTTCAATTATTGATGTTGATGCGGCAAAATTGGCTTCTTGGGAAGATGGTTATTTAATTTTTCAGGAAGCATCTTTTTATGAAATAGTGCAAATGATTGAAAGAAAATACAATGTTGTCATTAATTACGATGGACAGCAACTCAGTCATCAATCTTATTACGTAAAATTCAATCCCGATGAATCTTTGAGTGAAATCATGGATGTCTTGACCTTATTGATACACCGATCGAGTTACAAAATACACGAGAACACAGTATATTTCTATATTAAATAACAAGTAGAATCCTTCATAATAGAAGACCCTATTTGATTTTTCAGGTTAAATGGGGTTTTTTGTATTTTTAATAATGAGCTTATCATGGTTTTGTGTGTAAGGACTTTACAGGCATGTCTCACATGCTGCGTTAAATGTTTTTTTTAAAATATTTTTGATGACTGTGTGTAATGCATACCTTAGCTTACTTAATTATATAGCAGGTTGAAAAACAGTTTCTCGCTAAAGCATCTATTTCTTAAGATATCAAAATAAATTTAATGTCAAGCTAATTATCATGGGAAAAATTATTCGTATTTTACTTCTTTTGTCCTTACTTTTCTTTCCATTCGGCTCTTACGCCCAGCAACAGAAAGTTAAGTTTTCAGGAAACAAAATCACATTAAAAACTGCTTTTGATCAGATTGAAAAACAAACCGGACTTTCTGTCGCTTATGATTCACAATCCATTGACGTACAAAAAACAATCTCATCCGTTTCCGGTGAAATTTCGGTGGATCAATTGATGGCTTTATTGTTAGATGAAACTGATTGTACTTATACAATTAGTAAATCACGCATTATTATTACGCCAAAAAGTGAGGACACCGAGAAAATTGCATTACAACAAATATCCGGTACGATAACTACTTCCAATGGAGAACCTGTAATCGGCGCTTCCGTCAAGATCAACGGAACGACATCCGGTACCATTACAGATGTTGCAGGACAGTTTTCTCTAACGGCTTTACCGGATGCGGTATTGACCGTGTCGTATATAGGTTATAAAACGCAAGAAGTTGAAGTAAATGCACGTACAACCCTTCGGATTATACTTCAGGAGGATGAAAGGATGTTAGATGAAGTGGTGGTGATTGGGTATGGGACGGTTAAGAAACTGAACCTTACAGGCTCTGTTGTTTCTATTGGTGGTAGTGAACTGTCAAAAAGATTGGTTGGGCAGACCTCTATGGCATTGCAAGGAGCATTACCAGGAGTTACTATAACTCAACGCTCAGGACAACCGGGAGGCGACGGCGGAGGTATTCGTATCCGAGGTATCGGTACGTTGGGAGATTCCAATCCTTTGGTACTTATTGACGGTGTTGAAGGCTCTATGGAAAATATAGATCCGAAAACAATAGAAAGCATCAGTGTTTTAAAAGATGCGGCATCTTCATCTATATACGGCTCGCGGGCTGCAAATGGAGTAATTCTAGTAACAACAAAGCGTATGTCGGAAAAAGGCTTTGTGGTTGACTATTCCGGATATGCGGGTATCCATCAACCGACAGATTTGCGAGATATGGTTAACGCACAAGATCACATGCGTTTAATGAATATCGCCTATATAAACACAGGAAAATCTCCGGTATTCGATCCCGATATGGTAAGCGACTATGTAAACCTGCATGCAACGGATCCTGATAATTATCCTGATGTCAACTGGCAAAAACTGATTTATACTGAAAATGGTTTTACACAAAATCACTCAGTAAACGTCCATGTTGGTGCGGACAGAGTTAAATTTCTGGCATCTTTCGGATATTATGACCAAAAGGGCTTAATTAAAAATACGGATTTTAAGAGATACTCTCTCAAATTGAACTCAGATGTGGAATTGTCGGATAAATTGTTCTTTAAAATGGATTTTTTGCTCCGCCAAATGCAGAAAAATGAACCGGGTTCGGGAGTTTCGAGCGTCATTCAATGGATGAACCGCATGCCCGCAACACAGCCGGCGATTTATACAAATGGAAAATACGGTTATGGCTGGCAGGGAAATAATCCTGTCGCAATGACTAACAGCAGTGGTTATCTGGAATATGTTACGCCTTCGGTTAAACTGAATTTGGGAGTTATCTATAAGTTTACGGATAACTTGAATTTGAGTTTTGCCTATTCGCCCCATTTCTGGGAACAGCACTACAAAGGTTATCGTACGGAGATTATATCCTATTATCCCGACGAATCGGTAGCCTACGAAGTACCTTCACAAACAGAGCTTGGGCACAAAACGACCCGGTATAAACAGAACGACGTTAGGGTGACATTAAATTTTGAAAATCGGTTTGGCGCTCACGGAGTAAAAGTTTTAGGCGGTTGGCAGCAAGAAGATTATTGGGAAAGATGGTTTTCCGGTTCCCGTAGAGGTTTTGATTTGCCCGGTTATGATGTGTTGGATGCCGGAAGTACCGATGAACAAAAATCTGCCGGATCAGGCTCGGATTGGGCGCTCAGATCTTTTTTCGGACGGGTTAATTACGATTATAACGAACGCTATCTGTTTGAAGCTAATCTTCGTTACGACGGCTCTTCCCGGTTTTATACTGGACATAAATGGGGGTTGTTCCCTTCTTTTTCCGCAGGTTGGAGAGTATCTGAAGAATCTTTCTGGATTCCATTTAGAAGTGTATTTACAAACTTTAAATTAAGAGCGTCTTGGGGACAGTTGGGAAATCAGAATATAGGAACATATCCTTTCGATTCTTTTATTAATCTATCACTGCCTTACATATTCAACGCAGCAGTGTACAGTGGTGCTGCTTTAACCGAGATGGCAAATAACATCATATCGTGGGAGCGTACCGAAATGACCAATGTAGGCTTGGATGTTACCCTGATGAAAAAACTTCAAATAACTTTCGATTATTATGTCAAACATACGGATGGAATCCTGCTGCGATTAGACGTTCCTAAAATCATAGGCTTGACGGCGCCTTATCAAAACGCAGGAAAGGTAGAGAATAAAGGCTGGGAGTTTTCATTGAATTATGGAGATAGGATAAATGATTTTTCATATAATTTTGGATTCAACCTTTCGGATGTTAAGAATAAAATACTTGATTTAAAAGGAATTAACAGCTCAGGTTTGGTTGTCAACCACGAAGGTTATTCGATGAATTCAATCTATGCGCTGGAAGCGGAAGGCTATTTCACAAGTCAGGATCAAATTGATAATCATGCGAAACAGTACGGAAATTACAGCTTGGGGGATATAATGTACAAAGATCAATTGACTGTCGATACCGATGGCGATGGAATTCCTGATGCGGGTGATGGGGTCATTAACGACGACGATAAAGTGATTGTAGGAAACACAATTCCGAGATACACTTTTGGTTTGACAACTAATTTATCATGGAAAAACTTTGATTTCAGCATGTTGTTGCAGGGAGTCGGCAAAGCGGACGGCTACTTATACGCTGCATCGGTAATGCCTTTTTATCTGGGTGGCACCGCTCAGGAATCTCATAAAGATTATTGGACAGATGAAAACCCGAACGCCGCATTCCCTCGCTTGGCGTTTAACGAACCGAACAACGAAAAGCATTCTACATTCTGGATGAAAAATGCCGCTTATTTAAGAGTTAAAAACGTCCAACTTGGATATTCACTGCCTAAAAAACTTGTAAACAGGTTGGATATTCAGAATCTAAGATTTTATATCAGTGGACAAAATTTATTCTCGTTTGATAGCTTCTGGGATGGTTTCGACGTAGAAGCTCCTGTTGGAGAGGGGGTTTACTATCCGCAAGTGCGGACTTTCTCAATCGGTTTAGATGTTAAATTTTAATGCTAATATACAAAATCATGAAAACAAATAAATTTATTGTTATTTTATCAATGTTAATTTTGGTAATCGGTTTAAATTCCTGCTCTGAGGACTATTTGACCAAATATCCGATCGATAAGCCTGCAAGCTCTACGTTTTTGAAATCGGAAGCAGAATTGGAGCTGGCGGTAGTAGGCGTTTACCAAAGATTATGGGCAGGACACGGAGGCTACAGTCTGCCTTTCGAAATAATGCTGGATTGCACCACCGATATTGCCTGGGAACGTGCCGATGCACAGTGGCAAGAGTTGGGAAATGGTAAGGTAGATCCTAATAATTGGGTTTTGGGAAATATGTGGACAACGATGTATGATGGCATACAACGATGTAATTTTATTATTCAGAATGTGAATAGACTTGAAAATATCAAGGATCAGGAGAGAGTAGATCAAAATATAGCTCAAGCGAGATTTTTACGGGCATATTGGTATCATCATTTGATCGAAATGTTCGGGGATGTTCCTCTTGTAACTACCTTGTTGGATTTAGATGAAGCCTATATAGCTAAAACTTCAAAAGAAGTAATCTATGAATTTCTTTTGAAGGAATTGGAAGAATGTTCCGAAATACTGCCTCTGAAATATACTGCTTCGGGCGATATAGGAAAAGCCGCAAAAGGCGCAGCTTTAGCGCTGAAAGCTAACGTAGCTCTGTATGCAGGGAAATGGGATATTGCTACCGATGCGGCAAAACGAGTAATGGAATTGGGAGTTTATCAGTTGGAAAGCACTTACGAAAATCTTTATATTAAAAGCAAACAGGATGTATCCAAAGAAATAATATTTCAGATTAGTTTCTTAAAAGGAACCCGAAACCACTCATTCCCAGGAGGTGTTAATACCCGTATGGGGAGAGGTTACAGTTCAAAGGTGCCAAATCAGGCGTTAATCGATTCTTATCTGTGTACCGACGGACTGCCCATAGATCAATCTCCGCTTTATAATCCACTGAAACCGTTCGAAAACCGTGATCCGAGAATGTATGAAACTTGTGTTGTACCCGGGATGATATTTGCCGGATTTCAGTTTGAATCTCATAAAGACAGTTTGCTATGTTGGAATTATAACGTTACACCGGCAAGGCGGGTTGCAAATCAAGATGCTACCAATCCTTATGCTACATTTTCAGGTTATTGCTGGAAAAAATACACTAATCTGGAAGATCCGGAGTATCTTGATAGAAGTAACACTGCATTCTTATTGTTAAGATATGGCGAGGTACTGCTTACCTATGCGGAAGCCAAGATAGAAGCAAATGATATCGATAAGTCGGTATATGACGCCATTAATGCTATCAGGGGCAGAGCAGGTATGCCCACGGTTGATGAAAACGCCGGACTTAGTCAGGCTCAACTTCGTACCATTGTAAGGACGGAAAGAAAAATTGAATTGGCTCTCGAAGGAAAGAGGCTGTATGATATAAGACGCTGGAAAATCGCGGAAAAAGTACTGCCGGGAAATTTGCTGGGAAGAATTTCCAAAGGGCTGTTGGCAAATGCTCCGGAGATTGATGAAAATGGAAGTCCAAGTTACGATAATGTAACGAACAAAGCTGACATGAGGGTTATAGAGGTGCGGCTTTTTGATACGGCAAAAAATTATCTGTGGCCAATACCTCAAATAGAAACCAATGTAAATAGTAATTTAATACAAAACGAGGGCTATTAAACATAATATAGTTTCCATCAAAAAGTCTTTTATGAAAATAAACGTCATCCTATTTGTTATCATGCTTGCTGTTTTTGCAGGATGCAATGAAAGCGGCGACATCAAGCAAATTCCCGATGTGCCAAAAGTTAATCAAGATACGATTGATTTGATTTGGAACCAGCGGGTAATAAAGAAAAATTATACCCACATGAACTCGCACGACAAAGGAAGGCAGCCGTCGTTGTGCGCCGTAAGCGATTTGAGCGAATTAATTTCCGGAAAGCCTTCGTATGTAAACGAAACATACACCTGCTTGGAAGGCGGAAGCATTGCCGCATCGGACAGGTCGGCTCCGTCCGTACATTTGGTTTCGATAAATTGCGACGGGCATGAATATATATACGACTATCCGAATAACACACGGAAAACCGGATTTGCCTTCAATCCCAAACGTGAGAATCCTGATGACCCGATAGAGTTTCAGTTCGTGAGTTTGGCAAGCGGTTATACAAGTTCAGATTCCTTAGCTTATCTGCGGGAAGTAGGATTCGTTTTTTCAAACTGGGGGAAAAGTAATTCCGGCAATTGGGCGTTTAAAAGGGATTTTACGATAGGAGAATTCAATAAAAACATTCAAGTAAAATTTTTCGCCAAGTTAGATTATGTGAATAAAAGTCCCGATAAAAGTATCTACATAACCTGTGATTTGAGATATGTGTTTTGGAACAGCAATAATCAGAAAGTAAGGGCGGATCTTGTCGGAGTATTCTTTTACGAAAATCTGGCAGACCCCAACAGCACGAATCCTATATTTTGGTCGAGTTCGGCTATGGTCGGCAACGATCCTTCCGAACGGAGACTTATCCGAGGGAAACTTAACGGAGTAACTCAGCTCAGCAGCGAGTGGAGAGAGATTACGATAAACTATGGCAAGTTTATCGACATGCTTCCGGCTCCGCCTACGGGATTGAGTTACGACAACGCGGTTATTTCCGGTTTCGACCTGTATTCTTCAATGCGGGGGCAAGATGTCGTTTTCAGTGTAAAAGACGTCAGGTTAGTCGGGTTTAAGGAGAAATCCAATTAAAAATTTTCTCACCAAGAGACGGTATCAAAAAATCAAACGCGAATGAAAAAAGCATTAATTAATATTCTCACGCTATTGGCTTTGTTTAATCCGAGCTATGCCCAATTTGTGGATGTTTATGAATATCCTCCGACAGAAAAAGGGGATCAACTTATAAACGTACATTTGTATAGCTCATTATTAAATTCAAATCGTCCGGTTTATATAGAAGATATTCCAAAACAGAAAGATGCGGTTGATTTGATTTGGAATCAGCGGTTAATAAAAAAGAATTATACCCACATGAACTCGCACGACAGAGGAAGACAGCCTTCGTTGTGCGCCGTAAGCGATTTGAGTGAATTGATTTCCGGAAAGCCTTCGTATGTAAACGAAACCTACGCATGTTTGGAAGGTGGAAGCATTGCCGCATCGGACAGGTCGGCTCCGTCCGTACATTTGGTTTCGATAAATTGCGACGGGCATGAATATATATACGACTATCCGAATAACACACGGAAAACCGGATTTGCCTTTAATCCCAAACGCGAGAATCCTGATGATCCGATAGAGTTTCAGTTCGTGAGTTTGGCAAGCGGTTATACAAGTGCAGATTCCTTAGCTTATCTGCGGGAAGTAGGCTTGGTTTTCTCAAACTGGGGAAAAAGTAATTCCGGCAATTGGGCGTTTAAAAGGGATTTTACGATTGGAGAATTCAATAAAAACATTCAAGTAAAATTTTATGCCAAGCTGGATTACGCGCACAAAACAAGTTCGAGCAAGAATATCTACATAACCTGCGATTTGAGGTATGTGTTTTGGGACAGTAATAATCAGAAAGTAAGGGCAGATCTTGTCGGGGTATTCTTTTATGAAAATTTGGCAAACCCCGGCAGTACAAATCCGGTATATTGGTCGAGTTCGGCTAAGGTAGGCAATGACCCTTCCGAACGGAGGCTTATAAGAGGAAAACTCGCAGGAATACCTCAGCTCACAAGCGAGTGGCAGGAAATTACGATAGACTACGGCAAGTTTATCGACATGCTTCCGGCTCCGCCTGCGGGATTGAGTTACGACAACGCGGTTATTTCTGGTTTCGACCTGTATTCTTCAATGCGAGGGCAGGATGTTGTTTTCAGCGTAAAAGATGTTAGGTTGGTCGGGTTAAAAGATATGTAGAGGTGATGTGTCCTAATAATCTGATATTAAAGTAATATGTAAATAAAAGCTCTGATGAAAAGAATATTAATTAATATTTTCGCGCTGTTTGTCTTGTCTAACGTGGCTTATGCTCAATTTGCGGATGTTTATGAATATCCTCAGACAGAAAACGGAGATCAACTAACAAACGTACATCTGTTCAGCGCCTTATTAAACTCAAATCGTCCGGTTTATATAGAAAATATTCCGAAAGAAGAATTGATATGGGTTGAAACCGAACTGTTTCAGAAAAAAGGCGGCTGGACGCACGAAAGCCAATTTATAGACGAGATGGGCTCTCCCTATTTATTGGCTCACGGATTAGGCAAGCCTGTTGCCAACGCGGAAACAACTATAACATTTCAAAAAACGGGAGAATATCATTTCTGGGTGAGGACGAAAGACTGGGCGCCGACAAATACCGATGCAGGTCCGGGTAAGTTTCAGGTGCTGATAAACAATGTTCCTGTGGGAGGAGTTTTCGGTTCCGACAAAATAAAACATTGGCATTGGGTGTACGGAGGTAAAGTTTCTATTAAAAATACGCAAGTAAAGCTGTCGTTGCAGGACTTAACCGGTTTTGCCGGAAGATGCGACGTTATCTGTTTCTCTCAAAAGGAAATCGAACTGCCCGACGACTTGAAGAGTTTGGAAACCATACGGAAACAAGCGCTCAAAATCAAAGAGCCTCAATACAGTGGACATTATGGTTTGGTAGTTATAGGCGGAGGAGTTGCCGGAGTGTCGGCGGCAGTACAGGCGGCTCGCTTAGGTGTGAAAGTCGCACTGATACAGAACAGACCGGTACTTGGAGGAAACAGTAGTTCGGAAGTAAGAGTTTCGATGGATGGAAGCACTTTTAGAAACAAATACACTTCATTAGGCAGAATTGTACGCGAAATGGATAATTACGAAGCCGGCGTGGGTGGACCGGCTTATCTGTACCGTGATGAAACAAAGGAGAAGATGGTAAAGAACGAACAAAATATAAAGCTCTTTACAAACCTGCATGTCAACGGAGTGCAGCTCCAAAATGGAAAAATCAGCGGTGTAACGGCGATGAACGTATTGACGCTGGAAGAATACTCATTCACAGGCGACTTGTTTGCCGACTGCACAGGCGATGCTACTGTGGGTAGATTAGCCGGAGCAGATCACCGATACGGAAGAGAGAGCAAAGCAGAAACAGGCGAGTCTTCTGCACCCGTAAAAGAGGATAATTTGGTCATGGGTTCGTCAAATCAATGGAGAACGGCTATGGACGATACGATTTCCGCCTTTCCTGTTCAGCCGTGGATGTTTAAGCTGACGGAAGATTATCATTTTCCGATTGTAAACTCGCAGTGGGATTGGGAAAGCGGTTTCGGCAACCTGCATACGGTGCATCAGGCGGAAGAAATAAGGGATTTAAACTTCTGCGCGATTTACAGCAACTGGGCGTTTCTGAAAACCTATAAAACAGAACAGTTCGGAAAACGAAGATTATCTGAGGTACAACATATTGCAGGAAAGAGAGAATCTTTCAGATTATTGGGCGACATTATTTTAACCGAAGATGACGTAGTAAAAAAAATTGCATATCCCGACGCGGTTGTAACGACAACATGGGGAATCGACCTGCATTATCCTCATCCCGAAAATTCCAAAAGATTTCCCGGAATGGAGTTTATCGCCTACGCCGAACATAAATACAAACAGAATGATGTTTATACTTTTCCATACAGATGCCTCTATTCGAGGAATATCCCCAACTTGTTTATGGCAGGACGCAACATCAGTGTTACACATATAGCCTTAGGTACGGTAAGGGTGCAGCGCTGCACCGGAATGATGGGAGAAGTGGTGGGTGTAGCCGCCTACCTCTGCGATAAAAACAGTTGCTCTCCGCGGGAAGTATATGAAAATTATTTGGACGATTTTTTAGAACTTATCAAAAAAATGTGTAATTAAAACTATTATAATTCATTTATTACTAACAATTTAAAATTAAATTATCATGAAAAAATTATTATTAAGCGTTTTTGTTGTGTTTTTTGCATCTAACCTGTTGTTATTTGCAGAAAATGTAGATCCTTTCGAATATCCGCAGACAGCGAATGGAGATAAACTGGAAAGTGTATATTTGAAAACGTCCATATTAAATTCGGATCAAGCCATTTTTGTGAGCGGCGCTGCCGAGCATACTCGAGGCATGGCGGTAAAGAATGGAAAAATGTATTTCAGCGGTAGAAAAAGTCTGAGTTCACCCTACGTTCCTCAAATATATGAAGTAGATGGCGCCACAGGAGCTTTATTGAATACTTATGATTTGCCGGCAGACTTGTATGGCTCAATAATACATCCCGCAAACGATATCGCGATAGATGACGCGGGAAATATGTTTGTTTCAAATTTAATAACTACTACGCAAGAGTTTCGGATATCTTATATAGATATAAGCCAGACGCCTATAGTGTGGAATACGGTATTAAGCATTACACCGGCTACTCCACATAGATTGGAAACATTTTCCGTCTATGGAGATGTGAAAAATGGAGATGGTTTTATTATGATACCCGTAGCCAACATAAAAAAAATATTAAAGTATGACGTAACAAGCGGCGTTGTAAATACTACGCCGACAGAAATAACAATTAACTATACCGGAGCAGCTTCAAGTATGTCAACACAGCCCAGAGTTCATATCGTATCCGACAGCCGGTTCTATGTTGACGGAGGAACTTGGGATCCCGCGCTTTATGACATGGAGGGAAGCGTCGTGGACGGCTTCTATAACAATACGGCTTTAGCCCCCACAGTTGTAGATCCGTCAACTTATAAAGGAAGGCAAAACGGCGTTGTTGAATTTAAATTGAACGACAAGTATTATTTATTTGCCGCCTATACAAGCCAAAGTGCTACTGAAAAACCATGTCAATTTGCGTTGTTCGAATTTAAAGATTCGAATAAGAACTTCAGCGAAATGACATTACTTTACCGCTTTCCCGATGCCGGTATGGGCATATTTTCAGATGGCGCTTCTTTATACGCAACTATTCCACAAGTGGAAATTATTAGCAATGGAATACAAGACAAAGCAAGGCTTTTTATTTATTCCTGGAAAAACGGTTATGGAATTTACGATTTTATTCCAAAAGATATAGAGACCTCGAATGCGAAAAATACAATAGAAAAAGTGAATTACCGCTTGAATAACCGAGTAATCGAATTGAATGAAAGCGCCGTCTTGTTAAGTCTTTATAATGCATCCGGACAAAAAGTACAGGAAATAAATAATACAAATGCTATCGTCGTTCCGGCAAGCGGGATTTTTGTACTAAAAGCAAAATTTGCAAATTCGGAAACACAAACCATTAAAGTGGTTGTGCCGTAATTGTTTTCTATTACTTATTTTCAATCGGTACTAAATTTCATTCAGAAATATTTTTACTAACAATTAAAACAAAATCACCATGAAGAGAAAATTATTATTAAACGGTTTTGCGATATTTTTAATATCCGGCGGGATATTGTGTGCACAAGAGCCTGATACGCATACTCCGACGGAAAAGGGCGACCAGCTTACCACTGTTTTTTTGAACCGTGCCGCTACAGTTCCCAACTCGCCTGCGGTGTACGTGAACAATGTTACGGGAGGCGATTGCAGAGGTATGGTTGTGAAAGAAGGAAGGTTGTTTTTCAGCAGTAGAAAGTCTAATACGGAAGGGAGCTACGAGCCACAGATTTTTGTAGTCGATGGAGCAACAGGCAGTCTATTAAAAGAGTTTGACTTGCCGGCTAATTTATACACCGGCTTGACATACCCCGCGAACGATATTGTCGTGGACGATGCCGACAACATGTTTATTGCGAATATGGTAACTGCTGCCGAAAAGGTGTTTAGAATTACCTACATCAATATAAATGTAGCTCAGTCCACATTACAATGGTCAACGACTTTAAGCTATACATCTTCGACGGCGAGAAGAATGGAAACTTTTGATGTTTTCGGGGATGTGAAAAACGGAGACGGTTTTATTTTAGTTCCCGTAGGCAATTCTGATAAAGTTTTGAAGTTTACGGTAACCGGCGGCGTTGCGAACGCTACGCCTCAAGAAATTACGATCAAGTCTTTCTACCCTGATCCTGCGAACGTGTTTGAAACGGTAAACGGCTTCGGAAATCAACCGAGAATCCACATCGTATCTGCCGACCGGTTTTATGTTGAAGGCAATTTCCGTGATCCTGTACTTTACGATATGGAAGGAAATGCAGTGGACGGTTTTCAAAACAATACAGCTTTAGCTCCTACAAGCGCAGAACCAAAACCGGTTAGAGACGACGGAGACGACAAACGCGGAGGACCGAGTGGCGTAATAGAATTTGAACTGAACGGCCGGCACTATCTGATTGTAGCTTCGACCAATACGGACTTTATAACTCCACAGCAATTCGACCTGTTTGAATTTAAAGATTCAGAGAAGAAATTCAGCGAAATGAGTCGCTTATTCCGCTTCCCTAATGCCGGAATGGGAAAAAACGGTAATGGATATGCAAGCGTATCTCAGGTACAAATTATTAATGACGGAGAAAAAGATAAAGCGCGGATTTTTATCTATGGTTATAGAAACGGTTACGGAATATATGATTTTGTGCCGGGCACGGTAAGTTCAACGTCGGAATACACGGCTGAGAAGTTGGGTTACAAAGTGAACGATAAAACCCTTGAATTGACGAAAGTTGCCGAGTGTTTAAGCCTTTATAACGTAGCCGGACAAAAAATACAGGAAATAAGTAATGTAAATACTATTGTTGTCCCAACGAGCGGGATCTTTTTACTGAAAGTAAAATTCGAAGATGTAGGAGAAACAACTATCAAAATAGTTGTTCCATAACTTATCGATAAATAAAGATCGTCTTAAAAGAATAAAGATTTTAGCAAACCGGAAGATACCCGTTGTTGGAAAAAGACTTTTAAGACGGTTTTTATTTTTGTTATATACTAAATTATAATTATTAATCACTTTATAATGAGTTGTTTTCTTGATATTTCAAAAAAAACAGTATTGTTTTTTCTTTTTTTATATTTTTATTCCTATGCATACAGTATTCGTCAAGAAAATCAATCCGATCAAATTCCGTATAGAGTCTCTCTTGACGACGATTGGCGTTTCAGATTGGAGAAAACAAATGCAAAGGAAGATGTCGAATACGATATTCGGAAGTTAGATGTAAAAATTCAAGAGTTAGATAAATACATCGAATCTAAAAATAAATACGAGTGGAAGAATATAGACTTGCCGCACGATTGGGCGATAATGCTTCCTTATGAAAAGTCCGATGATAAGATGACCATGTTTCATGGATATAAACCTATAGGAAGGTTATATCCGGAAAATTCAATCGGCTGGTATAAAAAAGAGTTTATTATAGAAGCAAAAGATTCTCTCAAACATTTTTCAATAACTTTCGATGGCGTGTATCGTGACAGTAAGTTGTGGGTAAATGGAATTTACATCGGAAGTCAGTTTAGCGGTTACAATAGTTTTTCTTTTGATATTACAGATTTTTTGAGATTTGGAGAGAAGAATATAATTGAAATGCGGGTGGACGCTTCCTTGTTTGAAGGCTGGTGGTATGAAGGAGCAGGGATATACCGCCACGTTTGGCTGGATGTATACCATCCGGTACATTTTAAAGAACACAGTATTTTTATCTATTCCGAGATAAAAGAACCTTATAAAAATGCAGTATTGAAAATAGAAAGTGAAATACACAGTAAGTCCCCCGAGAGAAGCAATATCACGGTGATTAATACCTTAAAAAACAGGAATGGTGAAACAGTCTCTGTGAATAGAAGTAAAGCGACCCTGATAGAAGAACAAGGCTATGTAAAGCTTAATTCGGAAATTAACGTAAGTAATCCCTTTTTGTGGTCAATCGAGTCGCCTTATCTCTATAGAGTAGTTTCGGAGATAGAGAAAGACAGGGTAATTATCGACCGGAAAATAACTAAAATAGGTATTAGAGACATACGGGTTTCAGCCGAAGAGGGCTTATTCATCAATGGCAAGAACGTTAAGGTAAAAGGCGTTTGTATGCATCAGGATCACCCTGGCGTTGGGATAGCCATTCCCGACGAACTTCATTACTACCGGATAAAACTGCTTAAAGAAATGGGGGCGAATGCTTACCGTACTGCTCATCATGCACATTCACCAGTAGTGATGGAGGCTTGTGACAGTTTAGGAATGATTGTCCTTGACGAAACAAGATTAGTAAATAGCGGAAAAGAATATCTGGATCAACTGGAAAAGTTGGTATTGAGGGACAGGAATCATCCTTCCGTGATCATGTGGTGTATCGGTAATGAAGAAAATTTTATCCAAACTTCCCGACAAGGTAGAAGAATAGCGGCAAGTATGTTGGCGGCTATCAAAAAACTGGATCCGACACGTCCGGTAACTTACGGTTCGAATGATTCCGAAGCTCATCTTGGAATTAACCAAATGATGCCTGTGAGAGGATTTAATTATTCCGTTCACAACATAGAAGGCTATCATAAGCGTTATCCGCATCAGCCTATTATTGCCACCGAAGTGGCAAGTACTGTAACGGCAAGAGGAATTTACAGACCGGATAGAGTTATTGATTTTACAAGAGATACGGTCGGAACTTACATATTGGATTTTGAAGGAGGCTACGTCAACGATTTTGACGAAATATATCCCGGATATGGAATCTGGAGTACGAGTACAGCCGAACAATGGTGGGCACTTGCAGCTTCCAAACCTTACATCATGGGTGGATTTGTTTGGACAGGTATGGACTACAAAGGAGAACCTACCCCTTTTGAATGGCCTAATATCGGATCTAATTTCGGGGTGATGGACGCTTGCGGTTTTCCCAAAAATCTGTACCATTATTATCAAACATGGTGGAAAGACGAAGATAAACTTCACATTGCGCCACATTGGAATTGGCAAGGAATGGAAGGACGCAATATCCGTGTTTGGGTAAATTCCAATATGGATCAAGTAGAGCTATTCCTAAACAATAAAAGTCTGGGTAAGAAAGAGATGCCGAAAAACGGCCATTTGACTTGGAATGTAAGATACAACCCGGGAACATTGAAAGCGATCGGCTACAAAAATGGAAGAAAAATTCACAGTCAAGTGGAAACAACCGATGAACCATATCAAATTACGCTCCATCCACATAAAAACAGTATTCGTGCCGATGGGAAAGACCTTTGTATTGTTAATGTGGAAATCAAGGATAAAAAAGGGCGTGTTGTTCCTATGACGAACAGCCGACTTGATTTTGTACTCGACGGTAAAGCAACGTTACTTGGCGGAGGCAACGGAGATCCGAGGGATCATGAAAAAGACTTGTCCGGCGACGGAATTAATTACAGCAAAAAAGTATTCAATAGTAAATGCCAGATTATCGTTCAAGCCGGTTATGAGAGTGATGAAATCAATCTGAGAGTAACCGGAAAAGGATTAGAAGGAACAGAGATTTCCATCGATCAGAAAAAATAGTGGCATCTTCCTGGTTTTGAGATATTCTATATTGCTAAAAAGAGATAGGAAAATATCTTTGACAACAAAATAAACATATTAATATCAAACAAATGAAAAAACATATTGTATTGCTTTTATTCTTTTTATTACCATCCGTCTTTTCATTTTCTCAGTTTAAAGCCGACAGCCCTATTATGATAGGGGCGGAAATTCTTATTGAACCGGGGCAGAATCCGGATAATGTAGATTTGTGGTTTAAACTACTAAAGGAAAACGGTTTCAAAATAACCCGGCTCCGAATGTTCGAAGATTATATGAAAGATGCAGAGGGGAATTGGGATTTTTCTCTTTTCGATAGGGCGTTTAAAGCTGGAGAAAAATATAATATAAAAATTTTGGGCAATTTGTTTCCGGCAACTTCATTCGACGATATCGGTGGTTTTAAATTTCCGAGAGACGAAAAACATTGGAGGGAAATTCAGGAGTATATTGAAAAAACAGTAACGCATTTCAAGGATTACAAATCATTATTCGGCTGGGTTCCGGTAAATGAACCGGGACTTCCGCTACCGTGGCATCAGGAATATACAAGAAACAAATTCGAAGAATGGAAAGCGATTACTCCCTTGCCTACAACGACCAACGGATATCGTCATTTTTCCTTCGGCAGAGAAAAATTTATATTGCACTACCATCCTTGGTTTATGAAAGTGGTTACGGAGGAAATACAAAAATATGATAAGAAACATGCCATACATCTTAACCCTGCCGGAGTATTGGAGCAGGCGGAGATTTACGAGTTTTCTCTGTGGAGGGAATTTCTGACCTCGCTCGGCGGTTCCGCTCATGCAGGCTGGCATTTTGGGTATTTTGATCGGAATCAATACGCAGTGGCGATGTCGGCTACTTCCGAGTACTTGCGCTCTGGCGCAAAAGAGCTGCCTTGGTTTATGACCGAAATACAAGGAGGAAACAATACCTATAGCGGCGGAACAGCAATGTGCCCTACTTCCGAAGAGATAGCGCAATGGCTCTGGACTATCATTGGTACAGGAAGTAAAGGAGGTATGTTTTGGTGTTTGAATCCGCGCAAATCAGGTGTTGAAGCAGGAGAATGGGCAATGCTCGATTTTCAAAATGAACCTTCCGACAGGTTTTCTGTTGCGGCGGATATAGCTCGGATTATCAATAAAAACGAAAAACTGTTTAGTGGGACAAAGGTTGTAGATTCGGATATAAATATTTTGTATGTAAAAGAAGCGATATGGGTTGAAGAAAAGCTGACAAGATATGTCAACGACAAAAACAATGACGCAAGAAAGAAAGGCGGAGTAATAAAATCAGCCTTAGGATATTTCGAAGCCCTGAGTCAGCATGGCTACAATCCTAATTTCGGTGATATAAACGACTTTAATTTCGACAGAAAGGATTTCAAAAACAGCATCATCATCCTGTCCCACCAGGTGGCTCTTCCTTCAAAACACTGGAAGAACCTTCATTCTTATGTAGAAAAAGGAGGAACCTTGATTGTTGAGGGCATGACTGGTTATTACGATGAAAATGCTGTCTGTATAATGAATGACGATTTTCCTCTGAAAAATCTTTTCGGTGGAGATTTATCGGAATTTAAATTTGTCGGTAATTTATTTGACACAAATATATCGGGAAATCAATTAAAAGCTCACCTTTGGGAAGGCTTTATAAAGCCGGTCGCAGGAAAGGTTATCTCACGTAAAGGCAATTTGATTACAGGAGTTTCCAATCGTTATGGAGAGGGTAAAGTTATATGGATACCCAGCTTGATAAGTTTGGGGACGCAGCTCACTAAAGAATATGAACCTTTGGTAGATTTATTTAATCAGGAGTTTAAGACGACAGAAAGGTTCAGGTTCAAAAAAAATCAACAGGGAGCAATGATGAGAACATTGCAAAACGGAGACAAAATAATTTCCATATTGGTAAATCAAAATCCGGAAACTTTATCAATTGAATTGGACGGTTTTGACAATTACAAGGTGAGCAGGCTGTTGTTTCAAAACAAAAACGGTACGATCAATAAACAAAAAACGGTTACCATACATCCCGAAGAAACCATTGTAATAGAATGGGAAAAACGAAAAGCATGATTTCACATTCCACAACGTATCTCAATGTCAAATTAACAGCTTTGAAATTATGTTTCATGCACATTGAGAGAATAAAAATATAATTACATAATACACTGAAATACAAATAATAAAAATGCTTATGTCAAAAAAATATATAATCGGATTAGTCTGTTTTATCACAATTACATCTTATGGACAAGTATTTCCATATAAAAATAAAAACCTGTCTGTTGATCATAGAGTTGAAGATTTAATCGGCAGGATGACGCTTGAAGAGAAAATTGCGCAAATAGGACACGTCCACTCATGGGATGTGTTAAATGGACAAGAATTAGACGAAGAAAAATTCAGCGCTTTTTGTGGTAATGTAAGCTGGGGTTTTGTTGAAGGGTTTCCGCTGACCGCTCCAAGCGCTCAAAAAGTATTCCGTCAGATGCAAACCTATATGGTCGAAAAAACACGTTTAGGTATTCCTGCATTTGTTATCAGTGAATCATTACATGGTGCGCTTCATGAGGGAGCAACTATTTTTCCACAAAACATAGCATTAGGGAGTACATTTAATCCTTCATTAGCGTATCAAAAAACTAAAATGATTTCTCGGGAATTACATATAATTGGATCAAATCAAGTGTTAGCACCCAATATTGATGTTGCAAGAGAATTACGATGGGGAAGGATAGAAGAAACGTTTGGTGAAGACCCTTTTCTAACATCTATAATGGCTGTAGCAGAGGTAAAAGGATACCTCGACAACAATATCTCTCCTATGTTGAAGCATTATGGACCTCACGGGAACCCCTTGAGTGGTCTTAATATAGCGTCGGTGGATTGCGGAGTCAGAGACTTGTTCGATGTTTATTTAAAACCATTTGAAACGGTAATTAAAGAAACCGATGTTTGTGCTGTCATGTCAAGTTATAATGCGTGGAATAGAGAACCGAATTCGGCCTCAAAATTTATGTTGACCGATATTCTACGTAAAAAATATGGATTTAAAGGTTATGTTTATGCCGATTGGGGAGTAGTTGGTATGCTTAAAGATCATCACAAAACGGCAAAGACATATGATGAGGCAGCAATACAAGCCCTTACAGCAGGGCTTGACGTAGAAGCTTCGAGCAGATGTTATCCCGGTCTAATCAAGTTAGTAGAAAATGGAGAGTTTGATATAGAATATATAAATGAAGCCGTTAGGCGGGTTTTAAGAGCGAAGATACAGATGGGGCTATTCGAACATCCTTATGGAAACGGAAATCAATCTCATAAAGTTTCTTTACAGTCTGAAGAAAGTGAGTTGGTGTCAAAACGAATAGCAGATGAGTCTATCATTCTTCTTAAAAATGAAAAACAATTTCTTCCATTACAACTTGACAAATTAAACTCTATTGCCGTAATTGGACCAAATGCAGATGAAGTACAGTTTGGAGGCTATTCGTGGAGTAAAGATAATAAGTGGGGAATTACTCCTTTGCAGGGGATACAGAATATCGTAAAGAACAAGGTAAAGGTAAACTATGCAAAGGGTTGTTCTATGACATCGCTGGATACATCCGATATAAAACAAGCTGTTGAAGCTACGGAAAAAAGCGATATCTCTTTGGTTTTTGTGGGAAGTTCAAGTACGGCTTTTATCCGGCATTCGGAAAAGCCATCTACTTCGGGCGAAGGAGTTGATTTACATGACATTTCTTTAACCGGCGCTCAAGAAGAATTAATTAAAGCTGTCTATAATACAGGTAAACCTGTCGTTGTAGTTCTTGTTACAGGAAAAGCATTTGCTATTCCATGGGTAAAAGAAAATATCCCTGCTGTTCTTGTTCAATGGTATGGAGGGTCACATGCAGGAAGTTCTATAGCAGAAGTTCTTTTCGGAAAAGTTAATCCTTCGGGTAAATTGACTTTTACATTTCCACAAAGCACAGGACACTTGCCTGTTTTTTATAATCACTTTCCAACAGACAGAGGTTTTTATAACTCTGCGGGAACGCACGATAATCCGGGACGGGATTATGCTTTTTCCGACACGAAACCTTTATGGGCTTTCGGACATGGTTTGAGCTATACTAACTTTAATTACGAAAACGCCGTTACTGATAAAGAAATATACAGCCTTTATGATACCATAACTATTACAACTCAACTTAAAAATACCGGCAACTATGAGGGAAAAGAAGTTGTACAAGTATATGTTCGCGATATTGTAAGCTCGATAATAACTCCGGTTAAACAATTGAAAGGCTTTGAAAAGATATTAATTGCCCCCGGTAAAACAAAATCAAGTGTTATAAAAATACCCGTTAAAGAGCTATATTTAACAGACAATTTTGGAAACAGATATTTAGAAGAAGGGGATTTTGAAATTCAAGTAGGAACTTCTTCTGATGATATTAAATTCAAAATTCCTGTTTTCGTAGGTAAAAAAAACATAGTTCAAATAAAAGAAAATGAGGGAAAAGAATTTGTAAAGGAAAAAGGGGGAAAAATAACCGTAAAGGGAGTTGTAAGAGATATTCAAAGCAATCCCATTGCCAATGTTCGAATATCGGGCTCCGGTACTGTTGCATACACAGATAAGAAAGGTGAATATGTTTTGACTGTTTCTGAAAATGACGATATTGTTGTTGAAAAAAACGGATTTATAAAAGAAACTATTCCTGTAAAAAAACAAAAATTCCTCAATATTCAAATTAAGTACGAAAACAAGTAAAAGATGTGTCTAAGTATAGTTTTTTATTAACAATTAAAAATTTTATTCTTATGAAAAGATTAATTTCAATCGTATTTTTCTTTATAAACCTTTGTCCGGTCTTCTCTCAAAATGAAAAAGATACAATTCGGATACTTGCTATCGGAAATAGTTTTTCCCAGGATGCCGTAGAAAATTATCTCTATCAGTTAGCCGATGCGGCAGGTGTAAGTTTTGTTATTGGCAATGCTCATATCGGAGGTACTTCATTACAACAACACAGCGCCTATGCCTCGGCAAATACAGCTAATTATTATTTTACTAAGATTGTAAAAGGGAATAAAACGACTACATCAAGTCAAACCTTGGCAACTTGTTTACAGGATGAGCCTTGGGATTACATCAGTTTTCAGCAAGTAAGTCAAAATTCAGGTAAATACAATACCTACTTCTCTTATTTGCCCAACTTGATAAACTATGTAAAGGGCAAAGTTACCAACTCCGGCGTGAAATACGTTTTGCATCAAACTTGGGCTTATGCTCAAAACAGCACGCACAATGGTTTTGTAAATTATGGAAACGATCAACAGGTAATGTTCGATTCTATTGTCAATACAGTTCGCAAGGTCAAAGAAAAAGTAGAAGATATCGCGTTTGTAATTCCCGCGGGCACGGCGATTCAGAACGGAAGGACAAGTTCAATAGGCGATAATTTTTGCCGCGACGGTTATCATTTGGATTTACAAATCGGGCGTTACACGGCTGCCTGTACTTGGTTTGAAAAAATTACGGGAATTAATGTGGTAGGAAATAAGTCAAAACCCGCCGGTTTGGGCGATTTTCAAGTTTCCGTAGCGCAAAATGCGGCTCATTTTGCAGTGCTTGAACCGGAGAAAATAACCTCAATGAGTGATTTTGTTATTGAAACGGGAAATACAACTACGCTGCAACACCCCATAAATATAAGTTTTGGAGATGCCGCAACATCAAGTACAGCTTGGAACAGTATAACAAACGTTAGTAACGTTGTTGTTTATGGACTGAAAGACAGTGAAGGAAACGACACCAAAATCATTTTTAATATCAACGATGCGTTTTCAGGAATAAACCGTAACGGTGCGGCTACTACGAATACCGTTCTAAATATACCTTCGGATGTTTCTTCAAGTAGTTTTTTCGGAAATGAGGTGCTTTTTTCAGGAAAAACAGAACCTACGGGAGGTTTTGAGATTTCAAACCTAAACAAGAATTATACTTACGATTTTATCATGTTTGCCTCCCGGACGGGGGCAACCAATAATCGGGAAACTTATTATACTTTTAAGGGAATCAATGAAGCGACTACAACACTAAATGCTTCGGGAAATACAGATAAAACCGCCGAAGTTACAGCTATCCAACCCGACTCAGATGATAAAATAAGTGTAACGATAGGAGCGGGAAGTAATAATAACGACGGAAATAAGTTTTTCTATATAAATGCCATGCGTATTGTGCCAAAAGAAAAAACTTCGGGAATTAAAACAGTAGAATACTCGGTGGATATTTATCCCAATCCTGTTTCGGATATGCTTTATATAAGCGCGGCTGATGCCGTTAAAAACATCGAGTTATATGATACCACCGGAAAAAAAATCATGCAGGAGTACGATATAGATAAGAATGAAATCCGGCTAAATCTTTCCCATCTTAAAAATGGCTTCTACCTGCTTCAATCGAAAACAATAAACGGCGGTATTCTAACCAATAAAATTTTAAAATTATAATCTTGATAATCAGTTATTTATTATGCGAAAATTAGTTGTTGTATCTTTACTTTGCGCTTTTGTCATTGCTGGCAAAAGCCAAAATTTAATTACCTTAAAATCTCCGGATGGACAATTGGAGATAACGGTAAACGTAGATAAAAAAATCTCATATTCCGTATCGCATCAGGGTGATGTGTTGATTTATCCTTCTACCATATCAATGCAGTTGGAAGACGGCAGGACTTTTGGAATATCGTCGAAAGTGAAAACCGTGAAACGGAATAAGATAGACCAAATTATCCCGTCGCCTGTTTACAAAAAAAGTGAAATACACGATTTTTGTAATGAACTGGTTATTAGTTTTAAAGAAAATTTCGACTTGGTTTTCCGCGCTTATAACGAAGGAGCGGCTTATCGTTTTGTTGCGTCACAAAAGAAAAACTTCATAGTGAAAAGCGAAGAAGCCTCCTTTAATTTTGGGACGGATAAAAACGCATACATATCCTATATTAAACAAAATTTAAATTCACTTGAAAGCCAGTTGTTTAATTCGTTTGAAAATACATATACATATACTTCACTCAGCAATTGGGATAAAAAACGTCTATCTTTCCTTCCCTTACTGGTAGAAAGCGGGAACGGAAAAAAAGTTGTGATTTCCGAAGCTGATCTGATAAACTATCCGGGAATGTTCCTTTACAATCCCGGCGGAAGCTCTAATTTAGAAGGATATTTTGCTTCCTATCCTAAAGATATAGAACAAGGCGGACATAACATGCTACAAGGTATAGTAAAACAACGTGAGAATTACATCGCGAAATGTGAAGCAAAAACACAGTTTCCTTGGCGAGTAATAGTTGTTTCATCGAAAGACAAAGAGTTGCTCGACAATGATCTTGTTTATAAACTCGCTTCTCCTTGCCGGATAGAAGACGTTTCATGGATTAAACCCGGTAAGGTTGCTTGGGAATGGTGGAATCATTGGAATCTCTACGGAGTTGATTTTAAAACGGGAGTCAATAACCAAACTTATAAATACTACATTGATTTTGCTTCTGAAAACAATATCGAGTATATAATTTTAGACGAAGGATGGTCGGTAAGTCGTCAAGCGGATTTATTTCAGGTAGTTCCCAAAATAAATTTAGAAGAATTGATACGCTATGGCAACGAAAAAAATGTGGGGCTTATTCTTTGGGCGGGCTATTATGCTTTTAATAAAGATATTGAAAAGATATGTAAGCATTATTCCGAAATGGGAATAAAGGGATTTAAAGTCGATTTTATGGATCGGGACGACCAGCCGATGGTAGAGTTTCATTATAAAGCCGCCGAAATAGCTTCAAAATATAAACTGCTATTAGATTTTCATGGTACATATAAGCCGACAGGATTACAGAGAACTTATCCTAACGCAATAAACTTTGAAGGTGTTTACGGATTGGAGAATATGAAATGGGATAAAGAAGTTGATCAGGTAATTTATGAGGTAACGCTCCCTTTCATCAGAATGTTGGCTGGTCCCTTGGATTACACGCAAGGCGCCATGAAAAATGCAACAAAATCAAATTATCGTGCTGTCAATACGGAAGCAATGAGTCAAGGTACGCGCTGTCGCCAATTAGCTCAATACGTTGTTTTTGAAGCTCCCTTAAATATGTTGTGCGACAGTCCTTCCAATTACGAGAGGGAACCGGAATGCACGAAATTTATAGCTTCCATACCGACTGTCTGGGATGAAACGGTTGTGCTTGATGGAAAGATTGGAGAATACATAGCAATTGCTCGCAGAAAAGGTAAAGAATGGTATATAGGAGCCATGACAAATTGGGAACAACGTTTTTTGGATATTGATCTTTCGTTTTTAGGGGAAGGAGAATATAATATTGAAATTTTTAGAGATGGCGTTAATGCTGATAAAGTAGCAAAAGATTATAAGCAAGAAGTAATATCTGTTTTAAAGGACAGAAAATTAAGTATATATATGGCCTCTGGTGGTGGATGGATTGCAAGAATAACACAGTAGTTGATGTCGTAAATACTATTCGGTTTGTTACACCGTAAAGTTCTTATTCAGAAATACCGATGGAGAAATTGTTCATGAACATATATCCGGGGAAGATAGTAGATTTTGGTTTGGTGGCGAATCTATACAGATTAATGAAGAAATAAACTTACCTTTGCTACTGAATGGTAATTATGATGTTTTACTTTTACTTACAGATGCTGATAGCAATTTATGTAATAAACCTGAATATTCAATTCGCTTTGCAAATGAAGATGTCTGGGATGGTGGAACGGGATGTAATTTGCTGTTCAAACAGTCTGTATATCAGTAATTTTAATTATATTTCTAATCTTTTTAATAAAGTATAAATGGAAAAAATATTTTATTTCTTATCTGTATTTTTCATTAGTTTTGTTGTTTTTTCAGCTTGTAATGAAAACTCAGGCTCAATCATCACAACTCAAACTCCCCTCCGCCCTGCTGGGCAGCAAGATGTGTTGCTACTGGCTACTGAGCCTTTACCAACCGTTCGTGTTGCTTTTATCGGATTAGGTATGCGTGGTCCGGGTGCAGTACAAAGAATGACACATATTGAAGGTGTTGAAATAGTTGCACTTTGTGATGTAGAACAGAAAAATGTTGAAAAAGTAAATAAAATGCTTGAAGCGAAAAAATTGCCTAAAGCATTGGAGTTTTATGGCGATACTGCTATTTGGCGTCAGGTATGCAAACTGCCGAATGTAGATTTAATTTATATTGCCACAGATTGGCAAACACATGCTATGATGGGAGTGCAGGCAATGAAAGACGGTAAGCATGTAGCCATAGAAGTCCCGGCTGCCATGACATTGGATGAAATATGGGCTTTAGTCAATACCTCAGAGCAAACCAGAAAACACTGTATGCAGCTTGAGAATTGTGTCTATGATTTCTATGAATTGACCACCTTGAATATGGCACAACAGGGTTTGTTCGGTGAAATACTACATACTGAAGGTGCATATATCCATAATCTAGAACCTTATTGGAATGAGTATTGGAATAATTGGCGGTTAGAATATAATATTGCTCATCATGGCGATCTTTATCCTACGCATGGACTCGGACCTGTTTGTCAGTTATTAAATATACATCGCGGAGATAAAATGAATTATTTGGTTTCTATGTCCACAAAGACCGTTTCAATACCTAAATTTATCAAAGAAAGTACAGGTAGGGATGTTTCTAAAGAGTTCAGAAATGGAGATCATACCATTACCCTGATAAAAACAGAAAAAGGAAAAACTATTAACATTCAACATAACGTAGCTACACCGCGTCCCTACAACCGGATGTACCAACTTACAGGTACTAAAGGCTTTGCCAATAAATATCCGGTGGAGGGATATGCTTTTGAAAGTGGACAGATAAGTTCTGACGTTTCGAAAGATTTTGAGAATTTAGATGGACATTCATTTGTCCCCGCAGCAGCTAAAAAGGCATTAATGGAAAAATATCGTCATCCTATAGTTAAAGATATTGCAGAGAAAGCCAAACAGGTAGGTGGTCATGGTGGCATGGATTTCATCATGGATTACAGGTTGATTTATTGTTTACAGAAGGGACTTCCATTGGATATGGATGTATATGACCTTGCGGAATGGTGTTGTTTGATACCACTCACGGAGATATCTTTAAACAACAATTCCGCGCCGGTTGAAATTCCTGATTTTACCCGTGGCTCTTGGAATAAATTGGAAAAGCTTGAATTTGCAAGATAAACAAAAATTACACAGCCGTAAAGTCTATACGGCTGTGTAATCTACTATTATTCCAAAGCTTTATCCAAATTTTCCTTGATAGCTCCCAGAAACTCCTGTGTGGTCAGGTAATCCTCCCGTTTCATGCTGTCGCCATGTACCAATAAAGCTAAATCTTTGGTCATTTTGCCACTTTCTACGGTTTCTACACAAACGCGCTCCAAGGTGTGACAGAAATTTGTCAGGGCTTCATTACCATCCAATTTGCCCCTGTGCGCCAAACCACGTGTCCACGCAAATATAGATGCAATGGGGTTGGTGGAAGTTTCCTTACCTTGCTGGTGCTGGCGATAATGACGGGTCACTGTGCCGTGTGCCGCTTCTGCCTCCACGGTTTTCCCATCAGGTGTAACCAATACGGAAGTCATCAAACCGAGAGAACCGAAACCCTGTGCAACTGTAT
>CAYPLH010000051.1:0-28098 GCA_964411505.1 uncultured Clostridiaceae bacterium | reverse complement strand
CGAAGGGAACCATAAGGTTCCCTAGCGAAAAAAAGTGGCGAAGCCACCTTTTTTGTTGCTAATTTTGTCACTCATTTTATTGTAATGCATAAGATATAAGTAGACATAAGATATTTCGAGTGAAACTCGTGATAAAACAATATTGTAGTTACAAAAAGAAATGCCGTATTTTAGGGCTAACCACTCCGTCAAAACGAGATTTTTTAAAGGAGGATGTAAATATGAGGAATGATGCATACATGCCTATGCAAAACATGAATATACCCACAATGAGTATGCCAGCTATGAACGTACCCCCAATGGGTATGCCAACAATGAACGCACCCCCAATGGGTATGCCAGCTATGAACGTACCCCCAATGGGTATGCCGACAATGAACGTACCCCCAATGGGTATGCCAGCTATGAACGTACCCCCAATGAATATGCCAACGCAGTATTCACCAATGGCAGAAATGTCACAGGAAAATATTGAAAATATGTACCCTAAAATCTATCATATTGTTAATCCTGCATGCGATATTGCGTGTGAGAATTTGCATATGAAAAAAGGAGAAATGCATACCCCTACACAGGAAGAACTTGATATGATGGTTGAATCAGTATATAACAAGGTAGAATCTGAGGTAGAAGCAGAAATAGCTAAAGATGAAAACAAAAACAACAGGCAGCTTGGATTTGGAGGGCGGAGACTCTTGAGAAATCTGATAGGCATACTGCTTATAAGAAGACTTTTAAGAAGAAGACCTTTCCAACCCGGGTTCGGTTCCCCCTTTGGTGGTTTCGGTCCAGGTTTTGGCGCGGGGTATGGATTTTTTGGTAGGTACCCTTATTAATAATCCAAATTAACACCTTGAATCCGGAGAACCCCTCCGGATTTTTTTAATGTCTAGAAAAGTATACTTTCCTAGACAGTGGGGATTGCAAAGGGGAAGCCCCTTTGCTGCTTTAAGGAGGGTGCTCAAGGATTGCGGAGCATCCGTCGAAGGGAACCATAAGGTTCCCTAGCGAAAAAAAGTGGCGAATCCACTTTTTTACTTATTTCTTTTTAATCATTCACGAAACATCCACTTGTGAATATATTAGTAATGTATAAGTCGCTTTGCGACCTAAAAAGGCAATCACAATATTAATGCATTAATATGGAGGGAGTGTTAGAATGAAGATTGTAGTAGTTAAACTACCCAAATTTCTAAGTACAATTATTAGAAAGGTATTCAGAATAAACTAATAAAATACTGTTTAAAGTTCTTCTGTTGCAACGAAGCTACATATAGAGAATCCAAAAACATATAATATTGTGCCAAAACACCAAAACCCCCGGTTAGTGCGGTAGTTTTATTACATCACACATCCTTACACGGGGGTTAGTCAATTCTGTAACCAAATTTAAATTGCTCTGGTAATTTTGTTTGAACGCAAGCATCTTGCACAAATACTAGCCTTCCTTACAGTACCTTTATCATTAATTCTGACTTTTCTAATATTTGGTTTCCATGTCCTGTTAGTTTTTCTAACTGAGTGGCTCACATTGTTGCCAAACTTAGTCTCTTTGCTGCATATTTCACATTTTGCCATTGCTGCACACCTCCTCTTTTTATGGAGCAAACCAGCTTTATAATTAAATTAAAAATATTTTTTTATCTTATACAAAACAAATAATATTTTAACACACAGAAATAAACCTTGCAAGTTTTTTCTTCCACAACTTAAATAAAAAATGCCGCTAAAGCTTTATTCACAAATACAATTATGTTAAAATTAATCTATAATTAAGGGTGCTAAGCGAAATCTACACTGAATAGGAACGTTTTTTATCTTTTGCAATGTGGACATTTTAGCTGCATTGTTTACAATTTAGCGTTTCACATACGAAGGAGTGAGGCTTGATGCACTCTAAGCTTTTACTTGTTTAAAGGAAAAGGTGGAGCATATAAAAATGCAGGAACACACACAGGAAATTTTTATAAAACCCATAAGATTCTTAAAAGGCGTTGGGGAAGCCCGAGCAAAGCTTTTTGAAAAACTGTCTGTTTATACTGTTGAAGATGTCATAAATCACTTTCCAAGGGATTATGAAGACAGAAGCATAATAAAAGATATCAGCAGCCTGATCGACGGTGAAACTTGCTCAATTTGTGGTGTCATTTCATCAGGTGTACAGCACTTGCGCCCTAGAAAATCGCTGGACATATACAAAGTACAGTTAGGTGATAAAACTGGTACTCTAACCGCGACCTGGTTCAATCTGCACTACCTTAAGAATACTATTAGGCAGGGAGATACATATGTCCTTTATGGGAAAGTCAGTAAGAAATATAATATGGTTGAAATGCAGAATCCGATATATGAAAAATACGACACCATAATGCAGAACACTTGTCGTATTGTACCGGTCTATCCTGCTACAAAAAAACTGACACAAAATATTATCAGAAAAACCATCCGTACCGCCCTTGATTCTATATCAGGCAGTATTCGGGATCCTATACCTCTGTGGATCAAAAAAAAGTATCGACTTAGTGAAATAAACTATTCGATTTTAAATATACATTTCCCTGAAAGTAAAAATGATTTTATAAACGCACGTTATAGACTTGTTTTTGAAGAACTCCTTCTGTTTCAGCTTGGTCTTTTAAAAATGAAAGAATCAATTGATATTGATAATGAAGGGGTTCGGTTTGAATCAAGCAAAAAGCTAATGGATGCATTTATTTTGGGGCTGCCTTTTAGACTAACCTGTGCACAGCAAAAAGTTTTTGCTGAAATATCAAATAACATGGAAAGCCACAAGATCATGAACAGGCTTGTTCAAGGCGATGTCGGCTCAGGAAAAACAATTGTTGCCATACTTGCTCTATTTAAAGCGATCAATTCCGGATATCAAGGTTGTATGATGGTGCCAACAGAAATACTTGCAGAACAGCATTTTGCTTCCATGCAAAGTCTTTTCGCAGACTATGATGTAAAAATCGGTCTTTTGACAGGCAGTATAACAAAAAAGAAGAAAACTGAGCTTCTTGCAAAAATATCATCCGGAGAAATTGATATTGCAATAGGTACCCACGCGCTTATAGAGGATAATGTTACATTTTCAAACCTTGGTATTGTGATTACTGATGAACAACATAGATTCGGAGTGCGCCAAAGAGCCTTGTTATCACAAAAGGGCATAAACCCGGACGTACTAGTAATGACTGCAACTCCTATTCCAAGGACACTTGCTCTTATACTTTACGGAGATCTTGATATCTCAGTTATCGATGAGCTTCCTCCTGGCAGAAAACCCATTGAGACATACGTAGTGGATGAGAGTATGCGCCCTAGGATAAACAATTTTATTAGGAAAAAGGTGAGTGAAGGACGGCAAGTATATATAGTCTGTCCACTTATCGAAGAATCTGACACTATAGATGCAACTTCAGCCCTAGATCTAGCAAAACAGATTTCACTTAACGAATTTAAAGATCTTAGAGTAGCTCTTATACACGGAAAAATTAAAAGTCGTGAAAAAGATGAAATAATGAAAAGCTTCATAAGCGGGCAAACTGATATTCTCGTATCAACTACTGTTATTGAGGTTGGTGTTAATGTTCCAAACTCCACACTGATGATAATAGAAAACGCTGAACGCTTTGGTTTGGCACAGCTACATCAGTTACGCGGAAGAGTAGGACGAGGTACCCACCAATCATACTGCATCCTTTATAACAATGGTAAATCTGATATTACAAAAGAACGCCTTTCTGTGCTCCAGCAAACAAGCGATGGCTTTATAATATCAGAAAAGGATCTCGAGCTAAGAGGACCGGGAGATTTTTTTGGAACTAGGCAGCACGGTCTTCCTGACCTTAAAATAGCAAACTTATACAAGGATATTGATATTTTAAAATTAGCCCAGGAAGCTGCCTTATCTGTGCTAGACGAAGATCGCCATCTAATGAGTGAAGAAAACAAACTGCTTAAGGAAAAAATAATTGATAAGTTTAAAGCAACAGATTTAAGTTTTACCTAGGTTAAGTAACCTTTCGGTCTTCACATAAAACCGATTAATATAAAAACCATGAATTTGAATTAATTATGATTGGAGTGTAGCAATATTTTAAGGGTAATATCAGGTACAGCTAAAGGTCATAAACTAAAAACCCCAAAAGGGATGAACACCAGACCGACCACCGACATGATCAAAGAATCACTGTTTAATATACTGCAAAGCCATATTCCCGGTGCAAGAGTTTTAGATTTGTTTGCAGGCACCGGCAGCCTTGGTATTGAAGCATTGAGCAGAGGTGCTAGCCTGGCTGTGTTTGTTGATTCACGCATTGATTGTGTTTCTATCATACGTGAAAATCTTGAGCATACAAAACTGACCACAAAAGCTGAAATCTATCGCAGTGATTGGAAGAATGCGCTTTTAAAGCTTGGTAATTCAAGAAAATTCGATGTTATATTTCTTGATCCGCCTTATCATAAAAATTTTCTTCAACAGGCATTAAATTCACTGTCTATTAATGATATAATAAATGATGAAGGAATAATAGCTGTAGAACGAAGCAAAAGTGATAAGTTGGAAATTGCACAAAACCTTGAATTGATTGAAGATAGATTGTATGGCGAGACAGCTTTATCATTTTATAAAAAAACTGCCCTTTAATAAAAACAACACTATTTATAGAAGCATTTGTTATGAAAGTGATAAAAATTTTTTAAGATACATTGAAAGGATAATGAGTAAATTGAATATATTTGTATACCCCGGAAGTTTTGATCCTGTAACAAATGGACATATTGATATTATAGACAGAGCAGTAAAAATGTGTGATAAGCTTATTGTAGCAGTGTTGATAAATAATCGTAAAAAACCTACGTTTACTCTCGAAGAACGTATTGAATTTCTTGAGACAGTATTAAAAGGAAGATCTGAGATAGAGATAGCTAGCTTTTCAGGTCTGACTGTAGATTTTTTAAAGAAGAACAATGCTAAAGTTATAGTTCGTGGCTTAAGGGCTATATCTGACTTTGAAAATGAGTTCCAGATGGCACTAATAAATAAGGAGCTGGTCTCCTCCATAGAAACAATTTTCATGATGACTAGAGTTGATTATGCTTATTTAAGTTCAAGTGCAGTTAAAGAGCTTGCAATGAATAAAGGAAAAATAGACGGGATGGTTCCCGAATGTATTAAGGATATTATTATGAATAAGTTTAATAACACTACACCGCCAACTACATTATAATATAGATATTTACAAACTATTTTGAAACTAGTTGAGCGCTTAATAGCGCAGTGATTCTCTAGGATAAAGTTTAATTGATGTTGTAGTACTAACAAACAGGGGGATAGCAATGGAGATATTATCAATACTTGAAGCTTTAGAAGATTTAATTGAAAAAAGTCCCGGGTTGCCGCTATCTGGCAAATGTATAGTTGACAGGGAGGAAGTTTTGGAAATCATTAAAGAAATGAGGCTCAAACTTCCTGATGACCTTAAGCAGGCCAATTGGATTAAAGAGGAGCGGCAAAGAATTTTAATGGAAGCTCAAAAAGAAGCAAATTCTATTGTAAAAAATGCAGAGGGAAAAATTTCCTCTCTCGTTGATGAGCATGAGATAACTAAAAAGGCTTATGAGCAGGCAAATGAAATAGTATCAAATGCGCAAAAAAATGCTCGAGAGATTCGTTTGGGTACCAAAGAATATGCCGACAGCATACTGAGTAAAGTCGAAGAAATACTAAATGATACTCTGGATGTGATCAAAATTAACAGAGAAGAGTTAAAGTAACACTCTTAGCTTTTAAGAAAAACCCAAGAGGCGTCGATACCTTCCTCTCGCTTTTTACCTTGGAAATTTACTTTTTATGACGCATTGATGTTTTGTAAGACGCATATCAAATCCTAAACACAGGCTACTTATGCTTTTTTAGAAATTATTCTACCCATCAAACTCAGTATACACAGTATTGCCAAAGCTAATCCCAAATATCTGCAAGATGCTAAGAATAAGCCCTGTTGGCTCAACAAAAAGTATCTGTTGATTTCTTTAAATACAGGTTCGCTGAACATTAAAACCTCATTGAACATTTTTAACATGATATATGTATAAATAGCAGAAATTACTCCATGTAGAAACTTACCAAAAAGATAAGGTTTTAGGCTAATATCTGTATCACTTGTTATTGCCATGACTTGGGAGTGTACCGACAAGCCACCCCACCCCATAATCAATGCTGCTGTTGTTAGTTGAACAATCTGTGCTGCACTTGAATTGCTGGCCATACTCGCACCTGTGGATACTTCAAAAAAGCCACAAAGTAGAGACTTAACTATGCTCTCATCAACTCCAAAAGGTTGTAGCATAAAAGTAATCCCACGTGATATGGTTGCTAGAAAACCAGTTTCATTTAACAAACCAATCAATACAGAGAAAAAAATGATATAACCTCCTATAATAAGCATTGTCCAAACTGAATTCCCGATAGCATCTCCAAGCATTCTCCCAACGTTTTCATCCTGCTTTTTATTGGAATTGGCGGTCTTTTTAAGGATTTTAGCCGATTTTATATAATAACTTTTCCTTCCCGCTTTATAATTACGAAATACGATACCTACCGTAATTCCCGCCATTATATGCGCGGTTAGGAGTATTATTCCTACATTTGGATTATTGAACATACCAGATGCAACAGCGCCGATAACAAATAAAGGTCCCGAATTATTGGTGAAAGTTAACAATCGTTCTGCTTCATCCTTTGTAACCATGTTTTCTTTTCTAAGATCAGCGGCTAGTTTTGCTCCAACAGGATATCCACTGGTTATTCCCATTGCCAAGGGAAAAGCTCCTGAACCCGGAACATTAAAAAATGGACGCATCAGAGGTTCAAGTAATTTTCCAAATCTTTTTACAATACCGCTTTTACTCAAAAGGTTTGATGCAACTAAAAAAGAAAACAAAGAAGGAAAGACAATGTTTATCCATAATTTAATACCGTTTTGTGCAGAAGCTAAAGCATTTCCTGAAAACAATACAAGACCTACGATAAAGATAACTATTATCAATGGTAATATGTCTTTTTTTAAGTTACAAACCTTTATAAAGCCTTTCAATTTTGTTCCTCCGTTTTTTTATAAAATAATCATCTGGCTAATAAAAAATATAGTTTTAAAATTTATGTCCACTTGCAAGCATGATTTACATATAAAACTTATTAAACAAAATGAAAATTTATGACTAAAGAAAAAAGGTGGCTAGGCCACCTTTTTTTCGCTAGAGAACCTTATGGTTCCCTTCGAACGCATGCTCCGCATCCTGAACACCTAAGCAGCGTACCCGCTGGAACGCTGCAAGGGTTTCCTTAAGGAGCAAAGGGGAAGACTTTTTGCATTCCCCTTCGCTTAGGAGAGTATACTTTCTCATTCTCCTGCGTGAACAGTCGCTTTTCTGAAAAGTCCAAGAACAAACACAAATATCGCAGCTCCGAGGATTGCCGGTACTAAAGCAATACCCGCCACTGTTGGACCGAAATTATTGAAAAATGGTATATATGCACCTATCCATGACCCAATAAGTCCCGCTAGCATAGCGCCCCAGAACCCACCGGGCATATCTTTTTTAACAATTGCATCACCTAACCATCCAACTAGTGCTGCAATCAACAGAGATAGAATAAATCCTAGCAAATTTTTACCTCCTCTCAAAAAACCATAGAACTTGTTCCCTGATTTTGTAAAATAAAAGCTATAATGCTTTTCAACATTATTATTACAATATTTAATATGTTTTACGCTTTTATTTTATGGTTATATAATGTTTGTTTTTTAAAAGAATTCGTATAATGATTAAACAATTTTGTTTAGCGGATTTGCAACTACAACACAATTTCGTCCTGTGGATTTTGCGACATACAAAGCATTATCTGCACTTTTTAATAGATCCATACCTGTTCTTGCACATTCTGGGAAAGATGCTATACCAAAACTTGCGGAAACAAAAACCGATGTATTATTATCACTAATCTCCTTTTCTATAATTGCTTCTCTTAATGCCTCAGTTTTTTTATACGCGCTTTTTAAGTTTGTGCGAGGAAAAACAATAACAAATTCTTCACCGCCATATCTAGCAATTAAGTCATCTTCGTCTAACCATTGCTTTACGTATGTGGCAACTTCTGCAATTACCTTGTCTCCAAATATGTGACCATATGTGTCATTAAACTGTTTAAAGTAATCTATGTCGAATATTACCAAAGATAAAGAATAGTTTTTCTCTTCAGCTTCCTTCAATGCATCTTTCAGATAATTATGAAAATAAAGGCGGTTATGTAATCCTGTCATATAGTCTCTAGTAGCAAGCTCTTTCATATAACTATATAGTCTTGAGTTTTCCAAAGCTATGCCAATTTGCTGACTTACCATATCTAAGAAGCTCATAGACTCCTTAACAAAGGCATCTTCAACCTTTTTCTCAATTATAACAAGACCCATGCTCATTGATTTTGATACTATTGGAGTTATGGCAAGAGACTTTATATTACGATCTTTGGTAAAGCTATATTTATCTTCTTCAGAAAAGCTGTCAATATATGTTGATTTGCTATTTAGTATACTCAGTAAAAGCGGAGAATTTAGATTAGTATTCATACAAATGAGATGATTCAGCTTTTTAATATTGGTTGTTTGTACTTTCAATTTGCCAGTTGATTTTTCAATTAAGGCAATAGTTGAAAAGTCAGCTCCCATGACTCCAATAATTGCGTCATTTACTAGCTCGAGCATCTCATTCATATCATGAATATTACTGATTGCCTGACTCATCTTCTGCAGTGTATAAAGCTGTGCTACACTTCGTGAAAGCTCTTCATTTGTAAATTCTAATTTGGCATTTGCTTCTTTCAACTTATCATTATGTAAGCCAACCTCTGCCTGTGTAGCATGAAGCTCACCATACCTACATTTCAGCTGCTCATGTAGCTCTTTTACTAATTCATAGTTTTTTTCATTATCGTTATAAATAGCACCACATAATAAAACTAATATTAGAGTACATGAATAGAAAAAAAAGATAAATATTAAATCTACCAATATTTCACTGGTTAATCCCGAAAAACAAATAAATATTATGCTTACATGTATGACAAATGAAAAACATAGCAATTTGAGGCTTACTGTGGTACCCATCGTTATAGCCATAACTACTATTGGAAGAAAAATTAGTATACTTATGTAATTAGCAGCATCCTTGAAAACAAACATGCAAATAAATATAAATATTATCTCTATTGTTCTAAAATAAATAAAAATGTTTTTATTTTTAGAAAAACATCCCCTTTTAGCAGCTCGATATTTTATTAAATTAAATAAATTAGCACATCCAAGTATCGCAATAGTGTAATAGATGTAGTAGTAGGTGTTTTTAACAATGCTGTAGCATGTAGCTGTTAATAGCATTACAACACTAAAAAAAACAAGTGATTTAGTATATCTAAGCTCCTGCTTGTCCATATTACTCATAAAGCCTCATCCTATGCAAAAATAATGCTTTATCTTTAACAAGATACAGTTCTTATAAATAATTTCTCTTACTATTCCAATCTAGATAACTAAACTGTATTTTTGTTCTTCTTACCTGTATCACACCAACTATTTATCTTACATTCAATGCATTTGGGCTTTCTAGCGTTGCAAAGAGCTCGACCATGATATACAAGCTGATGAGAGAATTTGGTCCAATACTCCCTAGGAATAATATTCATGAGATCCTTCTCTACTTTTGCAGGATCCTCATGTTTTGTGAAGCCTATTCTTCGCGCAAGTCTACCACAATGAGTATCAACAACAATTCCCGGTATCCCAAAAACATCACCTAAAACAACATTTGCGGTTTTTCTGCCCACTCCAGGCAATCTAAGTAAATCATCCATATTGCTCGGTACTTTGCCGTTATATTCTTCTGCAATCATCTTACAACAAGCTATTATATTTTTCGATTTATTTCTAAAAAAACCAATTGTTCTTATAATATCCTGAAGTTCATAAATGTCCGCATCGGCAAAATCATATACATTTCTGTATTTTTCAAATAGTTTAGGAGTGATCATGTTTACGCGTGCATCAGTAGATTGTGCTGCTAGTATCGTAGAAACAAGAAGCTGTAAAGGGTCTTCATATAAAAGAGTACAGCCTGCTTCAGGATATGTTTCATCAAAAACTTCTATTATTTTTGCAACTTTCTCCTTTTTCTTCATAAAAAATATCACCCACTCTTATTATAACAGAACAATGCAATAAAACCTACACAAAAAAATATAATTTCCCATGAATTTTCCATGAGTAGGTTATTATTAGGATATCTAAAAAAGAGCCAGATGAACCAGCTCTTTTTTGCAGTTATTATTTTTTTAAGTGCTTTCTTTTTAATATTACTCTGTTTAGGAAGCCTTTTTATTTATCCTCTGTCTTCACCTAATGTTAAATCAAACTCAAGGTACTCGCTAGAGCTATGACGGTATATTTTTATTTTTACAACATCACCTGGTTTGTGCTTGTTTTTCCGTTCTTCGAGCTCATCAAAGCTTCTTGTTGTTTTTCCATCAAACTCAGTGATAATGTCACCAGTTTGCAAACCAATTTTATATGCCCCGCTCATAAATGAAACATCGTAAATATACAATCCTATTGGAAGATTATTTGCTTTTGCAACTTCTTCGGTATACCTTGGATCTATTGATACTCCAATCCTAGGAGCTCTTCCCTCTATAGGAGTCTCGTTTATTAGACTTTCAGCTATTTTTTTTGCAGTGTTAATAGGTATTGCAAAACCTAATCCCTCAAATTCAACAGAAGCCATCTTAACAGTATTTACTCCAATAACTTCACCTTTTGCATTGCAAAGCGCACCGCCACTATTGCCCGGGTTAATAGCAGCATCTGTCTGGATAAGCTTAAGTTCCCTGTCTTCAACATAAACCGTCCTGTTAAGACCGCTTATTACACCCGATGTTACTGACCCCATGTACTCAAGTCCTCCCGGATTACCGATAGCCACCGCTATTTCTCCTACTTTAAGCTTGTCGGAATCACCAAGCTTTGCTGCAGGCAACTCAGACGCGTGTATTTTTATGATAGCCAAATCCGATTTTCTGTCATAATCAATAACTTTTGCCTCATATGGCTCTTCCATTTGGTTTGAAAGATAAACATCTATTTTTGCTCCATTGCTAAGCTGTCCTTTGCTATCCAAAGCATTTGCAATCACATGATAGTTTGTAATTATATATCCATCTGATTTTATAATAATTCCGGATCCTTCTGAAGGAGACACAGACTGTTGCTGCTGAAAGAAGAAAAATCCATAATTATTTAATTCCTGTTGATCGGGAATTGACCTTATACCAACTATCGAAGGGCTTACAATCTCAGCAACATGTGTCACTGGTGAGTCACCTAATCCGGGAACATAAGTAGTACCCTCTACATTGCTCGTATTCTGATAATGCTCATTTTCCCCCTGTGCGAAGTCTTCAATCTGTCCTGAATACTCAGGAGCTTCCTTTGCGAACACTTGCATGTTTGGTGAATAATATATAAGAAGCGAGCCTACTATTGCTCCCCCAAGTATCGAACTTATTATAGCTACTACAACCATCTGAAAAAGCATACCATGGCTTTTTCTTTTTTTCTTTTTATAGCTTTCTTTGTAATATGGTGAATTTTTCATTGTGTCAAGCTTGTCGCTACCACTATCTGAATTATAATAATAATCCCAGTTACCCATTTTTTATTTCCCCTTTCTATTTTTATTATTACTTCCGAAAAAGGTGGCTTCGCCACTTTTTTCCGCTAGGGAACCTTATGGTTCCCTTCGACGGATGCTCCGCATCTTGAGCACCCTCCTTAAAGCTGCAAAGCAACTTTGCTTTAGGTCAAAATAGCAAATACTTAATTAACTTTAATCCTCTGAGTATATTGTAAAATACTAATTTGAAAAAATTATGAATATTCTGTGAATTTTGACGTCTACCTTTTATATGAGAAGAATTATTCTTTTTTTTCTAAAGAGAAAGTAAAAATACTTCCTATACCGGGTTTGCTCTCTACATGTATAGTTTGCTTATGTTCATTAATAATGTTTTTTACAATAGCAAGACCTAATCCAGTACCCGTCTTATCCATGCTTCTTGATTTGTCTGCTTTGTGAAACCTTTCCCAGATGTCATCAAGCTCTTCCTGCTCCATGCCAATTCCGCTATCTTTTATGGATACAAAAACCTTTTCCTTTTTTGTAAAAGTTCGAATTGTTAATTCTTTTTCTTTGAGAGTAAACTTGATAGCATTATGAAGTAGGTTTATTACAACCCTTTCAATTGCATCTTTATCTGCATTGACCAGCATTTCTTCTGTTTCAAAATTGGCTTCAACTTGAAGCTCTTTATCAATCAGAAATTTTTCAAGATTTATAATACACCTTCTAATTAGCTCATTAATGTCAAACACCTGATAATTAAGTCTTATCTCGCCTGCTTCCATCTTAGCAAGATCTAGAAGATCATTTACCAACCTGTTCAGTCGGCTTGTTTCGTCCATTACTATAGATAGATAATAGTTATGCTTTTCAGGGGGTATTGTTTCATCAAGAATACCCGATACAAATCCGCTTATTGATGTCATGGGTGTACGAAGCTCATGCGATACATTAGCAACAAAATCTCGACGCATCTGTTCCAGCTTTTTAAGGTCAGATGCCATGTTATTAAAGCTTTCGGCAAGTTCTCCAATTTCATCATGACTATCTATACTTATTTTTTTTTCAAATTCTCCTTCCGCAATTTTTTTTGATGCATCTCGAATCTCTTTTAGAGGTTTTGAAATTTTTGCAGAGAATAAATATATAGGTATCGTTGAAATGATGATTGAAACTACTACCGAGAATAAAAATAATTTAAACAGCGTGGTACGTGCTTCGTATATCTCCGGAACAGGTGTGTGAAGATACACTGCCGCCATAGTGCCTTCAACCCCATTTGCAAGCTTATACCTTACAGGCATTTCTATGGTAAGCCACGATACTTCAGTCTCTCTGAATAATCCGTAAAAGCTACCAATTTCCCTTATCATATCACTTGAGGTCATAGCGCCTTTGTACTGCCTTTCATCTGGCAACCTGTAGTATCCAGATTCAAAGGAAAGTTTGCCTTTTATGCTATCAGACATATTGGTAATGTCAGGACTATCAAATATAATCACACCCCGGTTGTCCACAATCCAAATAATAGAATTAGTTGCATTGCTGTGCATATCAAGACGATTTTGTAAAAACATCTGGGCAAAAGGATTATATTCACTTTCTACATATATTTTTAACAACTCTGCAATATCCTTGCTGCTATCGATTAGTGACATTTCTTTCTCTGCAGATACGAAATTGCCCAAAAATAAGTAAAGCATTGTTCCCGTTATTAAAAAGCTTATCAATAAAATTGTTATAAATATAGCTATAAGCTTACTGAAAATACTTTTAAACACTATTTCACCTCAAACTTATAACCGACACCCCATACTGTCTTAATCTGCCATAATTGATTTGCGGATTCGAGCTTCTCTCTTAGCCTTTTGATGTGCACATCAACTGTCCTTGAATCTCCATAAAAATCAAAACCCCAAACATGCTCCAAAAGCTGCTCTCTGGTAAAAACTTTATTGGAATTAGATGCCAAAAAATATAAAAGCTCCAGTTCCTTCGGAGGAAGATCAATATTTTTGCCTTTAAGTTTAACTGTATAATCAGATTTGTTTATAACAAGATTTGGATATACTACTTCCTGCGTCCCAGGATCTTTGTGCTCATATCTTCTTAGGACAGCCTTTACTCTTGCTACTAGTTCTTTTGTATCAAACGGCTTGACTATATAATCATCAGCACCAAGCTCCAAACCCAGAACCTTGTCAAAAGTCTCTCCTTTGGCTGATAGCATGATAATGGGTATACTACTTATTTTTCTGATTTCCCTTAATACCTGCCATCCATCACTACCTGGAAGCATTATGTCCAGTATTACAATGCTAGGTGCAAACTCTCTAAAAACCTTAAGTGCATTTCTACCATCATAAACAGTAAGTACTTCATAGTTTTCCTTTTCAAGATAGAGTCTTATGAGTTCACAAATATTGATATCATCATCCACTGCCAAAATCCTAGTTTTAGTCATAAGAGGCCTCCTTTGTTTCAAATTGTTCTAAACTAACTCCTTTATATGCGCTAGATCGTTCACATAATTAAGATGCTAAAAAACAGCAGTTAACTATTTCTATGTTGTATCACCAACGCAAACCTAATAATTGATTCAACTGTCTTTTCAAGATCCTTCTTGCTTCTATGTCTCGCTTTTTCAAAAGGAATCGCAAGATTATTTATACTAAAAACTGCGTTTATACCTTGATCATAAATGTTTTCTAAATCGTCTCCGACGTCCCCTGCTACTACAATAACAGGTACTCCAAGCTTGCGAGCTTTTTGTGCAATTCCCACAGGTACTTTACCTCTTAAGCTAGATCCGTCGATTTTACCCTCACCTGTTATAATAAAGTCTGCTCCTTTTATTATTTCCTCAAAATTTACCGTATCAAGCATAATATTTATACCTGACCGTAATGAAGCATTGCAAAACACAAAAAGACCTGCACCAAGACCACCAGCTGCACCTGCACCCGGAATATTCTGAAGATTTATACCTAAGTCCTTCTCTACAACATGAGCATAAACACTTAAGTTATTGTCCAATATATTTACCATATCTTCATCAGCACCTTTTTGTGGTCCATAAACAAAGGCTGCTCCATTTTGTCCATACAGAGGATTATCCACATCACATGCTGTCAAAACGCAAACTTCGTCAATTCGTTTATCTTTTTTCGATGTATCAATGCTTGTAATATCGCCTAATCCTTTTCCATTTAAGCTTACTTCATGCCCTTGCTTATCAAGAAATTTAACTCCAAGAGCCGCTGCCATACCTATTCCTCCATCGTTAGTAGCACTGCCGCCTATTCCGATAATTAATTTAGTGCACCCTCTATTAAGTGCATCTTGTATAAGTTGTCCGGTTCCATAAGTGGTAGTAAGGGCAGGGTTTTTTCTGTCTTCCACAAGAGGCAATCCGGAAGCAGCAGCCATTTCAATAACTGCAGTCCTGCCATCAGCGAGTATACCATAAAACCCTTCAACATCATCAAATAATGGTCCTTTAACCGTCAAGTGTATCTTTTCCCCACCTACAGCACTCAAGAGTGCATCTACAGTACCTTCACCGCCATCTGCTATGGGGATTTTTACTGTCTCGACTTTTGGAATCAACCTTTTTATGACGCTCTCAATAATATTGCAAACTTCGGTGGAACTCATTGTTCCCTTAAAGGAATCCGGTGCAATTACTATTTTTTTCAAGAAAAACCCTCCCTATTGGTATACCGGTTCATCAAAAATTTCTATGTTAATTAAAGTTATTACCAAATGCTTCGCTGTCGTATTATCATTATGATATACTATAATTTGTAAATATTCAATTGTTTGTTGGTTAGTTGGTTAGTTGGTTAGTTGGTTGGACTATTAATTGCGAGTGTTCACAATGCACTTTTGCCTATAGTTGAAGTACCGGTTGTAATAAATAGTAGTAATGAGGGAATAATTGAGAAAAAGGCAGAAGGAATAATATACAAAGGTGAACTTTATATTAATACGGAATTTTGTGAATAGCCCCATATTTTGGGGCTGAGTACAATCTTTATTTTAATTGGGTAATCAGCTTCAACAAAAAATTATACACAAGCTATTATCAAGGCAATTATATAAACGACATCATCGTATTTATCACGCCTATAATTACCCATATATGCTGGACAATTCAGATTGAGCCGGTTGTAGCCCCCGCAGAATTGCCAGTATAAAGGTCCAATATAGCAGTTTGTGCTGTTTCTTACTTACCGGGTTGCAGAATTCTCCTTCATTGAGTTAATCTCATTTTCGGACAAGAGCGCATTAAAATCAATGATAGAAACCAGTTCATCTTCTAATTTTATAATCCCGCTTATATATTTAATGCCCGCTCTAACAATTATTTGGGGAGCTGGATCTATGTCCTTCTCTTCCGGCTTTACCAATCCCAATATTTGGTTTACAGCAAAACCTACAGTCTCACTACCAATTCTAGTAACGATTATACTTTTCGCGTTTTCATCATTGTCGTTACATAAATCAAATCTTTTATTGAGGGACACAATCGGCACCGACTCACCTCTTAAGTCAATTGTTCCTTTAATTAATGAGGGCATATCCTCTGCTGTTATGATACTACTGCATGTTTCTATTTCCATGACATTTAAAGCATCTACACCAAACTTACCATTGTTCAGTTCAAATACAATAATCTGACATTCTCTCATTTAACTGCCCCCCCATTTGGTACTTACATCTTATAGTTATAATAATTATATTATCATATCATTGAAAATCATGGAAGGATACTTACATCCATAAAGTACGAATGTTGCTTTGACGGTTTCCCCTCATTACATAAGATATATTTGCTGCCACGTCTATTCCTTGCGGTCTCGCCTTTTTCCAGCAAATTCTCAAGGCGTGGTCTCCAACGGATGCTCATTAAACCATCTGACCATATCTCCGATATAATCTGTGCCTGAAAGCGAGTGATCTGCGTACTCGTAGAGGATCAGTCTGTACTCCTTGCCATTTGCTTCAAGCACGTTGGCCATGTCTTTTGATTGCTGGCTGTTCACCCGCCAGTCTGCAGCACCACCGTGTACGATCAGCAGCGGTGTATCGATCTCATTTGCCCATGTAAGTGCAGAACGGTTTCCGAATTCTGCGCTCTTCTCCTCTGGCGTACCACCGGTCAACTCCTGCAGCACTCGCTTCATATCGCCATCCCTAGCATTAAAGCTAGCCACCGTATCAGCAACACCTGCAAAAACCGCTGCAGCTTTGATCCTATCATCCTTTCGACAGGCCATATACGTCATCATCCCGCCCCGAGAGTGACCTGCCATGTAGACCCCGCCAGCTTGGGCAAACTCAAAATCCTCACTGATGTCTATCAGCTTTAAGACATCATGGATGTCGTCACCGCCGAACTGCTCAATTCCCGTACCACCGTCCACCCCCCGGTACTGGCTGGCTAGCACGATGTAGCCTTGTAGAGAGTAATAAGCGACCTGCTCAGGCACCAGCTTGCCAAATTCCCTATTTCCTCCGCGGTTGTAGAGGAGGATGGGGTATTTTTTCTGGAGATAATCGATCGGCGCACTGACAATTGCGATGACTTCGCAGTCGTCGCTCGTGTACCTGATCCGGTAAGCGACTGCCTTACCATCAAAGTAGTCGTCCAAATCGGTGACGGGCGCAGCCTCTAATATAGAATGATGTTCCTCCAGTGCGTCCAAGGACGATAGCCTTTCCCAGGGTGCGTTATGGGTGACGCAGCCTGTAATAGACACAACAATGCAACAGAGGATGATCCATACTTTCCTTTCCATCACATTTTTTCTTCTCCCATCCATTTTCTACGACCATCGTATCATAATTGTTGTTCGTGTCAAGTACTCGTGGGCAAATTTTCCTTATTATTCAGTGTCCGAAAAAGTGGAATGAATCAGCAACGAAATTTCATTAATATTTGACTTGTGATAAGATTAATTTTATAATTCTATTATATTTTACATAAACGGCTATGAAAGTAAAAGTTTTTTGGGGGGTTCCTCTACCCCACTAGCTTTTGACACGTAAAGACTGCATATAATATATTATTTAAGCCAAAAGGAAGTGCTTTAATGACATACAATTTAAAAGATATCGGAATTTCCATACCTGAAGTTTTACTTCCAAAAGAAGGTGTTGATTTTAACAAATGGGCGGTTGTAGCTTGTGACCAATTTACATCAGAACCCGAATACTGGTCTTCGGTGGAGCAATATGTAGGAGATTCTCCTTCAACTCTTCACATGATTTTTCCTGAAGTATACCTTGAAAAAGGCAACGACACAGAGCGTATTAATAAAATAAATCAAACCATGATTGATTATTTAGACAGTAACTTACTTTCATCTTTGGGAAAAGGTTTTATTTATATTGACAGAAGCACTGCTCATGCAAAATCACGTAAAGGTCTCATCCTACTTATAGACCTTGAATGTTATGACTATAACAAAGGATCACAGTCTCTTGTAAGGGCAACAGAAGGTACCATTGTTGACAGACTGCCTCCACGGGTTAAAATCCGTGAAAATGCACCTATTGAGCTTCCCCACATTATGCTCTTAATAGATGATCCTGAAAAAACAGTCATTGAACCACTGTCTGAAAAAACTAAAAGCTTTCAAAAACTGTATGATTTTGATCTTATGATGGATGGTGGTCATATTAAAGGTTACAAAGTTTCTGATGAAGAAAACTTGGAATCTGTCGTTAAAGCCCTTAATAAATTAGCTTGTCCGGATACCTTTAGGGTTAAATATGACCTTTCTAAAGACAGCAAAGTACTGCTTTTTGCCGCGGGTGACGGTAACCATTCCCTTGCAACTGCGAAGGTTTACTGGGAAAAAATCAAAAACAGTATTTCTGAATGCCAATGGGAAAACCACCCTGCTCGTTATGCACTGGTTGAAGTTGTCAACATCCATGATGATGGTCTGATCTTTGAACCTATCCATCGTGTATTGTTCAATGCCGATGTAAACAAGTTCTTAGATGATATGTCAGTTTACTGTAATAATAAATCCGGCTCAAAATGCAGGTTAACCGACTGTAAAACGTTAAACAAAGAAAGCAACCTCCATTTGATAAAGTATATGTCAAAGGATAAAGAAGGCTTCATAGAAATAGAAAATCCTGAGTTTAACCTTGAAGTTGCCACACTCCAGGAGTTTATTGATAAATACTTAAAAGACAATCCGCATACTACGGTAGATTACATTCATGGCTCTGATACACTGAGAAAATTGTCTTCTTTGGATAATAACCTTGGTTTTCTCCTTGAACCAATGAAAAAGAACGATCTATTCAAAACAGTAATACTAGATGGTGCGTTACCAAGAAAAACATTTTCCATGGGTGAAGCAGAAGAGAAAAGATACTACTTGGAGTGCAGGAAAATTGTATATTGACATTTAATTAACAAAGAATTATAATTGTCTTTAATTTAATAGTGCAGGGCGTATCTCGATAAATTTTACTTATAATACTTTACGTCATGGCATAAAACCGGATGAATGCTCGGGAAGCATACTCTGTAACCCTAGTACGACGGATCTCTGGAGAGACCTTAAAGGCGCCGAAGGGGCAAAGCTTACCGCTAAACTCTCAGGCAAAAGAACAGAGTCTTAGGTAGATTGGACAACCGATCATTAAAAAGGTCATATATGATATGACCTTTTTTGAATAAAGGTATTAAAGCAGAGTCTACAAAAGATATCTTTCGTTTAGTGTTAACATAACAACCGGGTATGGTTTTATCAAAAACAAATAATATGGCAAACTATTAAAATCGTAAATTAATACGTTAGAGGAGTGTATAAAAATGAAAGTGCTTGTTTCTGAAAAAATAGCAGATGATGGGATTAATATTTTACGTGAAAACTTTGATGTTGACGTTAAACTTGGACTTTCCAATGAAGAGCTTCAAAAAATCATTGGTGACTACGATGCACTAATTGTAAGGAGCGCAACCAAGGTAACATCAGAGGTTATTAAAAAAGGTGAAAAGTTAAAAGTTATTGGCCGTGCCGGAACTGGTGTAGATAATATTGATCTTAATGCTGCAACTACGCAAGGAATTATTGTAGTTAATACGCCTGGAGGAAATTCCGTCGCTGCAGCTGAGCTTGCTATAGGCCTTGCTTTTTCAATTTTTCGTCCTATACCTCAGGCTTATGCCGCAGGCAAAAACAAATACTTCTCCAGAAGCAGTTTCAAAGGCTATGAGCTATATGAAAAAACTGTCGGTATAATCGGACTTGGGAGAATTGGATCACTTGTAGCCCAAAGACTCAAAGGGATGGAAATGAATGTTATTGCATATGATCCTTACGTTCAGCAAGAGGCTTTTAGTAAAATAGGTGTAAAAAAATGCGATACACTTTTTGAATTGCTTTCCGAATCAGACCTTATAACAATCCACATAGCAAAAACGAAGGAAACAGCAAATCTCCTTGATGAAAAGGAATTTAGCATGATGAAGGATGGCGTGAGAATTGTAAACTGTGCACGAGGTGGAATTATTAACGAAACTGCTCTTTATAATGCACTAAAAAGCGGTAAGGTAGCTGCTGCCGGACTGGATGTGCTTGAAAATGAACCAGAGTTCGAGCTTAAACCTGAAGAACAAACTTACTACAATCCTCTTCTTGAGCTAGATAATGTTGTGTACCTTCCCCACCTTGGTGCCTCCACAATTGAGGCACAGTATAATGTGGGAATAAGTGTTGCAAAACAAGTAGCTGCTTCCCTAAAGGGAGAAATGGTACCGGCTGTAAATATGCCTGCTGTTCCTGCAAACGAATTAGAATCACTCAAGCCCTATCTTAACCTTGCTGAAAACCTTGGAAAAATATATTTCCAGGCTGAGAAAAACCCAGTAAGTAAAATTGAAATAATATATAGCGGCGATATTGCATCTAAAAATACAAAGGTTGTGACTTTAGCATTTCTTAAGGGTTTGATGTCTCCTATTACGTCTGAGAAAGTTAATTATGTAAATGCTGAAGTGCTTGTTAAAAATCTTGGTATCCAAATAGTGGAAAGCACAACCAAAGAGTCAAAAGACTATACAAGTCTAATCACTGCAAGATTTTACAACGGAAGGCAGCTGGATCTTGCAGGTACTGTAATTGATAAAAAGAATGTTAAAATAACAGATTTCTTTGGTTACTACATGAATTTTGAACCATCTCCTTATGTTCTGGCTGTTCAAAATATTGACCAACCCGGCGTAATTGGTAGCATGGGCACTATACTTGGTGCAAATGGAATAAATATCGCAGCCATGCAGGTGAGCAGAAACAAAAAAGGTGAAAAAGCAGAAGCATTCTTAAGTGTAGACGGTGAAATACCAGAAGATGTGCTTTTAAAGATCAGAGAAATTAAAGCAGTACTAAAAGCTACAATGCTCAGATTTGATTAATAGTATACTTGCATAATATCTCGTTTATCGATCACTTTTTGAATTTTGATCCGCATTTTCGATTGTGATGGATATAGTGTAGCAACAGAACAGGCTAATTATTTTTTGAAAACTAACGGTTCGTAGAATATAAAAATGCTAACGCTTTATATGCGCCATCCGTGGCGCATAAAGCTAAAAAAACATCCTGTTTTTTTCACGCATTTTTATATTCCACTCACCGAGTTTTCTGTCAAAATAAAGCCAATTGTTCTTTATGCTACATTATATCATCAAAACTTTTTTCAAAAAAGCGGATTAAATTTTTGTATGTCTGATTGACAACTGTATATGCAAACACTCATCAGCAGGTTATTTTTTGTCCTCCTTCTTAGCAGTTCCCCTTCTGAACATTTCATACACGCCCATACACAAAAGAAATACTCCAAACCATCTTTTAAGGCTCATTCCCGAAAGAGAAAGAGCAAGCTTCGATCCTAAAAATGCTCCTAAAAAACCTGTAATTATTATGGGCAAAGCCATTTTAAAATCAATGTGTTTATTTCTGATATGTACTATCAGAGCAATAATTGCAGTGGGTATAAAATACAATAGATTTGTACTCTGTGCTACATGCTGTTCAGGCTTTATAAATATAACAAGGGCAGGAATAAGAATAGCTCCTCCTCCCATCCCCATTCCACTTATAATTCCTGAAATAATGCCTATTATAAATAAAATCAATCTTTTTCCTCCAATTGATCTAAAAGAAAATCATACGAATTGCTGCAATAATCATAAAAATAGCAAACACCTTTCTTAATATATTATCCGGGCAGATGTTTAAAAGCTTTGCCCCAATAAATCCCCCTATAACACCACCTGCTGTAACTTTCCAGGTTATACTCCAATCAACAAAGTTATTGCTTAAATAAAACACAGAGCTAAGTATTGTAAGAGGCAATATTATTGATATTGCTGTTGCATGCGCTTTGTGCTCATCAGCGCCAAGCACAAGTACCATAGCAGGTACCGCAATAGTCCCTCCACCTGAACCGAATAACCCGTTTGCCACACCGGTAATAATTCCAATGATCACATATTTTATATATCTTAAAATGGTGTTGTTTTTCTTCATATAAAAAACCTATGCCACTTAACTTTCAAAATTAACTCCTTATGCCTGCGTATGCATCCTGCACCTGTCACAAGCTACGCTTGCTGTTTCCTAAACTGCACGCGTATTTTCCAACATAAAAGTCACTCTGTGCCTTTTATGAGTAATAAACAATTCATCACATCTAGTATTCCAATTTGCCAGCTTTTTTACTTAACTGTTCTTACCAGAGCGCAACTTTTTTCTATATTGATAAGGCGTTATACCTTCATATTTTTTAAATATTCTAATAAAGTGATTAACATTATTAAACCCTGAATTATGTGCCACATAAGTAATATCATAATCAGTTTCAATAAGAAGATCTTTTGCAAGAGAAAGTCTCTGAATAATAAGATACTTTTTGAATGTAAACCCGGTAACCTTCTTAAAAAGATGAGACAGATAGTACATATCTGTATAGAATTTACTTGAAAGCTCCCTAAGCGTTATTTCTTCCAAAAGATTATTATCAATATACTTCTGAATTTCAAAAATTACATTATTAGTGCTATCATGATTTGCCAGTGGGAAACACTCACGATGATTTCTATATAGTTCTATAAACAAAAGCTTAAGTTTGGAACCCAGTGCAGACTGCATAAAATCAGCACCATTCTCCACTTCTTTATACATATCCTTAACCATACTGCATATTTTTTTATCTGCATCATGTAATTTTAGCACATGACTAAAATCTTGGGGTCTTTGCTTAAAAAGTGATGCCAACACCGGCTCGTCAATAGCTTGGTAAAAGTATTCCGGGTTGATCAAAATAAAATAGCGTCTATAAGGATATTTAACTATTTTAAAATTATGTGATTCAAAGTTGCTGATAAAAATTACACTGTTTTCGGACACGACATATTCTTTGCCATTAATACAGAACAGGGCTGCACCACCGGATACATAAATAATTTCATGGGAGTTGTGATAATGTGCTTCCATTTCCATACTATACCCGGTCTCATTATACTCTATGTCAATTGCTTGTTCCTTTTGACTTTTTACTTCCAACGTAAAACTCCTCCCTGTCACACTAAAGTTCACGAGTGCATTCTATTGTGAACTTTAACCCTATCACAAAAAACGCTAATTTTTACGCAAATAAATACTAGAATCTATTAAGTACATATAATATAATTACAAATAAAGATGATTTTATTATACCATAGCGGATCAAGGACTTCAATCTTTGTACTAAGGCTACATAAAAAGTATAACATATAAAGTTACAGTTCACAGGTAGCTAAAGTAAAAACACTGCTATTAATTTCACCATGATGTATTATAATTTTAATAAAGGAGCGGTATAAATGAGTTTTAAGGAATTTAACTATTCTAGTCTGGATGAGGTAATCAGTGATTCGAAAAAATTGGGACTAGACCTCAATTTCTCCGAAGACCTTTCAATCTTAAGAAAAAAACTATGTGTCAATGGTTATGAAATACCAAATTCACTAGCTTTTCATCCTATGGAAGGTTGTGACGGCAATTTTGACGGAAGCCCGGCCGAACTCACAACAAGAAGATATGAGCGTTTTTCAAAAGGTGGCGCAGGTCTTTTATGGTTTGAAGCAGTTGCAGTAGTACACGAAGGTCGTGCTTATGCAAGACAGCTTTGGCTCAATGAAAAAAACATCTCTGATTTTCAGAGACTGTATGACATGATAGTCAAAAATTCAAAGAGTGAGTTTGGAAATGACTTTAATATGGTTAATATAATGCAGCTTACCCACTCCGGAAGGTTTAGCAAACCTGACGGTAAGCCTGCTCCAGTACTTGAAAGTCACAACCCATATCTTGACAAGGCGCAGAATATTGACCCTGATCTGCCGATTATCAGCGATGATGAGCTTGAGAGGCTTGAGGAAATATTTGAAAATGCAGCAGTCTTGGCTAAAAAGGTAGGTTTTCAGGGAGTTGATATAAAATGTTGTCATAGATATTTAAACTCCGGTCTTCTGGCCTCATTTACCCGTAAAGGACGTTACGGTGAAACCTTTGAAGGAAGAACAAGGTTCCTGCTTAACGTTATAGACAGAGTTAAATCACGACTTGGCAGTGATTTTATTGTAACAACAAGACTTAATATTTATGATGGGATTCCCCACCCCTATGGTTGGGGAGTTGATAAAGAAGACTATCTCAAACCAGATTTTTCTGAACCTATTAAGCTTATAAAAATGCTTTACGACAGGGGCGTTCGTATAGTTAATGTTACAATGGGAACTCCTTACTATAATCCACATGTCAACAGACCTTATGACAAAGGCGGCTATGTCCCTGACGAACACCCGCTTGTAGGTGTAGATAGACTGGTTAACGGTGCAGGTGAAATTCAAAAAGCAGTACCCGAAATGGCAGTAATCGGAACCGGCTATAGCTGGCTGAGACAATTTTCTCCAAACCTTGCAGCAGGTACGCTTAATGATGGAAAGGCTACAATGATAGGTTATGGACGCGAATCATTTGCATATCCAGAATTTGCCAAAGACATTCTTGCAAATGGTGGTTTGAAAAAAGAGAAATGCTGCATAGCGTGTGGAAAATGCACCGATATTATGAGAGCAGGCGGTACTATCGGATGCATAGTAAGAGATGCAAAGGTCTATGCACCTATATATAAAAACTATGTATTAAAAAAATAAGTAAAACAAAACCATCAACAAAAAATTACAGGAGGTAAATATTATGTCAAACAAAACAGCGCTTATTACGGGAGCAGGCAGAGGAATAGGAAATGGAATTGCATTACAACTGGCTAAAGACGGATATGATATAGCTATTATGGATGTACATGAAAAATCGCAAGTTGCAGACAACTTAAAAAAAGTTGCCGATACAGGAAGACAGCTTATTTATATGAAGGGAGATATTACATCAAGGGAAGACAGAACCAGAGTGCTGGACACTGTTATGCAAAAATACGGAAGACTTGATGTCCATGTAAATAATGCAGGAGTAGGACTTAAAAAGCGTATGGATATTCTGGAAACTACAGAGGAAAGCTTTGATTTTGTAATGAATATTAACCTTCGAGGCACTTTTTTCTTTTCACAACAGGTTGCCAATATTATGATAAAGGAAGTATCTGAAATTGAGGGAATAAAACCAAAAATAATCAATGTATCCTCGATGTCAGCGTATACTTCATCCACTGACAGGGGCGAATACTGTATTTCAAAAGCCGGTATAGGTATGATAACTACTCTTTTTGCTGACAGACTGGCTGAATACGGAATATTCGTATATGAAATCCGTCCAGGTATTATTTTTACAGATATGACCAAGGTAGTTAAGGATAAATATGACAGGCTCATAGCAGAAGGCATTTTGCCTACAAAAAGATGGGGATATCCTGAAGATATTGCAAACGCTGTTTCTGCAATGTGCTCAGGGAAACTTGATTACTCGACAGGGCAGGTTATAAATGTAGATGGAGGCTTTCATATAAGAAAGCTGTAAGATATTTTATCAAGCACTCTTGGTAGTGGGTTCAATCACTACTTTCAGAGTATTTAATAAAATGCTTGCGTAATTCGCACACCAATCGAAATTGATGTGTGCTTTGCTTCTGCTTTTAAGCACATAATCCATAAAAAAGTGACATAAAAAGGAGGTTTATAATGCATAAGGATATTATTAACACAAATGGCACACAAGTTGATGTATACAGTCTGAACACAATTATTGTGGGTACAGGGGCTGCAGGCTTCAACGCAGCAGATACCCTCTATTCTTTAGGACAAAAGGATATTGCCATAGTGACCGAAGGCATAAATATGGGTACATCCCGAAATACCGGCTCAGACAAGCAAACCTACTACAAACTTACTTTGTCAGGCAATACTCCTGATTCTGTTGAAGAAATGGCTAAAACACTTTTTAACGGTGGATCCATGCATGGAGATATAGCGCTTGTTGAAGCTGCACTTTCAGCTAGATCCTTCTGTAAGCTTGCTAGTATTGGCGTTCCGTTTCCCCATAACAAATACGGTGAATACATCGGCTACAAAACTGATCATGACCCAAGACAACGTGCAACTTCTGCCGGTCCGCTCACCTCGAAATTCATGACTGAAAAGTTAGAAGAACAAGTTAAGCAAAAAGGGATAAAAATATTTGACGGTTATCAGGTAATTGGTATTCTTACAGACAGTTCAGGTAGCGAAAAAAAAGCAATAGGGCTTATTACACTGGAAATAAACCCAAAAGATGAACCAAAAGTAGCATTGTTTAACTGCACCAATATTATTTATGCTACAGGAGGTCCTGCTGGAATGTACTCTACCTCGGTCTACCCGGAAAGCCAGTCGGGTGCCTCAGGTATTGCTTTTGAAGCGGGTGCAAGGGGAATAAATCTAACCGAATCACAATATGGAATAGCATCTATAAAGTTCCGCTGGAACTTATCAGGAACCTATCAGCAGGTAATACCGCGCTATGTCTCCACCAATGCTGATGGTAAAGACGAAAAAGAATTCCTTGACGAGTACTTTGATTCGCCAGGAAAAATGCTGGACGCTATTTTTCTAAAAGGATACCAGTGGCCTTTTGATCCTCGCAAAATAGAAAACTTCGGTTCTTCCCTTATTGACATACTGGTATATAATGAAACTCAAATAAAAGGACGAAGGGTTTTTATGGATTTCATGAACAATCCATCCTGTGCAACCAAAGACAACGAGTTTGATTTTTCACTACTCGGTGCTGAGAGCAATAATTATCTTAAAAACTCTAATGCTTTATTTGGAACACCTATAAAAAGATTACAGAGGATGAACCAACCAGCCATTGATCTTTATAAAAATAACGGAATTGACTTAACAAGCGAATACCTTGAAATAGCGGTATGTGCTCAGCATAACAACGGCGGTCTTATGGGAAATTGCTGGTGGGAAAGCAATCTTCAAAACTTCTTCCCGGTAGGTGAAGTTAACGGTACCTTTGGCGTATACAGGCCTGGTGGCACTGCTCTTAACTCAACTCAGGTTGGAAGTCTGAGAGCTGCTCAATATATCACTGCTAACTACAAAGCTGAGCCTTTGAGCGTATCTGAGTTTACAAGCAAGGCTGAAAAAGACGTATCTGGAAAACTAAACTTGATAACCGCAATTATGTCAAACAAAACTAATACCGATGTGTTTGAGCTTAAAAAGAAATATAGAATACGTATGACTAAAGCTGGTGCACACATTAGATCAGCTGAAGCAGTCGAAGTGGCAATACAGGATTGTATCAAGGATCTTAATGAGTTTAGCTCTGTTACACGGGCTACATCAACCACTGAGCTTTCTGAAGCATTCAAAAACAGGGATATCCTTCTTACACAATTTGCATATCTTAGTGCAATTAAAGAATACATCAAAAATGGTGGTCGCAGTAGGGGCTCTTACCTTGTAAGAGATAGAGAAGGTATTTTACCTATAGAAGGACTTTCAGAGGAATTCTGTTTTTCACTTGACAGCGGTGAAATGCAGTATAAAACCTGTGAAGTTGAGCTATCAATCTCTGGCGAAAATATAAAATGTATCTGCGAATGGAAGCCTGTACGCCCAATCCCAACCGAGGATAACTGGTTTGAAAATGTCTGGAATGATTACAGACAGGGTAAAATATTCAGCTAGTGTTAGCTTGGAAGAAACTAATGATAATGATAAAAAATGGTATGGTGTAGCAAAAAGAACAATTGGCTTTATTTTGATAGAAAACCCGGTGAGCGGAATATAAAAATGCGTGAAAAAAACAGGATGTTTTTTTAGCTTTATGCGCCACG
>CAYPLH010000050.1:0-28621 GCA_964411505.1 uncultured Clostridiaceae bacterium | reverse complement strand
TAAGTAAGTAAGTAAGTAAGTAAGTAAGTAAGTAAGTAAGTAAGTAAGTAAGTAATTAATCTTAAGTTAGTATTATGCGGTTCAAATATAACGCTTCTATTTTTAGTCTTCAAACATATAATTTTTATGGAACAAAAACAAAGTTTTTGCTTTAAGCAATTTACAGGCTCTCGGCAATCGCACTAATCAGAGCAGTGGCAGGCGACCAAGTGAGCGCTGAGCAGAACAGCGCTTCACCACTTTATGGTACCCCTGTAGCTATGTAAAGGGTAAGCCCTGTCCTGATGGTGAAAAGTTTTAATAGGGGTTAGTTTTTGGAGTGTCAGGGGGCACATTAACACTTTCTATATTTAAGGAGACTGCAATATGCTAATAATAATCCGTAGATTATCATTTTATATTATTGTACTTACTTTTATTATTTTTTTGGTTGCTGTGTGGGCTTTGAGGATTGTGCCTGCAAGTCTTAGGGTAAGTACAGAACCTGCAGGGTTTGAGGATGAAATACAGAATATGTTTAAAATCAGAAACCTTGCTATCCTAGTTAATGATGGAGATGGTCTAAAAAGCTTATATGCTTTGAATACCAAACTTGGCGAGTGGGCTTATGAGCATGGGCTAAAAAAAACAAACTATTTACATTCATGGTCCAAGAAGCAGGGAGTAAAGTTCTTGAATATAGATACATCACTTTACAAATTGAAAGCAAAACACAAGGGAGCAGGTTTTTCTGTTAATTTTACCGCTTCCACTGTTTATGAATATTCTTATTTAAATGAACCTGAAAAAATAAACATGTTCAGGATAGGTACATACCACTCAATGGATGTTGTAAAGAGGGAAGAAAGCTGGCTTATTGCAAGAGAATGGTATACTGATCCTTTTGCAGATTCTTTAAATCTGGATGATAAAACAAGTAATGGCATAACCAATTATATACTGGGTAGGGGTTTTGAAGGCAAAAACACAAGCAAAAGACAGAATGCAGCGATAGAATATGCAGACAGGTATTGTGGAGCTGCTGCTGAAAGCAAATTTGGGCTTACTTATAATAAAAAGTATAAAAACTATAATTCCCTAGGAGGAGATTGTGCGAATTTTGCTTCACAGATAATGTATGAAGGAGGTAAGTTTAAAAAGAACTATTCTTGGAATTATACAAAAGAAGGCAGTAAGGCTTGGGTTAACGCAGCAGCATTCAAAGACTACATGCTCTATAGTGGGAGAGCTTCGCTTATTGCTAGCGGTTCCTATGAAAAAATTTATAAAGCAGCTTTCAATATGCAACCAGGCGATTTTGTCGCTTATGAAAAAAAAGGAAAGGTAACACATATTTCAGTTGTTACAGGATGGGATTCTAAGGGCTATCCGTTGGTAAATAGTCATAATACTGACAGATACAGAGTCCCATGGGATCTGGGATGGAGTGATAAAGGAATAAAATTTTGGCTGGTACATATGCACTTTTAAAGCTTTGTTGCAAAACCCTTAAGTGAAAGCTATAATATGATTAAAACAAAAAAATGAAAGGAAAATTTTTTATGCCACCAATTAGTTTACTGATTAAACCAGCTTCTAGCTTATGTAATCTCAGATGCAGATATTGTTTTTACCACTCAATAGCAGAAAACAGATTGACAGAATCTTATGGAATTATGGATTATGATACTTTGGAAACGTTAGTAAAGAAGACTCTTGAGTTTGCTGACAACAATTGCACGATCGCTTTTCAGGGCGGGGAACCCACACTTGCTGGAATTGATTTTTATAAAAAGCTCATTGAACTTGAAAAAAAATATAATGTTAAGAACGTTTCTATTAATAATGCAATTCAGACTAACGGAATTGTTATAGATGATGAATGGGCTAGTTTTCTTGCCAAAAACAATTTTCTTGTAGGGCTTTCACTGGACGGTCCTAAAGATATTCATGATGCAAGCAGAGTGGATCATATTAAAAAGGGCACATTCAACAAGGTTATGAACACAGTTAATCTGTTCAATAAACATAAGGTGGAATACAACATACTTTTTGTTGTAGATGCATTTGTAGCCCGCCATGTTAAGAAAGTATACAATTTTTTCAAGAAGAACAATTTTAAATATTTACAGTATATACCATGTCTTGATCCCCTAGGTGAAGAGCCTGGAAATTATGAATACTCACTTACGCCTGAAAGACTCTCATATTTTATGCGGAATCTTTTTGATGAGTGGTATAACGACTTTATGAATGATAATTATATAAGTATAAGGTATTTTGACAACTTAGTTGGTATGGTATTGGGGCATCCTCCTGAAGCTTGTGGTATGTCAGGAATATGTAGTTGCCAGTTTGTTGTGGAAGCGGACGGTGGCGTCTACCCATGCGACTTTTATGTATTGGATGAGTGGTACCTTGGGAACCTTAAGGATTCCAGTTTTGAGGAATTGAAGTTTTCTGAAAATGGCAAGAGATTTGTAGAGGTATCCAAGCATCAGAGTCCGGAGTGTCTCAAATGCCACTGGTTTGGAATTTGCAGGGGTGGATGCAGAAGGAATCGTGAACCTTTTGCAAACGGCAATCCTGTGCTAAATCATTACTGCAGTGCTTATCGGGAGTTTTTTGAATATGCTGCCGAAAGAATAGAAAAGGTAGCACAAAAAGTAGCATCAATGCAGAGACCTTAATGTAAATGGCTGGACATCATAAAATAAAAGAAAGACAAATAAACTTAAAAAAAGACTGCTATAAGCAGTCTTTTTAAATATGGTGGGCGTTACAGGACTCGAACCTGTGACTTTCACCACGTCAAGGTGACACTCTACCAGCTGAGTACTTCACACAGGGATTAAAACTCGTTAAGAATGTAAAATTCGCCTCTTGACAAAAGAGTAGGCTATATAGATAATATATAGTATGACGGATTAGCTCAGTTGGTTAGAGTACTTGCTTGACATGCAAGGGGTCGCTGGTTCAAATCCAGCATTCGTCACCAAAAAAGAAGAGGGTTTTACTCGCTTTTCTAGCATGGCTAGTTGAATGAGTAAAACCCTTTTTTTATTCTATTTTAGGCACATCAATTGACCTAGCAAACAGTTATTGTTCACTAATTTCGTACTATCTTAATTGAAACAACTACACATCACTTTCATAATCAAAGTATAAAGTGTTACAAAAGGAATAAAATATATTTATCGAAGAGTTTCATGTCTGAGGTTCGAAGTTTGCAGGATAATACTGTTTTTGCAATAGAAGTGCTAGATGAATACTTGCATCTTTTTGAAGGGGAGTAGTTTTATTGGAAAAAATAATGCCTTTTTTTATTTCTGCTGGAGTTATAGCACTGGCTGAAATGGCAGACAAAACACAGCTTTTGTCAATGTGTTTTGTCTCGCGATATGGTCCTGGGAAGGTTATGCTAGGTGTTTTGTTAGGGACTGTGCTTAATCAAGGGCTAGCTGTAGCCGCAGGACATTTCTTAAGGGAAATGTTGTCCACTTATATTGATGCTGTACAAATAGTAGCTGCACTTTCTTTTATTGCATTTGGTATTTGGGCTTTTAGGACAAACGGAGAAGAGGAAAAATGCAATGAAAAATCATCTTTAGGTCCTGTGATTACAGTGGCTACAGCGTTTTTTATTGCAGAGATGGGAGATAAGACACAACTAGCTGCTATATCCTTAGCAGCTGGATTTTCAAGTCCTGTTCTGGTCCTTATGGGAACTACCACAGGAATGCTTATAGCAAATGGGCTAGGTGTATTTTTTGGTACTATAATAAACAAAAAAATGCATAAGAAAACAATGCAGCTTATTTCCGGAGTTGTTTTCATTGCATTTGGCATAGTAGGTTATTGTAGCTCTGTAAGAAAATTTATGAATTTAAACAATGTTATTTTAACTTCTGTTTTCATTCTTGTAGTAACTCTTTTGACTTTATTATTGATGCTTAGAAAAAAATCCAAAAGAAAAACTAAAGCACATTAAAAGATATTCTGGATATTAAACTTTCCCATTTCAGGCACATGTTTTATGCATTGCAATAATGAAGCTATTTCTTGCAATGCAGATGACTGGTCTTTAAATTTTATCATTTGTATGGTTTTTGCAAGAGCAATATTAATGTTGTCTACTTCAAAATGGTCTATAAGAAGCGACCAAGTCCATTGGATATTTGACCATTTAGCATTTAATTCATTTATTATAATTTCTGCATTTTCCCAGTCGGAATCAATAGTATACGCTTCTATTTTCTGTAGATCCTGTACCAGTTCTTTTGATGTTGTGTTAAGGGTGTAATTCGCGAAGATACTAAGACTAAAGATTATGCTCAGTAATACAAACAATGTTACTATTACTTTGAATGTGTGCATACATAGCACCTCCTTATCTATTGCCCTTTGTCTGGTAATAGAGTTTACCTTCAGAATCCAGACTGGCAAATAATACATCTTTTGCACTCTCGACACCAAGTTTTCTTAGTCTTGTTTTAAGCCACTCCTCTGTAAGATTTGCTTTTTCAAGGTTTTCATTCACGACCTCTCCGTCGATAACAAGTGTTAAAGATATTCCTTCATACTTGGTAGGAACCTTTAAATCCTCAGGGTTAACAGGTCTTTTCTGAGATTTCAGAACTATACTTAATTGACCTGTAGTTTCAAGAATAGCAAACTCAACATCAGCTATGTTTGATACATTGTTCATTCTGAGCCCTTCCATGAGATCACTTAATGTATACATTTCATGTTTTAAATTTCTTTCCAAAATATTACCGTTTTCAATCAGAATAGTTGGCTTGCCATATACTATATTTCTTACTTTATTGCTTTTAAGGCAAATAAATGAGAGAAGAACCTGTCCAAAAACAATTGTTATGATTGGGATAACGCCATTAAATAAAGGTATACCTGTATTTTGCATTGGTATGGAGGCAAGCTCTGATATCATGATGGCTGCAGCAAGTTCAAAAGGTTGAAGTTCCCCTGCTTGACGTTTTCCCATAACCCTCATTACAAATATAACCAGTAAGTATAGAATGATAGTACGTACAAATATTACTAACATTTATTTCACCTCATTATTGTTAGGCACAATCTAATAAAAACAAAGGTTTTAAAGCTAATAAGATCCACCCATCAATAGGTTAAACAAGAGAATATCAGTTTTCACACATAGTAAAACAGCAGGAAATAAAATTCCCTGCTGTTTTATAAATTATCTTATTACCTACTCATATCGCCTTTTTTTTCTGCAGGGTACGCATTTCCGGTATATGATTCAAAAACCTTTTTAACAATGTTTCCGCCAATTTTACCAGCATCTCTTGCTGAGATGTCACCATTGTACCCTTGTTTGAGGTTAACACCAACTTCATTTGCTATCTCATACTTCATTTGTTCAAACTGAGTTTTGTTTTTATTGTTATTTGCCATGATATCACCTCCTCGATATGTATTTTGTGCAGTTAATAATGAATTATTAGTAGAAAGATTTGGTTTGGTTTTTGGTATATAAAGCAAGTTTGTGAAAAATTTAATTGTAGCATAAAGCCATGTAACTACTTTTTTGAACATCATTCCTTGTTAAAATCATTGCTCCTTCTGAAATTTGTAAAGCGACTTTCTCGAATTTAATCATAATATTACTTTCTCCAGCATCATATAAATATATCACTTGTGATTTTTTCCGAACTATCAAGTTAGGTGGGATTAATTTGAAAAAAAGACTTCATCTTTGCATTTGTTTTTTTTTAATAGTGTGTTTTATTGTAAAACCTTCTGCAAGGGCTGATGAATTTGATGAGGAACCGTTTGTTGGTGTAATCGAAGATATTTCAAATACAATACAAGGGAAAACACCTGATATAGGAGCAAGAGCTGCAATTGTGATGGACACTGTAACTGGAAGAATCCTCTATGAAAAAAATGCCTACTCTAAAAGACCAATTGCGAGTACAACAAAAATTATGACGGCCATAGTTGCTTTGGAAAACGGTAACCTCGACGATATAGTCACAGTTAGTAAAAGGGCTGCATCCATTTGGGGATCGCAAATAAATTTGCAAATGGGAGAAAAAATATCACTAAATGACCTTATGTATGGCATGATGGTGAAGTCTGGGAATGATGCTGCTATTGCAGTTGCTGAACATATAGGCGGGACTGTAGAAAATTTTCTTGTCATGATGAATAAAAAGGCAAAGGAAATCGGTGCTAATAATTCACAATTTAAATCGCCCCATGGGCTTGATATGGAAGGGCATTACTCAACGGCATATGATTTAGCAATAATCACTAGATACGCTCTTGAAAACCCCGTTTTTTCGGAGATAGTGTCTACACACTCAATAGGTATAAAAGGAAGAAATCTTTATAACACGAATGAAATGCTCTCTATTTATGAAGGTGCAGATGGAGTGAAAACTGGATATACAGGCTTGGCTGGAAGATGTCTTGTTACTTCTGCGACAAAAGATAACTGGCGAATCATTTCAGTTGTTTTAAACTGTGATAGCAGAACTCAAAGGGCACAAAGTAGCAAAACTATACTGGATTACACCTTTAAGAATTATAAGTTTTACTCTTTGCTTAGTAATGAAAAGATAATTAGTGAGATACCTGTAAAAAAAGGATTACGAAAAAATGTTATAATTGTACCTATAGATGATATTGAACTTCCTTTAAGAGAAGATGAGGCTGCTGTTATACAAAAAGAGATAGAACTACCAGATATACTGGAAGCACCTGTATATTCAAATGTAGAGGTAGGTAAAATTACCTTTTATCTTAACGGAAAAATCGTAGCTTCAACCTCGCTAAAAACAGCAGGGAATGCAGAGAAGAAATTATTTATACACTACTTATCAGATGTAATTCTAGAGTGGTGTAATTTGTTAAGATAAGTCCTAAAAGATCAGATTTTCTTGCAAAGTAAAGTTTATTGTTCTTTTTTAAAAAGTCGTGTATCATTATTCAGTGACAGAAAAATTTAATTGAAGATTGTAAAAGAAATATATTAAAGGAATAACAAATGAAAACAATAATAACTGCTTTAAATTCAAAATTTATACATTTATCATTGGCTCCTTGGTACTTGAAAGTGACATGTGGAAATGAGTGTGGTGAAGTTAAGGTAAGAGAATTCACCATAAATGAAAAAATCAACAATATTCTTTCAACTCTGCTTTTTGATCATGCTGATGTTTATGCTTTTTCATGTTATATCTGGAATATTGAATATGTGTTAAAGCTTGCATCTGATATAAAAAAGGTGAAGCCATGTGCGAAAATCATTCTTGGTGGTCCAGAAGTGTCATATGATGCAAAAGAAATCATTAAGAAGTATTCATACATAGATTATATAATTTCGGGTGAAGGAGAAACTGCGTTTAAGCAGCTTCTAACTGCAATCAACCAAAACAATAATACCATCATGAAAACTATTTCAGGGTTAACCTATAAAGATGAAGATAAATCAGTGAGCAACTGCTGTAAACTAGAACGTTTGCCAGACAGTATTCCATCACCATATATTAAAGAAATGCTGGAGAACATGGAAAACAGAATTGTGTATTTCGAGTCGTCAAGAGGTTGCCCTTTTTCTTGTTCTTATTGCTTATCGTCTACCTGTGAGGGTGTAAGGTACTTCAGCTTGGAGAGAGTAAAGTCAGAACTTTTAAAACTAATAAAAAATGGAGTCCATCAAATAAAGTTTGTTGACCGCACTTTTAACTGTAATAAAAAAAGAGCAATAGAAATTTTTAAATTTATAATTGAACACCAAAATGATAACATTAACTTTCACTTTGAAGTTGCAGCAGATCTTTTTGATGAGGAAATGTTCGCAATTTTGCAGGATGCTCCTGCGGGACTGATTCAATTTGAAATAGGAATTCAGTCAACCAATGAAGATACACTTATGGCAGTCAATAGGAAAACTGATATCAAAAAGGTTCTTAACAACATTAAAAGGCTACAAAAACCAGGTAATATTCATATACATGTAGATCTTATTGCAGGATTACCCTTGGAAACATATAAAATTTTTCAGAAGTCTTTTAATGATGCTTACCTTCTTTGTGCACACAATTTGCAGCTGGGTTTTCTTAAACTGCTTAAAGGCTCAGGTATCAGAGAAAATAAAGAGCAATTTGGTTATATATATCGGGATTACCCTCCTTATGAAATTCTATCCAATAACTTTATCAGCTTTTATGAATTGACAAAGCTTAATGATATTGAAGAGGTTTTGGATCGCTATTATAATAGTGGAAGGTTTGTACAAAGTCTAAAATTTATAACCAGCAAGATTTTTTCAAATCCCTTTGAATTTTATTATGAGTTTTCAAAGTATTACAGAATAGAAGGTTATTTTGACAAACCAGCATCTTCACAGAGTTTATATGATATTTTGCTGGCTTTTCTAAAGACAAAAGTCGATATGACACATTATGAGTTACTAAATGAACTCATGAAGTTTGACTATTTGAGAACTAACAATACCCGAAGTTTGCCAAAAAATCTTAAAAGAATTCAAGAATCGAGCTTTCACCAGAGGTGTTTTGACTTTTTAAAGGATGAAAATAATATTGCTTTTTATCTTCCGGCTCAAGTGGGTTTTAGTCCAAAGCAAGTTTTCAAAAATGTACACTTTGAAATGTTCAGTTATGATATATTAAGCACCCAAAGGTGCCCTAATGTTATTTTATTTGATCACACAAATAAGGACAAGGTCACAGGTCTGTCAGACTTTCATATCGTAGTTCTTTCCGCTACTGTAGAGAGGTAGCTAAAGAGATATAGGGGTCGTGTGCAATAACCCTTTTCTACCCAATTATCAACAAAATAGGGATATTATTTCAATCTCGCGTGTTTAATAATAAGTTTTTCCAAAAATATTGTAACAATTTTGGAAAAACACTTTCAAAATCACCAATAATAATGTAAAATTAAATAAGAAAATAATGGATAAAGAGTATTTAGAATATGAAATGCTCTTTTGAACTGGGGGTTGCACTTGTGAATGGTAAAACAGGCTCTTGTAGACCAATAGCGTCTTTTGGTAGCTCTAAAAGATTTGTTATTAGAAAAAAATCAGGTTATGCACTTGAAAAAGGTAGTATTACAGTGGAAGCATCAATAGTTGTTACTACCATTATAATTATTATTTTTGCCATTATATATGGATGCATAGTAGTATTTCACTATGCTCTTCTTAACAGTACTGTAACAAAAGCTGCACAATTTGGAGCTTTAGCATGGGTTGATAGTCGTGCAGACATAGAATCTGGAAAAATAAATTTTGAAACAGAAAAGGATCCTCTGTATGCTAGGATTTTCCACGATGGTAATATGTCCTATAGTGAGGTTATTGAAGAGTTTACCGCAGATCACGAGACGACAAAAACTGATAATATTTCGCAAAAGAAAATAAACAGTATACGACAGTTAGTTTTAGACAGTATTTCAAAAGGCATTTTAAAACCTACATCAACCAAACTTGAGATTAATTTTACAAATTCTTTTGTAAATAGAAAACTTGAGGTTCAAATTACTCAAGATATTCAAATACCGTTGGGTTTTTTGAAAAAACTTTTTAGTGGAAGCGACACTGTAAGTATGACAGCAAAAGGTGTGGCAATAGTTTCTGAACCGGCAGAATACATCAGGAATATTGACCTTGCGGTTGAATACCTCAATAGAATTGATGAAAATATAAACTTAGGAGCAAAGATAAATGAGCTTAAGGAAAAACTTTTGCAGGGGTTTAAATAATATCCTAAGAGAGGTGTATGCTTGTTATGATGGTTTATAGCTTAAAAAAGGGGGGGACAAGATGTTGAACCAAACCTCTAAAGCAAGATCGGGCTTGTTATTGTTTAAAAGCAGCAAAGGGGCGGTAACTGTTTTTCAGATTCTCATACTGGTATCTCTACTTGTCTTGATAGGTATACTTGTAGATATATCGAGGTTGTTTGTTGCCCAAAGAAAAGTGGAATTGTCAATAGCATCGGCAGCAAGATCGGTTATAGCTTGCTACAATAAAGATCTTGTGGGGGACTATGGACTGTTCGCAGTAGATACTTCATTAGATAATCAAGATAAAAGGGACACTTTTATAAAATTTATGAAACTTAATCTAAACTCAGGTGATTCGTTCAAGTACATAAATTATAGCCTTGACGAAGCACTTGAAAACACGCATGTAAGCGGTTTTTCAGGTCTGGATAAAAGTGAAATTTTAAAAGATCAGATTGTTGAATATATGAAGTATAAGGCGCCTGTAACTATAACTGAGAGTATAGTTGATAAATTTAGGGCCTCGGGTATTTTTAAAAAGCTGGAGTTTTCAAAAAAGGAAAAATCCGTTAGGGAAAAACGCGAAATATTACAAGAAGGAATAAGTAAAACAAATAATAAGTTAAGTGAGTTTAAATTTGGTGACGATGGTATAAACCTGCAGACGCTTAAACAGAGGCTTATGATGTTGAACGATGTTCAAGCGTTGAACGAATCTATTGTTGCACCACTAGAGGAATATTATAATGCCAATGAGCAGTCAAAAAATTTTGTGGAGGAACTAAAAGAAGAAGATCCTCTAATTGAAATTAACACAACTACCAACTCAGAGTTTGATAATGTCAAAGCCTCAACAGAAAAACTCAATAATGAAATAAAGATTAACAGGGAACAAATAAATGAACTTATAGTTATTGTTGAAGGGCTTGAAGCGGAGAAAAACGAACTATCTTTAGAGCTTGAACATTTAGAAGCAGAGTACAATGAAGTAAGTGAGAAAAAAGATTCATTAAACTCTGAGATAGAAAGCTATAAGCTGTTGAAGTATGAGTTGGATGAATTAAAAGTACAAATCAAAACAATAGAATCAAAAACATCTTTGTTGAAGCAAAGCTATTCTGAAAATGTTGAGGAAATAGTAGCATTAGAAAACGAACTTAGTCGTCTTTACGACCTAGTGTACATAAAAGAAGCAGAATTAATGGAGTTTGAGCCTTTGTCAGATATGGAGTTTAGCTATGACAACGCTGTTAATTGCTGTAGTAATTTAAATGCAGAAATTGAATATAGGAACATAGCTATTGCACGAATTGTCACGTCAATATCGGAAAAATTAAGTGACTTTGAGATTTATGGGATGGATTATATACAGGTGGATGAGCCTGTGAATGATCTTGATGATAGACCAGCAGATCAGGGCGAAGGCGTAATACTTACCCAACTTATTGAGAGATTAAGGAATAATGAAGGTCGCTATTTAAGGTTTTTGACAGATGACATGCTGTATAAAAATATCAATCAAGAAAGCTATGAAACAGAACAGTACGAACCGGAAGCTTACAGTAATTCAGATGAAGAAAAAGCGGAAGAGGACAATGGTGGTATAATGGCATTTCTTGATGGGATTAAGCAAATTTTTAATGCGGCAGTTGAAAAAGTATTTGTTGTAGAATTTATATTAGACAGGTTTACATATTTTACGTCAGATGTGGAAAGAGGTCACTACTTCCACAAAGGTGAGGCTGAATATATTCTTTTCGGTAGTAGGAAACAAATTGACAATATAGTTAAGACTTGGGGTAGTGTTTGGTTTTTAAGATTTGCAGTGGACAGTATAGACCAGTTTGCGGTAAGTAAAAACCCTCACCCGGGATACCGGTTAATTTACTCTTTGGGTAAAGGTTTTTTGAATTCATGTAAGGATATATTTGAACTTTATAGGGGAGAATTTGTTAATTTGAGTCCCTCACTTAAGACGGTTAAAATAAACTACTCTGATCACTTAAGAATATTCTTACTTTTACAGTCTATAACAAGCGAAAAAAATCAAATGGATAATATAACTCAACTAATTCATGCAAATATAAAACAATCGGATGCTGATTTTGATATCACTAAGCAAAGTACAGTTGTTTACTGCTGTGCACGAGTTGAAGTCAATCTCTGGTTTATACCAATTCTACATGTGGACAGGCTTGGGTTGGAAAGGTTTAGGAATGGGTGTTATATAATTGATAAGGAGATTTATGTAGGGTATTAAAAGGCAGTTGGAAGGTTGGAAAGTTGGGAAGTTGGAAGGTTGGAAATTTGGAAAGTTGGAAAGGTGTGAAATCGAAAGGTGAAAAGGTGGAAAAGGTTAAGGGTACTCCAAGGTTACAATAACTGCAGCGGTTCATTAACAGTTGAAGCAAGTTTAACATTTCCCGTTTTTGTATGTTTGTTTTTAGCACTTCTTTTTTTTGTAAGGCTTGCAAGTATTAACATAACACTTAACCATGTTGTTCATGAAGCTGCAAAACAAATTGCTGCATCATGTTATCCAATTTCTTATTTAAATGAGCTGGAAGATGAAATAATTCCATATAATCCGGATATGCAGCTTTTGGAAGTTGATGAAAGCGAAGAAGAAGGAATAGTTTCTAATGAAATGCAGAATGAATATAAAAAAGTGCTATCCTTAATCTTGGATGGAGGTACCAATGAAACTGATTTTGCTGATTTATTTATGCAAATAGGAACTGATCTTTTTAGTGATTGGTTTAATGATAAAATTTCTGATAAAATTGCAGGTCAGTATTTCAAAATAAAATCTCAGGCAGAACGTTATGTGGTTATGTCACTGATAAGACAATTTCTTGCTGATACAGCAATAGATTCGGAAAAACTTGAGCTAGTGTTTTTTGAATTACCACAAAGCCAATCCGAATTTGACATAAAGCAAAAAAATAGTGATTACTTAACAAAATGTAGCAGTCTTGGATTTGTTCCCCAAAAGGATGAGGTAGTAATTGTAGTAAAATACAAGGTTGGTTTACACATTCCTTTTTTTACTGTTAAGGAACTAAAAATAGTAAAGACTGCTGTGGAGCGTGCATGGTTGAATGGAAGCTATGGAGTATATGCGAAGGCTGGTTCTGCAGTAACCCAAGAAGAAAATAACAGTCCCAAAGGTGATGAAGGAGGAGAAGAAAGTAATGAGCCGGATTCACCAAGTATAGATGATGAGGAAAAAACGAAAGAAGGCGATGAAGAAGAATATGTGTACATAACCAGGACAGGTGCACGTTATCATAAAAGAGAGTGTACATATCTTTCGAAAAGTAGAATACCCATTGAGAAAAGTGAAGCAGAGACAAAAGGTTATACACCATGCAAAATTTGCATTGGTGGTAAAAAGCTATTTGAAAGATAAATTGCTTTTTGGTGTGAAAGTGTGATACAATATCCTCGTTATAAAAATTGTTTAAGTGTTATTTAAATGCAATATGATTTTGTTTTTCGCATTTAGAGTATAAAACCTATTGAGCATCTGATTGGCAACAGTTTATTGGATGAGGTTAAAATAAAAATTTATATCGTTTTTCCATAAACAAGTTTTCATTTAACGTTCAATTTGGAGTATAATTTATATAGGGACAATTGAGTCACTGACAAATGCGAAAAGGAGGATAAAGCGATTGTTTAAATTATATTTAAATAAGACATTTTATAAAATACTATCTGCTTTTATGACAGTAATACTTTTATCTATGGTTTCGTATTTGTATTTTTACAGAAGTGCTCACAGTATTATAAAGGATAATATTGTAAGTGACGGACACTCAGAACTGGTAATGTTTAATCAGGAGATTGACAGCAAAATTGATACCTTATATAAACTTATTTATAAGTCTCAATTGGATCCAATAATTAGGAGTATAGATGGCAAAAAACAAGCAGACTACTATGATTATTTGCAGATAAGGGATTATACCCAGCAGGTTCTAGCAACATATCCGTATATACATGATGTGCTTTTTTATGATAAGAATAACAGCCTTTTTGTTTCGAACCAAGGTGTATTCAATTCACATGATTTAGTGACATTTAATTTTATTAATGAAGAAAAGGATGAATTATTTTGGAGCGAATATTTAACTAAGCCGAATACAGCAAACACTTATCCAAAATCAGATTTTTTATCGCAGGACACATACTATTCCAAAAGCTTAGTAATTGGATATGACATAAAGAAGGAGTTATCCGTTGTGGCAGCAGAACATAACGCATTCAAGAATTTTAGAATGCTTATTTTTCTTGATGCCTCAAAAATGAGTGAGTTTTACGGAGAAAATACTTTGGTTTATGATATGGATAAAAACGAAGTTCTTTTTGATAACACAACTACATCTGTTGATATACATGAAGTTTTATCAAAAATAAATGATTCTGGTTTAGAATCAGGAAGTATTGATCTTAAGGATTCTGAAGCATATATTTTTTATGCTAGATCAAAAAGCTATGGTTGGTACTATCTTAAGGGGATTTCATATCAAAAAGCACTTGATAAAATTAAGGCATTTAACAGCTTTGCACTACTGGCTATTATATCAATGTTTTTTGGCAGCTTTTTTCTGTCATACTTTTTTTCTTTAAAGTTTTACCGCCCCATACAAAGGCTTACAGATCTAGTGGAAAAATCTTCAACCGAATTACCTGAGTATTTTTATGGTGTGAGTAAGCGGAGAAAAGGAAACGAAATGCAAAAGATCTACTTATATCTCACACATATAAACAATAACTATGAAGCGATTAAAAGGAAGTACCAAATGATGCAGGATATTTACAAGGAGCTTTTCTATGTAAAGTTAATTAAGAATGATGAAGCAGATGTAAACGAAAATATAATAAAGGAATTAAATATAGATCCTGCAGATTTTAATAATTTTATAGTCATTAATTATACTCTGAATTTTAAATCTGGGTTTTATAAGTTATATCAAAATGAGGATAATGTTGATAAAATTACGCTATCTATTAAGGAATTAATTGATATGGTATTAAAAAATATGAGTATTAACAGTTACTCGTTTCAAATTGATTTATATTCATCTATAGCAATTTTACCTTTAGCTGATAAGAACTTTGACATTCGTGATTTTGAGCGTAAGGTGAGTAGTATGCTCAAAAATGATAGTGATATTTTGTATGTTAACTTTGCTATTAGCAAGGTGTATCAAGGTCTGAGCCAACTAAAAGCTGCATATATTGAAGCTACTAAATTATCTGAGTACCATTCTATTAAAATGCAGACCCAGTTTGCTACTGCCGCTCAAGTAAAACAGATGAATAATGAAAAAATACCTAGAAGATTATATATAAAAATAAGGTCAATAGTTGAATTGTTGAAGCTTGAAAGCTTCAATGACAGTATAGGTGAGTTAACTAGGTATTTAGAAGAAACAGCTATGCCAATTACTTATGTTAAAAAAGGTCTGATTACAATGGTGAATGATATATTAGGGAATACAGAGATAGACAATAGAATCGCATACGAAGGTCTTGACAGTATTTATAAGGATATTGACACCATGCGCTCGAAAGACGATTATAACAATATAATTGAAAGAATAAATAATATTTGCAGTGACCCATCGGGGGAAGTCGATTATAATTGCAGAAATTATGTTGTTGAAGATATGGTTACATTTATGAAAGAAAACTTTAGTGATGAAATTTCTCTTGAACTTTTTTCTGAAAAATACCGTTTGTCACCAATTTATTTATCAAAACTATTTAAAGACTTTAAGGGTGTTAATTACACAGATTATTTGAATGAGATCCGAATGGAAAAGGCATTGGATTTCTTGTTGAATACTGACATCAAAGTTAAAGACATATCTACCAAGATCGGATATAAAGATCCAAATGCTTTTATAAGAGCATTCAAAAACAACTATGGTATATCTCCTGGAAAATACAGAAGAATAAATATTGTGAACGGTTAAAGCTGCAAAGCATTCTAATTTTCCAATGTCTACTATTTAAAAGATAGTAATTTATTAATGCCTACTTTTTCTGCAAGCTGCAGCAAGGCACTCGTCTGGGATTTGTTGACGAGGAATCAAGGACAAATATATCTAATTTAATATTATATATCATTTTTAACTATTCTTGATTTCAAGCAGGTTTATTAAGAAAGATTTATTTACAAAAAGTTGACGGCACAGTAAAATAGCATCATAGATACAGACATTAATAAAACAAATGAAACAATCATACACCGTGTAAAGGAGGAACAGCGTTGAAAGAGGCAGTCTATTTAGATGCTAGAAAGAAACCTTTTATAAAAAGGTTAAACGAAAGTAAATATTTACTAATATTGTTTTTCCCATGTTTTTTATATTTTCTAATATTCAAATATCTACCTATGTTTGGTATTGTAATATCTTTTAAGAACTATAACGTTTTTAAAGGTATAATGGACAGTCCTTGGGTTGGTTTGAAGTATTATAAAATGTTTTTCAAAAATCCTGATTCCATTAATATAATCAGGAATACAATTTTACTTGGTATTTATAAATTAGTATGGAGCTTCCCAGCACCAATAGCATTTGCTCTTGTATTAAATGAAGTAGCAAATGGAGCATTCAAAAGAGTTGTACAAACAGTCAGTTATCTTCCGCATTTTATCTCAACTGTTATTATAGCTGGTATGATTTTGCAGTTTACTTCACCAAGAAATGGGCTTTTTAATGTAGTTCTTATGGGCTTTGGATTGGAACCTATAAATTTTATGGTTTTGCCACAGTGGTTTAGAACCGTTTATATTGGTTCTGAAATATGGCAAGACATTGGTTGGAGTGCTATAATTTACCTTGCGGCATTAGCAGGTATAAATCCAGAGCTCTATGAAGCTGCAACTGTGGATGGAGCAAATAAATGGCACAAAATGTGGAGTATTACCATACCTAGTATAGCACCTACAATAGTAACATTATTCATATTAAATACAGGTAAGGTACTTGATATTGGATTTGAAAAAGTATTTTTGCTTTATAATCCAGCTATATACAAAACTGCCGACGTAATAAGCACATATGTATACAGGATTGGTCTACAACAGAGAAGCTTTAGTTATGCAACTGCAATAAATATGTCCCAGTCTGTAGTTTCGTTGGTACTGGTTTTATCGACAAACTACATGAGTAGAAAACTTAGCGAGACTAGCTTATGGTAAGGATGGTGAATTGAAAATGAAAATTAAACCAGGAATGTTTTTTACAGTTTTAAAAATTACATTTTTACTGTTCATATGCGTGATTACATTGTATCCGTTCTTACACATATTTGCAGTTTCTTTAAGCAATGAGCTTCCAATAATGAGGGGTGAAGTTGGGATCATTCCCAAAGGATTGAATTTTAAATCCTATAATGAAGTGCTTAAAGATCCTCAGCTTCTTACATCGTATAAAAATACAATAATTTATGTAGTAGCGCGTACGATGATAGCCTTAACTGTAACTGTATGTGGTGCTTATGCACTGACCAAAAAACACATGCTGTTTCATAGATTTTTTACACTGATGGTAGTATTTACAATGTTTTTTAGCGGTGGTATGATTCCAACGTATTTGGTGGTGCAAAAACTGGGTTTAGTTGATACAAGATGGGCAGTTATACTGGTCAACTCAGTTTCAGTATGGTACCTACTACTAATGAGAACGTTCTTTAGCAGTATACCCAGCGAATTAGAGGATTCTGGAAAGATAGATGGACTTAATGAAATTGGTATACTATGGTATATAATATTACCACTATCAAAAGCTTCACTGGCTACAATTGGTTTATTTTATGCTGTTGCAATGTGGAACGCATTTTTCACGCCATTTATATATTTAAATTCGCCCGAGAAGTTTCCACTTCAAGTTATATTACGTCAGATAGTTATAGCTAATGATATGAAGGCAACTCAATATGTTGGCGCTGATGACAGTGCAGTTCTTCCAGAAGCTATTAAATATGCGACAATTATGGTTTCTACTCTTCCAATAATCATGGTTTATCCCTTTATTCAGAAATATTTCGTAAAGGGTGTAATGATTGGTTCAGTGAAAGGGTAAAACTATAATATAATAAATACAAATTAGAAAGGATGTATGAAAGAATGAAAAAATATGTTCACTTGTCACTAGTTTTAATACTAGTACTGAGCATGCTTGCAGGATGTGTTGGCAATGACAAACCTGGTGGAGAAACACCGCAACAACCCGACGGAACAACTGGTATTGTTGAACAGCCTCCAAAAACACTGACTATGATGATACAATCACATGCAAGCTGGCCTTACAATGCTGATTGGTACGTCTGGGATTTGATTGAGGAGAAGGTTAATATCAAACTGGATGTAACAACAGTAGTAGGTGGGGATTATCAAGAAAAACTTAATATTGTTATTGCATCACAAGACCTACCTAACATTATCCATATCATGGGATCGCCCTCGGAAATTAACAAGTATGGCGCAGATGGAGCTTTGTTAGATCTTTTGCCGCACTTAGGCAAGATGCCTAATGTCAAGAAGTATCTTGAGGAAAACAATGCTAAGTACTTGTCATATTTGAGTGCTGATGGTAAACTATTTGCTTTCCCTCCTGGACAAGGCGCTGGAGAAACAAATAGAAGAGGTTGGCTGTATCGTAAGGACATATTTGAAAAGCATGATTTGAAGATTCCTGAAACCAGTGATGATTTGTATGCTTTAATGAAACAAATTAAGGGATTATATCCAGATAGTTATCCTTACACTTGGAGAGGAGGACTTAGTTCCCAGATTTCGATGTTTGTTCCTCTTTGGGGTACAGGATGGAAAGCTTATTTTGACCATGATGCTGGAAAATTCAATTATGGTCCTATTGAAGACGAATTTAAGGAAATGGTCGAATATATAAATAAGGCATTTAACGAGGATTTATTACCTCCTGATATCCTTACATTGACTACAGCACAATGGCAGAACTTGGTTTCAACCGACAAAGTATTTATAACTACTGACTATCTTACTAGGATTGATACGTTAAATAGTGCGGTAAGAGAAGAAAACCCTGATTTTACAATAGCTTATATGAAACCTATTGCAATGGGTTCAAAGGGTGAAAACAAATTCACTTATTCAACCATTATATCAAATGCCCTTACTATAAGCTCTACCAACAAAGAGCTAGATGCTACATTTAGACTTTTTGACTTCTATTTATCCGATGAAGGTATGGAACTATTGAGCTGGGGTGAGGAAGGCAAGACATATAATGTTGTTAATGGAGAACGTAAGTTTATTAATTCTGAATCTATTGCAGATATAAGAAATAATTTCGGGTTAACAACTTATGGTACTAATGTTAACATGGATTACAATTCCCATATGAGTACTTTTAGTCCAGAGCTTTTCGATGCATATGAGCAAGGTGTAAAATATGATATGCGCGAAGACATTGAACCAGCTTTCACAGAAGAAGAATATGAAGAATTCGTTCATCTGGATGAAGCATTGAAAAAGCATAAAGAAACAGCAGTTGCTCAATTCTTTATCGGAAGCAGAAGCTTAGACGAATGGGATCAATACGTTCAAGAAACTATGAACCTAGGAGTAGAAAGATACTTGCAGCTTTACGACAATGCATACCAACGTACTATGGAGATGATAAAGTAGTTTCGTAAAAAAATGGAATTTTAAGTTTCATGAAAAGATGCCAAAGAATGATGTTGGAATGTCAACATCATTCTTTGGCAAATATATATTTTTTTAGATAAAGGAAATACTTTTATGTAGTAATGGTTATGTTTTATCGAACTACATAGCTATGCAAGTGAAATTTCTAATATGAATGAGGGAATTATTAAATGAAAAATAATAAATACATCTTAAGCTTAATTTCTAGAATGACGCTGGAACAAAAAATAGGAGCAGTTGTAACATTAGGTTTTGCAGGAACGTTTATAAGACCTCATATTTATGAATACATTGAAAAATACCATTGCAGTGGATTTAGACTATCACCAAATAGCAGGAGCTTTGGAAGTTATGTAGATCCTAAAAGTGGTTCAACAATAGTTAAAATAGAAAATACTTCTGGTTTCAAAAAGGATGTCCCAGCAGCACATATGACAACCAGCCAATACAAGGTTATTCTTGATAAACTGCAAGAGGTTGCTACAAAAAGACCGCTGGGCATACCATTGCACTTTTCATCGGATCAAGAGGGAGGAAGTAGTGCAAACCTTAGCTTTAGTGGAATGCATATCTTTCCTAAACCAATGGGAATAAGAGCGACTGGAGACAGTCAAATTTCGTATGAAATAGCATACGCTCTAGCGCGTCAGTGCAGGGCAATGGGTGTAAACTGGCTTCATTCGCCTACTTTGGATGTTAATGTAAACCCGGACAATCCAAGAACTTATATAAGAGCTTATTCTGATAAAGTAGATGAAGTTATCGAATATGCCAAAAAAGCTTTACAAGGTTTTAAAGATGGACATCTTATGACAGCAGCAAAACACTATCCGGGAGCTGGTAGCTCGGGTCAGGATCCACATTTTAATCTACTAGAGATTACTACAGACAAAGAAACTATGCTAAAGCGGGATTTGCTCCCATATAAAGTATTAAGTGATGAAGGACTTTTGCCGTCAGTAATGGTTTCCCACGGAATGTATCCGTCTTTAGATGATGAATATGTTTCTTCGGTATCAAAAAAGATAATAACAGGAATATTAAGGGAAGAGCTTGGCTTTAATGGTGTTATAACAACAGACAGCATGACCATGGCAGGTGTGGCTGCAAAATATGGTGTTGCAAATGCTTGTGCTATGTCTCTTGAGGCAGGGTCTGACCTTGTGCTTATGAAAGCAGAAAATAGTCTTGTTGAAGAAACATTTAATACTATAAGGGATTTTGTCGAATGTGGCAGAATAACTGAAAAGGATTTGGATGAGAAGGTTTACAGGGTACTTAATCTTAAGTACGAGTACGGACTTTTCACCCAAGGCAATGTTTGGAACGAGACACCCGAGGAAGTCTCAAAGGATGAAAAAATAATCAACTTATCAAAATTGGTAGCAAGAAGGTCTGTATTAGTTGCTAGGAACAAAGAAGATGCGATACCTTTGGCTAAAGACAGCAAAATGCTTGTCATTGAGCAAATGAATGGTATAGTAAATGATGCTTACTGGCATCCAGGAATTCTTTATGAAAACTGTTTAAAATACAGTAAAAATGTTTCTTATCTTGAGACATCTTACTCCTACGACAAGGAAGATAAAGAAAATATACAAAATACAATAAAAGGACATGACACTATAGTTCTTACAAACTTTTTTAAACGCGGAAAAGCATCCAATACTGAGTTTATAGAGGAGCTTTTAAAGGATACATCAAAGACATTTATATTAATTTCTAATACACCTTACAGACTAACCGCTCCCGATAACGCAAAAAATGTTATTGTCGCATTTTCATCTGCACCACGTAGCATGGAGATAGCAGCAGATGTTCTGTTTGGTGAGATTATACCTGAAGGAGAATGGCCAGTAGACTTTAAACTGTAAAAAAAGAAGGATAAGAGGAGTGTCTGGTTTGCCTGCAGCATGGAGGTTGTTGCAAGGATCACTGTTTGGAGAGATTACACCGGGGGGTGAGTGGCCCATAAAATACAAAGTGAAATATTAAAGAAGAAAGATAAAACGGAGGAGACTTTATATGAGTTTTAACAAGGATACAATTAATAAGTTAATACCTGAACTGAAAGATAAAAAGAAAAGCGATTTTGCTATAGCTTTGGATTTTGACGGTGTGTGCAAGTTGTTTTCAGAACATAAACACCAAATTATGTCAACATTATTATTCCTGCATCTTAATGAGTTTCAAAGTGTACCGTTTAAGGTATATATGCGAAGCTACAATTATATAAACTTTAAGTCGGCTGTTGCCGGAAAAGAGCGTTTTCTGTGTGTAAGCGAGCTTGCTAAATATCTTACCAATGAAGGATACAATTGTTCTCTTCCTGGGCTTAATGAAGCTGTTTCAAAGATGCAGGAGATGGGACTTAAATTGTCTGAGAAAAATCTTAAAGAATATGAAGCATTTGATGATGTGGGAAGGGCACTTCAATGGAGTGCAGAAGTAAACAAAAGAGTTTCAGAGCTTACAGAAATTGGTCTTACGCCTGGAATAAGTGAGAATATTCTAGTTCCATACAGAAATGTTTGCGATTATTTTATTGTATCGACTGCAACAGAATCTACACTGCCTCCGCTTATGGAAAAGGAATCAATTGATTACATTATCCGCTACTTAGGGCAGGAAACAGCCACAAAAGCAGAAAGCCTTATCTCATTATCATATAGCGGGTACAACTGTGTATTTATGTTTGGCGACAGTATTGAGGATAAGCGAGCAAGCTTTACTGCAATGGATAATAAAGCGGACAACTCAACTATAATATTTGTTCCTGTAATACTAGGACAAGAGGAAGATTGCTTTATAAAGGGTAATGAAATAATAAAATCAGCAATGGCTGGGGATTTGGATAAAGCAATTGCGTTGAGCAAAGAAGTACAATCGCGTTTTAAAGGTAAAGAGGTAACTGTTTTTTAAAATGAGCTTTTTGCTAAGGCAAAAAACGCACAAGCACTATTATGAAAAAGAAGTCGCCCTCACAGGGGCTTGGATTATAATATGATATAATAATGTCATAACTTCAATTTGCTTTTTGTAAAAAGTTATGATGATACAGTGTAGCATAAAGAACAATTGGCTTTAGTTTTCTCAAAATAATTAGCCTGTTCTGTTGCTACACTATATCATTCATCACAATCAAAAAAGCGGATTGAAAATCCATAATTATTTTTTAAGGAGTGATTTTTTATGACATCTGAAGATAAGCGTTCTATTGATTATCCGTATTCTCCATTTGTTAAGCAGCGAGAAACTCTTGATAATGGATTCTCAAAAGGTTGGGGATTTCAATTTCATCCAAACGAAAAGTACTTTTTCGATGTTCATAACCATATTGGTGATGTTACTACCCATGCAGAAGTTTACAAATTACTTGGTGAGTGGTTTGCAAGACTTGATGGGTTCAGGTTGGGGCGAGTTCTCTTAATTGCTTCGAAAAAATGCAGCGCTGAAACTTTTAAGGTTTTCAGAGACGTTGCAGCTCAGGATGAACGTTTTGGATGGCTAGTACAATTGGCAACAGACAATCCGGATTCAGAGCTTTTTAAAAAGGCGCTTGACTGTAACACTGTTGGGCTGAAGCTGCACAACGCTTCAATTATGAAAGGTTTTGAAAAACCTGATATATGGCTTAATGAGGAATGGGGAAGTGTATTTAGTTTAGCTCAGGAAAATAACACGCCGATTTTATGGCACGTTACTCAAAGGATGAGTGAATCACCTTACCATGGTGGTGGTGTTAATTCCTATTGGGCAGAAGGCTGGAAGAAGGGTGTAACCTTTACGAATGACGATCTCGTTGATATATTTTGTAAAGTGCTGGAAAAGTATCCTAATTTGAAGGTGGTTGGTGCACATCAGCTGTATATGGGAATAGATAAGCTTTCTGCTTTACTTGACAATTATAAAAACCTATATTTTGATACCAGTGTAGGATTTTTCCTCAGGTGGGCGGATACATTATATGACTGGGACAGGGATGTAATTAAAGAGTTTGTAATAAAATATCAGGACAGAATTTTATTTGGGTCAGACTCAAATCTTGTACCCGGAGGCATTGATGAATACCTAGCACAAGGATTCCTATGCCATGCAAGGTTTATTCACGATCTCAGGCTGCCATATGATGTACTGGAAAAAGTAGCTCATATAAATACTGAAAAGGTATTTGGCTATTCGCCTATCGGTGCTGCAAGAAGAGGCAATACCCGACCATAATCACTATCTAGAGGATGCCTTCAAGCATGTTTGTTTTTGTGGTTGAATAAAAACACGGGGAAGCTAATAAGCTTCCCCTGTATTTCGCCACCACTGGACGCATTCTGAGTTTGACCAAGTCAAAGCCTATCCAATCGTGATGATCAGCTAATACAGCACTGATGACCATTTGAGCTTAAAAAATTCCCGGTACAAAATAAATCTTACATCTTCTTTTTTACTAAAGAAATTGTGTATCGGTCTTTTTGCCCAGATTTTATCGCGGCAGTAAAAGGAGAAGGAAGTTCATACTCTTGGGCTGTGCCCATATCAACAAAGTCCAGGTCATATATTCCCTTATTAACCTTAAAAACGCCTATGCCTTCTGAATTAGTTACTGTGTGAAACACTGGTAAGCTATCAGAGTTGTCACTTTCTTCATTATTTAGCTTGAGCTTTATACCTTCGACAGGTTCATAATTTTCATCCAAAACTTCTACCTCAATGATTCCGGGGTCAATAACCTTCTTGTCAAGATAAACAGTAATAATTGTTGTTCCGGATTGCTTAATATCAAAATAAAAAGGTGATGGCAGATAATATTTGTCCATAGCATCATTATTTATAAATGAACACCTGAAGGTTCCTCTGTCCAATATAATTTTGTAGCCATTATTATTATAATTTATCTGCTCATTAAATACTTTATACTGCTCCTTTGATTTACCGCTTATGCTAATTTCAATACCTTCTACCGGTTTGCCGGAATCCCTATCTACTACTTTTAGTAGTAATGCAAATATATTGCTGTTTTCAGCAGGTATTATTTTTATCTGTGTGTTACGATGCCTTAGCTTTTCAATTATTTCTGAAAGGTCATCAGATTTTAGCTCTTGGCTTGCAGCATATATCGAAAAGCTGAAACAGAATAAGGTAGAAAAAAGCAAAAGTGAAAGTAGAATGTTTTTTATTCGGGGGGATACAGACCAAATTTGTTTTAAACCTTTCGGTAATAGCTTTTGTTGAGCTATTAGAGGTTTGAAAATATTTTTTAAAATCTTTAAAGCTAGCAAAAATAATACCATGAAGACTATAATCCTTAGTAAATGCACTGTTACTGGCTGGAATAAGTCTTTAAGGTAAGCAACTGCTATATTGCTGCCAAGTGGTACAGAGCTTAAAAAGGGGTCGAATATATCAAGAGGAATTCGCGAAAAAGCAATAATGAGTAAAATAAAGGTCAGAATGCAAGCTAGCCCACAAGCAAAAATGGTTATACGTAGCCACTTAAAGACATAAGTGGATCTTGAGTCTAAAACTATATTAACAGCCAAAAGAAATAAGCAAGCCAATACACCAACTTGAGGGATCGATGAAATAATCCAATATACCAGCTTAGTGGTCATGAGATGGTCTGAAATATCAGTCCTATTTATGTATACTAGTAGTGCACTAAGATTTATTTTATCAATACTTTTTATAAATCTTGCGGACAATACATTTTGGTTATCATCAGAAATGGATTCGTTTTTCAAAACACTAACATGAGGTAAAATTTCACCATAAAGAGCAATATCAGGTAAGAACGCATTGTCACCTTTAAAATATTTGAAGATACCACCTCTGATATTATCGAGATTTACCCTAATCATTTGAGGTGTCAATATATTCTCAACTGTATATAGTATGTCTTTAAGTTGTTCAGGTAATGTCGTTGAAGGGCTTTGTATATCTTCAATCAACTTAGTGATTGATTGCTTTAGAGTATCTTCTGCATGCTTATAGATGTTGTTTTGTTCAAATAGCTGCTTGTGAAAATCGTCACTGAAAATATTGCTGACTAAACTGCTTGAGACTAAAGAAGCAAAAATACAGATTCCAGCCAAAATAGCAGTAAAATAGAAAAAGAAGTTTTTGAATTGTCTAGGCAACATTTTCATTAAAAAAGCAAACCTCCCTTAAGAATGAATAGTGACATTATTATAATAACACACTTAAAAATCGGATTGAAAGGTAAGTTATGGATTTGAGATGTACTACCCATGTTGACAAAGAATCTCACATTCTTTATTATAATCATATGATCATATTGCACCAGATTGCAGCCAAGTTGCAATTTCCTGCAGGTTAGCCCGCAAGAATAAGCCGCAAAGCGAATTACTGGGGAGCGATCATAATATGATTTTTGGTCATATAGTTATATTGGTATCAGCCTAAAAAAGGAGCATTAGTATGTACATGAACGTTGTAAAACTAGGAAGGATGCGCTATCAGGAAGCACTTAAAATCCAGGAAAAGCTGCTTGATATGAGGTTAAACAATTATTGTGAGGATACCCTTCTTTTAGTGGAGCATCCTCATGTTATAACTCTTGGAAAAAGAGGAAAAGTTGAGAATATTCTTTTGCCCGTTGATGAGCTTAAGCGCACAGGAACTGAAATATGCGAGGTAAATCGTGGCGGAGATGTTACATATCATGGACCTGGCCAAATAGTCGGTTATCCAATAATGGATCTTAAAAATCATGGACGGGACGTTAGAAGATTTATCCATAATATAGAAGAGATATTTATTATGTTACTGGACAAAGAATATGGGATTACAGCAGGTAGAATAAGTGAACATACCGGAGTATGGGTTGGCCAGGAAAAGATTACTGCAATAGGTTTTGCAATTAAGCATTGGGTCACAATGCATGGATTTGCATTTAACGTAAACACAGATCTTGACTGTTTTAAGTGGATTGTACCATGCGGCATAACAGATAAAGGTGTGACATCGATTCAGAAGCTTTTAAATAAGCAACAGGATTATGAGAATGCTGTTAATCTGGTGATTAGATATTTTTCTAAAGTATTTGGGATTAGTCCTGTTTTAAATGAAATTAAAACAATATTAGGAAAAGAAGGTAATTAATTTGATTGAAAGAAAGCCGGAATGGTTAAGGATAAAAGTTCGCTCAGGACAAAATAACACATACGTTGAGGAAATGCTTAAAAGACTTTCACTTAACACTGTTTGTGATGAGGCTAATTGCCCGAACAGAATGGAGTGCTTTAGTAAAAGAACAGCTACCTTTATGATTCTTGGAAGTCATTGTACTAGAAACTGCACTTTTTGCAATGTGGAAAAGCAGCACCCTGAGCCAGTTAATATAAATGAGCCCCAAGATATAGCCTGTGCTGTAAGTGAACTTGGATTAAAGCATGTTGTAATAACATCAGTTACAAGAGATGATTTACCTGATGGAGGAGCCAGTCATTTTTATGATTGTATAAAAAGCATTAAAAAAAGCTGCATAAATGTGACAATAGAAGTTCTGATCCCAGATTTTAAGGGAGATAAGGATGCTTTAAACTGTGTGGTAGAGGCGGCTCCTGATATAATAAACCACAACGTGGAAACTGTACCAAGGTTGTATAGTAAAGTAAGACCTATGGCAGTATATGAAAGGTCAATCAGACTTATTGAGCAGGTAAAAAAACTAAACAGCCATATATATACAAAGTCTGGAATTATGGTTGGTCTTGGAGAAAAGGTAGAAGAGGTAGAAAGTGTCTTTGAAGATTTGAGGGAAGTAAAATGCGATCTTCTTACAATAGGTCAATATCTTGCTCCATCAAAAAGGCATCACCCTGTTGTAGAATATATACATCCTGATATGTTTGAAATGTATAGAAAGATGGCACTTGACAAAGGATTTTTATATGTCGCGTCTGCACCACTGGTTCGCAGCTCATATAATGCTGCCACGATGCTAAATAATATAACTAAAAAATGATAATTTTCCGCATATAGCAACGATAAATTCAAATGAGTGCTAAAAAGCGACATCAATGGGAAATAATTGATATAGACAGGCAAGCATGCTAATATTTAGCCACCAGACTTTTCATGAAAGGGTGGTCTTAATGAAACATTATCTGTATGCTATAGCATTGATAATATGCATGTTTTGCTTGGCAAGTTGTGCCATTTCAAATGCAAGTACAGGATCTGATAGTGATGAGGGCTTTATCCAAAGGAGCTATGAGATAGAAGATCACACTACCCTTGACTTATCAAGCTTTGCAGGCAAAGTAGAAATATTTGCATGGAACAAGAAGGCTGTATCAATTGAAATAACAAAAAGATCAAGTGTAAAAGATGAGAATTCAAGGCAAAAACTATTTAAAAACATAAAATTTAATGAACTAGTTGACTCTGGCAAAATAATCTTTAGTATCGTATTCCAGGGTTCCAAAAAGGATGAACATGAATGTAATGCTGATATCAGGATTTTTCTACCTAGGGAGGAAGCTATACTAAATGTTGAGCTTCATCGTGGAAGTCTGAGTGTGTTTGATGACTTTGAAGGGGTATTAACTGCAAAATTGGGTAATGTGGATACAAAAATTAATAATTTTTTCGGGGTTCTTAATATTACAGGCGATAGTGGTAACATTAATGTATCGAACGGGCGAATAGATGATAACACCAGTATAGAACAAAAGGCAGGGAACATTAAAATAAAAGCTGATTTGATTGAAGGAGGAGTTTATTCATTCTCAACGGCTATTGGAAATGTTAATTTATCCTTTCCTCATGGTAGGTCTATTGAAATAAGAAGTGTAGGTAATCTTAATTCGAATGAGTTTTCTTCGCTGGGAGCGCCAGCTGTAGTCAATGTCATATGCTCTATAGGAAAAATAAATCTAGAAAAATTTTTAAAGAAATAGTTAATAAAAGTTCCTGGGATTCTTGTGGGTCTGTCTTCACACCAAGAATTAGTGCGGTCGCATGGGATTTACAATGCAAATTAAAGGAATGATACGGTAATTGTTAAAGCTTGTCGACAAGTTTTAACAATATGTTTGATTTATTTTTTTTAAGTGATAATATCTCGACTTTAACAGTGGAATCAAAATAAAACCTCTGTATTCATTGATAATA
>CAYPLH010000049.1:0-29193 GCA_964411505.1 uncultured Clostridiaceae bacterium | reverse complement strand
TTGCGAGTTTCGGCTTGCCCGAGCGAAAACTTTTACAGCTCTTGCAAATGAAGCGTAGTTTCCGCTATTGCGAAAGTCATATCTCAAGATATTGGGGGTCTGAACAGTTACTGAATCACTCCCCAACAATCATTTTTGCTTTACCATCAATCAAAGTTACTGCCTTGTCCAGTGAGATGCCGTCTCTCATATAATCTGCTATTACACCGAACATATAACATCTCAAATCCACATTGTCTTGTTCTCTAGCACTGTGCTTGTACATATTCTTGAAAATTTCGATATTCTTATCATTAGAAAACGTTTCTGCTCCTGCGGAGATAGGTGGGTAAACGGAAATGTCTTTATAGAAAGTTCTGCCTGTTAGAGGATCTATTACAGTTTGGGCCTCTTTTGAACAATAAAATGACAGTAGTTCTGCTGCCAAATCCTTGTTTTGGGAAAAGCTGTTAATGCAAAGTAAATACACTTGTGCTGGGTATGATTTTTGCCCATCTAAAAGTGACGGAGGACAGGCAATAGCCTTATCACCTAATGCTAAAAAACAATTTGCTATGCTAAAAACAATATTATCCTTCATTTTGAAGCTCATTCTCGTACCATAGGCTATCAAATCCTCATCCCACAATTTTTTCCACAAGGCCAGTAAATTTTTGAATGAATCGTTATTGAAGGAAGCCTTGCCTGCCGCCAAATCAACATAAGCGCTGTTATATTGTTGAAAAAAAGTTGGGAAGCTGGGTTTTCCTTCAATAATATATGTATCATTTATCCCATCACCGTTGATATCCTGACGTGAAAGCTTGGCATACTCATAAAAATCATACCAGTTCCAGTCTTCCTTGGGTAGTTTCAAATTTAACCTGTCTAATAGCTCTTGATTGGCCTCCCACATATCTATGCTAAGGAACACAGGTACTCCTACCAAACTATTGTTATATGTACATAAATTCTCTATGCCATCTAACATATTCGTAAAATTTTCTTTAATATTTTGATATCCATCTAACGAAATAACTGCTCCGCTACCTACAAAGTCATTAAATAAATGATTTTCTACATAAATTATGTCCATATCATTATCTCCGGCCATAACAGAAACCTTCAATTCATTATCCCCCTTCGATTTATAAACAATATCGCACTGGGGGTTAGCTTTTTTGAATAACTCCTCTGCTTTTTTAAGTTCATATTCAACAGAAACTCGAGAAACAGAAACAATTGTAAGGATTTCTTTGTGCTTTGTGTTTACAGCATCCTTGCCAATACAAAAGATTCTGTCATCCTTTGCATCTAATAGATAAAAATAATCTGTATCATTAATTATTTTAGTAAATGCGATAGAAGTATAATTTCTTAGGTCAATAAGTCTTTCAGTTTCATTGCTTTTTAAGTCATATCTATATATTCTGCTATCTATATAATACAAACAATTTTCATTTTTATCATAAATAAGATCAGAGTATATTAGATTGTTTTCAATCTCGTCAATTATTTCGTTCTTTTCGTAGTCATAAATAATAAACTTGCTGTGGGGTACTCCGGAGTAAACTCCTATAATCAATGAGTTATCATTGTATACTGTAAATGCATCAGCATTTTCTATATCAACAGGTTTCATATTCTTATTTTTTAGGTTAAATATAGATAAAGTTTTCTTTTGGGTATCTCTCTTATGATGATGAAAAATCAGATTACCATTTGAATATTCTATCTTAAACACATTACTGCCATTTGTACTTGCCGGTATTTCTTGCTTCAGCTTTCCATCCAGACTAAGTTCCTTAATTACATCACCATTTTTCGTTCTATCAAGTGCATATATGCTACTATTTCCCAACGCAAATCTGACACAGTTCTGAAAACCTTTTATTTCAGATTTTTTGTTTCCATTCCTATCGGTTATTAAAATGTGTTCTTTATCTGCTATATAAATGTTATTCCCACTGTTACCTATGGCTATATCAAATATATCATATGTATGCAATTTACTCAAAATGTTAATCCCATCTGGTGCCTCATTAATTGCACTGTCTATATTGCTTGATTTATCAGTGCCGCAGGAACACATCACAAGAATTAAAGATAAAATTATGATTAATTTAAACTTCATAATATCAACTCCTGAAAAATTATTCATGTATTATACATTTATTAAAGTTTGGGGTGCTCTTTAAAACATATAAATTTACATATAATGCTGCTTATATGATTACTATATATGGTTTGGTATTACCTGTCAATATGCAATAATGGTTAACAGTAGGTGTATGGTTCAGTTGATCTTACAATTGTTATTTGTGTTTTCCTAAGTCTCACTGTTAGTGCTGTGTAGAGATGATTTAAGTCATGTTTCCTTCTTGCGATAATCTAACATTTAATATTGCATTTTCACAACATAAACTTGTCTAGCTTTTATATTACTTGAGTTTTTTGTCAAGAGAATGACGGCAATTAATTTACTAAAAATCACCTTCTACTTAGTTACTTAATTTTGTATTTATATCGTCCTTTCCTGAAATTTATAACGACTTCTTTATCGAGGAAATTCACCTTACGCATTTATATGTCTTGAACTGTCTTTATTATGGGGTCATCTGGATAGTGCTTTGTGTTTCCTATCACTAATATAGCACCTGTAAATTTGGCTACCTCGAAATACTTTCTATCTTTTTCATCAGTAAACGGAATGTCAATCTTTGGAGCTGCGACAAAACAAGAGTGAGACCTAATGTAGCTAAGCGTAAAGGCAATGCGAGTTGGTTCAAACTTAAATTTTGGTCTATTGAGTACTTCTTGATATTCGAAAAAAATACGTTCATCAAGGAATAACTGGAATTCTCCCATAATAAATCTACGGAAAATAGAAGCAGGTTTTCCGTTTGGATTGATTAGTGCAGAAACGAGCACGTTTGTGTCTAAAACAAGAAACACCTTATTCACCCCGTCTCACGGCATTGATTTCTGCTTCAATTTCTTCTTCCGTCATGCCTGTTGGGAAGTCTTTTGCTGCCTTTTCCCAAATTGCAGAAAGAGTAGCTTGCATTTCCAACTGCTGGACGAGCGATAAGACAAGCTCAAAATTATTTTCATTAATTTGAATCATCAATGCGGACGGCTTTCCGTTATCAGTGATAATAACTTTATTACCCTGAGAAACATTTTCAAGAACAGCTTTTGTGTTGTTGCTTAACTCTCTAACACCACAAAAATTCATAAGAACACCTCCGATTTTTGTTTAACAATAGTATATGCAAACGCAATACGATTGTCAATACTATTTAAAGTAAAGCTTCAAATTTAATGCAAATGATTATCACGGTATTCTTCACCATCATTACTTCGCTTATTATGTGAATGCAATGATGTAGTGCATTTTTTTGGGGATCATTCATTAACAATCATTTGTGCTTTACTATTTATTGAATTAACCGTTTCTTCTATAGTTATTTTATCATCAATATATTCTTCAATCTTTTCTGCTATAAACATATATAAATCGCTATTGAAATTTCTTCTAACCCCATGTTTTAATATATTTCTGTAGACTTCATCATTCTGTTTAATTACTTTATTATTAGATACATTAGGGAATAGAGGTAACATGTTAGGCTTCTCCTGTGAAATGATTGCTGCAAGCAATTCTACAGACAACATTTTGTTTTTAGATCTATTATTTACACTTAGGAATGTAATACCTATTGGATAGGTTCTTTCTTCTCCAATCATAGGTGTATAAGTCCAATCACCAGTTGAAATACTGAAATTATCTGAAGGATAAAACAGAATATTGTCTTTCTTTTCAGAATGCATAGTATAATCGTTTTTTTCGAGTATTAAATGTTCTTCCCACATTTTTTTGCTAACAATTAAAAGATTTTTAAAATCATCGTTATTGAATGTAGCAGTTCCATGGAATTGATTGAAGTATATACTACAACTCAAATCTGCAATTAATAACCCAAAGAATTGTTTATTATATTCAAAACAATATGTATCATAGACTCCATCATTATTTAGGTCAAAGCGGCATTCCTTTGACAGCTTATACAAACCATCCCAGTTAAGTGTGCTTATCCCGTGCTTATTTTTAAGCTTATTGAGTAATTGGTCATTTATCTGCAAAGCAGAAAAGTCCATGTTCCAAGGAATTCCAACGATTTTTCTATTATATGTGCATAGCTCTTCTATACCTTCATGCATTTCTTTAAACAGTGTATTTATCTGTGGAAATATGCTTAAATCTGCCATTACCTCATTTTTTATATATTTAAAGCTATCATCTGCATTAATAAAAAAAATGTCAAAACTATCATCACCGGAAGTAAACCTTTTTATCAATTCAGTATTATATTCTTTAAAGTTAATGAATTTAAATATTACTTTTGCATAGGAATATTCTTCATTAAATTTATCTAAAGCACTCCTCATCATTGAATCTCTATCAATAGCTGGATTTGAAGATATAATTGTTATAGTGTCAGAGGAATTCAATTTGTAATTATCCAAATTAAAAATATGCAGTGTTTTTTCTTTGTCAGACAAAAAACATAGGTTATTATATAAGCCCATGCTTTCCAGTGAAACATTTTTAGCAGATATCAGTGAATTCCATTCACCTTTTTCTAAGTCTAATTGAAGTACTGTATTTTCTTTACTACAATACATCATCTTATCATTCTTATTATACTCAATGTTAGTTGCAGAAATTGGAATATTGTATTTTTGGGAAATTTTATTTTCTTTGTAGTCCCATATAATAATATTGTCGGATGAGTGTGAATCTAAGAGTAACAGTATTCTATTGCTATCATATAATGTGAAAGTGATTACATTTGTGAATGGAAGCTCATAATATTCATTACTATTCATATTATATGTCGTGATATACTGCTTCATATAATTTTCTTTATCTGATTGGAGTAAAAAAGCTTTATCTTTATTGATTCGCATTTTTTTTAAGAAACCTGCAATATTAATGCTGTAATTTGATGTTAATTTATTATCATAACTATACTCTTTTATACAGTTACTGAAGTCATCGAATGCATATAATTTATTATTGCTATATGATATAATCCTGCAAAATCCAAGAGAATCAATTATTTCGTCTGTTATTATACCATCTTGGTTTATGATCACAATTTTATCTTTATCACTTATGTATATATTTCCATCCCCACTTAATGCAAAATCAAACAAATCATAATCTAGCTTGATATCTAGTTTTTTATGACTGAATGAATTCTCTTCCTTTACTCCGCATGATGTTAAAAATAGGACTAAACACATTAGTAAAATAATAATTCTCTTCATTTTTATTTCTCCCCCGGTTTTTTAATGTGGATAATTTAGAGTTTTTCAGTTTAATTGTAATTGTTTTCATGATTACCGTCATCTAAACTTTTTAAGTCTAATACTTTTATATAATCAATACTATAATTACCAATAGATTTATTAACTAGTGTAAATTCAATTTTAAGAAGGTTATCAATTCCTTTATTATCATGGTTTGAATAATTAAAAATAATAGAATTAACTATTATAGATAGGGTATTTTTATTACGCTTTATTCTTTTGATATTAATCTTTTTGATATGAGTACTTAATTGTTCCCTCTTAAATAGTTTTAGTATGGACACATATATACATCTTCATCACCACAATCATAATGATACTCATAACAACGATGTGTATCAGTTTGCTTGATTTCATAACCACATTTCGTGCAAACTTCGTCCGTATATTGGTCTCTGTAGTAAAACAGACATGATGAGAATGGAAATACATAATGCGAATCATAGCCAGTAGTCAAAAAATCACCGCATTCTTCTTGGTATTCGTGGTAACATGCTGCATTGGTTACAACTGAAAAACTAGTGATTAATATTACCGTAACCAATAAAGACAATAAAACTTTTTTCACAGATAACACCTCCAATCGTTTTTTATTTTGAAGGTCCTTCAATTGTATTTTAATATACTTTCAAGTATTTTCAACTACATAAAAATGTAGTATTATTCACACATGTCTGTAAGTCCTAGAATATATCAGGAAATCTTATAATGAAAAGACTTCCGCCTAAGTTAGAGCAAGCTTAACAGCACGTTCTATAAAGTTGCATTTACTTTGCAAATTGAAATTCTACGCTTGTCACAGTCGGATTTTGGGTTGGCACAGGCACTTATCTAAATATTGACAAAATTATTTTTTTTGATAAACTATAGTTGTTAACAAATTCAAAGTGTAACTATTATAGTCAAATTCATTGTGGGGTGTTAATTATTGATACGCATATAACCAAACGCCAACAAGAAATAGTTAAACGTCAAGCTACCGGTGAAACTGAACAATCGGTTGCAATTCATATGGGCATCAGTATTAATACTGTCAGATATCACAAAAAGAAACTTTTCAAAACATTAAATGTAAATTGTATGCCCGAAGCAATATTTATACTTAAGAACAAAAAAGTTATATAGCGGATTCAAAATGGCTACATTTTCATGTAGTAGATATTTTTAGTAATTATGTATATTATATTATTGAAGACCGGCTTCAATAATATACGGGAGGTGATTTTGTGAAAAAAATAGTTAGTGCAATATTAGTAGTTGCTTTTTTACTTACATATGCCGTAATTCCAACTATCGCTAGCTGCCCACATTCGTCCACAGTAATGAGATGTGGAGAAGAAACAAGTGGTAGATGGTCAAGCTACCTATACAGCCCACATATCTGGCTTTTTGGATTTTGTGAAGCGGTTATATATTATACTTATGACGAAAAATGGTGTTGGGATTGCCAAGAATATTTAGAGGACATGGGCACCCACAGATGTTGGACTGAGCATCCTAATTACAAATGTAGTAACTATCCAGAAACAAATGATTGCCCTTACTAAAGTTATGTGTGTTTGCAGAGGGCATATAGGTTTCTGTATGCTCTCTACTTCACTTAATTACTATTTGTTAAGAGAATAATGTTAAAAGGTAGTTTCAATTTTGTGAATTTATAAACTGTACCTTTAGAACACAATTTAGTTACGAGAAGACAGCCAAGAAAATGGCAAGTAATGTTAATAATTGAATTATTATTGAATATTTAACAGAACTAAATATAAATCAGTATTCCGGTTAAGATTACACCAACTGTTCGTATTCGGAAACCACTATTCCATTCAGTTAGAAACCGCAGTTCTGTTTTTCACATTTATTCCGCGGTCCTCTTGACAATGAGCCTCTACTGGCGTGTTGCATGCTGAACAAAGGGGCAGTGCTTTAAAGATGGTTGGTACCTAGCGGTAAAGCTTCATATTCCATCACTCGTTATCAAGAGGCTTTCGCGGTAAACACTTATTGGTTCAGACGGTACAATCGGTTTCTGATTCGCTGGAACTGCGGCTCCACCGCACGGGTATATTCAATATAAATCCATCTATTGGGAAAAATCTGCTTTCTTACGTGTCAAAATGCAGATTCATTAAAAGGTTTCTTCTTATAGCTCTTAATATGTAATACTGCTAAAGTGGTATAAATAGTATAAAATACTATTCACTCATAATTTATATGCTAGCATGAAATTTAAAATGAGGTGTTTCCTAATATGAGAAAACGTGCTTTAACTTGTTTATACATTGTAGGCTTCGGGAGTTTTCTGTTATTTATTTATAATTACTATACAAATAATATAATACCAAGCGAAGTAGTTTCAAAGTATATTTCCTTTAGGTATAATACAGATTACAATGATGTTGAGAAAAATTATATACTCTTGAATCAAATGCTTGATGAAACATTTTTGAACTACCTAAAAGTGCATAAACTCAATGGAATTTATTTAAATAATTATAAAAACAATCTTTTAAAGTGCAATATTACAGGTTGTAATATTAGTAATATAAAAAAAAGGAATGATATTACTGTTGTTAATGCAAAAGTAACAACACTTTTAGAGGATGGTAAGAAAAATGAGGTACAAAAATCTGATATAGAATTAGAGTTCTATTTAAAGCAAGTTGCCTGGAACAAGTATACAATTAATTATATTAAGTATATGAGTACTAATATACGTTATTTACATGATAGCAGTAACCATTTGTATTAAAAAACAAGGCAGCTTTAACACTAATGAAAAAAGTTTAGTGGCTATGCAAGAGTAAATCAGAAAATAATCTTTAGTAAGTTTATGCATCAAATACTTTACCTTTACAGGTGTTTGTAACAAGATATTTATTGAGAAGGAGTGATTATTTATGAAAAGGTACACTATTATTATACTTAGTTTTATTATATTTCTTATGTCGTGTGGTACGCCTGCAAAGATTTCAGTTACAAATAACCAGGATAAAAATGGAAAATTTAGTGTTGATTGTATTTATAATTTTTATGATATTTCTGTTGATGGCAGCAACAATATTTATGTGCCTGATAAAGAAGAAATATATATTTTTGACAATAATGGATGTAAAATTGGATCTATAAAAGAGACAATAGAATTTTGTACTAATGTTGATATAAACGAAAACACATTATTTATTATGGATAAAGGTGGGCAGGCAATAAAATCTTTAACCATGGACGGGAAATTAATTGATGAATATGATGTAATCATTCCCTATTCATTTAAAATTGAACGCTTTGGGAAATATTTATTTGTACTGCACCAGGAATCCGGTGAAAGTGATAAAAGGTTTATCACTACCCTCAACTTGGATAAAAGAGTTACAGAGAAAATACCATTAGACAATGTTATAAGCTTTTCAGTCCATGACGATAATACTCTATATGTTTCTATAGAGACTGAGAAGGGGTTTGAAATACTGACGTATAATTATATATATAATGAGATAATTGCACAAAAGGTTATTAACAGCAGTGTCACTGATATATATTACAACAATGAAGATGATATGATTTATTTTATTTCTAATAACTGTCTTAAGCGAATAGATAAAACACTGGAACAGGATGAGATATTGTTCATTTCAGAGGATAATGGCATATTCTATAAGGTTGTTGTCAGACACGATATTTGTTATATAATGGATATGCACCACAGTACTATTTATACAATAAATAAGGAGATATCAAAAGAAAAAACCAATACTATTACAATTTTAACATCAGTTCCTTCGTTTGGAGATAATCCAAATATAAAGAAAGCTGTTGCCCTACTCATGAAAAAAACACCCGGTGCTCAAGTTAGATTTTCACATATACCGGGCGAAAATTATCATGCAGCATTGAAAACAAAAATCATGGCTCGAGAGGGTGAATTTGACTTGTTTTATCTTTATAGTGATGAGTGTACTTTTTTTATTGAAAATAACGCTCTGCAGGATTTAAATGTTTTTAATAACATTACTGAAAAATTTGATTTTTTGTTTGAAGGGGCAAAGGATAACAGTCAAATTGGAGGAATCTTTGCAGGAGTTCCAGTCAGGTTTACTTTAAACACTTGGGTAATGAATATTGAAATCGCTGAACAGATATGTCTTGAATACCCTTCAAAAGAATGGGATTGGGAAGACTTTCTGGAATATGCAAGAAGAGTTAACCAGGATTTAGATGGTGATGGAAAACCTGATATATACATGCTAAAGTCAGCGAGAAAGATCCCACTTTTTCTTGAACAATATAACACTAAATATCTAAATTTGCTTGAAGGGAAAGCCTCATACAATAATTCCACATTTATCAGTTTATTAAAATTGTGGAAAAAGATATGGGAGGAACAGCTACTCGTTGAGATTGAGAACAATAATAGATTTTTAAACATTAGTGATGATAATAATATAATTTTTAAGGAAAAAGCAATTACATTGTTGGAGAATAATAGTTCTCTGGTATCCCCGCCAAAAATTAATGGCGAAGATACACTTTATCCGGCAATAGTTGATCTGTTGTGTATAAACAAATATAGCAGTAATAAGCACCTTTCAGCAAACTTTCTGGCTGAGTATTTATCAAGCGAAGTACAAACTGCATACACTGGTTTCATACCTACTTTATATAAAGATATAAGCAAGTATGAAAAACCTATGTCACAGCGTATCAAAGGGTTTTCAAATGAAAGCAATTATAATATTTATGAATTAATGCTTAATAATAGCAGGAGAAGAGAGCACAATTCAGACCTGTTTTTTTATATCGGTAATACCATTGAAAGCTATTTGGACGGGGGGCTAACTGCGGAGCAGGCAGCGAAATTAATAGATGAAAAAGCACAGTTAATAGTAGGTGAATAAATATGAACAATAAATTGTTTGAAGCAAATTACAATAACTGTAAATAATATTTAAAAGGAGTTGGTTTTGGTGAAAATGGTAATAATCACTTTAATTTTATTACTAACAATGTGTTCATGCGGCTCTGATAATACAAACATTACAATGAATGAGGAATCCGGTGGGATTAACATTATAAGCGAACTCAATACATATGATTTGTTCGATGCCGTCACAAATGGAAATAATATTTATATTGCAGATAAAGAGCACATTTTAATTACCGATAGGAATGGAAGTAAAAAATCTGAAATAAAGGGTTTGCAGTTTTGTACCAAATTGGCGATTAGTAGTGATAGTTTGTATGCTCTTGATAGAGGGAACAACAGTGACGTAATTAAAGAATATAGTTTGAAAGGATCACCAAAACAAGAAATACCGATAAGCACAAGCAATGTTGAAAAATTTGAATATTTAAATAATAATCTTATATTCCATCAATATGATACAACGTCTAATAAAAGATACTTATCCATATTAAACTTGAATACCAAAAACATGACCAGCATAAATCATAGAGACTTAGAAAACATAGATGTATTTTCCGTTTATAAAGATAATACGTTAATTGCTGGTGTATCAAGGGGAACAAGTCAAAACAGGTTTATTATTTACGACTATGAAAAGGGCGAAATAATTGAAGAGATTAAAAACAACCTGTATTGCTCTGATCTTACGTATGATAAAAACGACAACTGTTTGTATTGCACAGCCGACTGCAAAATATATAGATATGATATAAAAAACAATGAAACTGAAAAGCTAATTGATTTAAGTAGCTATACTGGATTTGTATTTTATAAAATAATTAGCAATACAGATTCATTTTATCTATTAGACACAAAGGATGATAGAATATTTCATATTAGCAAGGACACTGCAGCAACAAAATCAAAAGACACCCTTACAATTATCTCTCGAATTTCTATTGATTCTGAATTTAATAAGGCAGAGGAATTATTTAAAAAAGCTAATCCCGAGTGTGATATTATTTATAGAACAAAAAGTCTCGATGATTTGAAAATTTCTATCATGGCCGGAGATAAAGATATAGATATAATCTATGTGGAAAATTATTTATTTAATGATTTCGTCAGAAGCGGTGCCGTTATTACATTAGACGAATATCAAAATATTAAAGAAAATTTTGCGAATATGTTTTATGGCATTGAGAGTTTGTGTACATATAACAACAAACTAGTTGGGGTTCCGATGTATGTTGACATATTCGCATGGGAGGCTAACCAGGAGCTATTGGACAAGTTAAACCTTGAATTACCTGATGAAAATTGGGATTGGTATGATTTTTATGAATATGCAAAGATTGCACGCAGGGACATTAACGGTGATGGGATTAAAGATACATATATTTTTGAAGGTCAAGCCAGATACCCTGCCTTTTTACAACAATATAATTGCGCTTATGTAGATTTAGCTGCAGGAACAGCTTCATTCAATAATGATGAGTTTAAAAATTTGCTATTACTATGGAAAAAAATGTGGAATGAAGACTTAATAGCAAGTGGTTCGATAATGAACACCAAAATGAAGGATAACATTTTTTTTAGTATGAAAAGATGTTCATTAGCATTAGGAGATAAAGCTATAGTCTATCCACCGACGCTTTTAGATGGGCAAAAATTATATTCTGCACAGATATATTTGCTATGTATTAATAGTCAGTCAAAAAACAAAGACTTGGCTGCAGAATTCCTATCTGTTTATTGTTCAAAAGAGGTGCAGACTTCAACTGTCCCTGCAGATAGAGCTTTCTATAAAGATATTAACCTATATCCATCTATACCTGAGAAATATGGAAGGATCTCTAATAAAAATAATATAGAAATCTTTAAAAGTATGTTTAGGTATAGTAAAAGAGAGCAAGATCATGTGGATTTGAGAGACTTTATGCTCAAAATAATATCAGATTATATGAGTGACAAAATATCATTGGATAATACGGTAACATTAATTGACGATAAGGCAAAAATGATCATTGGCGAATAGGAAAATGACATACATTATGCCACCGCTAGTTTCTATCCGGGCGTATAATCTATCGTTACCTTCAATCTTTTTTATAGTCTGAGAAATTTTTGTATCAGGATCGATAAAACCAACATCTAAGGGATTTAAATAATAAAATGTTTTATTTTTTTTATTATATGCCACGCCAATAATGCCTTGTGTGTTTAAGGCGAAAGGCGTTGTAATCTTTTCGCTTTTAGTATCATATTAAAAACATGAACTTCAATATATTCTAACTTCATTGTGGCATACAACAAGCAATACACCCATTACAAGAGAAAAACAGATTGGATCGGAAGCACTAGTATAGTTATAATGGTAATTAACTAAACATTGACATAATTGTTCTTCTTGTGTAAACTATAGTTGTAAATAAATATAAAGTGTATCTATTATAGTAAAATCAATTGTGGGGTGGTAAATATTGATATACATATCACCAAACGCCAACAAGAAATAGTTAAGCGTCAATCTGCAGGAGAAACCGAACGATCAGTTGCAATTAATATGGGCATCAGTATTAATACGGTCAAATACCACAAAAAGAAGCTTTTCAAAACTTTAAATGTCAATTGTATGACCGAAGCAATATTTATACTTAAAAGCAAAAAAGTGATATAGGGGATTTGCAAGCGCTTTTATTTTTATGTAGTAGATCGGAGAGGTTAACTACCGATCACATAATTGTGTTACACAGCATTGTATCTATTCAGTGGTGATGGAATAAGTAAATGTGTTAGCTCGAAAGTTGAAAAGTACTATTTTATTTACATATCTTGTATATTGTTATAATACAGTGTAAAATATTATTATATATATGTTATTATTATCAAAACATTGTTAATTGAGGAAAGATTATAGCTATACAATAATAATATAACTACTGCCAACTGGAGGAGAATTATAGTATGTCTTACAAGAAAAAGCAGCTATGGCTCCTGGTACCGGGGTTTTTAGGGTTTTTGCTATTTTATCTTGCGCCATTTTTATACTCCTTTTATTTTTCAATGGTGGATAATACCTTTAATAGAAAGTTTGTAGGATTATCTAACTTTGTTATGGTAATCAAAAATGAGTATTTCAGGCTAGCGCTAAAAAACACCTTTGAGTTTACCGGTGTAGGGGTACCCATACTTGTTTTTGTTTCATTCATACTTGCAATATTAATGGTTAACCAGTCAGATAGAATGCGCTTTGCCCGAATGGCTTTTGTTATTCCTATATTACTCCCTTCAGCAGCTATTGTAGCTATCTGGCAGATACTTTTCTGCGAAAATAGCTTTATTATGAAAAATCTCATAAATAATATTGGATGGTTTCAAAGCAGCGGACCATATAAAATACCGATCTACCTCTTTTTTATATGGAAAAATGCCGGTTATAATATGATTTTGTTTATTTCCGGATTGTTAAGCATCCCTCATGAAATATATGAAGCTAGTGAGATGGATGGTGCAAGTGGTCTGAAAAAGCACCTTTACATTACTTTTCCTTTGCTGCTGCCCACCACTTTTTTTGTATTTATTATTTCAATGGTTAATTCCTTTAAAATATTTAAAGAAGTATACCTTTTGTATGGGGCATATCCCGATACCAGCATTTATATTGTCCAGCATTATATGAATAACCATTTTCATAAATTAAACTATCAAAACCTAACAACCGGAGCAATTATTTTTGCCATTATTGTTTATATTATTGTCGCCTTTGGTTATAAAGTAGAGAATCGGCTTAACAGGGGGGTGTGGGGCTAGTGTTAGAAAAAAAAGCAGCCATTGAACCCACCACTGGGAAAATAATTGGTTTATCCACAGCCTTACGAGATAGGAATCTTAGAAAGCGTTTTATAGAGCGTTCAATAAAGCTTACATTGATTTTATTACTTTCTACTGTTTTTACTCTGCCTGTCCTCGTTACGTTTACTAATTCGTTCATGACTGGTACAGAGATTTCTCAAAGCTATGTAAACATAGATGAGAAATCGGGCAGTACTATAACAATTATTCCAGCAAAGGTCACTCTTAATCAGTACTATATACTACTTATTGAAAAGTACAGGTACATAAATATGTTTTGGAACTCAGTCAAGCTAAGTGTGAGTATTACTTTCCTGCACGTAATTATTTCAATTATTACAGCCTATGCTTTTGCAAAGCTTGAGTTCAAAGGTCGTGATTTGATTTTTTTCATATATATTGTTGTCATGATGATGCCATTCCAAGTGACACTTTTACCAAACTACATCCAAGCCAGGAATCTTAAAATACTCAATACATACTGGGCAATTATCTGTCCCGGTGTTTTTGCGCCTTTTGGAGTGTTTCTTCTGCGGCAGTTCATGAAATATGTACCAGACCAGATGATAGAAGCTGTAACACTTGAAAGCAGCTCAGTAAAGGATGTTTTGTTCACTGCCATAATTCCAAATGTAAAACCGGGGATCATAGCACTAATTGTGCTATCCTTTGCAGAAAACTGGAATATGGTTGAGCAACCTTTAATTCTGCTTGACGACCAGTTAAAATACCCACTTTCACTGGCATTGAACAGCATCGTTGAAAGGTCTGTTGACATTGCATTTGCTGGTTCAGTTTTATATATGATTCCTATAATCATTATGTACTTTTACTTTGAAGAACATATATTAACAGGAATAAGCAGTATTAAGTTCAATTGAGTTTGTAATTATTAGTAGGCAGCGAGCTGATAATTTGAAAAATTAATCACGCAGCGAAACAAACATTAAATCATCGGCATTTGTGCACCTTTACGAAATATCACGAATGTTGCAGCATGCTATTTCGGAAGAGATAAAATAAATGATTCGCTGTAGTACTATACTTAAGAAGATGATAAGCCAGATAACTTGCTCATGGCTGAAAGCTTTAGGAGGGCACATTTAAATGAAAACTGGAAAACAACATATATCACAAAAAGCAGCAATAATATTCCTTGGCATTATGCTTTTTTTCACTTTCTTTTCAAGGACCATACACTATATAATGACACCTAAGGTCATAGCCCAAAGACCCGAAAATGGATATATAAGTAATACATACAGCTACCGCGGTGAAGAAATTAGTATAGTTTATGATAATTTAGTTGAGATAGGAATAGCGCATAAATTGGAACAGCCTCTTGAGATTAGCAGTATTAACGTTGAAGAAGGTAACCGAGTTTCTGCTGGCGATGAGCTGGTTTCATTCAATATAGCACCCTTTGAAAAATCAATTACAGATTTTGAGTCGCAGCTTGATAACTACGAAATTGAGCTAAAAGAATTCGATAGAAATTTCAACGAAAGAATTTCTGGACTGAAGAAAGAAATAGAAGACTATAAAGGCCAGATTAAACAAATAGACTGGGATATTAATTCTAATTCGCTAAGTGGCACATATTTAGATGCAATGCAAAAAAGAAACAACTTGAGCTTTAATCTTGATAAAGCAGAACAATCTTTAGAATATATGGAATCATCAGGAATTTTAAGCGGTAAAACCAGAGATGGTATTTTATCAAAAATAGATACTGCAAAGGATGAAATAGATAAAAAAAGGCTCTATATTGAAAAATATCAAAAAATAGTTTCTGAGGTTGATGGAATCGTATCCGGAGTACACTATTTACAGTATGACATCTACTCCGGCATAAAGCCTTTGATAACCGTTATTCCCGATGACACTTCCCGTAGTTTGAAAGTGAAAACAAGTAAAATGATATTGGATATTTTACAGAATGATACTGCAAATACATATTACATAAATGATGATATAGAAGTAGAAGCGGAAATAATAAAAACAGAAGTTGTTGAAAAAGACTGTTTTTTATATTTGGTCTTAAAAGGTGAAACAACCGAATATGGAAACATAAAAAGCTTGAGGATGGAAATAAACACAAAGAGTGAATATTGCGATATCCTTATACCCAACTCAGCCTTTTTCTCTCCACAAAGTATATATGTTTTAAAGGAACGAGACGGTTTCTGGGGAAAGGAATACTATGTGGAATCTTATGAAGTTTTGGTTGGTGAGTATAATAATATGAAGTCGGCTATCATAAGTGGGTTAAGGAGAGGAGATATGGTTGTAACAGGATGGGACAGAGAGCTTACTGATGGGCAAAGGGTATTCCTGCCGCTGAATTAGGCTTATTGTCAAGCGCTCGGTTATATGCAACGCCATAATTCTATGTAATACGCCCTTCGAAACACACCTAAAGCATTGTGCATTTCAAAGGTCATATTACAAGAGTTAAAGACGTTGCATATAGACCTTTGCTTTGTGAAGCTGTGGATAAACCGAATGCTCCTTATATGGCGAGTTCAATCATTGCTTTACTTTAGGATCCGTTTGACAATCGCTCGCTGAACAAAAAATACACAAAACACATAAGGAATGCGCTTTAGTGCCCGTGTTTTGCCATTTAATTTGTACAAGAAACACTCATTGAGATGTTTTAGAAGAAAAGTCAAAATTCAATGTTATAGAAAGGAAACTCGATTTATATTGAGGCAGGTTGTTATTTGATGAAGAAGAAAACAATTATTATATCTACACTTGCCATAGCTATATATTGTTTTATGCTGTATACAATAAGTTCAGTAAAGGACTGTCGTAATCTTATGATTTCAGAATCTAAAGGTTCTCCTGCTGCGGAATATATGAGCAAGTTGAATGAGTACAAAGAAAGTAATAAAAATATTCTTGATGCATGCATATATCAAAGGATACCTAATAATAATTTAAAAACCACCGGCAGAAGTGTGGACAAAGTAACAATCTATTATTCGGACGAAACAGCACCTGAATTTTTCAGCATTAAAATGCTGGATGGCAGATTTCTCTGGAATAAAGACATTGATAGGTGTCTTAACTATGTCGTTCTTGACAGCAAGACAGCAATTGACCTGTTTTCAACCATAGAATGTAACGGTCAATCAGTAAAGCTCAGTAATAAGGATTATCAAGTGCTGGGTGTGTATGAGGCAAAGAAATCCTTAATCAATGAGCTGAGTGCGGTGGATTACAGAGCTTGTTTTGTTCCTCTGACATTTGACGGGTTTACCTCCGATACTTTTAATATTATGTTCAGGGTTAAAGAAGGCACTTCGTCTATAATGCAAAATAATATTGAAAAATTCATCACTGACACATTCAGAACAGACATAAGTTTAAAAAATATAGATTTAAAATTTAGATTAACGGAGCAGAAAATTGTGCTTGTAAATTTTTTAATATTAATAATGCTGCTTATTGGTTTATACACTAAAATAAAGCCTGTGATTCTAAAGTATTATGTCAGCATTAAGCAGCAATATTCAAATTACTACCCATTGGAGCTACTGAAAAAGTACAAATATAAGCTGGCGTTTTTTATAGTGCTGTTATTCTTGGTTTCATATGTTTCTATTTTTATAGTGAGAAAAATAAATATTGAGTTTGTGATTGATCCATCCCTTATACCGTCCCGGCTTATTAATATTGATGAACTATACCAAAAACTAAAAGCAGCTACTATTAAAAATAACACGCAGCTTAGTATATCCAATGTGTTATCCAAAAGTGTAGATCATGCTGAGAAATGCATCAATTATTCGACACTAATATTTGTATGGTGTGTTACCGCATTATATGCGCAATGGTTCCAGACAAGCCGCACTGCAATAAAAAATGAGGCTCACTCTACTTCCTGTTTTCCTTGACTCGAACAAATGTTTGATATAATATTTTGAGGTAATTGAGAAGTTAATTCTGGAAAGCAAGGAGGTTGAAAGCATGGTTTATAATTTTGAGTTGGCAATAAAAGATGAGTTTATAAAAAGAGAACAAAAAGGCATAGAGCAAGGTCTAGAAAAAGGTATGGCTGAAGGTAAGGAAATGGGTCGCTTTGAAGAAAAAATTGAAACCGCAAAAGCTGGGCTTTTAGAGGGGCTGTCCGTTGAGCTAATTAAAAAATTAACAGGTCTTGAGTTTGAAAAAATAGAGAAATTAAGGAAAGAGATAGGTCATTGAAAAAACATGTGGTTTAGAAAACATGCAGTGAAAAAAAGTCCAGATAATAAAAACAAAAATATCACTATATTATCGCATACTTCTTCTTTAGAGAGAAATCCAAAGATAGAAAAAGCTGTTGAAATTTTTAATAAAAGCAATGAAAATATTACTGTTAACTTTCAAAGCCATAACGCTATGGATTATTATGACAGTCTAATAGTAAAATTTATGTCTAATGCAAAAGACTTTGATATTTTTTGCTTGGACAATGATGACAGCTACTACTTTATCAGGAATAAGGTAATGTTAGATCTTGGTATATACTCTTCGGTTACCGATAAATTTAATAATATGTTTGATGGTATAAAGCAAAACCATGTTATCAATAATGAACTGATTGGGGTTCCGTTAAATATTAATTTACAGGCATGGCTTGTAAATGAGCAACTAAGAGAAATTCTTGATATAGATTGCCCTGTAAGCACATGGACATGGGATGATTTTTATGATTTGGCCTGTGAAGCACAAAAAGACTTAAATGGCGACGGGTCACCTGATACTTATGCCTTAAGTTATAGTAGAAGATTCCCTCCATTTGTTGATCAATTTATTTCATATAATATTGATTTAATAAACAGTAAAGCAAGTTTCGACAAGGACCCTTTAATTCATCTTCTAAATCTATGGAAAAGCATGGCTAGCAAAAACTTGGTACTTGAAATAGGCTTCTCAGAAAAAACCAGTAAACAAGATAATATTTTGTTTACTACAGAATCAATATCCTTAATGGAGGGCAACAAGACTATTGTACGTCCGCCAATAATTGAAAGACAGGAAGTTTATCCGGTATCAATAAACAACTTTTGCATAAATAAAAACTCCCTTAATAAAGAATTGTCTGCTGAATTTTTAGCAACATTTTTATCACATGAAGTGCAGGCTATGTATCCTGAATCAGGCAATGCTTACTATGAAGATATTTCGTATTATAAAGCAGAGTCAAATAACAATTATTTTGGCACGTTATCGAATGATATAAACTATAACCTATATAAGAATATGCTGAGCAAAAGCAGGAGGAAAGTCTATCAAAAAGATTTTAATATATATTTTGGTGATATCCTCGAAGATTTTATGACTAATAGACTTTCAGCAGAAAAATCAGTAGACTTGATAGCAGAAAAAGCCAGCATAATCATTAGGGAATGAACAGGAGTTGGACAGATACAAAAGTGATACGCATTTCGGTTGATCCAGATAGCATAACAGAAACATCTGGATGCTCGTCGAGTGCGTTTTATTTTACATATCAATTCAGCAAAATCTTAATATTTCGGTTGTTAATATCAATTATTTTTTCATCTTTCATTTTTTTAAGTTCTCTGAATAATGATGGTCTTTGAACGCCAAGATAATCAGCAAGCTGTTTTTTGCTGATCGGGAGAGTAATGAATGAGGAATTTTGAATAGTGGATTGGTGTTTTAAATAATCTAATATGTTTTCACGCAGCGTTTTTTGTGTAAACATTGCAATTTTGCGATTCATCCCCTGGGAATTTTGTGACAAGGATTTTATATATTTCATGACAAAGTTGTAGTCGTGCAAAAATTCAGCCACAGCTTTTTGTTTAATATGGAGTAATTGGCAATCTGTCAAACAGTATATGTTTAACGGATATTCACGGTTTTCACCAAATAATAAATTTGCTCCAAGAACACTATTTTTTTCAAACTCAAACATCACGGTTGATGAGCCGTTTTCAGATAAAGAATAAGAAATAAGACTGCCACAAATAACAATATCAAGCGTACTGCAAGAATCTCTGTGATTATAAACTGTCACACCTTTTGCATAATGCTTAGTGTATAAATAACTATCACTCATATACTTTTGTAATAAGTCCTTGTCAATTTTTTCAAGCATGGGTGTACATTGTATCATTTCTGCCGTCATAAAGATCATCCATCCTTTTAAATGTAGTGGTGAAAATTATATCAAAAAGAAACATAGGTGTCTATCTTAGAATATTAAAACACTCTATAATTAATATCTGTATTGTTGCTATTCAGAGACTACTAATTAACATTCTGCCGAGCCATGGGGACAGTTTTATCACCTTATGTAAGCCTTTGCTTCACTTTAGAAGCGCTGAACCCCATCCCATGGTTTCACCACTTTGAGCCGCTGAATAGTTACTCTGTATTAGACATATTAAGGAGGATCTGTATGGATATTTTCACACTGGCAGTATGGATAATTACTGCAGCTTTTCTCGCCTACTCTTTTTTTAAGGATAGGAAGAAAACAACACAAGTACTTAAAATGGCTTTTGGTATGGGAAAAGGGATGTTAGGTAGCCTTTTATCAATTATTTTTATGATTGGTTTAATTCTGACCGTTATTCCCCCAGAAAAGATCGCCAAATTTGTGGGGGAGCAACCACTATTTTTAGCTACAGTTGTTTCTGCTGGATTTGGTGCAGTAACACTTGTCCCCGCATTTATTGCATTTCCGCTTGTCGGCACTTTAGTTAATGCAGGTGTAAGTATTGTTCCTTCTGTCGCATTTTTAACAACACTTACAATGGTTGGTATCGTAACTTTTCCTATTGAAAACCGCGCATTTGGGGTAAAATTCACTGCTACAAGAAATACTTTAAGCGTTATATTTGCCATTGGAATTGCTTTGGTTATGGGGGTGATTATGTGAAAGTTCTAAAAAAGGCGAAAGATAACTTATTCTTAATATTTGTCATCCTTGCATATCTAGTTATTTTTATTTTTAAACCGGATATTGGCATTGATTCTGTCAAAAACAGTGGTTACTATATTAAAGAAATGCTCCTGATAATGCCTGTTATTTTTGTTCTTACAGCACTTTTAGATGCATGGGTTCCTAAAGAAAAAATACTGAAGTATCTAGGTAGAGAATCAAAATCAAAAGGTGTTGTGCTTTCATTCGTTTTGGGCAGCGTTTCTGCCGGACCAATTTATGCAGCATTTCCTATGTGTGTTATGCTATATAAAAAAGGAGCTTCCATTAGAAATCTTGTTATAATTTTAAGTTCATGGGCTGTTATCAAAATTCCTATGCTTCTAAATGAAATAAAGTTCCTAGGTATGAAATTTATGCTAGTCCGCTGGGTGCTTACAGTAATATCCATACTGATTTTCTCATGGATTACTGCAAAAGTTGTTAAAGACGAGGATATATATAATGCAAATGAACAACCAAGTGGTTTGACTTTAAATACTGATGCTTGCATGGGTTGCACTTTATGCTGCAAGGCTTATCCGGATGTTTTCGAAATGGAAAACAAAAAAGCCCATGTAAAAGCGTATGACGGAACATTGGATAACGATAAACTCGCACAAGCAATCACTTCCTGCCCTGTTAAAGCAATTGAGTATGTTGAAAATAAACCCTTAAGTAGTATCTCGAAAAAATAGCGAATTGACTCTCTGATGTATAAATATGCTGTCAATCGCATTGTGTATCAAAACGATGGTATAAAGCCATCGTTTTCTTATTGCATAGGAAAGCATACTTTTCTATGCAATGGGGTTTTTGCAAGCGGCGAGCGCTATAAAACCATCATTTCACTGCACTTAACGCCTACCTAATTATATTCCTCCAGAGTAATTCCTCTATCAGCAATTTGCTCTGCAACCTCGCGACCAACGTAACGTACATGCCATGGCTCATAATTATAGCCTGTTATGTGTTCTTTTCCTTTGGGATAGCGCAATATAAATCCAAACCTTGCTGCGTTATTTTTTATCCACTTCCCTTCTAACGTTTCACCAAAGGATTCTGACAGCATGTATCCTGCGCTAGCGGAGGTAATGTCCATGGCAAGACCTGTTTGGTGCTCACTTTCCCCCGGCTTTGCACTGGTTCTGTTAGCTATATCAAGCCCCCGCTCCATCGTCTTTGAAGTAAATATTGCTTCTTGTCTTTCATAAGCTCGGTAGCCTGATACTGCATACAAGACTATTCCCTCAACTTTAGCCTGATCAAACAATTGCTCTAAAGCTTCAGCTGCGTCCTTTCTCATAAGCTTCTTTTGGTGAAATTCTTCAGTAAGAAACATAACATTAGGAACAACTAGGTTATCAGGAACATAATTGTCAGGAAGTCTTGTTTTTTTATTTGCTACAACAAGCACACTTGCAGGATTTGATACCATTGCTCCGGCATCATTATTGGGTATTAGAAGCGTCTGCCCGATTATTATCAGATCCCCGCTAATATTGTTTGCATCCCTTATTTCTTTAATTGATACACCAAACTGCCTAGCGATCTTATAAAGAGTATCACTAGGTTTGACAAAATACCTGTAACTATGCCTAACAGGTATTTTTAACTTCTTTCCTGCAATGATCAGATCATCAGATAAGCCATTAATACTTTTGAGTTTTTCTACAGTTGTTCCAAATTTATCTGCAATTGTGCTTAATGTATCTCCATAAACAATAGTATACTCGCTTTTGTAGCTAGATGGGAGCATAATCCTCTGACCCGGAAAAATTATATCACTTTTTAGATTGTTTTTTGATTTGACAGAGTTTACAGTAGTATTATATTTTTGCGCAATTTTATATAATGTGTCGCCATAGCGAACACTGTAAGTTTCAGTTTTTTCTATAACAGCCGAAGATGCCGGAGCATTGTCTAAGGCATGTACAGCTCCAACTGGGACTGAAGCAATCAAGAGTGAACCCAACAGAATCTTGATCGTTTTAACCTTGAGCCCCGGAAATTTTTCTTTAATGTAATTCAAGGCATTATTTTTGAAATCCTGCTTGCTTGAATCATCAAGATAATCAAAATCTTGGGCAAACTCAGTTAACTCCCGATTCAGATATAAAACAATTATATATCCATCCTGTTCTTTTAATAGCTTATGTCCAGCAAATAACTCCATAAATAATCACCAATATAATTGTATTCCTTTCGTTTTAATACGGCAATAGATTCCATTCATTTACGCACAGAATTTAAATCCACACTCAACATACATAATATTCAAGTGCGCTCTTTTGTGTGAAAAAAGGTAGCTTCACCATTTTTTTAGGATTAATCACCGTGTGGCTTTCTATGTTATAATCATATTATTGGTTATTCATGTTAAATTATTAAAAGATTTAAGCCATTTTAACTTTTCCTGTAGCAACAATATTAATATCCGTCCCTAATATCCCCTTTACTATTATATCTCCTACTTCAACGGGTGCAGATACAACACATTTATTTATTTCTTCCATGCATTCCATTATCTTCCCCTTAGGTAATGGTTTGCCAGATTTAACAGGAAGTATCAAACTCTCACCGCCAATAATTCTCACTGTGCTGGTAAGAGTTCTTACAGGGTTTGTGCACTCTTCCTCTGCGTACTTAACACCCCTTTTGCACCGATTACCAGAAACACTTATAACCTTACCGCAAGAAATGGAAGCTTCCATATCGCAACCTACAGGGCAAACTATACATACTAAATTTTGTTTTTTTATCAAAATTATACCTCCTTACAGATGGCAGCTTAATCAATAAAATACTACAACTTTTCTTAACTTAGCTTTGCAGCCTCTTACAAAAAAGTGGGCTTCGCCACTTTTTTTCGCTAGGGAACCTTATGGTTCCCTTCGACGGATGCTCCGCATCCTGAGCACCCTCCTTAAAGCAGCAAAGGGGCTTCCCCTTTGCAGTCCCCATTGTCTAAGAAAGTATACTTTCCTAGATAACAAAAAATTAAGACTTTTTCTTAACCTAGAATTTTGCCTAATTTACTCTTGAGCATTCTTGCAGCGTGCTCACCTGCTAACATAGATTCTTTTGTAACATTATCAACCAAATCATTTACGTGAAGTACATTACCACAGGCAAATATTCCTTCAGCCGAAGTCTGCATATGTTCATCCACAATAGGTCCACCGGTAGATGGATCAAGTTTTATCCCTGCATCATATGATAGTTCATTCTCTGGTATGAGTCCAACTGACAGAAGCAGCGTATCACACTCGACATACTCTTGTGTGCCGGGAATAGGTCGCCTGTCTTCGTCAACTTTGGAAATAGTAACTCCTTCAACTCGCTCATTTCCGTGTATTTTTATAACTGTATGCTGCAGCTTAAGTGGTATATTAAAATCATCCAGACATTGTACAATATTTCTTCTCAATCCTCCGGGTTGGGAAAGTATTTCACACACCATTAAGACCTTAGCTCCTTCAAGTGTCAACCTTCTTGCCATAATCAACCCAATATCACCTGAACCTAAAATGACAATATTATTGCCCGGCAAGTAACCTTCAATGTTGACAAACCTTTGAGCTGTGCCCGCTGTAAAAACGCCAGCAGGTCTGGTTCCCGGAATGTTTAATACCCCTCTGGTTCTCTCCCTGCACCCCATAGCTAGTACAATTGCACCTGCTTTTATCTCACCTAAACCCTCTTTGCTGTTTATATATGTTATTTCCCTTTTGTCAGAAATACTCAAAACCATTGTATCAACTTTATAATTAATTTTGAGTTCTTCTATTTTGTCAATAAATCTTTGCGCATACTCTGGACCAGTTAATTCTTCTTTGAACACATGAATACCAAATCCATTGTGAACACATTGCCTTAAAATGCCTCCAAGATACTCTTCTCTTTCGATGATAAGAATATCCTCAATTCCATTTTTATGCGCTTCAATAGCCGCTGCCATGCCTGCAGGACCGCCACCTACAATCACAAGATCAGTTTTTGCCATATCAGAACCTCCCCTTTTTTAGAGTTTTACAGTTTCAACTTTCTTGTTAGAATTTTTGAGTTTCCACCCAATTTTGTTACTTCATGCATAGGTACTCCAAGCTCCCTTGATAGAATTTCAACCACTCTCGGAGTACAAAACCCACCCTGGCACCTACCCATACCCGCTCTGGTTCTCCTTTTTACTGCATCAAGGTTTGTTGCTCCACAAGGTCTTCTAATACTTTCGACTATTTCACCCTCGGTCACCTTTTCACAGCGACAAACAATCCTGCCATACTGGGGTTTTTTCTTGATTAATTCATTCAAGGCTTTTTGTTCCATATCTCGGGTACGCATAAATGGTAGGCAAACAGGGTCAAAATTCATCTTTTTTTTCAAACTTAATCCCTGTGTATTCAAAATATTTACTATATATTCTCCAATTGCAGGTGCTGCTGTAAGTCCCGGGGATTCAATCCCTGCAGCATTAATAAAGTATGGATTAACTTGCGAAGTACAAATTATAAAATCCCCGGTTGAAGGTTTTGCACGAAGCCCTGAAAAAGAAGTAATTACGTCATTTAAGTTTGTTTTAGGTACAGATTTTTGAGCACCTTTCACCACTTCTGCTATACCAAAAGATGTGGTGGTAACATCTTCTTTATCTGTAATGTCTTCTGCATTAGGACCAATAAGGAGGTTTCCATCAACAGTTGGGGTTACTAAAATACCTTTCCCCTTGTCTGTCGGTACTTGAAATATAACGTGGTTAACCATATTACCCTGTTTTTTGTCTAATAAAAGATACTCTCCTTTTCTTGGGGATATTGAAAAACTGTTATCTCCTAACATGGCGGATATGTTGTCTGCATACAATCCGGCTACATTGACAACAAAACGAGAATATAATTTACCTTTATTAGTTGATATTATAAATATATCGTCCTCATAGAAAATTCCTGTCACCTGGGTTTCAAGTATCGGCACAACACCATTTTGTACTGCATTTTCTGCTGCTCTTATCGTCAATTCATAAGGACACACAATACCTGCTGTGGGCGCCACAAGGGCTGTTACTGCCTCTTTACTCAGGGCTGGCTCTAGCAACCTTAGTTCTTCTTTTGAGATAATTCTTAATCCCTCAACACCATTTTCACTACCTCTTTTTATTAACTGCTCCAAAACATCAACTTCTTCATGAGAAAAAGCAACAACAAGCGAACCTATTTTTTCGAATGGAACATTTAGTTCTTTTGTAACGCCCTCCATTAATTTGTTACCTTCAACGTTAAGAATTGCCTTCAAACTGCCAGGTACAGCATCATAACCTGCATGAACAATTCCACTGTTGGCTTTGCTGCTTCCCATGGCAACATCAGCTTCCTTTTCAATCAGGCACACAGAAACATCATACTTAGATAATTCCCTAGCTACAAAAGCACCGATTACGCCAGCCCCTATAACAGCAACATCATAAATTTCATCTGCTTCTTTTTTAAACTCATAAACAGTTCCTCTATTTATAACCATGTTTGGTTTCCTCCCCTCGCATAATTTATATGATAATCTTCAAACCTAAGATTATACCTTCGTCACTTTATTGTTTGCTACTTCAATGTTATTTTTTCACCTGACAAAAATAGCGCATTAAAACATTTGCATTTTTTTACCAAGCATATAAATGCTAATAGAAAAAGCGTTGATAGCGCCAAAGTACTAGTAAGTTCCAGATTAAAAAATCAAAAATAAAAAGCCACACCAAAACAGAAGTATTAAACTTCTGCTTTAATGTGACTCCATTTCTCCACACATTTTTATTATTATTTATATTAATTCAAAAGCCCATGCTGAGCTATTTTTAGGAATTATCTTACCCTGCAGGTAATCAACCGATAGCAAATTTCAACTATCATACTTCCTAGGTATCTACAATTATATTACAATTCTACATAGTTATCAACTTTTTAAAATCGCTTTCACGGAAAAGCAAAAGAATAAAACCCTGCTCTTTTTGTTAACTATTTATGTGGAAAGTTATTTGTTCTTTGCAGTCGACAATAAGTATATACGCGTATATACTACTTACTAGAATGTTGCGCACTCTTAAAGAGGTGATTATATGAATAAAAATTTATGTAAATGGGGAAATAGTGCCGCTATCCGTATCCCCAAGGCTATATTGGAAAAACTAAACATAGATAGTAATAATTTTAAAAGTGTTAGTTTTAATATGAGTGTCAAGGGAAATGAGCTCATCTTGAAAAAAGAACAAGAAAAGACAAAATTTGAACTTTTAGCAGAAAGCTCTAAGGGCGAAAAGATTAATCCAAAAGAAGCTATTAACTGGGGTAATCCTATTGGAAAAGAAGAGTGGTAATGACTATGACAAAACTTGATAAAAACAATTATAATAAGCTTGAATTTGGAGATATAATAAAAATAAATTTTTCTCCCTCCAAAGGTCATGAACAAAAAGGCTATGGACCTGGGCTCATAATATCAGATCCGATAACTCAAAAAGAATTAAACGGAATAGTGACAGTTGTCCCTATAACAAGTACAATTAGCACCTTTTTTACCAGAGTAAATTTAGATAAATATGATATTCGCACTAAAGGCGACATATTGATGGATCAAGTAAAAGTTTTGGATTTAAGTGAAAGGGAATATGAATTCATTGAAAAGGCTCCTGGAGAGATATTAAATAAATGCAATATTATATTTAATGCTATTTATGAAAAGTTACTTGACTCTTAAGTTATTGTAAGTTGACCCACATCTCTATTCGATGTGGGTATCATCGTTACCAATTATTACATCTTTAAAACTGTCTCTTACGCCCTATAATAAAATTGTACCATCAATAGTCAAGATGAGGGCTGGATATTTATGAAATATAGACTTTTTTGCAGCTTAATCATATTAATAATTTTTTATGTTGTTGCTGAAATAAGTAATGATGGATTTATAAGTATAAGACCCGACCTTTTTGAGAATATGGAAAGTAATCATCGTGATATTCTTGAGTCTGAACCATGTGTTGAAGGTAAGAACATGAAAGTTTTTGTAAAAAATCAGTCAGAAATTGAAATGTACGCTAGCATAGACACAAACAAGTGCTTGTTAACAAGATTTGCTAAGAACGACTGGGGAACGTGGAACATTAAAGGGTGGTACATTATTAATGAACCGTATGCTTCTGTTGAAATTCCATCAAAAAATGAAGTTTTACTAGCTGGTGAAAATACAGACTGGGAGTATGTATTCCGAATTATTAACCCTAATAATTCCAGTTGGTATTTTTCAGGCGGTAATCACTCCAATGAGGATTTAATTAGCATTTCTTTTTACGGTTACAACAATGGTGTAAAAGCTGAATTGTCAGAAGGAGAAGTAAAGGAAATCGAAATATTGAAAGTTAATGAGAATACCTCTCTTAATGTTGATGAGCTAAATATAAAAAGATATGCCACTGTAGAACGTAACTATATCTTTGGAACAAATTCAATAAAGTTAGCAACTAAATTTTCCTTTGTCAAGGATGTCTTTTTAGGAACTTCCTACGTAACTATGTTTCCCATTTCAAAGCAATACGGGCAGTATATCAAATTTGACACCAGTGACAAGGTGTTTAAAACGCCAAGTTTTGGAGTTACAGAAACAAAGGAAGGATACGAGAATTATATAGGAAAAGTAGATGCAACATCTGCACTGATGTGGGGAGATAAAAATTGCGAGTACAAGTACAAGGTTTGGATTAAAAATAAGGAAATGCTTGATAACTGTAATAATGAGTTAAAAGTATTCCTTTGGGATATCAACAAATTTAGTAATAAACTATACTTTTCAAAGTATGACACCGATAATCCAAAGAAAATATTTGCTGGAACAGTTTGGGAAAACTTGCAAGGTTGGGACTTCATATTTAATTAATAAAGCATCGACCTCTGATATACTTCGTATATTTCTGATATTTCGTTCTGGTTCAAAACCTGAACAACCCACTCTCTGTGAGCAAATGAGCATAACAGCGCTTTGTGTATAAACAGATGTTGCTGTTTCAGACCCTACATATTGAGATATAACTTTTGCAATAGCGGAAACTACGCTTCATTTGCAAGAGCTGTATAGTTCAGTTCGGGCA
>CAYPLH010000048.1:0-29555 GCA_964411505.1 uncultured Clostridiaceae bacterium | reverse complement strand
TTGCTGTTTTTCCGTTCCTGTTGGCTCAATTTAGCTTTTTTATGCGATTGCCCTGTGTTTGTTTAAAACACTCTTGAAATTCTTCGTAGTTGCGAATATAATTATCTTGTATATTTATACCCTTTGGGAGTCGATGCTATGGAGTTTATGACCGCTAAAGAAGCTGCGAGAAAATGGGGAATCACACCAAGACGAGTTCAGACATTATGTGCAGAAGGAAGAATATCAGGTGTCTAGCGCTTAGGTAATGCTTGGGCAATACCCGTTGGGACTCAAAAGCCCCATGATGAACGCACATTGAACAAAAATGATATTGCCAAAAGAAAGAATTAAGTATGTGCTATCTGTATTTAGCGCAGCCATAAATACGAGCGGCTTATTAGTGGCAGAAGACAGACGGTATGAAGGTTGTAAAAAGAATTATAGAAAGCATAAATATCAGAAGATGGGAATAACGCAATGATAAAGAAATGCCAAGTATTTACTCCTACACAAAATGTTTTAGAACTTTTGAATATAGTCAACTATAATTCTAACCTATATGGGAAAAAGGTTATAGAAAACGCTTGTGGTGATGGGAATATCCTAACTGAAATCGTTAAGAGGTATATTGAAGATGCTCTAAATAATGGGATAGAAATCAATGAAATCAGACAGGGATTGGAGAATGATATCTACGGCGCTGAAATTGACAAAATTCATTATAAAAAATGTCTGCAGAATTTAAATAATGTTGCGAATGAGTACGGTATTAGTAATGTTAAGTGGCAATTATTTAATACAGATATATTAAAAAAGACATTATCAACAAAATTTGATTATATAATCGGAAACCCTCCATACATAAGCTATCGGGATTTAGATGAAGCAACTCGGAGTTTTGTAAAAGGTAAATTTAAATCATGTGCTTACGGAAAGTTTGATTATTGCTACGCATTTATTGAAGCAAGCTTAGATGGTTTAAGCGATAACGGAGCATTAGCCTATATTATTCCAAATAGTATATTTAAAAATGTTTTTGCACAAGAGTTGCGGAATATGATTTTGCCCTACACCGTTAAAATATTGGATTACACCACTAAAAAGCTTTTTGAGCAGGTATTGACATCATCTGCAATTTTAGTTTGCAGTAAAGCCAGTAACAAAGACTATATAGAATACGCAAATGTGGCAACAAAGGATGTTTATAATATAAATAAGAATAGCTTGACAGAGAAATGGGTATTCACTTCAAACATTACTCAAAAACCTGCTAAAAGGTTTGGCGATTATTTTGCTGCATCAATAAGCATCGCTACATTGTATAATGAGGCATACATATTAAAGAAATTCGCTATTGAAAAAAACTTCATTAGAGTTGGGGACTATTGCATAGAGCGTGGAATAACAAGGGAGGGCGTAAGCCCAAGGTCGTTAAACTACAGTAAGAAGGAACTAATACTATTCCCTTATAAATATAAAAGCAATAAATTGGTCAGATACAAGAAAGAAGACTTTGAAAAATTATATCCGGAAGCAACAAAATATTTAAAATCTTTCTCTGTACAACTGGCTAAAAGAAAATCAGACAAAAGCGTTGAATGGTTTGAATATGGCAGAACCCAAGCATTAGCCCACTTGAATCAACCCAAATTATTGCTTTCAACCGTCGTAACCAAGGAAATAAAAGTTTATCAGTTATCTAAGGAGTGTATCCCATATTCGGGGATATATATTGTACCTAAAGCGGATCTGCCTTTGAGTTTCGCAAAGGAATTATTGGAAAGTGATTCGTTTTGTAAATATGTTCAGGGAATAGGAATAAGTGCAAATGGCAAATCGTTGAGGATAACAGCGGTGGATATTAATAATTTTGAATTCTAAATTCGAGAGGTGTTTTTATGGGAAAGATGAAATATAGAATTTCATCAAGGGCCACAATCCTTTTGGGGCGCGAGAGTGTTTCAAAGGTGGATGGTGCTGTAATTGAATTGGTTAAGAACACTTACGACGCTGATGCTTCACTGTGTTATTTGTGCTTTGATGTGGAGCATGATCATATTTATATTATTGACAACGGAATAGGTATGACAGAAGACATAGTAGAAAACTATTGGATGATGATCGGTACCGATAATAAAAAGGTAGATTATAAGTCGAATAAAAATAGAATTAAAGCTGGCGAGAAAGGAATTGGGCGTTTTGCGCTTGATAGGTTGGGAAGTAAATGCGAAATGTATACAAAAAGCAGCCAAAGCGACCATTTGATAATGTGGAGAACTGACTGGTCGAATTTTGAACAGGCAGGAAAAACAATAGATGAAATTGAAGCTGACTTCGATTACCTCGACATAAATTTTAAAGATGCGATTCCAAAAACTATTTATGAAAATATAAAAAGAATAGAAAAACAGGTGGCTGACAGTATCGAAGATGCTACGAAGAAATATTCGATTCCGTTAGATACCGGAACTATGCTAATTGTGAGTGATTTGCGCGATAGGTGGACTGATAAAGACATCTTAAATATACTCACCTCAATGGGCTTTTTACTTCCACCTACTGAGGATAATGAGTATATTATTTGTATGCAGAAAGCGTTAAGTGATGCCCCTATAATCGTTGAAAATGAAGTGACGGAGGAATTTGATTACAGGGTATCTGCTAATTTTGACGGTGAAAAGTTTAAAATTATTTTGGAACGTAATGAATTTGATTTAAATAAAATACCAGACGCGATTTTTGAATTCGAAAGATTTAAAAAATATCCATATACAAAAAAAGATTTTGAAAATGGGAAATTCGAGTTCAATTACACAATTTCTGAGTTGCTTGGTACAGGCGATACAAATTATATTGATGACTCCAAGAAAGTTGGAACTTTTGATTTCAAATATACTTTTATGAAATTGTCTCTTCAAGATGATTCAAAAGAAACTTTTTACTATAAAGAAATAAGTAAAAAAAGAAGACTCTGGTTAGAGCAACATGGTGGGATTAAAATTTATAGGGATAACTTTCTTGTTAGGCCATATGGTGATCCTAATTCGGATTCGTTTGATTGGCTTGGCATTGATGCGAGAAGAGCAACAAACCCAGCTGCAATATCTCATCCATCTGAAAATTGGCATGTTAGAAATAGACAAGGACAAGGGACAGTATTTATTTCAAGAATAAGTAATGATTCAATTCTCGACAAATCCAGCCGGGAAGGAATTATTGAGAATGAGTATTTCAAAATATTTAAGGAAATGCTTGTTAAAATAATTGCAATTTTTGAAAAGGACAGAGCATACGTTGGTCACACAATGAAAATATACTCTGATATTATAAATGAAAAGGAAAAGACCAAAAAATCAGGCAAAGAGATTGCGAAACAGATTTTAGCAAAAAAGCAAAAACCTTCGGCTGAAGAATCAAAAGAGAATGTTGAAACATTGGCGAAAGCAGTACAGTATTATGAAGAAGAACGAGAGGAATTAATTTCTGAAATTAAAATTTTACGTTCTCTGGCAACCAATGGGCTTATAACAACGTCTATTGTACATGATTTGAAGAGTATCAATGCGCTGCTTGTTAATAGAGTGGAAACATTTAATCTTGCAATTAAAGCAAATAATCAAATGTTAATAAGGCGCAATCTGGATGATCTATTGAAGGATGATACTTTTCTAAAGTCATGGATTACAGTAATAACCAATCAGGTAAAAAAGGATAAACGTAGACGCTTGAAAAAAGATTTATATGATACAATTGGTGAAATTATTTCGGTATTAGAGCCAATACTGAATCAGAAAAAAATCAAAGTAAATTTAGCTCATGACGGTAATACAGTAGCAAAGAGAATTTTTGTATCTGATTTTGAGAGCATCATTTATAATTTAATCATTAATTCTATTGAATCATTCGAGAAAGGCAAAATAACAGAAAGAATAATCGACATTTCATTAGAAGGCAATGGTAATTTTGTGTTGCACTACAAGGATAGCGGTAATGGGTTAGGTGATTTATTTAAAGACCCATACGAAATTTTTAACTACGGAACAACAAGTAAGCGAGATATAAATGGTGATATTATTGGGACTGGATTGGGTATGTATATTGTGGCGTCAACTGCTCGTGAGTACAATGCAAAATATGAATTAGTTGAGTATAAAACAAGCTTTGCTTTAGATTTTATTTTTCCAATTTGAGGTGGACAATATGAAACAGAAATTCAAAGTTGGGATATTAGATGATGATTCCAGTAAGGTAACTCAAATCATTACGAGGTTGATGTATGGTATGACAGAAGCTTTGCCGGGCAAGAAGGATAAATATGAAAACTATGAATTAGAGCCTTATGAAATAAAGGTGAAGAACAATATTCAAGATTTAATAAATGATGTTTTTGAACAAGAGTTAGACTGCATTTTGATAGATTATAAGCTCTCTTCATATGAAAACGTTGATTTTACAGGTGTTGAATTTGCAAAACATCTTGAAGATGCACTATATGATTTCCCGATTTTTATTCTGACTTCTTATGAAGATGATTTGTTTGCAAATGAGGTTTATAACGCCTACCAAGTGTTTGATTTTGATAGGTATTTAAGTGAAGAATCCGAAAGAATCGAATTAAATTATAAGATAATCGAGCAAATACTTAAAGACATTAAACAAAAAGATCAATGGCATAATGAATTAAGAAAAATATTGCCGTTGGTCGGTACTTCGGAAGAAATTGATTCAAGAATTATTGAACTGGATACAAAATTGGAGAAATCAATTAATGGTATATATAGCATTCCGGAAAAGGTTAAGAAGGATTTAGAAGCAAGCAAGATAAATGAATTGCTTGCTAAAATTGATGAATTATTAGACAAGGAGTAAAATTGTGGGGTTGATTAAGCAAAAGATTCCGGTGAGGTCATATGCGGGAGAACAATGGAAAACTAACAGTTCGAATAAACTTAGATTAGTAAAAGATTTTAAATGTAAATGTGCCTATTGTGATGACCATCACCATTATAGCGGGGGATATAATTCATATCATGTAGAGCATTTTGCCCCTAAAGAAAGGTTTCCGCATTTACAATTTACATACGAAAATTTGCTTTATAGTTGTCCTTATTGCAATATAGCTAAGTCAAATAAATGGGTCGGGAAAGATGAAAATGAGAATATTGTTGGTGAACAAGGATTTATTGATCCTTGTTCACAAGAATATAATCAGCACTTACAAAGAAATGATGACGGTTCTATCGGCTATCTAACGCCGATTGGTGAACACATTTACTCAGAACTTAAACTGTATTTGAAAAGGCATCAATTGATTTACAATATAGAAAAGGTAAGAGTAAAAAAAAATACTTTGCATGCAAAAATACTTGAAAAAGAACGAAAAGGCGAAGATACAGCAGAATTACAAAACTTATATCAACAAATTTGCGTCGTTTTTTGTGAATATTATGATTTGTTTTTCAAGGAAGATGAGTGTTTTGAGGCGGAGCAGCCAGCTGTGATATAGGTGCTGCTTGCAATTCACTTTGAATTGTAACGCAAAGCTAGATGCCAAATCGACGAAAAAATGGCTTATCAAGGTGCCTGTTTCTGAAACATGCCTCCGCTACCAAGGGGGTACCAGAGAGGTACGACATCTTTTTGTATCCTCAAGACACACAGAATGTGTTGTCGAATTATGTCGTAAAGTTGGATGATAAACCAACTGAATAAATATTAGGGTTCACCAATAGTTAGGGCTTTACCTACTCAGTGCTTATGAAATATCAAAAACATCTTTGATACAAAATAATAAAAGGCAGGTGAGTAAGTTGAGTAAAGATGTTAAAGCATTAAATAGTTATTTTACAGGTAATATCGGCGAATTGTCTGTAAATTTGATATACCAAATGAATAATATTGTTTGCACCCCTTTAGGACCTTCTGATTTTGGCGAGGATTTACTATGTGATATTTTTTCTCTATCTAAGGATAATAAAGTAAGTATACGAACGCAATTTTCATTCAGAACACAAGTAAAAACAACTGAAGATATAAAAAAAGAGGGGTATATTCGTCGAACAGCCAAAGGACTTTCAATATCTTTGCCGACGGGTCTCTTAAAAATATGGGAGCAAAGCTATTATCCTGTAGTTTTAGTTATGTGGGAAATTTCAAGCGACACTGGATACTGGTGCTTTCCAACAGAGCAAATTGAACCCCCTAGTTTAGAAAATGAAACTTTAAGTATTTCAGTAGATTTAAACAATGCCTTTAACAACAGTGGCATACAAAGGATTAGAGAACAAGTGGAATCATATTATAACAATATGTATAAAATTGATAAAGCTAAATATCAATGTAATATTTATCCTGTTTGGATGCCTGGATACAGACTTTTCACTTCAATGGAAACTTATAAGATTGTTTCAGATAACAATACTAAAGCAAGAGCTGTATGTCATATGGCCGATATGCTTCCAGCATTTTTATCTTCATATCATAATTGTAATCTTGGAGGTTTTCATGCTGGCGTTGAATACTCTAACAAAGCTCAATCTCTTGAGCAGTTTTGGACAGAAGTTAATGACTTTATCGCTGGAATTAAAATAACTTTGCCTGGTAATGAATGGATATCATATATCATCAGCCCTGTAGAATTAATTTCAGAAATAGATAATAGAAAAATTTCTAATCTCACGGATTGGTCGTGTTTTTCTGTAGTTGAAAATAATATAATTTCAGATTTTGATTATACTTATAATTTATGCCCGAACTATATTTATAGTGAGAAGGTACGAGCGACATCAGATGATCAAGAATTTTTTGTACATAGCAGCGGCGATTTTGCGGTAGAGGTTTTTTCAACTGGATTTTCATTTTTTACCCGGAAAGCAGATTTTCAACTGATGGATACTTTACACAGCAAATCCTTTTGCATATTAGATATTTCTAAATGTAGTCCAGTAGAAGCCGGTTCTATTGCAGATTGGTGTAATGAAAACAATTACCGTTTTATAGAACTTACTGATGATAAAGATAAGATTGTAATTTCTCATATGTTTTTTGAACCAGGTAGTTTCGGAACATTGCTGCCAGGAATCTCAACATGCAAAGAATGGGACGCCCTTAATTTTGGTTCTGAAGAATTTTTTAATAAGTTACCACATGGCACTCCAGTGGACTTAATAGAAAAGCAAAGAATCTTTAACAAGTATTTTCAGCATAACGAACGAATTTCTGATCTATGCTTATTGCGCTATTCTCAAGCATTGCGTTCAGAAGCACTGTGCCATAACGAAAGACTTATTCGATTTATTACATATATCGAGCCTACTAATATAGTCGAATATGATGAAGGCTTTAAGGTAGCTGAGCAAAATCTAAAAGAGATATGCAAGCACTTTAAGCTGTATTATGATCCATATGAAGGTATTACGGATGTAATTTTAGAAGTACAACCTTTATTAACCCAATCCACGCAGGAAGTAATAGCTAAAGTAGAAAATATCTATCAGAACCTTATTAAGTCTTTATATGAATATAACAACCAACGAAAAAATATGGCATTCTATGTTAAATATCGGCTAGATAGATGGTTGCCAGAGAGCTTAGTATGCCAAGATTAACATAGTAAGAGGACAAAGGAGAACCATCGGCCTGCGGTCTAAGTGCCAACCCTTCCGCCAAGGGGGTACCAGAGGACTACGACATCTTTTTTAACCACTCAAGGCATGTTGAGTGCGTGGACAGGCGGTTGTCATACCACCTGTTTTACCAATGTCACAGAAATTCATTGAGTATAAGAAACTGCTATTGCCGGAGAAAAACGTAAACAATGACCGTGTAATTGCTTATCTCACTGGACGTAGCATCCACAGAGAAATAATTGATTACTGCATCCAGACCAACCGGCTCGTTTATGATGAGCCTCCTAAGCACGGTAAGGATTATAATGACTACTTAAAAATACAGCAGCGAAATATTCTGGAAAGATAGGTGCTTTATTTTTACAATATATTTCACAGCAACGAATTAACATTTCCGATGTCATGTGATTTTTTTCCGTTAGCCTTAGAAAAAAACAAAGATAACGCAGAGGATATAGAGAATTTCCAGATGCAAATAAAAAATGCCTATTATGATAAATTTGAATTTAAGGTGACATCTGCTGGTGATGGATATATAAAACTGGAAAAGGGTATTGCAACAAAGGTATCAGAAGGATATTATGAGCATTCGGTTTCAGCTGAGGATGGCTCTATAACAAAAATGATCGGATTTACGTTTAATACTGATGGAAGTATTACATTTATACCACATACAACATTTGATTTCACAAGCCCGGTAACCTTTGTAAAGGATCAAGGTCAACAAGAGAATTTTAAAAGTGGAGAAGAAGATACGGAGAAAGAAGTTAAAATAAGTCCAGAGGAAGTTCTGGAGTTATTAATCAAATCACGTACTACTCAAGATACAAGACCAGATAAAGGTTACTCATACGATGGTATTGATATAGAAACAGGGTATTATATGTTTTCTTGGTGCAATCCGGGAAAAGGTACTGGAGCAAGCTATAAAGTTGATCCCTATACTGGTGATGTATATAATATGGGTAAGAAAACTGCGAATTTGCTTGAATCTACTAAAGAGAATAACGTGTCCGTGCGATAGTGGTAAAAAATACAAAAAGTGCTGTGGAAAATAGAAAAGCCAAAATATTATAAGGTGATTATATTATGATGCCAACGAGAGAAGAAGCAGAAAATCTTTTAAAAAAAGCTGAAATTTGTAACCCTGGTCCCTGGGGGAACCACAGCCGTGTTGCTGCACATTGTGCAGAAAAAATTGCAATGGCATGCAACAGTTTCGATTCAAATACAGCATATATTATGGCGTTGCTTCATGATATTGGAAGAAAATTTGGCGCTAGACATCTTGGACATGTTTCAGACGGCTATACCTATATGCTGTCTCTGGGTTATGACAGTGTTGCTCAAGTTTGTCTCACCCATTCGTTCAACAATCAAACTACAAAAGAATATATAGGAAACTTTGATACGACTGAAGAGGAATTAGAATTGATTAACGATTCTTTGGCAGTTGTAAAAATGGACGATTATGACAGATTGATACAGCTATGTGATGCATTGGCAGGTAGCGAGGGCGTATTAGATATTGAAAAAAGGATGGAAGATGTAAGACAACTATACGGATACTACCCAAAGGCAAAGTGGAACTCAAACATGAAACTTAAAGCATACTTTGAAGCAAAAGCAGGGAAAAGCATATACGAAGTGGTCGAACAGGATACATATAGACCGTAAAAATCCAGTTTGTTAGGCACTTGAAATGAGAAATAGCCTACTTATGCGAAACAATAAATTTTATGTCAGGAAATAGATTGCCTAATGAAAAGCCTTTATTATCAGCGTTTTTGTAGCTTTTGGACTTGTTCCCATGAACACCTACCTGTCAAACGTTGAGTACGTAGTATTGATGTCAAGCTGTAACCCTTGAAAACACTGGGTTTCAGAGTGGCATCCCAATCGACTTTTCGACTTAAAGTGTATTTTTGCGTAGGAGGAAACATATCAACCACATCTGAATAGGCAACTCGGGCAGGTCGAGTGTATGAAATGGATGTCGGGTAGGTTGAGTGGTCGGATTAGATGCCGGTACAATATATATTTCTCTAAGTGGGGCAAATAGCAAGAAAAAGCTACATAAGAAGACACCCCTCATCGGTAAATCGTTAAAAGATACTCGGCATAATTTCAAATATGTATTGCTATTGTAAGTGCAACAGCATATAATATAAATGAGGAGTGATGAAGTATGGCTAAGACAACAAATATATATGTACGACTTGAACCGGGGCTTAAAGAGCAAGCTGAAACAGTATTAGGACAATTGGGGATTCCTGTTTCGAATGCTGTAAATATTTTTTTAAGGCAAGTAGTTATGCAAAGAGGGCTTCCATTTGATGTTAAGCTCTCTTCTGTTAAACCTATTGGATTAGCGAGTTTAACAGAATCTCAACTTAATGAGGAACTTGAAAAAGGTTATGCCGATTTTAAGAATGGCAAAACAAAACCTGCTACTAAGGTGTTTTCAGATATTCGTAAGGATTATGGCATATGAGATATAATATTGAATTTGCCAACATTGCTGATATTGACTTGCGATGTATATATGAATACATTGCCTTTACGCTTCTGGAACCCGTGATAGCTATTGGTCAATTGGAACGAATCGAAAAAGCAATATATAGCCTTGATGAAATGCCCGAACGGTTTCGCTTGTATGATAAAGAACCTTGGAAACGCAGAAATCTCCGGCAGATGCCTGTTGACAATTATGTTGTGTTTTACATTCTGGAATCTGAAACAAAGATAGTCACGATTATTCGTGTTATGTATGGCGGAATGGACATTGATAATCAATTGAAAAACACACAATATGGAGTTGAATGATATAACCGAAATCAAAATGCCTATAAATACAAGAGGACAAGCTGATATGTGGTGAGAGCAAGAAGAGCCCGACATAGACTTTATTAATGGAAACTTAAATAAGTTGGAATAAGGAAGGTGTCTTTATGACCAAATCTGAAGCTCGCAATGAATCAATACGTTATATTCACCCAATAACTATTTTACCGTCGGAGAGCATATCGGCGAGATTGGAGATTATTCAAAATGAGCATCATCTACACAAACACAATATCGGTTGAAGATTACAACACGCTCCGCGTTTCTGCTGGGTGGGGTGAAATAAACCCAGAGCAGGCGCAAGCGGGACTGGTTGGAAATACGCTTCTTGTTGCTGCCAAAGACGGTGATAAGACGGTCGGCGTAGCAAGATTGGTTTGGGACAGCGGTTACGCAGCACTGATAAAAGATGTACTGGTTCTTCCTGAATATCAAGGCTTGGGTATCGGAAAGGCGATGATGGCGCAGATATTGGATTATCTCAAATCACAAATGGAACCCGGCTGGGGCATTGCTGTAGATATTATGTCCGCTATCGGTAAAGAAGGGTTTTACGAAAAATTCGGTTTTGTTCCCCGTCCCCGTGACAATCGCGGCGCAGGCATGGATTTGTGGATAACGAAAGAATAGGAGATGATTACAACATGATTGAAATAAAAGAGATATTTAACGCTGACGAAAAATCAGATATTTGTAATGATACGCTTAGAGCATTGCCGAATTGGTTTGGTGTTGAGGCTTCTATTGTCGATTATGTGGAACAAGTAAAAACAATGCCGCTTTTCGCCGCTTTCGATTGTAGCAATCCTGTCGGTTTTGTTGCAATTAAAGTTCACTATCCAAATGCCGCAGAAGTATGTGTAATGGGCGTAATGAGCGAATATCACAGACAGGGAATTGGGAAAATGCTGATGAAATGCTGTGACGAATATTGCATGAATAATGGAATTGAATTTTTAACGGTAAAAACACTTGATGAATCAAGGGAAAGTAAAAGCTATGAAAAAACACGTCTGTTTTATCAATCAGTTGGGTTTAAGCCACTTGAAGTTTTTCCTTTGCTTTGGGACAAAGACAATCCTTGTTTATTTATGGCAAAGAGCTTCGCAAGAAGGAATGACAAAGTGAATAAACTGATTGGCTCAAATATGGACATAAATTTTACCAATGCCGATTTTGGCAATTCTCAATGTCCGTGGAACATAGCAGATAAAACGAATGAACATAAATGTGCCGTAAAAAACACGTCTATTTGTAAATGTTTTTGCGGCATACAATTCTTGGACAGTGTGTTTTGTAGTTATCCGTATGAGAATTTATCAGTCTTAGCAAAAGATGAAATAGACAGAGATATTAAGCATTTATAGCGATTGGGAGGAAAAGATGATGGTATGGATTGCGAAGATTTCGAGGGAACAATCAGAGAAATAACACGGGTATTAAAACCATCTGGCAAATTGTTTGCAAGCGTGTGTCATCCTTGTTTTCATTATAGCGGCGGCATTGGACGGCAAGACAAAGGGCTTGATAAAAAAGTTGTTGTATCAAATTATTATCATCCGACCGAATGGGAAGCTCCTTTATCGTCAGGAAGTGTTCCCGTTGTTTGGCGGCATCGAACAATAGAAGATTATGTAAAAGCCTTTATGAAGTGTGGATTAACGATTACAGACTTACATGAACCGATTCCGACAGATGAACAAGCAACGATAAATGTGGATATTGCGTGGATGCAAAAAATCCCGATATTTTTATTTTGGGAACTAAAAAAGGAATGATTGAAATTGACGATAAGACTGTAAAACGATTTAAGATTATGGAGGATGTGTAGTGAGCTATCTAAATAAATATACTCATGTTATATGGGATTGGAACGGAACACTTCTCAATGATGTCGCATGGTGCATGACAAGAATAAATGTTATGCTTAAAAGTCGTGGATTGTCCACTCTTGATTCGATTGAAATGTACCACCGTGTATTTGGGTTTCCTGTTAAGGATTATTATGAACGTGTAGGGTTTGATTTTGAAAAAGAACCGTTTGAAGCGCTTGCCGCAGAATACATAGAGCTATATCATAGCAACGATAATAATCTTTCTTTATTCCCGGGAGCGAGAGAAGTTCTTTTTGATTTAAAACATAACGGTATTCGTTAAATCATTTTATCTGCATCTGAATTGGGAAACTTAGTATCGCAGATGAAACCGTTTAACATAGATTCATTTTTTGATGAAATCCTTGGTATTCCCGACATTTTTGCTACCAGTAAAATTGATATGGGAAAATCTTATATACAACGTGTAAAGCCGAAAAAAGCTGTTTTAATCGGCGATACCGTCCACGACAAAGAAGTGGCTGATGCGTTAGGTGTTGATTGTATTCTTGTTGCCAATGGGCATCAAAGCAAAAATGTTTTGATTTCGTGCGAAGCTGTTGTCGTAGATTGTTTGACTGATGTTCATAACATTTTAGAAAACGGTGGAATTTAATGCGGTTCGGAATGCCAACCTTAATTGAATTAAAATCAACGGAATCCTGCGCTGCGGTTTTCCGTGAGTTGGGGCTTGGTTTTGTTGAGCTGAATATAAATCTGCCTGAATATCAGGCGGATAAACTGGATGCGACTTGCCTTTTTGAAATTGCTGAAAAATACGGTGTTTACTTCACCATACATCTTGACGAAAATTTGAACCCCTGCGATTTTAATAACAAAGTCGCGGCGAAAAAAGCGGAAGCCTCTTCCAAAAACTCATTAATTTCCTTCAATCGATCATTTTCTTTTTCAATTCTTCTTATTTCCACCTTCAGTTTATGTATCTCAGCTGCTTGTGTCATAGCTGTAGCTGGCGTTTGTGTTCCCTTGCCGGTATCTATGGTTCCAAGTTCCGCTTTCTTCATCCATGTGTTTAATGTACTCTCTGGTATACCAAGCTCTGTTGAAGCCTTCTTATTATCCTTCATCTGACGTGCAAGTTTAATTGCTTCTATCTTATATTAATTAGTGTACCGTCTCTGCTCTCTTTTAACATTATTTAACATTTTACGACCTCCGATTTTATGTGTTTTTATACTATTTCTTCGAGGTCTTTGTGTCAAGTATTATTATACAACATCATTGATGTCATTGACCTTACTGCGTTGAAAGAACGCTTGCGGGAGCAAGTGCAGCATAGCATAACAAAAAACACCGCCGAATGGAAAACGGGTTATATCTGCAAGCCTTTGCAGTTTTTCAATACTCGCAGCAGTATTTTCTATTCTGATAACAGAGATATTGCCGACTATGAATGCGATTTTATCATCAAATCACAGCTTGATGACGGTTCTTGGAATATCCCGTGGGGTTGGAATGGCTACCCCGAAGAGTGGTCTATCAGCAAGAACTGGTGGAAAGGCAACGGAGCGATTTTGAATATGCTGTATCTTAAAGGATTTGGGAAACTGGAGGTTGATACACCAGAAAGGAGATCATCATGACCGAATTGGAAAAAGTCAGCGAAGAAACCATGCGTTTCATGCGCGATAAGTATAAGCTCGATGAAGTACCAGGTAAATATTATGACATTGATTGCTTAAAATTCCGTCAAGGCAAGAAAACCATTTCGACACCATTTTACACAAATTGGGGAATAAATAAAAAATGTAAATTATTTACTATTTATTATTTAAAGAAAAGCATAACCCTTGAAACTCACTGTTTTCAAGGGTTATGGCGGGCAGAGAGAAGGCTTTTGCTTAATATCCTGGCTCCTCTTTCCTCATATGTTTGGATGATGGCGGCGTCATTATCCATGGAGGAGGTATTCCTTCAGGATTTTCACTTGTTTTATCCAAAAGCTTTAAAGAGCCTGCTTTATAATAATCCGCATATTCTCTTTCTTCATATTTTTTTATCCATGCTGTGCCTTGAAGTACATCACCAATCCGGAATAATCCTTTAATCTGCTGCTTTTCTGAAATTGCAACTGTGAACTGCTTTTTACCCTCACTGCTGTGACCTTCAATAAAAAAAATGTAACCTAAGTGGTAATGGGTGCGGTTATCTGTGAGATATCTCCAAGCCCTTGTTCGAGGTTGAATAGATACAATTTTTCCTTGCCAATTTATTTTCGAAGAAGTATTTTCAGAAGTTAAATTTGTCATTCTTAATCGAACCATAGAAACCACCCGTTGACCAAGTTCATCGCGCAAATCCTTAATATTTTCAATCAAGCTATAGTCTTTAGCGATAGATGTCATATCTGATCCGAAATCGATACACATAATATCCTGTTCAATCTCCTCACCCAAAGCAATGAACTTTAAATAAGCATTTATCTCTGGCTGTGTTATTTCCTTTTCTAACTGAACAAATATGGCTTCACGCTTTCGCGAAGATGTGGAAGATTCAATGCCGCAGCTATAGCTTTGTCCTTATGACCGATTTTTAAATATATGAAGCAAAGTGCAGCACGAGCAGTATGCCGTACTTTCTCCGACGGATTTCCGGACAGTACCCGTTAACATAACATCACGGACTGCTTAAGTTTATCTGGATCTTTGTCAAACGATAACGCTAATGCGAGCTCGGACATCAGGGTCTTGTCGTTCGGAAATGTCTTTAATGCTTCTTCAAGAACCGCAGCAGCCCAAGAAGCGCATTAGTAGCATGGAATAAGGCCTAATAGATTTGGTTCTCACTCGCTTTTGGTGGCAAGTATTAACGGGTGAATAACTTAGAAAAGAAACAGCGAATAGTATATGTACGAGTTATGGGACATATCGATCAAACCGAGGAAAATGCCTGTAAATGAGGATGTAAGCCAAGATATTCACTTTGAACACATTCAGCGGTAGAATATTGAAGAAATCAGAAGTGCTAAGTATCTTATATGGATAGCTGTAGCTTGGTTTACCGATCCAGTGCTTTATAAAGAGTTATTGAAGAAAAAGGCTGCTTAACCGTGCACTTCGTTATAAAGAAGATTATGAAAGAAGGTGTGATGATGAGTAGAGCTGGAGTAAAGTAACTAATAGAACAATCTTTTGTTGTAAGTTTTTACAAAGTGTAATACAATTCCTAATAAGCTTAGCAAAACAAGTCAAGTAATCATTAGTTATTCCTGTTAATCTTTATACAGGAGGAGAAATCATGGATAATTGGGAAAAGATAAATGCTGTTCAGCGTATGCAGGATTATATTGATGAGCATATTACGGATCCAATATCTCTTCATATGCTTGCAGAAGCTGCAAAATACTCGCCTTGGCATTCCTCTCGAATATTCAAGGAACTGACAGGTAAGACGCCATTTGCATACATTCGGGAACTTCGGTTATCACGTGCAGCTATCAAGTTGCGGGACGGTAATGCTAAAATAATTGATGTGGCGTTTGATTTTGCTTTTGATTCACACGAAGGCTTTACAAGAGCCTTTTCTAAGCAGTTTGGCATGACACCGCAAAATTATTGCAAGAAAGTGCCGCCATTGAAGCTTTTTATGCCAAGCTGTATCCGTGATTACTACCTCATGTTACAAAAAGGAGTGAATAGCATGATTAAAAGTAATAACACAAACACTGTTTTTGTTCAAGTAATTGAGCGCTCTGCAAGGAAATTAATTCTAAAACGTGGTATCAAAGCAACCCATTACTTTGAATACTGTGAAGAAGTAGGGTGTGATGTATGGGGTGTACTTTCCAGCATTAAAGAGGCTATTTACGAGCCTATTGGTATGTGGCTGCCTGAAAGCTTACGAAAACCTAGAACATCTATATATGCTCAAGGTGTAGAAATGCCAGAAAACTACTCAGGTGAAGTACCAGATGGATTTGAATTGATTGACCTTCCCCCATGTAAGATGATGGTCTTCCAAGGACAGCCTTATGATGACGAGAAATTCCAAGAAGCAATAGGTGAATTGTGGGAAGTAATGAAGAATTACAACCCTGAGATTTATGGATTTAAATGGGCGGATGAAGATGGTCCCCGATTCCAGCTTGCACCGATGGGATATAGAGGTTATATTGAAGCAAGGCCGGTAAGGCAAATTAATGCAGAATCTGGAATATAAATATAGACCTTGGAGAAAATGAATGGATGTTCACTGATGAATATCCATTGGAAGCGTTGAAAGAAAACCTTGCTATGATGTTCAAAAGGTTAAGTGATAAGATGCTGAAAATATCAAAAAAGAGTCATACTTCCCCACATACGGAGACTTGTAGAATTTCAATAAACCTAGGCAATGAACGAGTCTTTATAAGGCTTATTGTGGAAATTCAGCTTCACCATGCCGAATATGATGTAGAGCAAACTATTAAATCTATTCTTGAATTTAACGGTTTCACTCATGCTCAATTTTGGGGTAAGTTGCGTGCAGCTGTACTTAAAACGGGCTCAGACATCCCAATGAATCGATTTTGGCAACATGCAAGAGAGATCGGTGAAGGTGTGTTTCCGATGCAAAATGAAACATGGCGTAAGACGATTGCAAGCTTTGAATTTGACTATAACTGGAGCATAGAAGATTGGCGAAGATTTGGAGAAAGGTATGATGCAATTCACCACTATGATGCTCAAATTAACGAAAACAACGACCCTGTTCATGACACTCCAGCAGGGAGAGCAGGGAGAGCTTATATGGAGAAATGGGATGGACAGGCTTTTATTGATGAAATGCAGTTGTCAATGGATGAGGATGTGCTTGAAGTTGGTATCGGCACAGGTAGATTGGCTAAAAAAGTTGCACCAAACTGTCGTAAGTTTTATGGCATCGATATTTCGCCTAAAACCGTAGAGCGAGCGAAAGAGAATCTGCGTGCGAATGGCAATGCCAGCATTATACATAGCGATTTTATGAGATATCCTTTTGATAGAACCTATGATGTGGTTTATTCGACGCTGACTTTTATGCATATTAAAGATAAGGGGGAAGCTATAAATAAAATTGCACGTCTTCTAAAACCTTATGGCAGATTCGTGCTTTCTATCGATAAAAATCAAAGTGAATTTATCGATATGGGCAATCGGAAAATAAAAATATACCCCGACAATCCCGTTGACATCTGTGGGCATATTGAAGCTGCAGGGCTTGCTTTAGAAAAACAGTTTGAAACAGAGTTTGCAGTAATTTTTGCGGCAAGGGATTTGAAGTATTTGCCAGAGCATGGGATGAAGGTAGAAGAAGTACAGCCTGTGGACATGTTTCCGTGGAAGGGACATGTTGAAGTCGTCGTGAAGTTAGAAAAGCAATAAACATAGTAATATCAGTAATTTAAGCCATTGAGTGCATAGATGACATTCAATGGCTTTTTGTTTTTGGGAACATGTCTACTTGATTTTCTAATCCGTGGTGATGGGCTGGTAAGTATGACGGAAGCAATGGACAAAGGTAACTTGTGTGCTTGGGAAAATAAAAAATTCTGAGTTAAAAGGTAGATTACAATTACTTAAACATTAAGTCTACGGAGCGTGGATTGTTATTAGAAAAAATGGTAGATATAATAGTATAGAGGTGAAAAGAATGGATGAAAATAGGAAAAAACAACTTTTACTAAAATATAAGTACAGAAAACCAGAAATGGGGATTATATACTTTAAATGCATTTCAACTAAAGATATCTTTATTGGTATTTCAAAGGATACAAAAGCAGATATTAATAGTAACAGTTTTAAATTGGGAGGCAATTTACACCCTAATCATATATTACAGAAAATGTGGGATGATTATGGAAGAGATAGTTTTGAAATAGGAGTACTTGAAGTTTTGCCTTATGAGGAAAAGGACAAAGATAAAGATGAGTATACTAAAGAATTAGAATCTCTTTATGAGCGTAATCTAAGAAACCTTCCAAATGCTAGGAGGATTAAATAATGGAAAACAATAATACTGCTGTACTTGTTGCAAAAGACTATGATAAGGTTGATGGCTACCGTGCCTATAAATCTCAGACAAAGCTGCTTTCATTAGAAAACGAAACATCAGAAATAATGGCAAAGGTATGGAATATGACTGATGACCAGATAAAAGAATTATCTGCGAGTTTGCCGCTTCATCAGGTGCTAGATATGACAATTTTTATTTGTAGTGGACTTCTCCATTTTAAGGAGGCATATCGTTATCCAAAGCTATATAATCCAGATAGTCCCTATATTGAGCGAATCGGATTACAAGGAAGTGCCATGACAGTATCAGTCTGTACTGAAAATCAAAATATTGATGAAGAAATACAATCATTTACACATACTATCAACAATCAAGGAGAAATTTTGGGTGAACGACAAATTTAAGTGTGCATGAATGGAGGCGAAGAGTTGGATTGTGCAAAGGTTGGAAAACTTATTTTACAGTTACGTAAGGAAAAGGGTTTAACACAAAAAAATGTGGCAGATGCTCTAAATATTAGTAACAAAACTATTTCAAAATGGGAAACTGGTATGGGCTGTCCAGATTCTTCCCTTTGGTTGGAGTTGTCAGGAATCTTAGGTGCAGATATTCAAAAAATGTTAGAAGGAGAACTTAACCCTAATTCCCCAGACTATGGGAATATACGCAGAGTTAAATTTTATGTTTGTCCCTTATGTGGCAATATTTTAGTTAGCACAAGTCCTGCTTCCATCTTTTGTTGCGGAAGAAAACTAATAGCTTTGATTCCTAAGAAAATTAAAGAGCATAGTCTTGACTTTCAGATAATGGATATTGACTATTATATTTCTTTTAATCATGAAATGAAAAAGTCTCATTTTATTTCTTTTGTAGCTTATGTTGCAGATGATAAAGTACTTTTAAATCGTTTATATCCAGAACAAGATTCTGCAGTTAGATTTCCAATAATGAATGGAAGTGGTAAACTTTATGCCTACTGCAATCACCATGGATTATGGGAACAATCAATTTAACCTTAGGGAAATTCTTAACCTCCTTTCCGCCAATGAACAACCGAATATTAGTAACATCATTATTGTCTCTTCAAGGCATTGTGAAGTGGTTTGTAAATTAGAAAGACAATAAAACATTGTATTATCAATAGTTTAAGCCGTTGAGTGTGTAGATGACATTCAATGGCTTTTTGTTCGTGGGAACATGTCCATTAAAAATATAAACATTATGAAGAAGTGGTTCTTGTTGTATTCAGGTATGGCTCTGTTAATCTAAAAGTAGGAGTATTAAAATCAGGTATAAATTACAAAACGTTTGTTCTATAGATATTAATATGATACAATTATTGTAAGTATAAAGGGTCGAATATAAATTTATTATGGAGGAGAACTGCTGTGGATGAGAAAGGTTCAAATTTTAATAATTATTGCCCTAATCATAAAATGGAAGAATCTTATATAAACTACTGTGTAGCTTGGATGAAGATATATAGTAGATGTCTTTGAATATGAATAATAATAGCAATTTTATGTTGTATAAATAATTTAATTCATTATATACTGATAAAAAATAAAGAGTGGACTTAACATGGGAAAATTAGCGTGCACACAGTGGTTATAACGCATTATATTAAGGATAATTCATGCTGAAAAAAAGCTAGAGATTGGAGGTAATTAATTATGAAATCTAATGATAGAGAAAGCAAAATAAAAAGATTGGAAGAAGAAAGAAGTAAAGCGATTAAAAGTTTAGCAGACTATAAAGAAAGCAATCTGCCAGTTTCCACAGCAGCAGAATATTTGACATTTGTTGCAGGAAGTGGTGAAAGTTCCATTGAAGTTCGTTACCAAGATGAAAATATATGGCTGACACAAAAAATGATGGCAGAACTATATGGGGTTGATCGTTCTGTAGTTACAAAACATCTAAAAAAGGTATTTTTTGATGATGAATTAGAAGAAGATTCAGTATGTGCAATTTTTGCACATACTGCTAGTGATGGAAAAACATATAAAGTGAAATTCTATGCATTACAGGCAGTCATTGCTGTTGGATTCAAAATCGATAATCAAAGAGCTGTACAATTCCGTAAATGGATCATCACAATTGCAAAAGATTACACAATAAAAGGTTTTGTTATGGATGATGAACGGTTTAAACTTGGTCATAAATTGACGAATCAATATTTTGAAGAACAGCTTGTTAGAATTCGTGAAATTCGAGAATCAGAGCGTATGTTCTACCAAAAAATTACAGATATTTATTCTACAGCCATTGATTATGACAAATCAACCAAGACCACAAAGGAATTTTTTAAAAAAGTGCAGAACAAACTACATTATGCCGTTCATCGACACACTGCAGCAGAAATGATTATGGAGAGAGCAGATGCAGAACGAAAGAATATGGGATTGACTACTTGGAAATCGGCACCAAAAGGAAAAATTCAAAAGTTTGATGTTTCCATTGCAAAAAACTATCTGACTGAAAAAGAAATTGACTTTTTGAATCGCTTAGTTTCAATGTATCTCGATTATGCAGAATTACAAGCAGAGAACAGCATTCCGATGACAATGGAAGATTGGTCAAATCGCTTAGATAGCTTTATAGAGTTCAACGGTAGAGATTTGTTGATGGATGCAGGGAAAATATCAGCAGAACAGGCAAAACTCTATACTGAAACACAATTTGAAAAATACCGCATTGTACAAGACCAATTATTCAAGAGTGATTTTGATTTGTTTTTAGAAAGTTACGATGAGTAATTATGCTTAGAAAAACACATTATGGAAATTTAAGGTAATTATATTTTATAAGGTTAAAAATATACTCTTCCACCAAGGGGCTACTAGATGCTTATGACATCAATTTTAATGCGGGCTGATGTATTTATTCCTCATGCAGGTTTTAACAGTGTGAACGAAGCTCTATACTTTGGAGTTCCTATGGCTGGGATGATTGAAATCGTTTCCCGAGAAAAAAACAAAAGGAAAATAAAGTATGGAATAACTAAAAAGGGAAAGCAGGAGCTTGAGGCATGGCTTTTAGAAGAGACTATTCAGCAGCCAATGCGTTCTGAATTTTTGCTAAAATTATTGTTTTCCAGCAGCCAGCCTATGGAGGTTGATACAATTGCTAGAGTACACAAGTATTATTTAAATTTTTAACGATAGCTTTTAAGAAGTTCTCCACCTCTAAGCCGAAAGACATGTTATTGGTATGTAATATTGGTCGATATGTATGAGTCGCAGAAAAAATTTCGGGAGTTTGCTGCCACAAGGAATGTTGGTTTGCTCGAACAAAGTGCTTTAAAATATTCATGCCCTGTCGTTTATTATGACAGCACGAAAACGCCGGGAGAAATTGTAGACGAGATATTGACATATATCAATACTCTCAACCACTATGAAGCCCTTATCGATGAAAACAACGATCCAGTGCATGACCCCGCTCCACTAAAAGCTTACATCATTAACATTTATGCACATTCAAGATAAGCGAGCAGCAATTCGAAGGGTTGCAAGCCTGCTGAAGCCCAGCGGACGGTTTGTCTTGTCGATTAGTAAAAGTCGGCAAAAAGAGATCGATTATGGTAACCGCGGATTATAGCCTACCCCGACATGCTTGAGAAAATCAGTGTTTTAATTGTTGAGGCTGGTCTGACTATAGATAAACAGTTTGAAACAGAGTTTACTGTAGCTTTTGCATTGACGAAGGAGGTTTAAGATGCGTGTTGCCGAAAAAGTGTCTGACCAATTAAATGTTACTGACACAAATTTATTTTTTGCTGGAAGTATTGCGCCGGATACAGATATGCTTTCGGACATATAGCATTGGTGTACCAATGCCGATAAAACAACTTGTGATGCTCAAGGGTTTTATATAAAATATATTTCAGGCATTCTACACACCGAAGATGAGGATTTTTATTGGGGATATTATATTCACTTGTTGTTGACGGATATCTTATGGCATAAGCAAAAAATCGCACCTTTAAAGCATGAAAGTAAAGATATCATAAAGGCAATTAAACAGAAATGGAGAAATGTCGATATTAGCTTTCTTCCCAATTATTGAGACTTCAAGCCACTTATGGAAATAGAATATGCGATGAAGTACATAAACAAGTATGATAAGTTTCTACTTGATTATTATAAAACTGGGCAAGTTAAAAAGTTGGTTGATGGTATCCACAGTAATTATATTATTTCGGAAATTGAAAAACAAAGCAAAGACACTGCTTCGGAAGCGGAAATTGAGCAGTTTTCGACGAATGTGTAGAGTATATTGGGAAAAAGCTGAAAGAAGGTGCAAAATGAAAAACCTATTATTCATATGCGGACCTAACGGCATCGGGAAAACAACAATCTGTAAAGAAATCATACGAAAGCTACCTAATTCTGCTTACGTAGACTCTGATCCCTGTCGGCTTATGAATCCGTTTATTCTTAACGACGAAACCATTCCGACAATAGCAAAAAACGTAAGTGATTTAATCATCAATTATATGGATTGTTCAGTCATTGAAACCGTGATATTCTCATATGGTTTCCATGGGAGGCGGGGAGAGGTTTTTGAAAAAGTAATGAAGGCAGTATCAGAGAGAGATTTGAACTTTATTCCGTTTCTATTGGTATGCAGTGAAGAAGAAAATATAAAAAGGATGGATATGGACAATAGAAGCAATGAACGGAAACGGCGTGCGATTGAGGAATCACGGAAAGCTTTTGATGATATATCTTATCCACAAATCGACATAACAGCTTTTTCTGTTTCTGAGGCTGCCGAAAATATAATCAAAAAAGCTGGGTTATTATATGATAACAATGAACTAAATTGGTCTACATATCAATAGAATACTCAGAATAAACAATAGGTATCCAGAAAAAGGAGGATCGCACTATGCAACACAAAATTCAAACCACAAATCCACAGCAGTTCATCGACATAACCAATAAAGTTGTCGACGAGGTCAAAAACAGTAATGTAAGGGACGGTATCGCAGTCATATACGTGCCCCATACAACAGCTGGAGTCACAATAAACGAGAATGCTGACCCGGATGTTGTGCGGGATATGATTTCTGCACTGGACAAAACCTATCCCGGACATGGAGAATACCTTCACTTTGAAGGGAATTCCCACGCTCATATAAAGGCTTCTCTCATGGGCTCCTCTAGCACTGTGATGATCCAAGACGGAAGACTTTTGTTAGGCACCTGGCAGGGAATATTTTTTTGCGAATTTGATGGACCTAGAAATAGGGAATTCTATGTGAAGATCATTAGAGGTTAATTGGAACAAAGTCGCTTAAGGGCACTTTTTCAGCAGTTTCGAAATATCCCTTACACATATGTAAAGCGTGTTTAATACAGCAGATTTGTGATCGATGGGGAATGAGATTAGTTTGATTTATCTATACAACAAATGAAGGGGCTGATATACATGATTGGTAAAAATGGGATACGCATTATTTATGGAGATAATCCTAAGCAAATGGTAAAAGAGTTACTTGAAGTAATAAAACCTGAAGAAGAAATTGATAAGAACGCACTTATTGGAATCAAACCAAATCTCGTTGTAGCAAAGCCTTCGAGCTCAGGTGCAACAACCACGCCAGAAATAGTGGCAGTGCTCATTGAATATTTAAAATCGAAGGATCACAATAAAATAGTAATTATGGAAGGCTCTTGGGTGGGAGATAGGACATCAGAAGCATTTAAAGTATGCGGATATGAGAATTTGTCGAAGAAATATAATGTTCCCCTTATTGATCTTCAAAAAGATAAATATAAGGCATATGAAATAAATGGTTTGAGGATAAACATTTGCGATTATGTTACAAAGGTTGATTATTTAATAAACATACCAGTCCTTAAAGGTCACTGCCAGACTAACATAACTTGTGCTTTAAAGAATATGAAGGGCTGCATACCCAACTCCGAGAAAAGGAGATTTCACACCATGGGTTTGCATAAACCAATAGCTTATTTGAGCAAGCTTATAAAACAAAGTCTCATTATTGTTGATGGTATGAATGGCGACCTTAACTTTGAAGAAGGTGGTAATCCTGTTCAGATGAACAGGATAATAGCAGGAAAGGATCCTGTGCTGATAGACACATATGCAGCACATTTGATGGGCTTTAATGTTGAGGAAGTTCCGTATATTATTATGGCTGAAGATATCGGTGCAGGCACTACTGACTTCGTAAATGCAGATATTATTGAATTGAATAAGGATAATGGATTAAGAAGATCAACACCTTCAAGAAGAGTTCAACAGTTGTCTAGGCATATTGTCGAGGATAGTGCTTGCTCAGCTTGCTATGGAAGCCTTATTTATGCACTGGAAAGACTGGATGAAAAAGGGCTTTTGAATAGATTAAATAAAAAATTGTACATCGGTCAAAATTTTAAAAATAAACGGTATGATGGGTTAGGTATCGGTGTGTGTACTTCAGGATTTGATAAATGTGTTAAAGGCTGTCCGCCAAAAGCCAGGGATATTGTGGAGTTTATGATGGAACAAATAAGCAGTTGTAAAAACATAGAATAATTATGAAGAGGAGAAAGAGAATGATATTACAGAATACTGATTTCATATTTTCAATCTCCAGCAATCGCTTATCGGTTGATTCGGCATCCGATGGAATTGTTTTCCGAAGATTTACAAAGAAACATATTTCGGCCTATGAATCCAGAACTGCGAGTCTATTAAGAAGTAAGTGCCCGTCCGGCGTTTGCCTAGACTTTTATACCGACTCGGATTATATCAGCTTTGAATTCGCAGTAAGAGGTATGGCGCGCTAATGGCTATATTCTGACATTTATGTAAATGATGTATTTGTTGAAAGCGTCAACTATCATAGTGAAATTTCTGGATATAACAAATTTCATTATGATATTCGCAAAACTTGAATCTACTAAAGAGAATAAGTAGCTACGTAAGTTTTATAAAAATATGAATCTTGAATATGTGGGAGGTTTTTTTATTAGCCAATGCAAAGATGAATTCAACCTTTATAGGAAATTAAGAAGGAGGCAGTTAGGTGAATTTTAAATATGGAGAAAAAGAAATCGAATACCTCAAAAGCAAGGATAAGCGATTAGCCGAAGTCATCGACAGAGTTGGTCATATTGAGCGAAGCGTTGACTCTGATTTGTTTTCATCTGTGGTGCACCATATTATAGGTCAGCAGATTTCCACCAAAGCGCAGCAGACTATATGGCAGAGATTGAATGATAAGTTTGCAAATGTTACGCCTGAAAGCATTAGTAATGCTGACATCTCAGAGCTTCAATCCCTAGGCATGACATTTCGCAAAGCTGAATACATAAAAGATTTTTCAAATAAGATAATAAATGGAGAATTTATACTTGCGGACGTAGAAGGTATGTCTGATGATGAAGCGATAGAGGTCTTATCTAGTCTTAAAGGCATAGGCGTTTGGACTGCAGAGATGATACTTCTTTTTTGTCTGCAAAGACCTAATATTTTAAGCTACGGCGATCTAGCAATACAGCGTGGAATGAGAATGGTTTATCATCATAGAAAAATAGACAAAAAGCTGTTTGAAAAATATAGAAGGAGACTATCACCTTATTGCAGTATTGCAGGCTTGTATTTCTGGGCTGTTGCCGGAGGGGCAATACCTGAAATGAAGGATTATGCTCCAAAGAAAAAGTAGAGGTAGAGGTAAGGAGGGTATCTCTGTGTACGATATTGTAATAATAGGAGCTGGACCAGCAGGGTCAAACCTTACTAGATTAATAAGTGATAAATAAAAGATTTTATGGATTGATAAACGTGATATGGAAAATGAGAACCCTAAAAATAAAAAAGGTAAATGTTGTGGAGGTCTATTAGCTCCAGATGCTCAGAAAATGATTGCAAAACTTGGATTATCATTACCTATAGATATATTAGTTAATCCCCAAATTTTCGCAGTTAGAACAATTGATATAGCAAATAATATTGAAAGATTATATCAGAGATTTTACTTGAATTTTGATAGAGACAAATTTGATAAATGGTTCACAATCTATATTATATCATCAAGCCAAGCGGCAAACTGATACTAAGTGATTTTCACCCCTTCCGAAAAATTGATGCAACAGGATATGCAGGTAAATTTACACAGGTAACAGATGGCGATTATTTCGACAGCAGAGTATTTAGCGGAGATGTCGTATATAAGCGCTTTTTCCCATTTCAATAGCAATATAAACATTCCTTCAAATATTGAAAAAACTATATATTAAAAGGAAGATGATATTATTCTTCTGTTTGATAACAAATTGTATTTTTGTGTCTATTTTAATATGATACGTGGTATAATTATTTGTAAATAGAATGTTGCGGTTAATGAATGAAGCAATGGCTGTTCTTTTGAAATTGGTTGTACATGAAAACAAAAATTTTGCAGATAAAAAGGTGGTCGCAATTATGGATTATTTAAGAGAAATAAAAAAGGAATTTCCTAAAATTAAGGCACATATGGAAAATGATTTTGATTGGGTAAATGAAGCAAGCGAATTAGTAACGAAAAGAAAATTAAAAGAGGCAGAGACAATATATAAAAAACTATGTTTATCCCAACCAGAGCACCATTCCGGATTTGAAGGATTGGCTGAAATATATGCTATGAGAAATCAGAAAAGCAAAGCAGTATGGTTTATGAAAGAAGCGATTGAACGAGCAAAAAAATTCTTAGAAGATGATTCCATCGACCAAGAAGTAATAGATGAAATGGAAGAGAAATGTAGGAAAATTAATAGTGATGAAAGATATGCGGCATATGATTCTGTTACACCAGATACAGTTGCTAAGACTGGTAAAATTGGTAGAAATGACCCGTGTCCGTGCGATAGTGGTAAAAAATACAAAAAGTGCTGTGGAAAATAGAAAAGAAATAGTAATGATGAAAGTAAAAATACCGAGGTATAAAAAATTAAAAAGAGCACGTAGATTGCAAGCTGCCATTAAATTATACACTGCCTTCATCTATTCAGGGCGAGAAGAAAAGGTACTAGAAAAGAGACAGACATTCTGGCTTGATCTTCTTTTCTTAGATGTTGAAGATCATACTAAAATCATTAATATTGTTCCCCAGCTCAATGTGCAAGAGACCATTATAAATATAGAAAAAAATTATTTACCTATCCTTTGCTCTTGTTACATATTGCAATTTCAATAGGCGCCGTTAGATGGATTCCCTCTTCCAATTTCCAATATCGGTTCAAGTATCGATAGCATACCATCATGTAATAGATAGTATGCAGAGCTTCAACTCTTTGGCATGACATTCGCAAAGCTGAATACATAAGAAAGCAGAGATAGAGACATGACATATAAATATTACTATAAAACACTGGATGGCTTTTCAGATATGTTGATGAATAGCGACGGAGAATATCTTACCGGATTATGGTTTGACGGTTCAAGAGATGCATCAAAGCACACTCTTAACTGTGAAGAAAAAATACTTCCAATATTTGAAGACACAATTAAATGGCTTGATATCTATTTCAGCGGCAAAAATCCGGATTTTACTCCGAAATATAAAATAGTAAACCTCACAGAATTTCGTAAGGAAGTAATTGATATTATACTTGAGATACCTTTCGGTGAAGTAAAAACCTATGGTGAGATTGCAGAGATTATCGCTAAAAAACGTGGTATAGTAAAGATGTCTTCCCGTGCTGTTGGTGGGGCCGTAGGCTGGAATCCGACTTGTATTATTATCCCATGCCATAGAGTTGTTGGCTCAAACAATTCACTGACCGGATACGGTGGTGGAATAGCGAATAAGGTTTCGCTACTGAAACACGAAAACAATGATATGAGCAGGTATAACATGCCTAAGAAAGGAACAGCATTATGACAAATGAAAGATTAATAAAAGAATCTTTATTCCGCATAACTTCATAAGGTTTTTTAGTCTTATTGACAGGGGAATGAAACGAATTTATGAATCATATAAGAGAGGAACTAAGCAATATTCAACAAATACATCAGCGTGCAGAAATAGGCTTGTTCATTGGTGAGGCTAAAGACAGGGGTAAAGGTTACGGTTCTGAGGTTGTGAAGCTTATGGTAGGTTATGGATTCCGATATATTAACCTGAATAATATAATGCTGAAAGTATTTTCTGGCAATACAGCTGCAATAAATGCATACAAAAAATGTGGATTTACGGAAATTGGGAAGAAAAACTGTTTCTACTTTCGATGGACCATTAAAAAAGAAATGCTAAGATTAATGAGGGATCAAATGTTGAATTCACGTTAGGAAAAGCAGAAGTAGTTATTCCAAAAATGTATTATCAGGGCATAAGAGCAGACGTAGTAGCGGTAGACCCACCTAGAAAGGGCTGTGATGAAAGACTTTTGCAAACCATAGTGGAGATGGATCCGAACGAATGGTGTATGTTTCGTGTAATCGCCGATACTGGCAAGGGATTTGAAGTATTTGCCAGAGCATGGGATGAAGGTAGAAGAAGTACAGCCTGTGGACATGTTTCCGTGGAAGGGACACGTTGAAACGGTAGTATTGATGTCGAGAGTAAAAAAACAAATTCAAGAAGGTGAATTAATATGTTTTTGGGTGTAATCATAAAAGAAACTCTTACTGATGAATTGTTTTTAGATAATCTTATTATTGAAAAAGTAGAAGTCTGTAAAACGAATGATAATGAGATTAAATACTGGACATTGATTTTTTTTAAGTCCGAAACAGCAGATTTGCCACAACTTTTATCTGAAGCTATTATTGATGGATGGTTTGCCGACATGAAGCAAGGCGATATAAAATATATAATCTTTAGACATTGTGTGTATTATTATACGATTGGTAATGAGGTTGAAAAAAATCAAGTATTATGCGAGTTAAAAAAACGTGGTATACCTGACGAGCAGTTTAATTGGGAAGAATAAAATCGTGATAATATCGCTTCGCGGGAATAAGTCCAGAGGACGGATTTCGGTCGCGAGTGAACGATTTAGATGTCACCGCTTCGCGAGTGTACAGGATAGATGTTTCGGCATTTTGGGGCTTGGCGAGTGTACGAGATAGATGTTTTTTAGATTTGGCAAGGTTGTGTGAAAGGGATAGATGTAGATATGAAAAGTGAAACAACAATGAGGTAAAGGGGGCATTTATATGGCAGAATTGAAGACCAAGGAGCACGATGGAGATGTTATTGAGTTTATTACTACCTTTGCGAATACCGAGCAAA
>CAYPLH010000047.1:0-29635 GCA_964411505.1 uncultured Clostridiaceae bacterium | reverse complement strand
GCTTTACAGAAGATGAGTCGGGTGCTTTGCTGTCTGCCATAGATACGTCAACACCATTGGGGAAGAGGGACTTTGCCATCATGAGGCTTGCCTTGGGGATTGGGCTTCGCGCAGGAGTTTACAAGTTATTTTGAAGAAACCTTAATATATAGGGCTTTGAAGGAAAATGTGTAGACCCTACTTTTTAAAATAGGATTTCAGATTGAAATTCTCAAAAATCTTCTTCTGCAACGTGTTTAATTTTGAGTATCTTCTCACTGTAATAGATTTTTTATTACCATTCTTGTATTCGTCAACTATTTCATGTATATCGCTCAGTTCTTCTATAATATTGCTGGTGTTGTTTTTTATCTTTATTTTGTCAAGCTCCAATTCAAGTAAGGATACAATTAATAATGAAACATAGCAATAAAAGGCATGAACCATAATTTTTTGATTTGTAAAGTGATACTTAGGCCACCAGCATCCAGTTTTTCTGTCTTTACTGATTTTGAACAATTTTTCTATTTGAGATTGATAAGAGTAGGTTTGAATTATTTTATCCCCTGATAATTCTAAGTCATTGGTAAAATATATTGTTTTGCCAAGGTAAGTTTTTATATATTCTTCAAGATTACACGGATCAACATCCCATTCTAATGCAGGGAAATTATCTTTTTCTATAACTTTCACCTTTAGAATTTTCTTGAGATATGTTCTGTTTTTAAATATAGATACGATGTTGTTCTCAACTGTTCTACAAGTGACGTTTGAAGGAAGCCTGTTTTTTTCTACATATCCATTCAGCCGGATCTGAAGTGCTCTCAATACCTTTTTGGCTTCCGACAGATGATTGTTTAATGTTTTATATTCAGCGTCATAGTGTGCCTGGTTATATTTAACTACCACCTTTTTCTCGGTTCCATATATCTTCTTGTTTATCTCATATATCATTGTATCATTACATACATCATCATTACTTGTAATGTATTGCTTGTATTGAGATAGATCTATTCCCAACAATTCCTTGTAATTTGAAGGTTTTAGCTTGCTGATAAACTTCAAGCTATATTCATTAATCAGCTTCATGTTATCCTCGGAAACGTTTCCCGAGTCAAATACCAGAATGAACTTATTGTTTTGGGTGTGTTGAGATTTACAAAGCAAATCGCGTTTATCCTTTAAATCTACAACTATTCTACCGAAACTGTCAAAATCATTTGTATTCCCGTCATAAATTTTATGATACAGAGGAATATGATGATCCTTGGTTGCAAGAATACAGAAATTCGATTGCCTCAAATCTGTCCTCTTCTGCTTGTTTTTTCCGCGCTTCTCTATTGTGGGTTTTTCATTGAAAGAGTGTATGTAACTGTAATAATTGGTTGAATCATATAGCACAGCATTTAGATCAATTTGATACAGTGGCACTATTTTCTGAGTTAGCTCATTCTGTATTTTACTGATCTGATCATCAGTAATAGAATCCATGTTGTTCCAGAAATTCTGGGATGTAAGCTTCTCTATATGAAGGTTGCTTATTAATGTAGGTAGTGAGGTTTTCCCGACCCAATCAGCTATTGCGTTTTTGCTTTTTGCATTTATAGCTCTATTGATGGCAGCAACAATCATATAGTTACTGATGGGCATATCCTGATTTCTTTTTATACAGTGTTTGTCTATAGTGTCTGCCAATTCTATTTTTTTTGATATAAAATCAAGAGCTGCTACTGCTCCAAAGCTGAATACTTGGGAATCGGTAGCAAGGGAAGATATCAACTTGGAATTCGGATTCAAACCGTCCTGAATGACTTCAAATAGTCGCTCCTTGTTCCCAATATACTTTTGAAAACTGCAGACCACTTTGCCGTCGATCCTTTTGGTTTCCCTAAGATAATAGTACTCAATATTATTTTTAATTTTTTTATATAAATGCATATCTGCCTCCAGATTGGTGAATAATTTATACTACATATATTATATGGGTCCTATGCTCACTTGGTATCTCTTATTTTTAGAGAGTTTTTAAACATTTATATTAGGTTCTACATTTGTATTGATTAAAAAGTAGTATCTATGACTTGCTAACCATTCTAAATACTACTTTGTGTGATGTTATTGTAAAATCAGAGCCTATTGAACAATAACTTAACTTGTAAACTCCTGCGAGGTGTCCCGGCATTACGTTCTTTGATTTCCCCATTCGGCATTAGCATTGGAGCTTTCAGAAATCGTTCAACATACATAAGTACCCACTTTTCTTTTGTATGCAATTTTACCGCACGCATTAGTTTTTCATGGTTTATGTTATCAAACAGACCCACAATATCATATTCAATAAGCCATGGGTAATTCCAACACCTTTCCCTCGTTACTCCTACAGCATCTAACGCTGACTTATTTGGTCTATATCCATATGAGTCATCATAAAAGATAGGCTCAACTATTGGTTCAAGATACCTTCTAACGACCATTTGTGCCACTCTATCTTCTATCGTTGGTATTCCCAAAAGTCGCATCTTACCATTTTTCTTAGGTATTTCTACACCTTTTACTGCTTTAGGAAAGTAACTTCCCGAGGACATTCTGTTCCACAATTTATACAGATTATTTCTTATATTCTTTTCGAACTCTTCGAAATTGACCCCATCAACTCCACCAGCTCCTTTATTTGCTTTCACATATTTGTAAGCTGCTAGAATTTGTTGTTTCGGAATATCAAACGACTTTCCTTCTTTCATAAAATCCTCCCATTTCTGGTTGTTCTATTCTTGAAGTATAGATAACAGAATCCCTTCGCTCCACTGCCATTACAGCAGTATCTTTGCTACTACGAATTCTTCCGCATCTAGACTGTACATCGCTACTTTCATCCTTGTCATTCTCTCGCTTGGATTTTTCACTTATCATTACAGCCTAGACTTCTCCTGTTCCTTATAAGAGCCTGTACCATGTTCTTGTAGCCTTTACGCCGACAGCCATCTGACCAGTAATCAGGTTCCCGTCAGACTTGTCCCAGTTGTGTCAAAAAACATCTGGTTTTGACTGCACTTATGTATTAACGACGCTTCATCGGACTCTTCACTTTCGTTCAACTCCATGGCACCCACCTGACTAATTCTATAGCATTTTCCATTTACGCTCAATACCATAACTTTTGATTACAGCACCTAATGGCGGTTTGAAACCCATACCTGAATATCGATTTCGAGAGGCCTTCTCTCATCTCTTATAAAGCATGTACTTGGATTCTATTTCCCCCTTTCGTTTCCAAGTCCTTCAGGACACACTTTGACGCTTACCTTTCGCGGTCGTTATTTCTGTGTACTAAGGAGTCGCTCATAATAAAACGAATTTATCTGCCGCTCCAACTGGCGTGATGTCCAGCCGAACTCTACGCTTTCATTCAAATAAAATTCGCGGCGATTTTGTTCTTCCACGCGCATCAGCATACGATAATGCGACCATGTTAATTCGGCACGCAGTGTGTGCCGAATTGGAAACGTAATAAAAAATTGACGCATTGCGCGCAGATTGCGTACAGTAAAGCCTTTTCCGAATTCAGTGGTTAATTTTTCAGATAAATATTGTAAAAGCTGTTTACCATACTCAGCGCGGTCACCGACAGCCTCAGAGATTTCATGTCCGATTTCCCAGTATGCTATCACCATTGCGGAGTTGATAGCATTAAACGCCTGAGTCCGTGCATCGGCAAGCGCAGAACGAATACTTTCATAAACCTGCACTTCCTGCACGACAGGCGTTATTTTTTGGATTTCATTATTAGGATCGCTCATTTTTTCGCCTCCTTAGGTTGATCAGGGATTATCTCCATAATATCGCCAATGTCGCATTTCAGCGCGATGCATATTCGCATAAGAACCGTTGTTGTCACAGGTTCATCACGTCCAAGTTTCGTAATAATCTAAATAAATTAACTTGATCTAATATTAGTACTACAGCGTTAATTCTTTTATTATTACAGAAATAATGCATTGAAATGTTCACAATCATTTTCTGTAAGGCGATATTCCTCGGGGTTTTAAAGCATTTTGATCTGCCAGATGTAATAAAGATAGCTAAATGGTAGGTATCACTGCAGTAAATAATCAATTTTATGTTAAAAGTCTATACTATACTTAATGTAAGTAATATCAGCTAAAGTAGCACTAAAAACCTTATGAGGTTAGTGCGAAATTCCTGTAACTAAGTGTTCCAAACATTTAAGCCGACTATTAAAACTGATAAATGAAAATTATGAGGAACTATCCTAGGCTTGTTGCCCTTAATGAAGGAAAGGGTAGCCATGATGGATATTACAGCATCAAGTGCCATGTAATCATTGACATATCAGAGCAATACTTACATATGTACAATAAATCATTGAAATGATACTATAACACACAAAAGCTTGTTGATAAGACATTTGATCATAGTTAAATTGTTTTTTTTAACATACTCCAGCAAACAAGAATTGAGGTAAAGGTAGATAACTAGATAATGGCAATATAAAGCTTGATAGTATTAATAAATTAGGATTGGGATATTAAGAGTTAACAGAATATAGAAAAGTTCTGCTTAATCAGGCAAGGAGTCTCCTTTTATTTAAAATATGTAGAAAGGTTAAGTGAAGATGACACATAGGGAAAGAATACTTGCAGTTTTGAAGGGTGGAAAACCTGATATCATACCCTGTTGGGGAGAATGTGGCATGGATGTTACTGTGCTTAAAGAAATTTATCCTCCAAAGACAGGAGATCGTGTTGCTGACAGTATTAAAGTAGCGGAGTTGTTTAATAATTCTGTTTGCGATATTGGTTTAAATCTAGGGATAGAGACGATAAGCCGTGATAGCAATCATCATACATATCAATATGAGACCGGTGCAATTTGGCATGAAATCTATAATAATACTTATTGCAGGGAGGCAATTTATTATCCGATAAATAAACCTGAAGACACATTAACATTAAAAATTACAGAAGTTTCCTCGCCTGACCGACTTGAAAAAGCAACCGGAATTATATGAGTTTGCTAAAAAAAGCATAATGCTGGATATTTTGTTCAGGGTGGTGTATGGGAGCTTGGTATGGGATATATTATTATCTTTCGAGCTTTGAAAATATTTTAATGTGGATGGCAGTAGAGCCGGAAGCAGCGCATGCCCTTTTTGACATGACTGGCAAATTTTCTATTGAAGCAGCTAAAATGCTTTTATCGTGCGGTGTAGATTGTATTGGAGCGGCATCTGATCTTGGGTCTGCGTATACGCTTTTATTCTCTAGGGAAATGTTCAGGGAGTATGTTTTTCCATGGATGAAGGAATTAGCCGACTTGTGTCATCAAAATGGGGCTTATTTTCATCTGCATAGTCATGGACATATTGAAGACATAATGGATGATATAGTTGAATCAGGAGTTGATATTATAAATCCTATAGGACCGTCTGAACATAATGACCTAGGTGTGTTTAAACAACGGTGGGGTGACAGAATTACATTACATGGAGGTATCTCAACTACAATTGCCAATATGAGCGAAGAGCAGATTAGTGAGCATGTAGCTGAGGTAATGAGTATAGGACGTAAAGGAGGACGGTTCATTCCAAGGACTGAAAGTGGTATCCCTCCAATGCATTTTGAAAAGGCAAAATTCTACATTGATATACTTAAAAAAGAACGTATGAAGGGATATGAATAAAATTCAAATGTATATGATATGTTATAGTAAATTTTGTATGGTCTTAATGCGTTGCTTGTTGTATTTCCATGCTTGTATAATATAATAATCTTCAGATAATTATGATCAATCTGGATAAAATTCAAGTGTAAATAGCATAACTTTTTGAGACCTAACTAAAGGTGGTGAAAAAAGGTTGAATAACGGTATCTGGTCTGATAAATATGCAGACTTAGTGTTTTACAATGGAGAAGTAATAACGGTGAATCAGGCGTATGAGATACACCATGCGGTTGCGGTCAAGGGTAACAAAATTGTGTATATAGGTAACAACAGTGGTGCAGATGGATTGATTGGAAGTAATACGCAACTTATTGATTTGCATGGGCGGAGTTTGTTGCCAGGTTTCATAGATTCGCATCTTCATATAATGGAAACTGGTATGAATGAACTAGGTATTAACTGTAGTTTTCCGGAAGTAACTTCGATAGAAGAAATAAAATCAAAGATAAAAAAAGCTGCCAGTGTTTTACCACCAGGTGTATGGATTAAAGGATGGGGGTATGATCACACTAGGTTAAAGGAAATGAAACATCCAGACAGATGGGATCTAGATGAAGCAACAACAACTCACCCAGTTGTGATTTCACGTGTGTGTGGTCATATGGTAACCTGTAATAGCCGGGCATTAGAAATTTCGGGAATTAATGAAAATACAGCAGACTCAAAAGGTGGAAAAATTGAACGTTTTGATGGAAAACCAACGGGTTTATTGTATGAATCGGCTTCTGCTAAAGTGAAAAATAAACCTTACACACAAGATGAGTTGATGGAAGGGTTGAAGTTTGCTGACAGAAAATTGTCTAGGATGGGAGTTACAAGCGTTCATGATGCAGGTGGGTATGGAGCTTTACAAAACAGAATTATTCAAGAGGCAGTTGCAGGCGATAAAATTAATACAAGAATATATATCATGGCGCTGTCTTTACCCCAAAACAAGGGTTCTCATGAAGGGTTCTTAAATGCAGGGATTGGAAAAGATGTCGGAAACAGCAAACTCAAATTTGGAGCATTCAAGGCTGCTTTTATTGATGGCAGCAGCAGTGCACCAACTGCAGCTGTAAAAGAGCCCTATCGCAGTAACCCTGCTGACAGGGGAATGATAAACATTACACAGGATGAATTGAATGATTTATGTCTAAAAGCACATAAGGTAGGTTGTCAAGTAACAGCTCATGCAGTAGGAGATCAGGCAATTGAGATGTTCTTAAATGCTATTGAACTGGCTCAGAAAACATATCCCAAGAAAAACTGCAGGCATCGTATTGAGCACTGTGCAATCATAGATCTGAAAATACTGGAACGGATAAAGAAAATGGGCATAATTCCAGTTAGCCAGCCGGCGTTTTTATATTATTTTGGGGATGGATATATTCAAAACTATGGCTCAAGAACCGACTATATGTTTGCATGCAGATCATACAAGGAGTCTGGAATTATTTCTGCAGCAAGTTCGGATTGCCCTGTAAGCAGTCCGGACCCTCTGATTGGAATCCATACGGCAGTGAACAGGGAAAGTATGGAGGGGAAGATAGTAGGTTCAAAACAGAAAGTTAATATTATGGATGCAATTCGTATGTACACAATAAATGGAGCTTATGCAAGCTTTGAAGAACATGTAAAGGGAAGTCTTGAAGTTGGAAAACTTGCTGATATGGTAGTGCTATCCGAACCTATTATGAAATCAACTCTTGATAAAATTAAAAATATAAAAGTACACACCACTGTAATTGACGGGAAAATTACATATTGTAGAAAGTAGCGATACGAAAATGTGTTTTGTTAATATGAATCAGAAAATTACAGAAAAAAAGAGAAACATTTTACTAAATTTTAAACGTTTCTCAGAATCTTTACTTTGTGATTTTTATAAAGGGGGAAAGAAAAAATGAAAGTATTGAAGAATTTCATTAATGGTATCTGGGAGGGGGATCAAGGAACAGGATATATGAAAATAATCAATCCATCCAATGGCGAAGTCATTGGAAAGGTGCCACTTTCAGATGGTGAAATTGCCGATAGAGCTGTTAAAGCAGCGTCGGAAGCTTATGAGGTTTGGCGTGAAATTTCAGTCTCAAAACGTTCTAAATATTTAAATCGGCTTCTGGAGCTGATAAATGAAAATTTTGAGGAGCTGTCAAGGCTAATTTCTTTGGACGAAGGGAAAAACATGATAGATGCTCAAGCAGAACTAAAAAGAGCAATCGAAAATCTTGAAGTTGCGATAGGAGCACCTTCACTTTTAATGGGAGAGTATCTAGATAACATAGCTGCCGGAATCGATGGATATCTTTTTAGGCAACCCATAGGAGTTTTTGCGGTAATTTGCCCATTCAACTTTCCTCTTATGGTTCCTTTTTGGTTCTTTCCCTACGCAGTAGCTACGGGAAATACTGTTGTAATCAAGCCCTCTGAGCAGGTTCCGCTTTCTATGAACCGGATTGCAGAACTGGTTTGTGAAGCGGGATTTCCAAAAGGCGTTATAAATATAGTACATGGTGCTAAAGAAATTTCTGAATCTCTTATTGAACATCCGGATATTGCAGGTGTATCCTTTGTAGGCTCTACGCCTATTGCTAGGTCGGTATCGAAAAAGGCCGCAGAATATGGTAAGAGATATCAATGCTTTGGAGGAGCTAAAAATTACTTTGTAGTGATGCCAGATTTAAATATAGATAAGGTTATAAGCTCACTAATGACTTCATGCTTTGGCTGTGCCGGTGAAAGGTGTATGGCAGCGAGTGTGGTAGTTGGTGTAGGTGAGGTTTATGATGAACTCAAGCACAGGTTTATACAAGCTGCTAAAAGCTTGGTTATTGGTGATGCTCTTGATGGAGAAACTGATATAGGTCCTGTTATATCAAACAAAGCTAAAGAACGTATCATTGATTTGATAGATAAAGGGGTTAAGGAGGGAGCTGCTATTCTATTGGATGGAAGAAACGTAACTGTATCCGGAAACGAAAATGGTTTTTATGTAGGACCAACTATTTTCGAAAATGTTACATGGGATATGACTATAATGCAGGCTGAGATATTTGGACCTGTAGTATGCCTTATTAAAGCAGAGACTTTTGAAGAAGCCTTGTGGCATATGAATAGCAGTAAATTTGGCAATGGAGCTTCTATTTTTACGGGAAGCGGGTATTATGCAAGAGAGTTTCAGCGTCTTGCCCAAGTTGGGATGGTTGGAATTAATGTTGGAGTTCCAGCTCCTATGGCACTGTTTCCTTTTGGTGGACAGAAGGAATCTATATTTGGAGATATCAAAGCACAAAGTAAAGGGGTTCTAGATTTTTATACAACTAAAAAGGTAGTTACTTCAAGATTCTTTAACTGATTTATTTGGAGGGTGTTTTTTTATGGATAATAAAGTATATGATAGGGAATATATCAAGGAAGTATTTGTTAACGATAGATCACATGTTATTCATTCGTGGTCAATACAGAGCAAGCTTAATCCCATAGTGGTAAATGAAGCTGAAGGGGTTTATTTCTGGGATGGTAAAGGAAAAAGATATATTGACATGGCTTCACAGCTTATTAATTCCAACATAGGTCATAAACATCCGAAGGTTGTTAAAGCTATACAGGAACAAGCTGAGAAACTCTGCTTTGTCGCCCCAGGCTTTGCTACTGAAACACGAAGTACTCTTGCGAAAAAATTAAGTGAAGTGTGCCCTGGAAATATTAACAGATTTTTCTTTACTAATGGTGGAGCTGATGCAAATGAAAATGCTGTTAAAATTGCAAAAATGTATACGAGAAAAACAAAAATCATTTCAAGGTACCGTTCGTATCACGGAGCTACCTATGGTGCTATTTCACTTACAGGCGACCCAAGAAGAGCGCCAGTTGAACCAGCAATACCTGGAGTGGTGCGGGTGTTCGATCCTTATTGCTACAGGTGCTCCTTTGGGAAGGAATACCCCAACTGTAAAATGGAGTGTATCAGTCATATTGAAGAAATAATACTTTACGAGAATCCGGACACAATAGCTGCCTTTATACTTGAGCCTATTACAGGCAGCAATGGGGTATTTATACCTCCAAAGGAATACATGAAGAGGCTCAGGGAGCTTTGCAACAAATATAATATAGTTCTTATAGCTGACGAAGTTATGTCAGGCTTCGGTAGAACTGGTAAATGGTTTGGGATGAACCTTTTTGATGTTGTTCCGGATATAATGACAATGGCTAAGGGGATTAATTCAGGCTATGTTCCCCTGGGCGCCGTTGGTGTCTCCGATAAAATATATGAGGTAATTAAGGATAAATTCCTATACTGCGGGCTTACATACAGTGGCCACGCTCTTGCTTGTGCAGCTGCTATAGCTACAATAGATGCCTATAAGGAAGAAAAACTTATTGATAATGCGGCTGCCATGGGAATTGTTATGGCGGATCTAATGAAAGATATGCAATATAAACATCCATGTGTTGGTGATGTAAGGAATGTTGGGCTCTTTGGCGTAATTGAGCTGACTAAGAACAGGAAATCCAGAGAACCGATTGTACCATGGAACAGCACAGGAGAGGTAATGGCAAAAATTACACGTTCACTGCTTGATAGTGGAGTTTATATGTATATCCGCTGGAATTATATGTTTGTTGTTCCTCCTGTAATAATAAATAAGGAGCAAATGAAAGAAGCTTTTAAAACAATTGATAGAGCTCTGGACATAGGAGACAAATATGTAGAGTAAAAGTGAGTGTCGGAAAAGAAACGACTATGACAAAATATCTGCAGCTATTCAGGAACAAAAATGATATAATAGAAGCAGATGCAGAAAATGGAAGCTGGGAAATGCAGTTGGCTTTGGTATGTAATTATTAACACATGTACGCAACTCCTACATATGTACAAAGCTTTAGTTAGAATGATAAAATAATATTGTTCTTATTAAAGGGATGATGTGAAGTTTTTCAAACCAATTTAGGGAGGTATATAAAGTGAAAATTGCATTGTTGCAGGAGATTAATTCAATAAGAAAATTGTTTTCTGATAGTTCTCTTAATGACCTCAAATCATTGGGAGAAGTATCCATTTGTGAAAAAGAAAATAAAATTGACCAGTATGCCGTTAAAAATTTTATAAAGAACTCAGATATACTAATAACATCGTGGGGCTCACCAAAGCTTGAAAGAGAAATACTTGAGGATGCATGTAATCTAAAGCTGGTTATACATGCTGCAGGATCAGTCAAGGGCATAATAACCCCATACTTTTTGGATAGAGGAATACAGATTACCAGTGCAGCTGAGGTATTGGGGAGAGGTGTTGCAGAAACTGCATTAGGAATGACAATAGCATCGTTAAAAAACATGTGGCTATTATCTAAGAATTTGCATGAAGGTGAGTGGAGCAAAGGCGGAGATAATGTTAAAGATCTTTTTGACATAAAAGTAGGGGTAGTTGGCGCCGGACGGGCTGGTAAACATTATATTAGACTAATGAAGAATTTTGATGTGGATATTCTTTTGCACGATCCTTTTATAAGTATTGAAGCTGCAAATGAATTGGGAGTAGTGAAAGCAGAACTGGAACAGTTGCTGCAAACTTCAGATATAGTTTCTATCCATGCCCCATCTATACCTGCTACTTATAAAATGTTTAATAAAGAAAAACTTGCATTAATGAAAGATGGTGCAATACTTATTAATACCGCTCGGGGTTCAATTATTGATGAAGAAGCCTTGATAGATGAGCTGAAAAGCGGCAGACTTTTTGCTTGTCTGGATGTTTTTGACCCTGAACCACCTGCAGTTGATCATCCCTTCAGAAGTTTTGACAATGTAGTGCTTACGCCGCATATTGCTGGCTGTTGTAATAATGGTCTTCATAGAATAGGTAAGTTTTGCATAGAGGAAATAAAAAGGTTTCTAATTGGACAGAAACTAGAGGGGGAAGTAAAGGTTGAGAAGCTGGATGAATTAGCTTGAGATTAAACATGATATCTTTTAGGCAAAAACTTTAAATTAATTTAATTAACTTTAACGTATTAAGAATGAAAAACAATCATTGAAAAAAACAGTAATAGCATTGAAAGCATATTTAATTATGCTAAGATGGGAATATAAACATGAACAGCAATCCGGAGGGGAGTGTAAAATGTGAAAATTTCCAAAAGGGTGCAGAGTGTTCTTTGTAAATATTTGCTAACGCATCTTACAGTTTTAATCATTCCATTAACTATATTAGGAATAGTTTTCTATAGATATTCTGCAATCACCCTTAAAGCGAATGTAGAGTACAACAATCTGGCGAGATTAGCTCAACTGCAAAATATAGTAGATGCAAGAATAAAGGAACTGGAACGGATAGCCACGAAGATTTCCTATGATAAAAGACTTTCGAATTATTTTCTAAAAAGCGGTGAGATCAACACTATCGAAGGAGTAGGGGAACTAGGCAAGTATATGTCCAATAGCGCTTTGATTGATAATCTTTACTTGTATTTTAGGGGAGATGAAAACATTTACTCAGCTTTTGGAACATGTTCGTTAAACACTTTAACAAAGCATGTTTTTAGGTTTGATATTTGGAGTGAAGATTGCTTTTATGCTGATATGAATACGCTGGAAATTTCGGATGTTAGAAAAACAGGTATTACAAATATTAATGATGTGAAACAGTCTGAGAATGTAATGTATTTATGCCCAGTTAAGTCATCAAGTATTAAACCATTTGCCACTGTAATGTTCATAATAAGAAATGAGGAGATTAATAATATGATATCAGATGTGCTGGGAGGATTTACAGGGGCAGCATACATATTGGATAAAAACAACAACATTCTTTTCAATGTAAGCAATGGTGATTCCATTACTTACATTAATGATGGCTTAATTGATAATTTAGGTAAGGAAAATGTACACAGTGCGGTCTTAAATAAAGAAGAATATTCAATTATTAGCCAGATTTCAGAAGTAACAGGCTGGAAATATATTATGAGAATGCCTACCACACAGTTTTTAAATAAAATAAACCAATTAAAAACCTTAATTTGGCGTATATTAGTTACAGTTTTTATGCTCGGGGTAGGAACATCTGTCTTTTTATCTATTAGCAACTATAAACCAATTAAAAGATTGATCAGGCATGTAAAAATACTGGCTAACCCGGTAACAAAAAATAACCCTAAGCATAATGAAATAGAAGCCATACATTATGTAATTGATGAAATTTTTAATATTAATGAAGATATGAAATTTCAGATACAAACCCAACGGTCTGTGGTTAGAGATCATATTTTAACTAAAGTTTTAACTGGTGAGATAAATGATTTTGAAGAGAAGCATAAATTTACGTCTTATTCGGGAATTATATTAGAAGGACCATTCTTTCAGGTTGTTACATTTTCTTTAGACAAAAGCGCAGATAGTGGTATTAGTGGTGCAATTTTGAGATTTGCGCTGCAGTTGTTTTCTGATAATAAAAATGTCTATGCTGTTAAACTCTCAGTAGAGAATGTAGTTGCTCTTGTTATAAATACTGAAAACCCAGATTATGTTAAAAAGCAATTTGAAAAACGCACAGAAGAAATGGAACTGGCCCTAATAACAGATAGTGGAAGACTTTCTGTTACTGCAGGAGTAGGAAAGGTATATAATGAAGCAAAAAAAATAGAATTATCATTTATTGAAGCTATGGCAGCACTTGATTATAAACTGATAAAGGGCAGTGGTAATGTTATTTATTTTGATGAAGTTGCTGGTACTAAAAACCAAATATATTGGTATCCTTATCATGATCAGATTTTACTGGTTCAAAGCTTAAAGCAAGGTAATATTGAGTTGTTTAAAGAGGTCAAAGAAGAAATTTTAAACGATATTAAAAATAGGAATAACGAGCTATCTATAGCAATGATTAAATCAATTTGTTTTGATATTATTAACATAATTATTAAAGCTTTGAATGAAATGGAAGTGAGTTTTTTTTCTGAACACATAGAAAGCCTAATAAACTTTAATTCACTAGATGAACTGAGCAATAAACTTGATAAGCTTGGAAGTAAAGTATGTAAACATATAAAGGAAAGTAAGGAAAGCAGTAACGAAAGGTTAAGAGATGCAGTAACCGAATATATTCAGGCGAACTTTAAAAGTTATTCACTGAGCTTAAAGGAGATTGCTGAACAATTTGGAATATCTCCTTCCTATTTAAGTCGATTTTTTAAAGATCAAACTGGTTATACATATAATGAGTACGTGCGACATCTTCGTTTTGAAGAAGCAAAGAGAATGTTGATTTATACAGAAGAATCAATAAAAGAAATTGTGCGCTGTATTGGTTATATTGATGTGCCTAATTTTGTAAGAACCTTTAGAAGGATTGAAGGCATTACCCCAGGCAAATTCAGGGAAATTCATTTAAGTGATGCATACAAGAAATTAAAAAACTAAAAAGTGGCTTCTACAAATTGTAGTTGATCATAAATGAACATGATTATTTGAAAAAATGTGTATCTCAATGATAGATTAAAGATGCTATATTTTAGACGAGTAAACTAAAATGTTGATATATTCAGTATGATTAATGATTTCAAACTTTAAAATAACCAAAATATCAAATAGGCAGGAGGAATTTTTAATGCAAACCTTAAATTGTGATCAGAAGGTAAAAGATAGCAAAGAACAAGAAAAACCTAATATTTTATTTATTACGACTGATCAACAAAGACTTGATTCTCTTGGTATTTACGGCAACAATATTGTTCAAACACCCAATATTGATAATTTAGGTAAAAATGGAGTGATTTATTATAACGCTTTTTGTCAAAGTCCTGTTTGTGTGCCAGGTAGAGCATGTATTTCTACTGGAAGGTATACTAATCAACATGGTGTTTCTTATTCAACAGGGGTCTCGGAAAGCGAACCTAAACTTTCAGAGTGTGAAAAGACTTTTGTGGAGCATCTTAAAGAGGGGGGATATTTCACTGCTGGATTTGGACATATACAACATGTAAAACCATATAGGGGTTTTGACTCTCTTAAGCTTACAGGAGGTAAGGGTGCTAGATGGACACAGTCTTCAGGGTTACCTATCGGCCCTGGACCACTTGGACCGGAATATGAAGAATGGCTTGAAGAAAGACATTCTGGTGGGTACGAAATGATTTATGAGCAACGAAAGAATCCTGATTATAAAAAATTCAAAACTTCGATTGAGAATATATAAATAAGAGTAATTTTAATATTACAGGAAATGAAAGCAGATATGATGCAAACAGCTGACGAGATGGATGATTGGATAACTCAAGCAAATATTGTGGAACTAACTAAATATGCTGCAATGATTGTTTCTGCAGGTTCAGTAATGCTTCTTTATCCATTTTTTCAGAAGTATTTTGTTTATGGAATTATGATTGACTCAGTTAAAGGATAGGAGGGTGACATATGTCGAGAATTGGAATAGTAGATCTAGATACATCTCATCCAGGTGCATGGATACCTATTATCAGGGAATTAGGACATGAGGTAGTGGGGGTGTATGATAGTGGGGGCATCTACCAGAAAGGTTATAAAGAAATATTCGCACAGAATAGCAACGTTTCAAAAATATACTGTTCATTAGAAGAAATGGCAGAAGAAGTTGATCTAGCAATAATACATAGCTGTAATTGGGATGTACATATTGACAGAGCCAGACCTTTTATTAATTGTAATAAAGCAGTCTTCATAGATAAGCCAATGATTGGGAATATGAGAGATGCGATGATTCTTCTGGAATGGTCAAAAAAAGGATATAAGGTTACAGGGGGCTCTTCTTTCAGGTATGCGTACGAAGTTGAAAAAGTCAATAAAACATATAAGGAAGAGTTTGGGGAAATTCTCTTCGTTTTTACAGGGCAATCAGTTGATGACTTTAATTATGGTATACATGCGTTTTCGGTACTTCAAGGTATAATGGGAGCTCATGTGGAAAGTGTAAGACATTTAGGCACAAAAATTCAGCATCTTGTAGAAGTTACGTGGAAAGACGGACGAAAGGGAATTGTTCATATAGGGAAGACCAACAAAAACTTTAAAGGGCAGGCGTATATTGTAGGCACTAATAAAACTGAGTTATTAAAAATCGAGGGAGATATTTACAGAGCTCTTTTAGAAAATGTGCTCCCCTATTTATGTGGGGAAAAGGAAGAACCCCCTGTGCCTATGGATGAATTGCTGGAAGTAGAATTTATGGCTCTTGCAGCTAAAAAATCATGGGAAAACAATGGAACAAGAGTATTTCTTACAGACTTAAGACTAAATGATCCAGGTTATGATGGTTACATTTTTGAAAGATCCTATAGATTAGCGAAAAGTTCCAATGCATTGGTACGTTCTGAAATATAATCAATTTTAGGAGGCGATTTATTTGAACACATGCAAACTTTTGTGAAGTATGTTAAATGCCTGCAAATTGGACCAAAGTAATGTAAAGGAGAGCAACGATGAATTGTCAAGTAAAAAAAGATAATTCAGGGTAGAATGCTTTTTATATTAAACGTGCCGGATTTTAACAGTAGGATTCAGACCGGCATAAGCTAAACGCTTTGATGGATTTGAGCAGGCAATTAACCTTATCGGTTTAAGTTTTGCGCATATTTATTTTCGGCAGGGTTGATGTTTGAATCGGGTTGATTACAGCGATACGATAGCCCAGATTAAAAAGGTAGCAGATAAGGTTTTTAGCATAGTGTGCGGTTGATTCAAGGTCGATCAGGGTGTTTGTTTTTTCGAAGGATTTAATATTTGAAATGAGAGTTTGAATCCTTCAGCATCGTTAGTAAAATCGAAAGGTGGGTAAGGACTTTGCCATCAGTGGTCATGGCAGAGGCAAAGTGTTTTGCTTGGTAATATCAATGACACACATGGGTATGCCTTATAGAGAGAGTGGTATTCTTCCAATTTCACTTGACAAAACGAACTTTTATAAAATGCATTTAAAAAGGAACGTATGAAAGGAATGAAATATGAATAAAAATATGATCAGGATTAGCAAAGTTAATTGCCAGTATGAAAAAGAACCCCTTGTTGCCTCCTTCGGTTTTAAGGGTAATTATATAAATGAGCTGTGGCAGACAATAGTATTAATGGAAAGTGATCGTGGATGCAGCTGTATTGGTTTAGGCGTACAAAGTGTCTTATGGTCGGATCCAAAGATTTTTTCATCTTTCGGAGAAAAAAAAGGTAACAGTATAATGTACAAAATAACAGAGTTTGCAATTGAAAAGGCAAAAGGACTTTGTTTTTATACACCGATAGATTTGATGGATCAGTTATTGCCTGTAGTTCATGATTATGGCAAGGCAATTACTGGGGATACGGATTTAAGAAAAACGTTCATTCTGAATGCATTAACACCGATAGATCATGCTGCTTGGCTATTATATAGCATGGAGAACGGCATCAAAAATTTTGATGATATGATTCCGGAATTTGTGCAGTCATCTCTAAACTGGCATCATAAAAAGCTTGCTGCAATCCCATTGATTGCATATGATGTAGACACGCAGTCAGTTTCGGATATTCTTGATAAAGGTTATTTTTTTCTTAAAATAAAAATCGGTTCAGACCCCGAAAAAGATGGTGATTTAAATAAGATGCTGGAATGGGATAAGAAACGCTTAAAAAGTATACATAGTTTGGCACGAAAGTATGCTACACCCTTTACCGACAATAGAAAGATAGTATATTATCTGGACGCAAATGGTCGATATGACAGCAAGGACAGGCTTATGAAATTACTTGATTTTGCTGATAAAATAGGAGCGTTGGAACAAATTATTCTCTTTGAAGAACCATTTCCTGAAGGAAATGATATAGATGTCAGTGATATACCCATTTGTCTTGCTGTAGATGAAAGTGTCCACTCCGAGATAGATGCTTTGGAGTGTATTGAGCGCGGATATGGAGCAATAGCATTAAAGCCTATTGCTAAGACACTGTCTGTAAGCTTTAAGATTGTAAAGGCAGCCTATGACAGGGGTATACCTTGCTTTTGTGCGGATTTGACAGTGAATCCAGTAATGGTTGACTGGAATAAAAATATTGCTTCACGCCTGTCTCCTTTACCTGAAATGGCTATCGGAGTACTGGAATCAAATGGTTCGCAAAACTATTTAAACTGGGAGACCATGAAATCATATCACCCTTGCCATGCAAAATGGACCAGAGTAACAGATGGTACTTTTGATCTGGATGATGACTTTTATGCGTACAGTGGCGGTAGTTTTAATGCAAGTGAACACTACCTGTCTATTGTTAATGCTCACTGATATACTTTACAAACTGAAATTTAACTTCCTGCTAGTTAAGCGTGTGCAGATAAAGTAAGGAACCTCATTGATTCTATTGAAAATTACACTGAACCAATTATACCACCTGAAGAAGCTAGAAAAGTTGCTGACCTTATTATTGGGATATTAACCCACAAAGCTGGAAAATAGATAGTTTTTAACTAGCGTTAGATAACAGTCATGAGAAAATATATTTATCATATATCAGAAGTTATTATAGATCGGAGGAGAAGAATTATGAATAAACGAAATTTTTCAATGAATGAGTATTGGAATAAAAGAATTAGTGAATGGGAGCCTGAATTGGCTTTTAAGGGAACAACTCAGGAGGATTGGTTAGTATGGTATGAAAAATCCTACCCCAAATTAGTTGAGTTAATGGGTGCATTCCCTAAAAGAGTGGATCTTAACGCTGAGGTACAATATTCGGTTGTGGATGGTGATATTATAAGAGAAAGAGTTGTGTTTGATTCGGAAGAATTTATGTCTGTTCCTTGCTATGTACTTCGTCCTAAAGATATGAAAGCTGACGGATCAAATTCAGCTATTGTTTGCAGCCCGGGACATAATCCATATGGAAAAGAACCTATTGCAGGGGTTAGGTCATCACCTGGACATGTGACTGATATAGTGACACATAATCATAATTATGGTGAGCAAATGGCCAGAGCGGGATTTTTAACTATTGTTCCGGGAGCAAGGGTATATGGTGAAAAAAGTGATGGACGTGACCCTTTCCCTGGGCGTGACACCTGCAATGTAAACTACATGAAAGGTTCAATTATTGGAACATATACCTTAACTCTAAATATATGGGACTCTATGCGTTGTATTGACTATCTTGAAACCAGACCGGAAGTGGATACTGAGAGAATTGGAATGATGGGCTTAAGTTGTGGAGGTACAAATACTACCTTTACAAGCGCTTTGGATAAGAGAATTAAGGCTGCAGACATAATGGGATATATTAACCCTTGGAAAGAATTTTGTATAGAAAGAGCAAACTGCTGTGGTTCGCAAATTGTCCCTAACATATATAAATATTTTGATACAGATGAAATTGCAGGTTTAATTGCACCAAGACCGCTTTTGTTAGAAATGGGAATATTCGATAATTGTTTTTATATACAGGATCTCCTAAAGGGATATGAAGGAGTTAAAGAAATATACAAGGCTGCAGGTGTTGAGGGATATCTTTGGGCTGATATTTTTCCCGGCCAGCATTCATTTGGTGGGAATAAAGCATTTGAGTTTTTTAAGAAGCACTTGTAAATCTTCAAAGTAAGGACAGGTACAGAGGAATGACTGTCTTAAAAGAAATGTCTGATGAATAGACAATATCCATACTGTAAAATAATGCCGAAGCTGTAGTTATATTCTGATGGAAGCAGAAAATTCGTATTGATAGTTACTATTCCTACTAACTTTACAGTCAATTTAGTAGCGACTTAACACTTATTCTTTGAGTAAAGGAGGCTCATAATGGTAAATAGTAAGTTTATAGTTAATTTTCATGAACACCCTCGAAACACTGCGTTAGAAGATAATAGACAATGGGGTGTAGATTTTACTGTGTTCCTAACAGTAGGGCGCAAAGATTCATTAAAAGGAAGACAAATTGCATATAATAATCCTGATAAATGTGTTTCTTTTCACTGGGTAGAAGTTGAAAATGATATAAATCATGAAATACACAGGTTAAAAATGGCGGTAAACAAATGAGGAATAAAAGGAATAAAGTGCCAGCCACTGGATCAACATGTGTATATGAATGATAAAAGGCTCTATCCCATCTATGAGGTATGTGAAGAACTAGATATTTTGATCACATGGCATACAGGGATGGTGGATCTTGGGCAAAATACTTATGAGTTAAATGTCCCCTTATTGGTTAAATATTGTGATCCTATCTATATTGATAAAGCCGCTATAGATTTTCTAGATTTAAAATTCATCATTGCCCATTTAGGTGGAAACTTCATTTACACAGCGACTCTTTTGGCTTCAAAGCACAGAAATGTTTATCTTGATACAGCGTTTTTAGGATATTTTGCTCCAAGATTTTTTCCTCCAACGACACCTTCTGCTCTTATTACTCATGCAGTGAACATATCTGGTGAAGATAAGATTCTTTATGGAGGAGAAGGGGTTATGCCCGAAGATGTTTTGAATGCAGAGATTTCTGAGCAAGCAAAAGATATGATATTAAGTGGAAATGCTATCAAACTACTTGGATTAAAGGATAAAATTAAAACAGGAGAATAAAGTTCACTTTGCAAAAGCCTTTAAATCTTTGAAACTACAATTTTAAATATGAGGAGTAAAAAAAAATAAAAAAAATCAAAGTTGCAATTATAGGGCAGGGAAGAAGCGGCAGAAGTATACACGTAGGTATCTTCTAAGTGGGCAGGATAAATACCAAGTTGTTGCAGTAGAAGAAGAATTGGAAAAGCGTCATAAAACTGCTGAGAAACTATTTGGATGTGATAGTTATGAGGACTACCGCAGTTTACTCAAACGAGAGGACATTGATTTGGTTGTTAATACTAGGTATAGTCAACAGCATGTATCAATAGCGCTTGAACTTTTAAAGATTTAATGTACTGTGCGAAAAGCCATTAGCCCGGAAGGTAAAGGAAGTTGATTTGCTATTAAAGTATCAGAAAAATCAGGAAAATTATGCAGGTAGTCTTTCGAATACCGGACCTCATCCACTAGATAAGGCACTTCAGCTTTTATATGGACATAAACCAGCCTAAATACAAGGACATGTATCTTGATTGTGAGAATGTGGATGGGTATTACAGGGATAGATGTGTGTTTGCAGAGGAGATTGATATTTACGACACTGTCAGTATGAATGTTAAGTAATCTGGTGGTGCTACCATGAGTTACTCTCTAACTGCACATTCACCCTATGAAGGATACAAAATGGCTATAAATGGATCGGGAGCCAAGCTGGAAGTTGATGAATATCATAAAAGGTCTTTTGATGCTTATACAGGAGCTACTAGCAATAATTTGAGAGTATATAACAGGAATGGCGATGAAATTTATATTAAGGTACCAAGATTATCTGGAAGTCATGGTGGTTCAGATGATATTATGCTTAAAATACTTTTAAAGGATAACTATCCTGATCGATATAAAATATGCAGCAGGTTCAAGAGCTGGAGCAATGTCACTTATTATTGGTGTGGCAGCTAACATTTCTATAAAAGAAGGAAAATCTGTACATGTCAAAGACCTATTAAAGCTTTAGCCTAATTGAAAAGTATGTTTGATTATATGAAGGTGGCATTTGATGTAGTCATTATGAGATATATTAACCACTAGAAAGGATTTTGCATAAAAAGAGTAAACTGCTGCGGTGTATATGATAGTCTAAAATTGACCCTCTGTGATAAAGGAGCTTTATTATTCCAATCGAGAGCAGATTCTTAAGCTGCGCACCAAACCATATCGACAAGACAATCTGGAAATTTACTCAAGCCAAGGAAAGAAGACCTATCCACAATACGAAACAATATTTTAAAGCATGCATACTAAGTGCTATTTTGGAAACCGGATTGGATGAATTGTTTGCCACAGATTAAACCTGATGATTATTTGCATTCGCATATGCAGAGAGCGCATGGGCGAATTTAATTTTGTGAATTTAATGCCGACCTGAAATTTAATTTGTCGTGTCTGCAGGTTTGCTCGTCTAGAAAATTATGCTGATATGAATCTTTCCCTGAACCATATCATGTCTAACCTACTGCAAAACAGCTTGTCTTACAACATGATTCTGGTAAAAACTATATGTAATGTCCTTTTACCGTCCTTGCACAACTGAGTATATACAGGAGGTAACTGGGACAAAGATATTTTTGGATTTCCAGTATCCCTCCGTGGCAAAAGAATGCGAAAAAAAATGGGATTCTATTTCACAAATTCCTGTCCCCAGCCTCAGATTTCATGAACAAAACAATAATGAACAGATGCCTTAGGCAAATGGGAGCAAGACCAACGTTCATAAACAAAACCTGCTGATTATAACTACCCGTAGCTTTCGATTCTTTATTTTATGTATCACGAAAAAAGTATTTCCGAATTTAAAATGATATGTAAAGAAAAACATATCAGAGTAATTTTCACACATATACAGAATTTAAAATATCTAGTAATATTAAAACGAAATAAATTTGAAAGGAGCTTAGTTAAATAAATGACAGGACGCGGTATTAAAATTTTAGCTTCGAAAAACACTAAAAAAACCTTAAAAAAAATTTTTTATAACTATGAGTTATACTTATTTATACTACCAGCTTTTGTTTATTTTATCATGTTTCAATACTTTCCTTTGTATGGAGTTCAGATAGCTTTTAGAAATTATAATCCGGGATTAGGAATTCTAAACAGTCCTTGGGTAGGACTTAGACACTTAAAAAGGTTTTGCAACTCATATTATTTTTGGGTGCTTATATGGAATACATTGTCAATCAATTTATATCAGCTGGTAGCACAATTTCCAGCACCCATTATACTGGCGTTAATGATAAATACTGTAAAGTATAATAGGTTTAAAAGAATAGTACAATCGGTAACGTATGCACCACATTTTATATCAACAATGGTGTTTGTTGGAATGATATTTGCTTTTTTGTCCCCCGCCAGTGGATTGATAAATAATTTTATAAGATTATTTGGAGGCAGGGAGATACCATTCATAACCAGACCGGAGCTATTTAAAAGCATTTATGTTTGGACCGGAGTATGGAAAAGTATGGGGTGGGGTTCTATTATATATTTAGCTGCACTAACAGGAATAAGTGTAGAAGTACATGAAGCAGCTATAATAGATGGGGCAACAAGGCTGAAACGTGTATGGTATGTAGATATACCGGGCATACTTCCAACTATAGTAATACTTCTCATATTGAATATTGGAAGAATTATGAGTGTAGGATTTGAAAGAATTTTTCTGATGCAAAATCCTCTTAATATGAGTTCTTCAGATGTAATAAACACGTATGTCTACAGGACAGGAATGATCCAAGCCCAATACAGTTTTTCGGCAGCTGTTGGTTTATTTAATTCTTTAATAAACTTCATTATGCTTATATTAGCGAACAGAATTTCCAGAAAAGTTGCAGAAATCAGTCTTTGGTAAGGGGGTATAAAAATGAAAGAAAGCATGGAAGATAAAATATTTCACCTAGTAGTAATGATTTTTCTTAGTATAATTTTAGGCTTAGTCTTGTATCCTTTGTTATTTATATTAAATGCATCATTCAGTGACCCTTTTATGGTGACAACTGGCCAAGTATGGCTATTACCTAAAGGATTCACAACAGATGGATACAGGCGCGTATTTCAAAATTCGGATATACTTATGGGATATAAAAACACAATTTTTTACGTTTTGTTAGGTACATCAATAAATCTTTTTGTTACACTGACATGTGCTTTTTCACTTTCCAGAAAGGATTTTATTGGCAGAAATTTCTTTATGATATTATTTTCTTTTACTATGTTTTTCTCAGGAGGATTAATACCAAATTATTTAGTAGTAAAGAATCTTGGTATGATAAATACAGTTTGGGCACTGGTAATACCGAATGCTGTAGGGATGTGGAATGTTGTAATTTCACGAACATTTTTTCAAACAAATATCCCTATGGAACTTCAGGAATCAGCATCAATTGATGGAAGTTCTATTACACGTATGTTTATCAGTATAGTTCTTCCGTTATCAAAACCAATAATAGCTGTTATGCTGTTATTTTATGCAGTTGGACACTGGAATTCATTTTTTCTTGCATTAATTTATATTTCTGATAGAAGTAAATACCCTCTTCAGTTAATTTTGAGGGAAATTCTTATTTTACAGGAAATGAAAGCTGAGATGATGCAGACAGGGGATGAATTAGATGATTGGCTCACACAGGTCAATATAGTGGAGTTAATTAAATATGCAGTTATGATAGTTTCTACAATTCCAGTTTTATTGCTTTATCCACTTCTTCAAAAGTATTTTGTGCAAGGTATAATGATAGGTTCATTAAAAGGTTAACAGAAATAAATTATAAGGATTTTACCTTAATCAATTTTGAAAATATACTATTTTGAAAATTGATGAGAATAAAAAGAGTAACAGGACTATGAATGATTTTTGAAATATGGAGCTTATAGAGAAAATTTTTTAATGAAAGTAGTATAAACAGGCAAATGATGTAGCAAAAGGCATATCTACTTCATGGATTGGCTGGATAAGAAATATTAAGTTGAACAAGAAATGTTAATAAATTTTATTAAATTATTTAGCCTTTGTAGTAAACTATTTTTTAAGAAAGGAGGTATTCGGAGAAATTAATGAGGAATACAAAATAATAATAGGGGGGTGTGTTTAAATATTAGCGTGTTAAGATTCACTAAATTATATGTGTACTTGAGTATCATTATATAAAAAAATAAAAGTCGTTCAGTATAGAGCCATGAATTAAAGATACTCAAAGATATACTTATTATTGCTTGGAAATGCGGTCTACACATATAATTATGCGGTCATCTGACAAGTTAGGCGCTCACTCACCCTCGTGACTTGTTGTGTACCGGAACCCATAAAGGCTTGATTATAAAATTATTAACGCTCGAAGGTAACTTTTTTAATTAGTTTTACGCCTTGAGCGAAGCGAAAGGAATGAATATAATTATGAAGAAATTTTTTATATTGCTTGTAACATTTATTTTTACATTTGCATTATTTGCAGGTTGTATGAGTAGTTTAGAATTTAAAGAAACAGAAGAAATCGTTTCAAAAGATAATTTTAATGCTACCGGGTATCCTATAGTAGATGAATCTATTACAATAAAAGTTATGGGGGCAAAGGCTTCATTACAGTCAGATTGGTCGCAATTGGATGTAATGAAGGCAATGGAAGAGTTAACTAATATCAAACTAGTATATAATTTAGTGCCACAAGATGGGTATACAGAAAGAAAAAATCTAGCTTTTGCAAGTGGGGATCTTCCAGATCTCTTTCTCAGAGCATTTATTACAATACCTGATGAAATGGCATACGGAACTCAGGCAAGAATGTTGTTACCATTGAATACTCTAATAGAAAATTATGCACCGAATCTTTTGTCATTAATGGATGAAGGAAAAGGAAATGTTGGAAATATACGAGAAGGTCTTACCGCTTTGGATGGTAATATATACTCATTGCCTTCTATCGCACTTACACCAACATCTCCAGGAGGTTTAATACATATTAGAGTCGACTTTTTAGAGAATACTGGAATGGAAATTCCTACAAATACAGATGAGCTTTATGAAGTTTTACGCGCTTTTAAATATGGCGATCCCAATAAAAGCGGTAAAGATGACATAATACCCATGTCTGTTTTGGGTATGCCGCATGGATTATTGCTTTCTGCTTTTGGAGATGCAGGAGGTGGAAGATTCAATGTTATTGATGATAAGGTGATTTTTTCTCCAATGACAGTTGCATATAGGGAATATGTCACATATTTGGCAAAACTGTTTGCCGAAGGACTTATTGATAACGAGATGTTTTCCCAGACAACGCAAGAGCTATTAGCAAAAGGCGAACAAAGACTGATTGGTGTTCATGTGACCGGCCCTAATATGTATGGAGTTGGAGGAGCACGGGAGGTTCTTATATTACCACCACTAACGTCACCAATTAATAACGTAAAAATGACTCCAATGGATAGTGGTTATTCGATAGGAGTCGCAGCATTGACTATAAAAAATCCATACCCTGAAGCTACTATGAGATGGATTGATGTATTTTACCAGCCAGATGTAAATAAGTATGAAAATGGATTAGGAGGTATTGCAGGGTGGTTTGGGATAGAAGATATGCATTACCATTTAGAGGAAGTAGATGGAGAATACTACTATGAAAGAGCTAGTTACAGGAATAATTTTCCGGATAGAGATAAGGATATGGCAATGAATCAATACATTCATACGTATGTAACACCAGGTGGTGCCGGAACATGGCCAAGATATCTACCTCCGCTTATGGAATATGCACCAATACTGGATCATATAATAACTGGTGAATATAATCATCTAAAAGGACCGCATTGTAAAGAGCACTATTTTCCTTATATGACACAGGGATACTCAGAATTTATTCGCTTTACGGAAGATGAACAGCAGGAATTAGCGATTATTGAAGCAGACCTTCTAACTTTTATGGCTCAAATTGATGCACAGTATGTTATAGGTGAAAAATCTATGGACAGTTGGGATGAAGTATTAGAAACACTTAAAGAAATAGGTGTCGATAGAGCTTTAGAAATCCGACAGAATGCTTATGACAGGTCTCGAAATTAAAATTATGTATTAAAACAACATTATTAAGGTTACTACTATCATTAAGGACAGTGGGTATATGAACTATATCCTATGAACTATACCCGCTGTCTCTCGAAAAAAAAAAGTAACTCTTCGTAAAAAATAAAGGGGTGAAACTTTAATAAAAACAGAAAACACAATACAATATTTCCATATAATACTATCAAGTGCTCAACACTGAAATATCTTCAAGAAAAAGCAACAGAGCAGTGTTCTATACTACCAGAACAATTTTGCAGCTTGGAAGAATGGGAATCATGTAAAGAGGACTTTTAATTAAGCTAAAAGAAATGCTTCTAGTTTGGGAGATAAAAAGCAAAATTTAAGTAAGTCTAAAGCTTGTTTTGATTTAAGAAGTAACCTTGAATTTGAATCAGAAAGGGGATGATCTGGTTTGGCAAGAAATGTAAAGATAAGCATATTAGGTAGAAAAAACGCTATATCGGTGGATGTTAAATTTGGTTATGATAATGCGGTTAATAAGATGATAGAATCATTGGCAAAAGAAGTTGAAAAGGTACTTCCAGAAAAACCTGATTTTATTGTACTTCCAGAAGCATGTGACAGACCTGCAAATTTACATGCAAGAGATAGAAATGAGTATTTTATTAACAGAGGGGCAAGAGTATTAGACTTTTATCGTGTTATTGCAATTAATAACAATTGTAATATTGCATATTCTACCATCAGGCAAGTGCCTGATGGTTCGTTCAGAAACTCAATAATTTTGATTAATAGAAAAGGTAAAATAGATGGTATTTACAATAAGAACCATGTAGTTGAAACTGAAAGAATGTATGGCAATATTTACTGTGGGAAAAATATACCAATCATTGAGTGTGACTTTGGTAAAATTGGATGTGCAATTTGTTTTGATTTAAACTTTGAACCTATAAGAGCTAAATACGAAAAGGAAAGACCTGAAATCATTGTTTTTTCTTCAAACTATCACGGTAGTATAATGCAAAATTATTGGGCTTACTCATGTCGTTCTTATTTTGTTTCCGCTTTTGGGCATGGTGAAAGTACAATTGTCTCTCCAGTAGGCGAAACAATTGGACGAAGCAGCAGCTATTTTAGTTATTTCACAAAAACTATTAATCTTGACTATGCACTAGCGCATCTTGACTTTAATGGAAAAAGGTTATGGAATATGAAGCAGAAATATGGTCATGGAGTTACTATACATGACCCAGGACACCTTGGAGCCGTGTTAATAACTAGTGAGATTAATGGAATCAGTGCTATGGAAATGGTAAGAGAATTTCAGGTTGAGCTTTTAGATGATTATTTTAAGCGTTCCTTAGAATTTCATGAAAACAACAGAGCTGAAGATTATCCAGAGCAATACGTGTAATAAACTTTATTGCTAGTGGTTTACATACATTTTCTGCTGGAGTGTATTTATAAATCTTTTTATAAACACACTCCAGCAGAGAAGCAAAAGAATAATCCTATAGTACTCAAAGAACTGATTGATTAAGCTTTATGTTACAAGCATTACGCGTTTTATGAATGTAAGTTGTTGGAGGAATGCTATCATATGTTTAAACAAACATTAGCATCTAGGAGAAATGATGTAATATATGAGGAATGTGAGCATTAACTTGTCATAGCAAATATCCTTGGCAGAAAATGTATAAGTGAGTATTAGAAATTTATTAACGAAAGGATGGGATTTAGATATGCCTAATCGGCAATTATTTAATCAAGAATTTGGGTGGTATAAGGGAAATCTTCATACACACACAACAATGTCCGATGGTGTAAAAAGCCCACAAGAATGCATCAAAATATTTAAAAAAGCGGAATATGATTTTTTATCCATAACCGATCATTGGCAATTGGCAGATGAAATATCTTGTGAAGGGATGATTATTTTCAGAGGCTGTGAGTATCATTTCATTTATGGGGATTCAAGGAGAGCCTGTCATATTGTTGCTGTTTGTATTGAATCAATATTGAAAAAAAATAATTCATTAAGTCCCCAAGATGCTATTAATGACATTAGACGGCAGGGAGGTATTTCCATAGTAGCACATCCTCACTGGTCGTATATGAGTCATCAAGATTTATATGACTTGAAAGAATATGATGGAGTTGAAATATACAATTCACTTTGCGCTGTTGAGAAAGATAATGGGGACGCATCATCTTACATAGATGTAATATCAACTAAAGGAGTTGCTCCATTACTTTTTGCCACTGAAGATACTCACAGATATACCCGCGAGCTGTTTGGCGGCTTTATTATGGTAAATAGCCCTGAATTTACTCATGCCAGTTTACTGGAAAGCATAAAAAAGGGGCGTTTTTACTGTTCTCAGGATCCTGCTATAAAACAAATCGAAATAGATGGTGAGAGTATACATATAAAAACTTCGCCTGTAAAACATATTATTTTTCACCCGGATTCCCATTGGACAGGATCTCATATATTTGCTCCTGAAGGAGAATATATAACCGAAGCATCTAATAAGATACATCCACTTAACCGCACGATACGTGTTGAGTGTATTGATGGAAATGGAAAGAAAGCGTGGAGCCAATTAATTCACGTAAACAGGCATTGAATCACAGATGCTTAAACTAATAAGAAAACCGTATGAGACTGCATCTGAAAAACATGTGGAGGAAGTTGAAAAAGCTATGCGCAAAGTGAAAAAGGAAACATTTTGCTAAAAGGTAAGAGGGTGTTCTCATGAAGAGAAAGGTTTTGGGCTTTGGTATAATCGGCTGTGGTACAATTTCAAACTGGCATGCAAATGCTGTTTTAAGGGTTAAAGGCATACAGCTAACTGGAGTAACTGATGTAAACAAGGAAGCCCGGGAGGAGTTTTCAAAAAAGTTTGGGACAAGGGTATATGTTTCAGTAGAAGATATGATGACGGATGAAAATATTGATGATGTATGCATATGTACCCAAAGTGGTTTACATGCGCCTCTGGCCATTATGACGGCAAATGCAGGAAAGCATGTAATAACGGAAAAGCCAATGGCTATAAGTCTAGAAGAAGCTGACAGCATGATTAATGCCAGCAAAAAGAATAATGTAAAAATGGCCGTAATATCTCAACTGAGGTTTTCAGATGCTGTATTGAGGCTGAAAGATGCAGTAAGCGGCAGTTTGTTGGGGAGGCTTGTTACCAGCGACGTATATATGAAATACTACCGATTGCAGGGGTTAGGTCATCACCCGGACATGTGACTAATATAATGACACATAATCATAATTATGGTGAGCAAATGGCCA
>CAYPLH010000046.1:0-29734 GCA_964411505.1 uncultured Clostridiaceae bacterium | reverse complement strand
TTTTGGATGCGGAGCATCCGTCGAAGGGAACCATAAGGTTCCCTAGCGAAAAAAAAGCGGTTAGCCGTTGCGGCTAACCGTAATGTAAAGGGGGTCAAAATGTATTTTGTGAGGTCAGTAATATTATTAACCCAAGAAATTAGTTTTATACAATTATTTTATATTTTTTTAAAAATTATTTAATTGCATAAGATAAGATGGAAGTAAAATGCTATTTATGATAGCATATAAGATAAATTTATATGATTATAAATAGTTGAAGGAGGTATAGCGTGAAAGATCCCGCTTTTTTGTTAAAGGAATTTAAAAAAGATAAGGATTTTCTAATTGGTATTGATTCGGATGGGTGTGCTTTTGACACAATGGAAATAAAGCACAAGGAGTGTTTCATACCGAATATTATTAACGAATGGGAATTGCAGGCAGTATCCAAATATGCAAGGGAAGCAGCTGAATTCGTTAACCTTTATTCTCGTTGGAGAGGAATAAACAGATTCCCAGCTCTTTTGATGGTGTTTGACTTGCTTGATGATAGACGTGAAGCTCAAAATCGAGGTTTCAAAAGTCCGAATGTTGATTCGTTACGCAAGTGGGTAGAAACCGAATCAAAACTGGGGAATCCAGCGCTTGAATTAGTAGTTGCCAAAACAGGCGATGAAGTTTTAAGTCGAGCTTTGAAGTGGTCAAATGCTGTTAATGAGACTGTTGAAAAAATCGTAAGAGGAGTTCCGCCTTTTCCCTATGCTAAAAAGAGCTTTGATAAAATGAAAGTTCATGCTGATATTATTGTTGTTTCTGCTACCCCCGGTGAGGCTCTTGTTCGCGAGTGGGAAGAACATGACATTGCAAAATATGTGAAAGTTATAGCAGGACAGGAAATGGGAAAAAAGGAAGAACATTTGAAGTTTGCAAAGCAGGGAAGATATGAGGATGAAAAAGTTCTTATGGTTGGAGATGCTGCTGGCGATATGAATGCAGCTAGGGCAAATAATGTCCTGTTTTATCCTATTATTCCCGGAAAAGAAGATGAATCTTGGCAGAGATTTTATGATGAAGCTTTCGACCGATTTATAAACGGAGAATATAAAGGCAGCTATGAAGATGCTTTAATTAAAGAATTTTTGAGTTTCTTACCCGAGACTCCACCGTGGAAGTGAATTTAAGAATGAGTAACATTTTTTGGTTTGATTTTGAGCAGTATATTGGTATAATAAAATCTAAGTATTTACAAGGAGGAAAATAGTATGAGTAAAGCAGACATAGGTCTTGTTGGTCTTGCGGTTATGGGTGAAAATTTAATATTAAACATGGAAAGCAAAGGTTTTACAGTAGCATGTTATAACCGTACAGTTTCCAAAGTGGATGATTTTATAAATGGCAGGGCTAAGGGGAAAAACATTGTAGGAGCACGTTCGATAGAGGAGCTGACTTCTGTTCTTAAAAAACCTCGTAAGGTTATGCTGATGGTTAAAGCAGGACAACCCGTTGATGATTTTATCGAATTGCTTATACCTCATCTTGAAAAAGGAGACATAATTATTGATGGTGGGAACTCTCATTTTCCAGATACAATAAGGCGTACAAAATATGTTGAAAGCAAAGGTTTACTTTATATCGGTACAGGTGTGTCTGGTGGTGAAGAAGGAGCTTTGACAGGTCCTAGTCTTATGCCAGGCGGATCTGTTGACGCATGGCAGTATGTAAAACCGATTCTACAGGCAATTGCAGCAAAAGTTGAAGACGGAAGTCCGTGCTGTGACTGGGTTGGGGAAAATGGCGCCGGTCACTTTGTTAAAATGGTTCATAACGGAATTGAATATGGAGACATGGAGCTTATTTGTGAAGCTTACCAGCTGATGAAAGAACTTCTTGGTATGTCGGCAGATGAAATGCATGAAGTTTTCAAGGAATGGAATAAAGGTGAGCTTGACAGTTATTTGATTGAAATAACTCGCGATATTCTTGCGTTCAAAGATGAAGATGGCAAGCCTATTGTTGACAAAATACTTGATACTGCAGGACAAAAGGGCACAGGAAAGTGGACTGCTATTACAGCGCTTGACGAAGGAATTCCACTTACATTAATAGGTGAGGCTGTTTTTGCACGTTGTCTATCTGCATTGAAAGAAGAAAGAGTAGCAGCTTCAAAGGTTATTGCTGGACCCAAACCAAAGTTTGAGGGGGATAAAAAAGCATTTATTGAAGATATCAAAAATGCACTTTATGCGTCTAAGATGGTGTCATATGCACAAGGCTATAGCTTAATGATGGCAGCTGCAAAAACTTATGGCTGGAATCTTAACTATGGTGGAATAGCTCTTATGTGGCGTGGAGGATGCATAATCAGATCAGCATTCCTTAGCAAAATAAAAGAAGCTTTTGATAAAAATCCTGGTCTTAACAATCTGCTTCTTGATCCGTTCTTTAAAGAAAGAGTAGAAGCGGCTCAGGAAAGCTGGAGAAGAGTAGCAGCAACAGCAATGATGAATGGTATTTCAATTCCAGCATTTGCCTCAGCTCTATGCTACTTCGACGGCTACAGAAGCGAGAGACTACCGGCTAACCTGCTTCAGGCTCAAAGAGACTATTTTGGAGCACACTCTTATGAGCGTTTGGATAAACCTCGTGGTCAGTTCTTCCACACTAACTGGACTGGTCGTGGAGGCGCAACAGCAGCATCGACCTATATTGTTTAACAAAGGTGGGCTTTACGATGAAAAAAGTAAGGTTTGGAATTATTGGGTGCGGTATGATTGCAAAGTCCCATGCAGATTCAATTAAACTTGATAAAAGAGCAGAACTTGTTGCTGTGTGCGGTGGTAGCAATGAGGAAAAGGCAAAAGCTTTTGCAAAACTATATAATGTCGAAAAAGTATACATGGATTACACACAAATGTTGAAATCTACAGATATAGATGCAGTATGTGTTTGTACTCCTAGTGGATTGCACGGTGTAATTACAACTGAAAGTGCAAAGGCAGGCAAGCATGTATTGTGTGAAAAACCTTTGGAAATTAATAAAGCTGCAATGGACAAGATGATTGAAACAGCGAGAGAGCACAATGTCAAACTTGGCGTAGTGTTTCCCAATAGAACCAGAAGCGGACTTATAAAAGCAAAGGAGATCTTGGACAGTGGTGAATTAGGACCAATGACCATTGTAGAATGTCAATACAGGGGATACAGATCACCTCAGTATTATAAAAGCGGAGCGTGGCGCGGTACATGGGAGCTAGATGGTGGCGGATGTCTGATGAATCAGGGTATTCATGCTATAGACGCTATGTGTTGGCTTACCGGCGATGTTGAATATGTCCAAGCAATTACTACTGCACTACTCAGAGATATTGAAGTTGAAGATACGGCGGTTGCTTTGCTAGAGTTTAAAAATGGTGCTAAGGGTGTTGTAATGGGCACTACTATTTCAAATATTCCTGAAACTGGTCCTGAGGGCGATCTTATAAGGATTGAGTGTGAAAAGGGATCAATACTGTATGTTGATGGTAGAACTACCTTGCACAAAAGAGAAGGGGATGAGGTTATAATAACTTCATTAGATGAGGATGACATGGAAGCGGTATCCTCAGCAAATGACCCATCTAATATAGATTTAGGTTCCCATTATTTCATTGTAAAGGATTTTATCATGTCCGTGCATGAAGACAGAGAGCCTTATATAACTGGGGAATCTGCTCGTAAATGCGTAGACCTGGTGCTTGCAATATATGAATCTTCAAAGCTCAAAGGGCGCGTACAGGTTTAAAAATAAAAGATTAATGACCCTCATTACGCATTCTTGTATGTTTATTCATGAGTAAGTGGTAATGATCTAAAAATAAATAACAAGATATAGACAAACAAAAAAAGTGGGAATGACCCACTTTTTTTGTTTGTCTGGAAGTGAATATTCTTTAGTGTAAACGGAATAATCCACCAAGCTTTTGTCAACAATTTTACTGCAGAATAATTCGGGCAACGCCAAGGAGCGACCCAATGCTTGCTGCGGCTTGTCCATAGATTAGAACGGAAGATCGGTATCGTCCTCTATTGGCGGAAAATCATTGCCTGAGTCAAACTGTGGACCCCTTGAGAAATCTGTGCTGCCCTCTTTCTTTCCGTCTGCAAAATGAACTTGATCAGCTACAACTTCAGTAGCATAATGTCTTTTTCCTTCAGCATCATCCCAGTTCCTTGTCTGGATCCTTCCTTCTACTGCCACTCGTAACCCTTTAGTAAAGTATTTTGAACAGAATTCAGCAGTGTTTCTCCAAGCGACTACTGGTATAAAGTCTGTTTCACGTTCCTCACCCTGCTTTTTGAAAGGTCTATCAATTGCAAGAGTAAACGAGCATACAGCTATGTTGCTAGCTGAAGTATACCTCAGTTCTGGATCCCTTGTAAGTCTCCCCATTAAAATAGCCTTATTCATAAACAACATCCTTTCTTAACTTTATTTTATAAATGTGTACTCCATGTTTGCAAATGTAATTATATCATCATTTTTTAATTGGTACTCTCTCTTTGGGTCAATTTTAATATTATTTATAAAAGTACCGTTTTTTGAGTCTTCATCAATGAGGTAAAAATCGTCGTCTCTTGTAATTATTCTGGCGTGTATTCTGCCTACTGATATTGCAGGGATGACCATATCGGCAAGATCTACACTGCGACCAATAAGAAAGCTTCCTTCTTTTAGTTCTGTCATCAAAAGCTCACCTTCATTATCATGTTGAAGCCATGCTTTTAAATCACCTGTGTAACCCAACAAGGTGGTTTCATCACTGAAGATGGTTGAATCTCGGCTTTTTGAAAGATCCCGCTTATCTGAGTCAATGCTATGATTATCACTTTGCATGCTGCTTTGATTATTGGGTAGAGCTATGCTTTTACCTTCAATGTCAGGTGGTAGGGGTTGACTATCATTTGCAGCATAACTATCATTAGCCTTGACCGGATTTGGTAGCGTAGAGGAACCACTATCAACTTGCGTTATTTCTTTTGCAGCAGAAATTCTTGTTTGAAGAAAAAGTCTATATATTGCATACTCCGCACACATTATAAAAACAACTATTGGGAGGTACCTGCTGATCTGGGAAAGACCAGCTTTGTCCATATACCTTTCAGCAGCTACCGATATACCGGCGATTGCTACCTGTGACAGTAAAAATACTCCAAGAGTACGCATTAAAAGAGAGCTTCTTTTGTCATATGTATCTTTTTCACTTACATTAGATTGTTTAACATTACATGGCTCTATTAATGGATTATTGCTTTGTTGATTTTTTTGAAGCAGATAGTTCCTCAACAATCCATGAAGTGTGTCTAGGTTAAAATTGTCGCTTTTAACTAAAGCAGTTGTTCTTCTAAAACATTCATCACCTTCGGGAATAATATGGGTGACTCTGGATAAAAACCGCAATATAAAGTTCTCAAGGTACTCATTTGGCTGCTCTTCCTTTGTAGCGACAGGAAGATACAACAATTTTATCTTGTTTGAACCATCTATATATATAAATTCTTCATCCAAAACAAAATTCCTTTCAAAAAGGAGAAGTTTTCTGCTGTCAATTATATTAGTAACCATTTCATATAGTGTATTCCATATGATGTTTATACTAATCTTATTCTTTAACAATTCTGAAATCGGAATCAGAGTTGACACGTTAAAAGCAATTGAAACAGTGTTATCTAGCCTTAAGATTTCTGCTGGAATAATATAGCCCTGTGGATTATGGGAAAGCATCTTAAGTTGGTAGTCTATAAGTGAAATGTCGGAATTTGCTGAAGCTGCTTCAAAAACTAGTAAACGTTTTCCGTCGTTACTTGTCAGACTGATATTAAATTTTTTTAAAGATTCTAAAGCCATATAAATCGCTCCCTGCAAAATAAAGCGGTTTGCTTCCATAGTTTTAAATCATTATGATCATCCAGTTTTTTAAGAAGACTCATAAAACTTAAAAATAGCTGAATTTCATCAAAAAATCACTTGGTGACTTTCTGGATGATAATCAAATTATTGACCAATTACATTATGCTGCATTTCACTGCCGGTAGGTGCACTTATTACATTACCGGCTTCGCCAAAGATCTTTTCAAAAATCTGATTTACAAAGGAATAAATCTGAGTCCTGAATATTAATGCCAGACCGATTAAAATAGCGATAATAATTACTATTTCAACAGTGCCTATACCATCCTGCTTTCTAAACAATTTTTTAAGTCCAGTCAAATGAATCCCCCCTTTCATTTTTGATTTTATATTTTTTAATGGTTGTCCCTACCGGTTAGAAGTTTATTTGGAATAATGCCGGAGTTACTGCCATTATTAAAATAGCAATGAAGGTAATAATCATGGGAAAAACAAGCTTTGTAGAGGCTTCTTCACCAAGTTTGCGGGCAATATTTTTTCTATTCTCCCAGCATGAAACAGCTTGCACCCTAAGGATGGGTACAAACTCGCGGTTACCTTTTTTTATGTTTTGGAGTAAGGCAGCTGTAAAAGCTGTGATTTCATGAATACAACAGCGTCTTGCGAACAACTCAAAAGCCTCAGCTTCTGATTTGCCGGAGTTAATATCATTAAGAGTATAACCAAGTTCGGTATATAGAGGGTTTATCTTTTTGTTGTCTCTGATAATTTTTCTCAATGCTACCTGTACAGAGAGTCCTGCATCAACTAAAAGCACCAGCTTGTTTAAGAACTCGGGAAATTCAATCTGCATCTTTTGTTTTCTTTCTTTTATCTGTTTGTCTAACTGTTTATCGGTTATGTAAAACAGTAGCAATAAAATAGCAGCCCAATAAACAATAAAGAATTTATCAATTTTAATTTGAGTAGCAACGAAAGTAATGAAAATTGATGTAAATAAAAGAATGTTTATTTTTTTTGCCATGTGTATTTCAAGAAATTTGCGACTCTGTCCCGGACCTGAAAGGTTTTTCAGTTTTAACTCCAACCTTCCTTCATATTTTGATGAAAACTTATGATTTATTAATTTTAAAAAATGCAGACCAATAGGAAGAAATATAATGCTAGTACAGCTTTTATCATTTGCAAAGATAGTTTTGACAGATAAACTCTTAGTGTGTTGTTCACCAGCTTTACCATAATAATTTAAATTTTTGTTAATTGTCGTTGGGTATAATAAGCTTTCAGATAGTATCTTCATATGAGAATCATATCTTCTACCTGCCAGAAAGAAAAGCAGGACAGTGAGCAAAATCTCAACAGATAAAAGTATATACAATTGTTCAAAACCTCCTTTTGTCTAATCTTTAGACTTCAATATCCATAATTTTTGCTCCTAAAAAGTAGGAGATGGCTAATAATAATAGTACTATGACCATTACAACATTTCCCTTAGGGCTAAAAAGTGGTGAAATATAGTCTGGAGAGCCTGATGATATCATCAAAAGCAACCCAAAGGGCATCATGCTCATAATTTTCTGACTCAGTTTTTTCTCAGCAATTATTACTTCTATCTCGTTTTTTATATCGATTTTCTGATTTATTACAGAAGCAGTATTTCGTATTATTTCTACAAGATTACCACCTGTGCTTTTACATATTGAAAATACTTCACTGAAGCTTGTTATGTCTTCTATACCAGAGCGCTCTGCAAAATCAGCGAGGGATTTCTCAAGCGGTTCATTTATACTGATATTTCTGATGATTATTTGTAGTTCCTGTATTATAGGGCAATTATCATAGGGATAAAGAAGCTTTAATTCGTTTAGAGCGTCGCTAAAGGCTCCCTCTGCTGAGCGACCTGCCGATAAAGATGAGGACACAGATAGAAGCATATCTTTAAATTGTAACTCAAGCTCTGACCTTTGCTTAAGTATAATGATTTTCCTTTTAACAGGGAGATATAAGAAAGAAAACAGGCATAAGCCAAAGCTTAAGAAGGAGTTCCTGAAAAAAAGGTAACCTATAAGATAAAGTACAATGGATGCAAAAGCAAGATACTTTAAATACTCCCAGAATGTAAAGCTGTAAGTTTTATAGTTGACTTTTGCCACATTGTTTGTAGTGTTTTTTCTTTTGCGTTCAAAAAGATAAGACAAATGTGCAAACCTAACGCTTTTACCGATATTTGAAGTCTTAAAAATAATTACTGCTGTTGCGCAGATAATCACTATTACAATGATAATCATAGGTGACCCTCCTTAGAGTAAAATCCAGCCATCTTAAGTTTAAGGTTGTTGCGCAAGCTGTTATTTGTTTTTGTAAGTTGTCCTATGACGGAACCTGATTTGAAGTAAGATTTTGTATCGGAGAATATTTCGATTTCATCATTTTCAGACAACTCGTTTTCTTTGAAGACAAAAAGAGGGTTTAGGACTATTTCACCATTTTTATAATCAACTATTTCACTAATTTCAAGAACTTTTCTGCTCATGTCTCGTAGCTTGCCTATTTGAATTATTATATCAAGGGCAGAGGCTATTTGCTGCCTTATTGCGTCTAGTGGCAGCAATGCGCCGACTAAAACCATTGTTTCTAATCTTGATAACATATCTCTGCTGGAATTTGCATGACCTGTGGATAGGGAACCGTCATGACCTGTGTTCATTGCTTGCAGCATGTCAAGGGCTTCGGCACCTCTTACTTCGCCAACAATAATTCGATCAGGTCTCATTCTAAGGGACGTACGTATCAGGTCACGAATGCTAATTTCACCCTTTCCCTCGGTGTTAGGATTTCGTGTTTCTAGGCGAACTAAGTTTTTTACACCTGATATTTGAAGCTCCGCCGAGTCTTCAATTGTAATTATTCTTTCATCACAGGGTATGAAATTTGATAGTGCATTTAGAAATGTAGTTTTGCCGGATCCTGTGCCTCCGCATATAAATATATTATACTTGGCGCGAACTAGAGTGTTAAGGAACACAGCCGCTTCGTCGGTAATAGTTTTAAGTTGTATCAGGTTTTCCATCGCTAAAGGCTTTTGGGGAAACTTCCGAATTGTAAGTACAGGACCGTTAAGCGCTGCTGGTGGCAGAACAATGCTTATTCTTGAGCCGTCTTTAAGCCGGGCATCAACAATTGGAGAAGACTCATTTACAGTTCGGTTTACTTTTGACACTATACTTTGGATAATATTGTACAGCTTGTCTTCGTGGCTGAACCTAAGATCAGTTTTGTAGATATGACCGTTTCTTTCAATGAATATATCGTCAGGTCCGTTGATCATAATCTCGGTAACAGAATCGTCATCTAATAAAGGTTGTATTATATCAAGGCGTCTTTTGGAGTTAAAAATCGAAATAATAATCTTATGCTTATCTTCTGAGCTAAGGTATACTTCTCTGCCTTTTTCAAAGACAGTTTGCTCAATTAGCTGAAGAATATCGTCATCAGAATAATCTTTCATCACATCCAAGTTTTGCGATATGTTATTATTAAGCTCATCAGTAATTATATGTATGTCCATTATAGATCTCCTGCATCCATTAAGCTAATAAGTTTGGTTACAACAGGTTTTATATAGCCTTCAAGTTTACTTGTTACAATATGTTTTTCCATTTCTATCTTTTCGAGGTTGGGTAAACATGCAAGAACTGGGTATGGGTATATAGTGGTATCCACATCCTCAAAAGATTTGTTTAATAGAATCAAAAAGTTATCTGAAATCTCAGGGTGATAAGTTAATCGAATTTTCTTTATTTCCTTTTCTAAAAAATTCAATCTGCCCAATAGATGTCTGGATGCTATTGCTGGTATCAATACAACATTGGCACATTCCATAAGGGTCAGAGTTTTATGGGTCAATGAAGTATCAGTAATAGTAACAATATAATCATAAATTCCCGAGGCGGTAATTTCCAAAAGGAGTTTGGAGATATCCTGTGGGTTAAGTTCGTCAAGCTCAAGGCAACTGTCAGGTGTTAAAAGGTAAGATAGTGATGTTTCTTGATCATAAGATACCAGAGTGCTGATTTTTATGCTCAGGTTGCTGCTATTTTGTTTTATATAATATATTAGCTTTGAGAAATTGTTCTGCGTATTTTCGGTAAGAGGAAGGATGTTTGTGCAGTTAATGCTCCTGAAACTTATGTATAAGGTTTTAAACCCAAGGCGTGCAAGTTCACGAGCGAAAATAGCAGATATTGTGGTTTTTCCGGAGTTCCCCTGGGGAGAGAAAATGTTTATAATTCTCGTTTTGCTGTTACCCCTGATAATGTGTACTGCATCTTCACGCATTTCATAATAATAGTCTATTATTTGATTAAATAATTTATCAGCAGGTTGATACTTATTTATACAATAACACTGTTCAAATTCATTTGGTGTACTACTATCACACAATATAATGACTGTTTCACAGCTAAGACTACTTTTGTCTGAAGGCATAAGTTTAGATGATATCAAGATGATATCTGGGTAAATTTCATTATTGGTAAGGCAATCCAAGAGTAATTCCTTTTGTGTATATATTTCAAGATTTAACCTGTTTGGGTAGTTACTCATAAACCAGGCAGATAAGCGTTCGGTATAGGCCATATCGCTATCCGCAATAACCATATTTAACCTTGACAAAAAAGTATCCCCCCCCACACAATTAGAAAGTATTAACATTATATATAAGCCAGCTAAATATGTCAAATTTTATTTAAAAATTCATTATTAGATATCATTATGTCAATAAATGATGAACCTGTCTTGGGTACAGCATATTATCCACTAAAATAACAGGTAGGTTTATGCTAGGGTGGGTAAGAGTAGCTAGGAAAGTTTACTTACCTAGACAATAAAAAAGGTCAGCTTATTAATTAAGCTGACCTTGGAGCTGGTGGACGGAATTGAACCCCCGACCTACTGATTACAAGTCAGTTGCTCTACCTGCTGAGCTACACCAGCATATGGTGGGCGCTATAGGGATCGAACCTATGACCCCCTGCTTGTAAGGCAGGTGCTCTCCCAGCTGAGCTAAGCGCCCATTATTTAAGATTGAATATTTTGCAACTCTTAAATAAAACATACAATCTTTTTAACGACAAAAATTATTATAACATCAAATGCCTCAGATAGTCAACCGGAAAATTTTTCGAAACTTTTATGTTTATGATCCACTTATGATAATGTCTGATATTTAGATTTTTCTACAATATAAAATTAATAATAAAATTTGATTTTGGTGGGATAATATTTTTGTACCTGCAAATAGTGCAGATATGAATACACCCCCGCGCTTGCGGGGGCTCTAATTGGGATGTACATATTAAAAGGAAGCGAAAGAATATCATCTTTGCTTCCTTTTTTTTTGAGAAACTTAGCCGTAAAACTACTGAGCTTTAGTGTGCTTTAGTTGATGTCACTTGTGATCGTCATAAAAGCAGCTTCCACCGATAAATTCTCTGAGTATTGAATTAAAGGGAATTTCATTTGAATCTATAGGAAGAAAATAGCTTAAAAACTCAATAAGTCTTCTGGCTTCCGAATATTCGGGATAATCTGCCGTTATCTGCGAAAGCAATGTTTCAGCAAGTGGTTTTAACACGCCGAGCTCGTACATGAGTGAAGAATTAAACATTATATCAGCTTCATTCTGATACGGCATGATATTTTTTTCTTCCCCTCGGCGTACTGATGGCCAGCGTTCTATTGAATTTAATGCGCTGCTGCCCCTGAACTGGAAATCTCTTACAGTTCTTCTTAAAAGCCTTATATCTGTAGTAGGTATTCTGTTGTGATTATCTATATTCAGTGCTGCCATTGGGCTGATGTATATTTTAAATCTGTATTCTTCGGGAACTGAAGATATAAGATTTGGATTTAGTCCATGAATTCCTTCAATAATCAATGGATGATCAGCATCAATGGTAATTCTTCTCCACTCATCCTTTTTACGATTGCCTGTATGAAAGTTGAAAATTGGTATATTGACAGGCTCTCCATTTAGAAGTGCAAGGAGATGCTCATTAAATAACTTGATATCAAGTGCCTCAAATGCTTCAAAATCATAGTCTCCATTTTCATCTTTTGGTGTATGTTCACGATCAACAAAATAATCATCAAGAGAGATAATAATCGGTCTTAATCCATTGACTCTAAGCTGTATTGATAACCTCTGGGAAAAGGTTGTTTTGCCAGAGGATGAAGGACCAGCTACCAGCACAATACGTTTTTTGGGAAGTTCGCTTGTGATCATATCAGCAATGTTGGCAATTTTCTTTTCATGCAACGCTTCATTTACTCTTAGAAGGTCATGAATTTTTTCTGAAACCACTATATCATTAAGGGTACCAACATTTTCAACTCCTAAGATACTTTCCCAACGCTTATTCTCAATAAGTATGTTGAATACACGATCATTAGGCTGATATTCAGGGAGAATAACAGGGTTTATTTTTTGGGGAAGCTGTAGAACAAGACCGTGCCGGTAATGCTTTAGGGCAAACAGATCCAAATAACCTGTATCAGGTACCATATAACCATAAAAATAATCTTCAAAGCCATCACAATTGTATATGGTTACATAAGGTTTTTTTCTATGCTCTATTACATGGAACCTATCCATTCGGTTCATTTTTTTGAATATTTCCATAGCTTCATCAAGAGAAAGGGTTTTCTTAACAAAAGGTCTCTTATCTTTTACAAGTTGCCTCATCCTGGCTTCTATTTTTACAACATCCTCCTGTGTCATGGAAGTGTTATCCTCCATTTCGCAAAACAATCCTCTGCTTATTGAATGGCTAATAAGTATTTCCTTTTCAGGGAACAGATCATGGAAAGCTTTTATCAGTAAGAAGCATACACTCCTTGAGTATACTAGCATTCCGTCAGGATCAGTCAGGTCAATAAACTCAACATTGCTGCTTATGTTTAAAGGGTAGGTAAGCTCCCGCAAAACATTATCCACCTTAGCAGCTACAATGGTTGTCTTAAAGTTTCGCTGGAACTTAGGAGCCAGCTCGAATAATTTAGTTTCTTCAGAAATAATTAATGTTTCATTTTCCGAAAAAGTCACCTTGATCAAATCTTCTTTCATATAAATCACCTTCCTGTTTGCATATATTTCATATAAACTATCATAAACTTAAAAAGACCTTTTTTGCAAAGCAAAACCAATAAAAATTTAGATGAGTACTATCAGCATTTATTTTTACACATATTTATTATAATATGATTGTATCTCAGAAAGTCTTTGTGACTTACTGGGGAGCAATCATGATATAATTATATCACAGAAGACATGAAGCGATAGTTTTTCGGAGGAATTAACTTGAAAAAAATATTTATAAACAAATATAATAAGGTAAGGTCAGGCTGGAAGATTTCTATTACTCTAGCCTTATATTATGTATTTGGAACGGTTTCAATTTCAGCTTTATTTCTAGCTTGTACAGTTTATTTTGCAAAAACAAAATTTAAAAATTCTCCGAATGCAATGTTATTTAACAATATATACAATGAGCTTTTAACAAATCGTATTTTAAATTTTATCTCATTGGCAATTGCAGCACTTTCAATGATTACAGCAGTATTACTTGTTCTTAAAATTATTGATAAACGAAAAATTAAGGATATAGGGCTAACTAGCTTGGGAAGATATAAGAGTGATTTTATTATAGGACTTATTCTTGGTGCAATTTCTATAACTGTTATTTTTGTTACTCTATTACTTACCGGAAATATAACCCTAAAGAATGATTTGCTGCATCCAAACTTTTCAGTTTCAGTATTACTTGGGCTGGTTATTTTTATTCTGGTGGCACTTAATGAGGAAATGTTCGCAAGAGGATATTGTATGATGGTGCTTCAGCAAACGGATAACAAGTGGCTGCCTCTAGTTGTATCTTCAATAATATTTACTTTAATGCATGGTTCCAATCCAAATATCTGTTTCATGGGTATAATAAATATTTTCCTTGTAGGAATACTTTTTGCTGTAATGCGGGCAAAGACAGGCAGTTTGTGGATGCCTATAGGATACCATATAGCATGGAACTTTTTTTTAGGCATTGTATTTAGTTTTCCGGTCAGTGGGATGGCGCTAGATGGAATATATGAGATAGTTGTAACAGAAAATAACCTACTTACAGGAGGAGACTTTGGACCAGAAGGAGGCATCCTTGCTACAATTGTTATTCTCGCAGGATTGTACTATGTTCAGATGTTACATAAAAAAACAAATTAAAGAATAAAAAATTAAGCTGCTTGAAACTGAGATCTTTTTTGTATATTATATAATCTAAATGTTTTTCTAAATAATAATTTTTTAAAGTGAGGTGGCTTTAAAAGCGCACTCCCAAAACGTCTGCTTTGATAAGTAAATAGATTGGTTAATTATTGCCAATACATAGCTTGCAGTAGCCTTGAATGCATAGGCAAGCAGCGAGCGAAGTTTTTGACCAGCTTTCTTAGGAAAGCTGGATAATCATATGTATAGCAGAATATAGCTTAGAAAGCGTTCATAAGGGATTTCAACGTTTCGACACTATGAATAATTTTCTTTTTATTTTTATTAATGTTATTTTACCTGTTTTTTTTCAGATTGGACTTGGCTATGTCATCAGGAAAAAATTTGAGATTGATGCTGATGCACTGGTCAAAATCCAAATATATGCATGTACACCTGCTTTATTGTTTATCAGCATATATAAAAGTAATGTTGGAGGTTCAGTAGCACTTTCAATCATCTCTTTTGGATTGCTTTTGTTTTTTGCATTATTTTTAATTAGTTCTCTTATTGTCAAGCTGAAGAAATATCCCAAAACGCTTTCAAAAGCTTTTGTAAATTCTGTTTGCTTTTTCAATGGAGGAAATTTTTCACTTCCGGTGATAAAGCTTTTATATAATGATCCTTATGCTATTTCAATCCAAGTTATTTGTATAATGGCACAGAATATTACATTTAACACTATTGGAGTATATAATGCCAGCAGTGGAAAAAGAAGCACTAAAGAAGCGCTTTTAAGTATACTTAAAATACCTATGGGCTATAGTATATTATTTGCATTTATATTTAAATTTTTTAATTTAAAATTATGGACACCTGTCTATTCGGCTCTTGAAATTCTTGGTCAGGGAATGATCCCTACAGCACTGCTTCTTTTAGGTATTCAGCTTGCGAACACTAAGATAAATTTTAAGTCTGTACGCGTGTATCTTTCAAACTTTATACGTTTAGTTATGGGTCCGATTATTGCATACATTCTTACTCTGATCCTTGGATTGCATGGACTAGTGGCACAGGTTCTTATTATCGCAGCATCCGCTCCGACTGCTGTCAATACGGTCATACTTGCACTTGAATTTGACAACGAGCCTGATTTTGCATCACAGACTTGTTTTTCAGCTACAGTGTTAAGCTCAATAACAGTTACAATGGTAATATTTTTGGTTACTAGGTTTGTGTAGTAGATTAACCAACTACTTTAAAATGTAGCGGTTTTATGCTAAGCTTTTAAAAAAGGTAGTTTTTTAAATAAAACACGTACAATATGGTAATTTTCTTGTATAATGTAATAAGGCTAATCTTTCGTTAACTCGGAACATTATTTTCACATAATCGGTCTAACATAGGATGAGGTGGTTATATGGCTAAAAAAATACTAAACATAAAAATAGCTGCTGTAATAACTATGATATTTGTATTGGTGTTTGCAACACCAAAAATTTACGTTTTTGCTAATGGAAATGATATAGTTATGGGGGTTGAAGCAGGCTTTAATAATATGGCAAGATACGGATCATATGTACCGTTCAGAATTACTGTACAGAACAAGGCTGATGACATACAGTGTGAAGCACAGGTTTTGGTTAGCTCGGGCTATGATACCCGAGTGATACATGCTGCACCGGCAGTTCTTCCTTCAGGGGTTGCAAAGGAAATAATAATAAACGTTCCAATGTATACCGCTGATAGAAATGTAGAAGTACGACTGGTCGATGGGAAAAGCGTTCTGTGTGCTGTTGATTATTCGTTTGAAAAGCTTGTTTCTCCTACTACGCCAGTATTAGGGGTTTTAAGTGATGATCCGGGTGTGTTTGCCGAGCTTAGAGGGATAAGACTTATTGAGATTATGAAACCAAATACGCTGTCTGAAATTCAAACGAAATATAATATGCCACCAATGGAAGATGGCTATATAACTCTTGATAAAACTGCTGCCGAAGTTGTACAGCTTGGGAAAAATAATTTCCCTATAGATGATATTGGAATGGACAGCTTTGATTTTATAGTGATAAGCAGTTTTGATACATCTTCATTGTCAGACAAGCAATACAAGGCTCTTGTTGATTGGGTAAAAAAAGGTAATACACTTGCGCTGATAGTAGGTCAGCATGCAGCTAAAGTAACAGCTGGACTTGATAATGATTTGAGTTTTTTTGATATTAATGGTTCAATTAGTTTAAAACATATTTATGAACTTGAAAATTTTATAGAGCAACAGTTACCAGAAGATATCTATGTCACAGATGTGCGCCTAAAAAGTGGAGATGCAATAGTTGAAGAGCAGGGTATTCCTATTGTATCTGCAAAAAAACTTGGAAATGGCAGTGTTGTGGTATTGTCTTTTGATCCGTTTTTTGAGCCCTTTGCTACCTTTGGGGATTCCAGGCTTCTTTTAGAAAATGTGCTTTCGAAAGTTGCATCTATGCTTATATCAAATTTGCCGGCTCAAAGAGATACATATGGCAGTATACGTGACAATATAGGCAATTTGCGTTATCTTGCTTCCCAGGTTCCTGAGACGATGACGCCTCCGTTTAGAATGATGCTTGTAATTTTAGGAGTATATATACTTATTGTTGGACCTATACTCTATTTTGTTCTTAAAAGGATGGATAAAAGAGATATGAGCTGGGTTGCAATACCGATTTTAGCGGCTGTTTTTGTCAGTGTGATTTACATAGCGGGCTATAAAACAAGGTTTGCCCAAGCGGTTGTAAATAATGTATCGGTGATATTTGTTAACCAAGTAGAGAAAACTGCGCATATTGATACCGCCATGACTGTTTTTAGCGATGAGCGTAACCGGATGGTAATTGAGTATCCTAAAAATAGTGGAATTAGTGTTGGTTTAGCCAACGAGTATTATGATCATATTGGATATAGGCAAAATAGCAGTGCTAATCCGAATCAGGGTATAATAAGGGCAAAGTACACAGATTCTAATCCTGTAATCTATGAACAGTATGACGCAGGATTGTGGGCTCCAAATTATTTTTCTGCTTCCACACAATTGCCTTATAAAGGGGGTATATTTGATTCTTTTTCTCTTAAAAACGGTGTTTTAACAGTTAATATAAAGAATAACACAGAAATGACTCTAAAAGATGCTTTATTGTGCATTGGTAATATTTATACCGGTGTTGGACAACTTATGCCTGAGGAAACTAAGACACTTACAATAAACCTTATGGATCATACTACTAACTCTTTTGATTATTTTATTAATGATTGGCTCGGTCCATACAGCCCGCAGCAGGGGGGGCATATGACTATTGAGATGAGAGAAAGTATCAGGAAAAGGGATTTGATAAATAATGTGTTCAGGCACATGTTTGATAATACATATGAACAGGGCGGTAAGATAAAGCTTTCATTTATTGCATTTGATGATAGTAATCCAGGTTATCAACTAAAAGTGAACGGCAAAGCCCCAAAAGCCTACAATACAAATATAGTGTATTCTGAAGTACCAATAGAAATGTCTGAAGGTTCCCGGATAGAATATCCAACCGGGATAATTGCTCCGGTTTTTGAAGATTACGACAATAAAAAGATTGGTTACTATAGTGACGGATATGACAGAAGTGTAAGAGTGACCGAAAGTGGAAGTTATGATTATTTATTTTCTGTGCCTAAGGAAATAAGTCCGGATTGGCTTTTTATAAGCTGGCCAAAATCGCTTTATACCAATACAAGTGCACCGACTTACACATCCCCTGAAAGGGTGATAGAAAATTCAGCCGGAATTAAAGAAATAAAGTATTATATCTACAATTTTAAGTCAATGAGTTGGGAGGAAACAAGCAGTACTTTTACATTAGATAAAGATATTGAGTCGATGCTGAGTGGAAGATATGAAGTACGTGTTCGGGTTTCCATTGATTTAATTGGAGAATCAGCTGGCATGGGGATGTTTCGAGAACCACAAATAGCAGTAGGCGGGGTGGTGCGTTAATGGTTATTGTTGAGGACTTGGTTAAAAAGTATGGGAAGTTTTTGGCTGTCGACAATTTATGCCTTAAAATTGAAAAAGGTCAGATATATGGTTTTGTAGGGGCAAACGGAGCTGGAAAAACAACTACCATGAGAATAATTGCCGGATTGCTAAAAGCTACCAACGGTCGTGTTATTGTAAACGGAATAGATATAAATAAGAGCCCGCATGCCTTTAAAAATACGATTGGGTACATGCCTGACTTTTTTGGTGTGTATGATGACTTAAAGGTCAGTGAGTATATGAATTTTTATGCAGGTCTGTATGGACTGGATATAAAAAGGCGTAAGAAAGTGACTGACCAGCTTTTGGAGCTGGTAAATTTGTCTGATAAAGAAGATACTTATGTGGATACACTTTCAAGGGGGATGAAGCAACGTTTGTGTCTTGCGCGAAGCCTGATTCATGAACCTGACCTTCTTATACTGGATGAGCCCGCATCAGGGTTAGATCCTAGAGCCAGAGTTGAGATGAAGGAAATTCTTAAGGAATTGAAATCTATGGGTAGAACAGTGATTATAAGCTCACATATTTTGCATGAGCTTTCAGAGCTGTGTACCGCCATAGGAATAATAAATAATGGGAAAATGGTTGTAAGTGGTTCGGTTGAAGAAATCATGGCCAAGGTATCCCACTCAAGAAGGATAAAGGTCAAGATACTTGGTGGAAATATGGAACCTGCGGTAAAATGTCTTCAGGAAGAGCATGAGATTGGAAGTATATTTGCAGGCGTTGATTATATTGAAGCAGACTTTTGCGGAAACGGTGAGAAACTGAGCAAGATACTTAAAAAGCTGGTGCAAAATGATATCCCTGTTACTTCATTTTCTGAAACAGGAGAGAATCTTGAATCAATTTTTATGCATCTGACAGGGGAGGAAGCGAAAAATGCAAATTAATCCAATAGTTGAGAAGGATCTTAAGATAAAAATGCGAGGATGGAAGTCGCCGCTTTTGGTAACATTATACCTTGGTTTTTTAGGTTTTTTGATATTTACTTTTTTCTTTGATAGTATGTATTCAACCTACAACTATTTTAATCCGAGAATAATGACCGAAGCTTTTAATGTCATTGCAGCATTCCAATTGGGGATGATAGCAATAATAACTCCTGCACTTACTGCTAGTGCTATAAGCGGAGAAAGAGAGCGTAAGACACTGGATCTTTTGCTGTGCACTGATTACTCAACTTTAAAAATAATTATAGGAAAAGTAGTTGCTTCGATAGCTCATGTTCTGCTTCTTGTGACTGCTTCACTTCCTATAATGAGCACGGTATTTCTTTTTGGTGGTGTAAGAATTTCTGATATCATAATTCTATTCGTGTTATATCTAGCGACTGCACTTATGATTGCAAGCTTTGGTATATTCTTTTCAACAATATTCAAAAGAAGCGCAGTGTCGATGATTGCGACTTATATTATGATCATGTTTCTCTTTTTTGGAACACTGATTGCATATATATTTTATTATGTGATTGTTCAGAGGATAACAGATCGTGCAGTTGCAGATGTTTCAGTCTGGTTTCTTTTCGGTAACCCTATTTTTGGTCTTGCGTCAATAATTGATACCGGAACTAGTGGCCTTTCTAGCATACTGAACATTAGGAGTTTTATTGGAATAGTGACTTCGAGTCGGATAGGTCATTGGGTAATTAATGTGATTTTTGATGTGATAGCCTCAATTACGTTAATTAGTTTGAGCGCATGGAAGATAAAGCCAGTTAAGAGGTATATGTTTAAATTAAGGAAAAGAGAGCACAAAGTAAGAGGCTTAAGGAGTGATTTTGATAAATAATGAAGCATAACAGCATTCTTAATGTTTTACGAGCATTACGCCCACTTAAAAACAGAATGCACTTTTCGCGTTGGTCAGCTTTGACAATAAAGGCGATTGTTGCAGCGGGAGCAGTGTCCATGGTCTTTTCATATGTGGCAGTGTTTGTGCCTACACCTTTCCTTTTTGTAAAAATAGCTTGGGTCTATTTGCTTAGTCTAGCATTTGCCGTAGTTTGTATATTTTTTACGCGACCTAGCTATCAAAAAGTTATAAAAAAAGCTGACTTACTAGGACTTAAGGAAAGAGTTGTTACAGCCTATGAGCTGAGAAATGAAAGCTCATCGTTAGCTATTGCCCAAAGAAAGGATGCGCTTTTAAAAGTTGAGAGCTTTAACTTTAAAGAAAGGTTTAAAATAGAGATTCCTAAAAGTTTTGCACTGGTGTTTTTTATAACGGTAATTTTAACAGCTGTATCATTTTTTATTCCTTCATGGTCAAAAGATGAAGCAAAAAAAACCGAAAATATAGCTCGTGAGATTCAAAAGCAGGTGGAGGAGATTGAGGAAAAGAAAGAAGCGTTATTAGAAAAATCTCAACTGTCACATGAAAATACTGAAGAAGCTGTAAGAATGCTGGATGAGCTTGTTGATGAGCTCAAAAGGACAGATAGTGAAGAGAATGCACTAAAGGCAATTTCAAGATCCATGAATGAAATACGAGAATTATCCGAACATGACCAATTAAATAAAAATCTTGCAGAGCTTTTAAAAAGCATGAAAGAATCTTCGTTTACACAAGAGCTAGGTGAAACAATGGCAAGCGGCAAGGGTGTTGATTTTAAACAAAAAATTGAGCAATTAGCAAACAAAATTGAGGATCTTAGTAAGGAGCAAAAAACGGAGCTTTCCCAAGCCCTAAGTTCGGCATCAGACAAGTTTGAGGAAAATGCACAGTTATCGCAGTCTTTATCGAATTTGGCAGATTCTATAGAAAACGGTAATTTTTCAAGAGTTGCACAGCAGCTTTCGCAGCTTGAAGAAGCTCTTTTGTCATCAGGTACCGGAAATTCAAGCGGTCAAAATGAAATCTCGGATGAGATGCTCAAGCAGGTTTTGGATACTATGCAAAATGCAAAATACCAGATTGCAGAACTTAATCAGAATAATCTTATACAACCAGGTGCAATACCCGGAGGGCAAGTGTCACAAGGCGGTGGTCAAGCATCTTATGATACAGGTCAGGCTCCTAAAGGCTCCGGAGCACCGGGAGGAGAAGGGTTCGGGCAGCAGGGGTCAGGTAGTGCCGGAGATAGTAGCGGAGAAAACGATAGTGGGTTTAGTGGTGATGAACAGGGGTCAGGAGGAAGGGAACCAGGAGATTCACAAATTGAGGAGTATGAAAGTATTTTTGTGCCCGAAAGACTTGGAGGAGATAATGATCCCTCACAGGTTGGAGGAACTGCGGGCGATTCGGGACAGAGCTATTGGATAGACTCTGATAGAGTACCTGTGCAAAAGGGCGAGATCATTTCCTACTCGGAGGTTTTCAGACAATACAAGGATGAAGCCATGTTAGTGCTAGAGGGAGACTCAATACCTCCTGTTATGAAAGATATTGTAAGGGATTATTTTATGTCGTTAGAATGACAAACTACGCTCATTAGATGATATGATTATTCTGCAAAAGGCAAGTTTAACTAAAAATGCTTTTCGGTAATAAACATAAAAGAATTCATACTAAGGTGAAGGATTCTTCTGGCTAATGAGGGCACATAAGTTTAAATAAAGTAGGGGATGGTGGATGGTGGATGGAGACAAGTGTTAAGGATATACAGCACCTTATTGAAGTGGTTAATAAGACAGAAGCTGAAATAGCTAAGAGGATAATCGGGCAAAAAGAGCTTATAAGACAAGTACTCATATGCATACTTGCTGGTGGGAATGTTCTTCTTGAAGGTGTTCCGGGGATTGGGAAAACACAGCTTGTTAAAACTCTTGGAAATGTATTGGATTTGCAGTTTTCTAGAATACAGTTTACTCCGGATCTTATGCCTGCTGATGTCGTTGGAACTAATATAATAACTAGATCAAAGGATGATAATGGAGTGTTCAAGTTTCAACCGGGTCCAGTTTTTAGCAATATTGTTCTGGCTGATGAGATTAACAGAGCTACACCTAAGACACAGAGTGCGATGCTTGAAGCTATGCAGGAGCAAACTGTTACTGTAGGAAATAATACATATAAGCTGCCACAGCCGTTTTTTGTGTTAGCAACACAAAATCCTATTGAAATGGACGGAACCTATCCTCTACCTGAAGCACAAATGGACAGGTTTTTATATAAGCTGAATGTGCCATTCCCGTCATTAGATGAGTTAACACAGATTGTAAATATTACTACCGGTAATACCGAAGAGGATCTTTATAAAACAACAAATGGTGAAGAAATTATTAAAATGAGAGAAGCTGCAAGGGATATCCCGATTGCTAAACCGGTGTTGGACTATGCTATGAAGCTTGTAATGGCAACCCACCCTGAAGGTGAATACTCACCTGATAAGATCAAAAAGTATATTCGTTTTGGTGCAAGTCCTAGAGGAGCACAGGCTATTGTATCCACAGCAAGAATCCGAGCAGTACTTGAAGGGCGCTACAATGTGGCTTTTGAGGATATTAGGCATACAGCACTGCCTTCTTTAAGGCATAGAATTTTTCTTAATTTTGAAGGAGTATCCGATGGTATTAGCTCTGATTATGTAATTAGTGAAATTATAAATTTTTTGGGATAATTAATGGAGAATTAGCAAAGTGCTCAATGGATGTGACTGGTGAATAAAGCACCGTGTTTAATTTGCTGAACAATATACAATTTAAGGAAGATCAGTATGGACGAAAATCGAGGCAAAACGGTTCTGGACGTAAACCTCAAATTACAGAAAAATGAAACGGAAAATTTGTTTGACAGTGAGTTCTTAGGAAAAATAGAAAGACTATCACTTTCCTCAAATATAATTTTATCCGATGGTGCCAGTGGAAATCGCAAATCTAGAAGCAAGGGCAGCTCGGTAGAATTTTCCGATTATCGTGAGTATTTTACTGGTGATGATTTTAGGAGAATTGACTGGAATGCCTACGGAAGGTTTGAGAAGCTTTTCATAAAGCTTTTTATGGAGGAAAGAGAGGCACCGGTAAATATTTTTCTTGATACAAGCAGGTCAATGAATTTTGGATACCCCAAAAAAAGCTTTTCGTCAAGAAGACTGGCAGCAGCATTAGGTTACTTGTGTCTTTGTAACTATGATAATGTTTCTGTCATTTGCTTTAGCAAAACAGTTGATAAGAAGAAACTTTCGATGCGTGGGAAAAATAATTTTTCAGAATTGCTGGGCTTTCTTGAGAAAATAGAGTATGGAGGCAAAACCGATATCTATACTGCCATAAAGCAATCAGAGCTTAAGGGAAACAGAGGAATTTCGGTTATAATCTCAGACTTTTTTTCTAATAATGTACAGCAGGATGAATTAAGTAAAAATGGAAGCAGGCAAAAGCATTCGATGCGACGCAGTGAAAACCAAAAGGCTTTAGACGCAACTTATTTTGAGGAAACTCTCAAGTTCCTTCAATATAAAAAGCAAGAGGTATATGTGTGTCACATGTTGTCGCCTCAGGAGACAGACCCTTCATTAAATGGAGAGCTGCGACTTTTAGATGCAGAGACAGGACAATACCTTGATGTGACAGCCTCTGCTTCGGTATTTGGGGTATACAAAGAGGTATTAAGCAGGTTTAGACAAAAGCTTCAAAATGAGTGCTATAAGCGCGGAATGAAGTATATGTTCATGAATACAAAAGTTCCGGTGGAGCATATAGTAAGGGACATTACATCCATGTGATATTTAGAATGGTATGGTGGCGCAAAAAAGCTAAAAAAACATCGTGTTTTTTTCACGCATTTTTGTATTCTTTTCACCTGGTTTTCTATCAAAATAAAGCCGATTGTTCTTTTTGCTATACTATATCATTCAAAACTACCTATAAAAAAACGGATTGAGCAGTTTGTTTCACTTAAAAAATAGATTGGCTAAGGTGGTCAGATGACATTTTATTCCCCGCTGGCATTTATTGGTTTTACTACTGTGCCGCTGATTATTATACTTTATCTTCTTAAGCAAAAACATGAAGAGCATGTTGTGCCAAGCCTGCAGCTTTGGGATGAGGTTCTTTTGGATATGAAAGCAAATGCACCGTGGCAAAGGCTTCGAAGAAATATTCTCATGTTGCTTCAGCTTCTTGCTGCAATCCTTTTAACGCTGGCGTTATCCAGACCTTTTATAAATGTATCCGGAGTGTCAGAAAGTGTAATTGTTGTGATAGATACATCGCTAAGCATGCAGGCGGTTGATGTTAACCCTAGCAGACTGGAATATGCAAAAGAGCAGGCAATTTCATACGTGGATAACCTTAGCCCTGATACAGTGATCACTTTAATTAATATAAGTAATGATGCAGTTATTGAAGAGAGTCCCATAAAGGATAAGAATAGGATACGAGAAAAAATCAAAGGACTTAATGCTACTAATTTTTCTAGCAATACCGAAGCAGCAGTAAACTTAATTCAATCAGTGTTAAGACAATTTCCCGAATCTCTTGTCGCCCTTTTTAGCGACCAAGTGCTTAATATACCAGACGCAAATGTGCGATTTTACAAGACCATGGGAAAAGGCGAAAATTATGCCGTTGTGCTGATGTCTCACACTAGGACAGGTGGCAATATAACTGTATTATCAAAAATTGCGAATTTCAGTTTCCAAGATTCAGATATTCCTGTAAGCTTATATGTTGACGGTCAGGTGTTTGATGCAAAAAAGGTTATGGTAAAAAGTGGAGAGACTGCAGATATATATTGGAGTGGCATTCCGTTGGAGGCAGTAATTCTTGAGTGCAGTATTGATGAAAAGGATTCTCTTGCAGTAGATAACAGAGCGTACAATGTGGCGAAACGTTCAAAAAACAAAAGGGTAGCACTTGTATCAAAAGGGAATACATTTATTGATAAATTACTGACGCTTATGGACAATACAGAGGTTTTCAAAATACAGACACAGGATATGTATAACCTTAAAGGCTACGATCTTTATATATATGATGGTTCTTTGCCAGATGAGCTTCCCAAAGACGGAAGTATAATGGTATTTAACCCTCCTGTAAACAAATTCTTTAGCGTTGTTGATACTATTGAGCATCCTAAAATTGAACAGTTGGAGCACATAATACTTGATTATATAAGTGACTATTCGTTTTCAATAGGACGAAGCAGGATACTAGAAACACCGTACTGGGCAGAAGAAGTTCTTAAGACTGACAAAGGTAGTCTGGTTTTTGCAGGTACAAGGGAAAACACCCGTATACTTGTTTTTGGTTTTGATGTTCACAATACTGATTTGCCACTTAAGTCAGCCTTTCCAATACTTATGACTAATTCTGTGGAATGGTTGGTGCCGTCGGGTATTAGCAATAACTTGAACTTTTACTCAGGGGATAACATTGATTTTAATCTTAATCCCGGCGTACAAAAAGCAACGGTAATGACACCCGACAATATAAGCATAACAATTGCGCCGCCTTTTCCTGCACAAATGTTTGATGAAATAAATGCTGCTGGAATTTACACTTTAGTGCAGGTGCTGCCTGACGGTGAACTGAAAGATTATTTTTCAGTGAATGTTCCTTCGGGTCAGGAATCCAACCTGAACAAGCTGATAGACGATTATGAGCAAATGAATAATCAAATGCATGAGAATTTTAAAATAAACGTGGAAGGTGGATTTAACCTTCAATGGATTATACTCTGGACTTTATTATGTGTTATTGTTATAGAATGGTGGGTTTATACAAATGGTATTTAGTTTTAATCATCCGCTTGTTCTGCTGCTAATACCAGTGGCAGTTGCCTTTTTACTGATTACAGCACGAAAACTTTTAAAGAGCGCAATGTTAAATGCAAAGCTTATCATAGCTTTGAGAGCCTTGTTATTAACTATATTGATTCTAGCGCTGTCTGGTATGGGTTTGAAAAGAGTATCTAATGAGGTTACCACAGTTTTTGTGGTAGATGGCTCGGAGAGCACATTAAAAATGCAAGGTGCAATTCAGGAATTTATCCATGAAGCATTGAAAAGTCGCCCATCTGACGATAAAGTAGGAATTATTCAATTTGGGGCTGATACTTCGGTTGAAACAACACCTTCAAAAAGCATATACTTCAATTCATTCCAGACCAAAGTGAATGGGAATTTTACGAATATTGAACAGGCGCTTAAATTTGCTGTAGCGCTTATACCTGGTGAAGATAGAAAAAGAGTCGTTCTGGTAACTGATGGGCAGGAAAATGCAGGAGATGCATTTAAGCAGGCACGTATATTAAAGCATCAGAATGTTACGCTTGGCATCTATCCGATAGATACTGTATATAATGAGGAAGTTCAGTTGACAAGTGTTAGGGTACCCGAAAATATGCGGCTTAATGACAAGTTTGAAATTGAAGTAAGCATAGACAGTACGATTAAGACAAAAGGAATATTAAAGCTATTTGAGGGAAGAAAAATTACTACAGAAAAACCGGTGGAGATTTCAGAGGGATTGAACAGGTTTGTTTTTTCAGGCACAGCAGAAAGTGGCGGTGTACTTGAGTATTCAGCAGTAATAGAACCTGACAAAGATACCATCATGCGTAACAATAGCATGTCTGCTTTTAGTTATGTAGAAGACAAAGCAGCGATATTGGTTGTACAGGATGCTGATCAGGCTGCGTCTGAGCTTGTAAAGATTCTGGGGGACCGAGTAAATATTAAATCTTTAAAACCAGAAAATGTGCCTGTTGCCCTTTTCGAAATGCTTGCCTATGATGCTTTTATAATTTCGAATGTTTCCGCTGAAAGATTAGACAATAGGTTCCTTTCAAACCTTGAAGCTGCAGTAAGTTTGCAGGGGAAAGGATTACTTGTAACAGGCGGTGAAAACAGCTATGCTGTTGGCGGGTACTACAAGACTCCCTTGGAGAATATCTTGCCTGTAAATATGGATATCAAGCCTAAAGAAGAGGTTCCAAACCTTGCGCTTGTGCTTGCAATTGACAAATCAGGGAGTATGAGCTCCGGACAGTATGGAATATCAAAATTAGAGCTTGCCAAAGAGGCGGCTATAAGATCTACCCAGATTCTTAACAAGGATGACTCTATCGGTATTATTGCTTTTGATTCAGCTGTCAAATGGGCAGTGGATCTTAAAAAAGCTGATAATATTAGCAAAATACAAAGCGCTATAGGAACTATACGTCCGGATGGTGGCACACAGATACTACCTCCGCTGCGAGAAGCATATCTTGCTTTAAAAGATTCAGATGAAAAGCTAAAACATATAATACTCCTTACTGATGGTCAAGCGGAAAAAACAGGATATGAGCCAATTATGGAGGAGTTGAATGAAGCTGGTATTACGCTATCAACAGTAGCAGTAGGTCAGGAAGCGGATGCATGGCTTCTTGAGATTCTTGCAGCCACCGGGAATGGAAGATTTTACATGACTGATGAGTTTAGTGATATACCTAAGATATTTGCAAAGGAGACTTTTCTTGCCGGAAAGACATATATAAATAACCGTAGGTTTACCCCACAGCTTGAAAGTTACTCAGAAATATTAAGTGGAATAAACTCTTTACCTTCATTAGATGGGTATGTTGGCACTACAGCAAAGAGCACTGCCAGAGTTATTTTAAAAAGTGACAGTGACGATCCGGTGCTTGCTACGTGGCAGTATGGTCTGGGTAGAACTGCTGCATGGACATCTGATGTAAAAGGTATGTGGACATCTAATTGGCTCTTATGGGATGAGTCCCCTCTTTTTTGGAATAACACTATTTCATGGCTATCTCAAAAAAGAGTTGAGGAGGAGTTTTTGGTAACTGGTATGCAAAAAGATGGGATAGGTATTGTGGAGGTTAACCTCCCACCGGATGAGGGGACAGGTGAAGCTTTGGTTGATGCTGTGATGGTGAGCCCATCAGGTAACAAGCAGTCTGTCAGACTTGATGCGGTATTCCCGGGCGCATATAAAGGTTACTTTGACTGTGATGAAACAGGAATTTATATTGCCAATGTAACAGTGAAGGAAGGCGGGAGAGTAACAAAGTCCTTGAGCACAGGAATAGCGGTCCCATACTCCCAAGAATATAATATTGTTCGCGAAGATAAGAAAGCTTTCTTTGAAAAATTGGCTTTTGAGAGCGGAGGAAGAATAATAAACTCGTCGAGAGATGTTTTTTCAGGGTCACCGCCGCCTGTTGTCAGCGTAACTGATATTACTTCACCTTTGTTAATTCTGGCGATAGTACTCTTAATACTGGATATAGTTGTAAGAAGGTTAAATATTTCATTCAAGGGTATAAATGTAGTTATAAAAAAAGCAGAAAAACTGGTCAGCCTTATAAAGATTCCTTTATCCCAAAAGGCACCTGCTATAAGCAGGAAGATGAGTACTGTTAATAATAAAGCGAAAGAAAATACAAAAGACAGGTCTGATACACAAGATGGCAAGCGTTCTAAACAAACACATAACAAAGATCAGTCTAAAAACGATCAGGATTCAGGTATTTCGGCTCTCCTTGATAAAAAACGGAAAAGACAAAGATAAGAAAAAGTTTCTATAATAAGCTGTATTGTAAACTGATTGTTCACTTAATTGAGTCAACAGGTGTGCGTACAATATCAAAAAAAGTGGCATAGCCACCTTTTTTTGATAAAGTGAATATAAGAAACAAAAATGCTATACTACTGAAGTAGTGCCTTCCGTTTTGTCCTTGTATACCATCATATAGAATACTGTAAGTACGAAGGTTGTTATAGCTGGTATTACGCTTGTAATAATGGGACCTATAAGAGGTATGAAATTAAGAAAACTTAAAATTGAGCCTGCAATTCCGCCTACAAAGTTTATCAACAAAGTAATACCTACTATCATCCAAAGATCCTTTTTCACAACTTCAACTGATTTTTTCAATGCTGCTATTACATCCAGATTGCTAACTACCATAGCAGGGAACCATAAACCAAGAAGTGCGCCTATGACTAAACCAACAACTATAAGCAAAAGCATAGCTAACAAGGCAATGATAGCGCCAAACCACTTAAGAACAGCAACAAGAACACCGATTACTGCAATAACTATTATTAACGCAATTGAGAGTATAATTCCCACAACCAGTGTTCCAATCCAATACAGTATGTATTTCACGATATTTTCCTTAAGTGATGGAACAAAGCCATTAAGATCTGAATGACCTGTGGATAAAGCGGTATTTATCAGTCCGTACGTTGGCGGATAAACAACAAATCTAAGTATAAAAGAAAGAATTCCTGCACCTGCAAAAAGTGGCAATATTGATGCAAAGAGGTTTAGGATCTGTGCAGGATCTCTCATTGCGGTAGGATTCTGAAGCAGACCGATCCAGTAATTACCGTCTGCTAATAGATTGATTGTTTTCCCTCCTAATATTCCGGGTATAAGTGACAAAGCCCAAAGAGGTAATGCCAGAAGATAATGTTTTGCTAAAAATTTAAATGCTTTTTCTAAATATTTCATAAAAAGTAACCTCCCTTTTTTATACTAAGTTTATTCTCCAGTTAACTAAAAAATCCTCTTTTTTTTGATTAATTTTATTGAAATGTTACTTTGTTGCATGTTTGCGTAGAACAGTCGGCTTGCTTTTCCTCACTCTGACT
>CAYPLH010000045.1:0-31957 GCA_964411505.1 uncultured Clostridiaceae bacterium | reverse complement strand
TGTTTCCTAACATTGCAAAAGTTATATCTCTTTAGCTACCTGTGAACTGTAACAAACAGATTCTTGATGTATCCTTAGTGTCTAAATAAATTTGCACAAAGCTTTATATTTACTATATAATTAAGATGCAATTTTGGGGGGGATTTTATGACTTCAAAGGAACGATTATTAAAATGTATCCGGCATGAACCAATAGATAGGGTTCCCATTTCAACTTATGAACTGGTAGGATGGAATGAAAATTCATGGGAAAACAGGGAAGAATCCTACAGCGAGTTGATGGATGCCATCAGGGATTATACAGACTGCATATATATGTTAAATCCGGGTGTCAGGGATGTTCCCAATCAGGCAGCAAATGTAGAAGAGTGGCATGAAGGATCAAGTACATATTTGAAAAAAACATATTGTACAGTAAGGGGAGACCTTGAATGCCTGTATAGAGAAGATAAAGGCATTCATACAACATGGACGCTTAAGCATTTATTAGAAGATATTTCCGACACGGATAAATATCTATCCATTCCCTACAAATCTCCGGTATTTGACATGGAGACTTTTGACAGGGAGCTGAAAAAGCTAGGTGATAAGGGACTTATGATGATTACTGTCGAAGATCCGATATGTCTTGCAGCTGAGCTGTTTGAAATGGGTAAGTTCCTAGTATATGCTGTAACTGAGCAGGAAAAAGTGAAATATTTTCTTGATGCTATTCATGAAAGGCAAATGCACAGTCTTAAGGAAATTTTAAAGTTTGATGTTAAGGATATAATATTCAGGATATGCGGTCCTGAGTATGCCACACCTCCCTACCTTTCACCGGATTATTTCCAGTACTATGTTACCTGCTATCTTGAAAAGATGTGCAAAGAAATTAAGGATGCGGGAGGCATACCAAGAATCCACAGTCACGGGAAGATAGGAAAAGTGATAGACCAGTTTGCAAAAACCGAAGCAGAATGTATAGACCCGGTTGAGCCGCCTCCTGACGGTGATATCGGATTGTCGGAAGTTAAAAGGCTTTATGGAGATAAATTTTGCATATTCGGAAATATAGAACTCAAGGAACTGGAATGCGCAAATGCTAAGAGGATAGATTTTCTGGTGAAAGAAGCCATGGAATCAGCAAAACATGGTAGCGGGTTTGTACTCATGCCTACGGCTGCCCCAATTAACGTTCCTTTATCATTAAATACAAAGAATAATTATTTGCAGATGATTAATAGCGCCCATGAATACGGGAGGTATTAAATGTCATACCTTTGATGAACGCTCTTTAGTGGATTTCTTTTTGTTTCCTTTTAAGTGTTTTTTCATTGCCATGTTCATCAACAATAACCAAGCTGTCCAGCTGATTTTTCAAGTTTCCTCTAAAAGACGCAATGTACTCTTTGCGCAGCACCTTCTGCTCGTCCATTTCTTTAGCCGTGAGGCCCACTGTCCTTGACTTTTTTGACAGTTCATTTATCCTGTTTATCTTGGAACGTTCCATTCTTTCTCACACCTTCTCAGCTTTTGAATAATTTTCACCATAGGTCTCAACGGTAACAGTCCGCATCTTTTGTTCTTCCAACGGTCGGTCGCTTCTGTTAGTTTTGACCGATACGATCTGATCTACTACATCCATTCCCTCAATAACCTTGCCAAAAGATGCATACTGCCCATCAAGGTGTGGTGCACTGTCTACCATAATAAAAAACTGTGAGCCCGCTGAGTTCGGGTCTGATGCACGTGCCATTGATATAACACCTTTGTCATGCTTTAGGTTGTTTGTAAATCCATTTCTTGCAAACTCACCTTTTATAGAATAACCAGGTCCACCCATTCCAGTACCTTCAGGGTCTCCACCTTGAATCATAAATCCCGGAATAACACGGTGAAAAATTGTTCCGTTATAAAAACTCTTCTCAACAAGCGAAACAAAATTATTAACCGTATTCGGTGCTATCTTAGGGAAAAGCTCGATCATAATCCTGCTATCATTCTCCATCTCAATTGTAACTACTGGATTTTTCAAATATATCCCTCGCTTTTAATATAAATTCGTATTTATATATTTTACCAAGACATAAGAAAAGATACAAATTTTATTGCTTAAATAACTTGTGCCAAAATATAGCTCATTACTGTTCGAATTCTCTATATCTTGAGATATGTACGCCTAATTACAACAAAATCTTGTGGTTTATAGTTACTCATATACTCAACCTCCTGAGCATGTTTTAACACTATTGTCCACGTTTTTCAATGTTTTTAGTAATTATTAACTACTCCCACAATTCTTTTTTTCCTGTTGATGCACCCAAAGCACCTGATTTGATTATATCGATAATGTCAGACTTGCTTTCTATCAATCCACCTGCAATGATAGGCAATGGCAACTGGGATGTAATCTTCTTCAAAATTGAAGGCATAATTGCAGGCATAACCTCAATCATATCAGGATTTACTGTCTGCACAGTTTTTATTGTCGTTTCATATGAAAGACTGTCTATAAGAAAAAATCTTTGAATTGTAAACATGCCCTTACTTTTTGCATACCTTATATGGTTGCTTCTTGTGGTTATAATTCCATCAGGCTTGATAACTTCCACTATATAATCCAACGCTTTTTCATCTTTTCCAAGCCCTTCAAGAAAGTCTATATGTATAAGTGCGCTTTTGCCTTTTTTCTTAATCCGATCAACCATTCCCGATATATTAAAAATATCTGCAGCAAGAAGAAAAATTGTAGTCACTTGGGAGGAAAGTGCGGTACAAAGATCAGCTTCCTTCCTGATAGCTGCAATCACAGGATTTTGTTCTATATTTTCGATTACTTTATTATTCTTAATAAATTGCATCATCAACCCTCCAACACAATAGTATTCTATACATAATTATATTGGATTACAACAGAAATCTTTATTTTCTTTAATCCGCTTTTTTTGAGCTATGATGACATTGCGTAACAACAGAACAGGTTAAATTTTGATATTAAAGCTTATTAATCTCCAATGCAAAATTAGATATTTCAATCTTTTTAAGAAGGTCTGACCGATGCTTAATAAGCACATTAACATAAAGGCTTTCTAATATACACAACTCTGTTATTCTTTTTGATATCACTTCACCATTGACATGCTCTGCAAAAGCAGCTGTACACAGAATAATATCAGAATTTTTGGCAAGAGGTGATACCGGAAAATTGGTAATACTTATTACCGTTATTCCTTTGGCTCTTGCATACTTCACTACATCAAGAATATTTTTTGTTCTACCCGAATGGGAAATCGCGACAAACACGTCTCCTTTTTTCATATGGGAAACTGAAATAAGCTGAATGTCTATATCAACAGAAGCCTGTACATCAAAACCTGCCCGCACAAACTTCTGGTATCCTGACTGCGCAACAGTAGCAGCATCTCCTGAACCATAAAATAATATTTTATTGCAGCCCCCTATTGCATCAACTGCCTTTTCATACTCTCCCTTGTCAATAATATTCAGAGTGTCGGATAAAGCCTGGATAGATGCAGTGAACACTTTGGTGGCAATTGTAATGTTATCGTCTGTTTCTTTAATATTACTATACAATCCAATCGGGTGTTCCTCCTTGTCACAACTTAGTGCATCCTTTAACTCCGGATATCCTCCAAAACCAAGCTTACGAGAAAGTCTCACCAAAGTTGCCTCGCTGCAGCCTGCTTGCTCTGCAGCCTCAACAATAGTTGCACCAGCAAAAAACTTAGGTCTTTCAAGCAATAAATCAGCAGCCTTTTTTTCTGCTGTTTTCAACGAATCGTAAACAGCTTGTAATTTAACGAGGCAACTGTGAGGTATAGCTTTTATCATTTTTTCAGTAATATTTATGGGCAAAAAATTCACTCCATTCTACTAGTGTTTCTTCAAGTTCTGCGCAAAATGTGCTCTAAAACGAAGGAAGTAAGGGGATGATCCTTTCGTTTCTAGACGGAAGCAAAGGAAAAAGCAGAGGGACGGTTCTTTGAATGGAAGCAGAGAGACGGTTCCTTTGCTTACATAAAGGAAGCAAGAGAACTGTCCCTACGCTTCCCATACCGTCCCCTTGCTTCCCAGATTCCCATACCGTTCCCCTGCTTCCCTGGTTCCGAGGCTGCCCACTTGCTTCCTACAATCTTTGATTAATCCCCTTAAGCGTTTTATAAATTTCTTTATAGATGTTATACTTCTCACCATACAATCCTGTACTGTTTTTATCAGGTTCATATAAACGGCCAGTCTGTACAGTGGACTTTACTCCTTCATCAACTGAAGCATACCCGCCTGTGGACGCCCCCGCAAGAATTGCGGCTCCAAGGCAGGCAGCTTCACGCACCTTCAGAGTATACACTCTACATCCTGTAATATCAGTTTTAAGCTGCAGCCAAAGCGGTGACTTTGCCGCTCCCCCCACGCATCTAAGCTCATCTATCGGTATACCTGCACTTTTCATAGTTTCAATATTAATCCTTAGCTCATAGGTCAATGAATCCATTATGGCTTTTACAATATCATGCCGAGTAGTAGCCATTGTAAGACCCAAAACCGCTCCTTTAGAATCAAGGTCACACCATGGAGTACCGCTTCCATTAAAATGGGGTAGCACCATCACCGATGACGGACCTTTAGGAGCTTTGGATTCCATCAAGCTGTACACTCCGATACCCCCTTTTTCAGCTTCATCAATTTCCACAGAGCAAAAATTATCCCTGTACCACTTAAGGAGTACTCCACCTATATGGTTAAGAGAAAAAGTAAAATACATGTCCTTTTTAGCATGACAATAGCAGGGGTAATAGCTATTATACATAAGATCATTAATTCTTGGTGAATTAAAAGCTGTAGAAACAACCTCCGCAGTACCATGAGAGTCTATAGCCACGTTTTCTTCTATCACTCCTGCCCCAAGAGCAGCACAAGTCTGGTCATGCCCTCCTGCTACAAGTAATAAATCCTTTGATATTCCTAATTGTTCTGCAAGCTCAGGATTAATTTTGCCAACTACTTCTCCTGAAGGCACTGCTCTTGATAGTAAGCTGGAATCTATATCCATTCTGTTTAATATTTCTTTTGACCAACTCTTTTGAACAAGGTCAAAAGCCATTGTACGCGAAGCCATTGTATAATCAATCACTGGATCTGCGCCCAGTTTTGATAGTATAAAGTCAGCGTAGGTCATAAACTTATAAGTCTTATTATACAAATCCACTTTGTTATCTTTTAGCCACAATATTTTTGTCAGGGAGTTCATTGGATGTGGTCTCATTCCGGTTATTTCAAACAACGCTCTTTCCCCGAAAAATTTAGAGCAATTGTCAGCCTGCGGTTTAGATCTATAATCCATACCAAGTATAGCATTATGAACAGGCATAATTTTTTTATTTACGGGTATGACCGCATCGCCCTGGACCGAAAGACTCATTGCTTTTATTTGTGTTATGCCGCTTTTTATAACCGCTTTTCTTATAACCGATTTTGTTAGCTGCCACACGTATTCCGGATCCTGTTCAGCCCATCCCGGTTTTTCACAAATGATTCCATATTCTAAAAAGGCATAACCTTTAATATTACCATTCAAATCAAATATCATAGCTTTGCAGCCGGTAGTCCCCACATCAAGACCTAATAAGTACACTAATTATCCCTCCGTATTTAGCATTGCCCTATTCGCCTCTTAACCAGGCTTCCACATTTTCCTGAATGGGATCATATAAATCAGGATTAAGACCCGGAATATATTTACACGCCTCATAAATTACAGGTACAACGTCTCCATGTACTCCTACCGCGTGGTGAACATAAGGTCCGGTTACAATCTTATGCTCTAACCTTGGCCAGTTTTCCACCTCAACCCAAAGGTATGTACCAATATTATAAGGTCCTTCTATTCCCTTTGCATTTCCAAGAAGCACTGAATATTCTCCACTATCACCGTCAAACCTAAGAAGTGTGATTTGCCCGCCCTTAATCTCTTCTAGGACCGCACCCGGGCAGTGATCTGCAAAAGCAAAAGGTCTTCCAAGCTTTGCCTTTGTCCCTTCCTTTGCAAGAGATATAGGCCATGGTCCACAGTGCTGCAAAAGCTCACCATTATCATTTTCAGGGTGTCTTATAGTCCAATCAACAAAGAAAGTGGGTGTTTTTCCCATGGCTGCTGCTTGCGCCATGACCGAAGAAACCGCTCCATGAATATCCGTTTCACATACTACAGGAATGCCCTCATCGGTAAGTAGTGAATTTGCCATGCATGGCATTATATGCAAAATATCCTGAAGTGAGTCCCAGCACTGGATCGCAATTGCGCTGCATTCATACTCTAGGGCAAACCGTTTCATAGCAACTTTCAGTGCAGCTATTCTTTTTACATCAGCCTCTGGTACACATATTTCCACATTATCTTCCATGTATTTTACAGTATCCATAACCTCTTGGTCAGTACCAGTTTCAAGCTCTAATACTCTACTTGTAAGCTCTGATATGGTTATAGGACGTATTTGTACACCAAACTTTTCTAAAAGCTCGCCTTCATTGCACATCATGGTCCAAAAATCTGCTGGTCTTGTTGAAATTTGAAGTATTTTAATTTTTCTAAATTCCTTTACTACATTTGAAACTGCAACAAAGTTTAAAATACCTCTTTCAAAGGCCTCATCCTCAAGTCTGCAATTAGTGATATAAGTGAAGGGGATTTTGAACCTTCTTAATACCTTTCCGGTAGCGAACAAGCCACACTGGGTATCTCTCAGTCTTGAACCGTCTGGTAACGGTGCCTCATCCCTAGGTCCCCACAAAAGAACCGGAACCTTAAGTTCATTAGCCACCTTTCCTACAAGGTCCTCACTTCCAAAATTGCAATGAGGGAAAAACACTGCATTCACCTTTGCCGCTTTGAACTTTTCAACTACTCTTGGTACATCCGCATCGGAGCGGAGCAGTCCACCATCATTTACATCATCCATATCAACGAAGTCAATTCCTAAAGACGCTAGCTTTTCTTGAATTAGCTTTTTAAATCTGACCGCATCATCACCGCTAAAAAGCGCTCTTCTGGTTGTCGGTGCCATACCGATTAAAATTTTATGATCCATAACCTATACCCCCTGTATAAAAATAGTTATTTAGTTTTTCTATAATTTATATATACATCTGATCCTGAATCTTTCTTAGCTGGAGTAGTACCAAATTTTCATACATTTCAACCATATCGTAAGTGATCACTTCATCCTTTTTCACATCACACTTGAGCTTGGCGCCTTTTGCAAGACCTACAGGAAGCATTTTCCCTTTTCTTGCTACATCTGCAAGCTCTATGCTGGCTCTGTAGCAGTATTCTCCTATACCATCTAGAACTTCTCCGGTTCTTAAGTCTTTTTTAGCAACAGTAATACACTCGGATGCAAGCTTTTTCATAGGGTGTCCGGTGGACTCACCATAAATAACTGCCTGTGCTGCGGTTATCGGTGTCTCAATACTACAAAGATGATAAGGTCTGTACAGTAGGTAATTAGGTCCATTGCCCATGTCTCTTTGCACTAGCCCTTCTATAAGTCTTTGATGGTCTGTTGTCACAATCACAAACACCCCCGGATTGATATCACCAATTCCGTAGTCAACTACACCCTCTTTATCCAGTATACCACCTTGGTTTTTTTTACAAAAGACACTGGTCAAATCTTTAATATTACACTTTGGTCCGTGCATGCCTCTTACATCAGGCATTAGTCCGGTAGCATTGGATACTGCAGCCATTTCAATCATTGTCTTAGAACCGTCAACAAACTCGCAAAGCATTTTTGCGCTCATGTTTCTTGCTTCCGCCTTTTCTTTGAGATCGTCGGGGTTCGCATAAATATTAAGCGGATTGTTTTTCCCCTTTCCGGCAGCTACTACCTTAAACCCTAACGCTTTGGCAAACCTGTACACCTCTATTATTGAACCCGGCTCATCCCCGGCTGTCAGCGAATATACTACTCCTGCATTTTCCGCCATTTGTCTAAGAATAGGTCCAACTGTTACATCACACTCAACATTCATCATTACAATATGTTTTTTATTATTAAAGCATTCCAGTGAAACTCTAGCACCCATTTCAGGCGAACCTGTTGCATCAATAACCACCTGTACACAGGACAGTTGAATTGCTATATGATAGTTGGTGGTAGCTACTTTTTTCCCTTGGACAACCGCTTCTTCAGCTACTTTTAAATCCTCAGTAATTACTACCTGGTCCAAATCCAGACCCGATAGCTTATATGCCTCAAGTGCAGTTTCGGTTGAAAGATCCACAACAACAGGAATATCCATTCCAACCATACAGCTCACCTGCGCTACTATATCCTTTCCCATTTGACCGGCTCCAATTAGCCCAACCCTTATAGGTTTTCCTTCCTCATGCAATTTTAATAGCTTACTATCTATCTCGTACATTAAAACCCACCTTCTCTTAAAATAAATTTCCAACATGGTACTGCATCAAAAGATATTATTTAACCTTACATAAAATTTTAACTTAAAACTCTGTCATCATTTCATACAGGTGCCATAAATTCCGTTTAGTCAATGTATCTAATCCCATGGCTTTACAACAACTTTCAGCGATTTTCCCTCTGCGTGCAAGGCAATTCCTTCCGGAATCCTGTCTAAGGTTACCTTTTGGGTAATATATTTATGCGCAGACACTACGCCTGTACTTATTAGCGAAAGCGCTGTTTTAAGCTGTGTTCTTGGGTATGAGAACGATCCTGCAACAAATATTTCATTATAATGTATAAGATTGCTATCTAATGTTGTCATGCAGTTGTTTTTGGGAAGTCCTCCAAACAGTACAACTGTTCCACGCTTTCTTACCATCTCAACCCCTTGTTTTTGAGTAATGGCATTAGCATTAGCACAAATACAAAAATCAGCACCTATCCCACCGGTTATTTTTCGTACTTCTTCAACCGGATCTGTTTCATTTGAATTAATTATATGAGTCGGTGAGAATCGCTTTGCAAGATCAAGCTTTCTTCGTCCTATCAAGATGACCTTTGAAGCTCCTCTTCTTTTTGCAATCTCTACATGTATGCAGCCAATTGGACCATCACCAAAAACCACTACCGAATCTCCCAAAGAAATATTGAAGAACTCTTGACAGGCGGATACGGAGCATACCGGCTCTGCAAAGCAAGCTTCATCAAAGCTTAAGTCTTCAGGAATTTTTTCAACAAATCCCCTTTTTAAAATTTCCGAAGGTAAATTCACATATTCTGCAAAACCACCCGGCCAATGAGCCCCTAGCATTCTGTGGCTTTCACACAAATTAACCAGCCCTCTTTTGCAATAGTAACATGTCCCACAGCTTACATCCGGAGCCAGTGCCACCCGGTCACCTTCTTTAAAGTCAGTTACCTTGCTACCCTTTTCAACCACAATACCTGCAATTTCATGACCCATTATCTGCTTTTCTACACCATACCGCAAACCTGCATGAAAGTTACGAATATCTCCTCCGCAAATTCCGCATGATTCCACTTTAACCAGCATACTGTCATCATCGGTATGTGGTATTGGAATTTCCCGTATCTTTATATTTTCGATTCCTTCAAAAACTGCTGCTTTCATCGTATTCAAATTTATCCCCTCATTTCCTGTGAGTCTTTCTTATTAATCAGCTTTTCCCCCACAGCACCACCCGGATGAATAACTGCAAACTGTTCTTTAGTGTAACCGGTGTAATGCATTAGCGCAATGCATATTGCATCAAACACTGCCACAACTGCCATAGTACTTGCTGTTGCAAGCATATTAAAAGGGCATGGCTCCCTTTTTACTTTAACCTGTAATAGCAAATCTGATTCTCTTCCCAAAACTGAATCAGGATTTTCTGTAACACCGATAAGTGTTGCTCCTTTTGTCTTGCATGCGGGAATCATGTTAATAATCTCAATTGTATTTCCGCCCTTTGATATAAGGATAAGAACGTCACCTTTTTGAAGAAGTCCAAGCCCTCCATGAACCGCATCAGAAGGGTTTATATAACATGCCGGTCTTTCAATACAGCAAAGTGAATGAGCAATTTTTTTTGCTGCTGCAGCTGAAGTTCCGCATCCAGAAACCAAAATTCGTCCTCCACAATCACCAATTATTCTTACAGCATCGGTTACAGCATCTAAAGATATACTTTTAATAAGATCTGATATAGAAGAGGCTTCAATTTCTAAAGTGTTTTCTATGTACTCCCACATTTTTTGCTTATCCATAAATTCCTCCATTTGCGTACAATTCTATAGCTAGTTGTAGCGAGCATTTTTAAACTTCAAAAAGCAACATATGAAGCATTAGTATTTTCATGTTTGATTTGTAAATATGAAAATACGATACAATAATTATACACCTGATTGGTTCAATTGTAAATGTTGAAAACTGAATTAAACGAGAAAACCGTAGCAGAAAGTTACAGTTCACAGGTAGCTAAAGAGATATAACTGTGCAATGTTAGGAAACATTAGCGAAATGCAGCTTAGAGATGTATAGTCAGAGTGAGGAAAAGCAAGCCGACTGTTTGAGCAAAAATGCAACAAAGTAATATTTCAAAATGTATTTTTGCGAGTTTCGGCTTGCCCGAGCTGAACTATACAGCTCTTGCAAATGAAGCGAAGTTTCCGTTATTGCACAGTTATATCTCAAGTTACAGAGGGTCTGAACAGTAACAGCAGAAAAACACAATGATGAGAAATGTGATTTCATCCGGTGGAACTCAAACTTCAATCACTGTCTAGTTGGTGCGTTGCTTCTATCATTTCAATGATAGAATAATAAGATATATTTTCATTTAGACTATTTATTTCTGAAAATAAATTAGATAAGTTTGATTATTCACGAAGCAAAAGAACCGTCACTTTGCTCCTCGGACGGTTCTTTTACTTTTTGTTTTTATCCACACTTAGAAAATCCACAATTTCTACAGACTACACATCCTCCTTCATGCTCAAGCTTCTCCCCGCATTCTGGACATCCACTAATTAAGTCTGTTGAATATTTGTGACTTTTACATGTCTCCTTGTCTGAGCAAAGAGAGCAATTACCAATGCATGTTCTTTTTGTTGACGTAAGATTAAATTCTTCAGTGTTTAGCCTCTGCGTTAGATCCGCACCATTGCCATTGCCATTGTCATCACCATTTTGAATTAGAGCCACCTTTTGAATAACTCGTGCAATAGCGTCAGGGCAGGATAACACTTTAAGACCTTTCTGCCTTATTGTGGAATGACATCGGATACCTTTTAGCTGATCAACAATAGACTTAGCATCAATCCCCGAGCGAAGTGCTATGGAAATCAACCTACTGGTTGCCTCCGACTGGGATGGACATCCTCCTGCTCTTCCTAGGTTTGTAAACACTTCACATATGCCCTCTTTATCATAGTTAACTGTAATATAAAGATTTCCACAACCAATTTTGACCTTTTCAGTTAAGCCGGTTGTTATATCCGGTCTTGGTCTAGGTGAAACATGTCCGACTGGTGTCTTTTCCTCCTTGCCTTTTACCATATCAATATTAAGCACCTGCATATCACGGCTGCCATCTCTGTAAATGGTAACACCTTTACAAAATGTACTGTAAGCAAGTTCAAAAACTTCCTTTACATCATCCTTTGTTGCTTCGTGAGGAAGGTTTACTGTCTTTGAAACAGCATTATCAGTATACTTCTGGAATGCAGCTTGCATTTTTACGTGCCATTCGGGAGATACATCATGAGCTGTTACAAAAACTTCCTTAACCCAATCCGGTATTTCATCAAAACTTTGTATTGAACCCTTTTTAGCAATCTGCTTCATCAAATCCTCACTGTAAAAGCCTTCTTTTTGGGCTAATTCCAGAAACACAGGATTTACCTCAACCAATTCATCATTATCCATAACATTTCGGATAAATGAAATGGCAAAAAGCGGTTCAATACCGCTGGATGCACCCGCGATAATACTTATTGTTCCAGTGGGTGCGATAGTAGTTGTTGTGGCATTTCTGATGTTTATTCCCAGTTCCTTGTATATACTCTTATCAAAGTATACAAAACTGCCTTTATCTTTTGCTATTTTTATTGATTCTTTTTCGGATTCTTGCTTTACAAAGTGCATTACTTCCTCAGCAAGCTCCAAAGCTTCATAAGAATCGTATGGTATACCAAGCCTGCACAGTAAATCAGCCCAACCCATAACCCCCAGACCTATTTTTCTGGTTCCACGGGTCATCCGGTCAATCTCAGGAAGAGGATAGCTGTTTACATCAATCACATTATCAAGGAAGTGTACCGCTGTCCTGACAACCCTGCCCAGTCTATCAAAGTCAACCTTGTTCTCCCCATCAACCTCCTTAACCATCAGGTTAAGATTTATAGATCCCAAATTGCATGCTTCGTATGGAAGAAGTGGTTGCTCCCCACAATTGTGGACAACCATACCATTAGCAATAAGAGAGTGGGTATCAGGTTCATTTATATCATATACCTCAACAGTCTCATCAGATAGAACAGAATGCACTTTTGCGACAAACTTTGTCTTTTTTCTTGAAAGACGTGCAGCGCTTTTAAGTTTAGTATTTTTGTCAGTATGGATGAGATCACCAATAACCTCCGAAAAATTGTACATGTCGTCGCCGGTTATTATTAGCTCAAAATAGTCACCACAACTATATACTCTTTTCTCACCATTGACAGTTGTATACTCAAAAGTATTTTGCTTTTTCTTTGTTCTTTTATATATAGAACTGTAAATACCCAAATTAAGCAATAACAATTGAACATCCTTTAGTAATTGCTCTGAAGCAGAAGATAATCTTATATCTCTATGATTTTCATCAACATAGTTAATTGTTCCGTCAGAACTGAACAGCCCATTAAGAAAATTAATAACAGTATCTTTTGAAGCTGTAAAAATTTGTTTTGGTACTGTTTTGCTAGGTGCCTTTACAGGTTTCAAACCTAACAATCTCATTTTTTGCACAAAATCTTTTCTTTTATATAAAAGCTGCCAAGTACCATTCTCTCTTTGATTTGGCTTTCTAAGTCCCCCACCATTTTGCTGAGCTATTCTGTTTAGAGCATCGCAAATATAGTATTCATCTCCGGAAAAAGTTAGACCTACAACTTTCTCATCAGCAGTTAGCCATCCATCTCCGGTAATCCACCCAAGCAACAAAGCCAGTTCGTCACCTATGTCATCATGTTCAGCAAAACCGCCCTTTCCGGATTGTAAAAGTATTTCATCGTCAATCTCCAATTTGCCCGCTTCTTTCCATCCATCTTTCGTAAGAATTTTATGGTCGTTTGTTACTTTTATTTCTTGACTATTATTTAAAACTATTTTCACAGTTTCTTTAATTCCAGTCTTAAATACACGCGCCTTTTTCAAACTAACTCCCAGGGAATTGCCATTTACCCGATTATCTACGAAAATATCAAACTCCTTATCCTGATATCTTTCATACAGATCTTTGACAGGAACTAATCCCTTAGCGGTTGAGATCAGTGTATCTGGATGCAAACACGGGTTAGTTGATTCAATTACGCCAAGCTCCGGTGTTACATTATCCTTATTAAGACGGTCCAGAAAAATAATACCCGGTTCACCGTTGGTCCACGCCATTTCAACAATAAGGGCATATACTTCCCTAGCATTCAGTTTACCAATTGATTGATTAAGATGAGGGTCAATAAGATCATATTCTTCATCATCTTGTACAGCCTGCATAAATTCCTCTGTAATCCCTACACTTATATTAAAATTGGTAATATCGGAATTATCCTTCTTGCAGGTTATAAAATCTATAATATCTGGATGATCTACCCGTAGGATGCCCATATTTGCCCCTCTGCGGGTTCCTCCCTGCTTAACAGCTTCAGTGGCCGCATTAAAAACCTTCATAAAGCTAATGGGACCGCTGGCAATACCGCCTGTAGAATTTACCGAAGAACCTTTTGGCCTAAGTCGTGAAAAACTAAAGCCTGTTCCCCCGCCACTTTTATGTATGAGTGCTGCATTTTTTATACTGTCAAAAATCCCTTCCATGCTGTCTTCCACCGGAAGCACAAAACAGGCACTTAACTGTCCTAAAGGCCTGCCCGCATTCATTAGCGTCGGTGAGTTTGGGATGAATTCAAGATTATTCATAACATCAAAAAACTCTTGTTCAATCTCACAAAGTTTTTCACTTGAAACATTATCCTTATCTGCTAAGGCAACGGCGTTCGCTACCCTGCGAAACATACCTTCAGGATCTTCAACAAGCTTGCCTGATTCATCTTTTACCAAGTATCTTCTTTCTAAAACTTTTATGGCGTTGGCAGTAAGCACTGTTAAACTACCTCCTCTGTATTTTTGATACGGAATATATGAAACTTCTCATGTAATTAAAACCTCACAGGTAACTAGACCTGATTTCTCTTGGGAAATATAAAATATAGGCATAAAAAAGTGGCTGCGCCACTTTTAAAACATGAGCTCCTTTATCCCCTACATTTTTCATATGTTTTAATGCTATTACTCAACATTTAGTAGACTCTTTTTTCTCTTATACCGTATATTGTACCACTTATTAGGCTTATGTCAATATATAGAATTTGGTTTTTACTCCTTTTTAAGTGCATCTTCAGAATAGGTGTTTTCAGCATCCCATAAAATCCACTCTTCCAGACCAGCATCAACCACAGCACTGATCTGCTTGCGTACCGCCTCGGCACCATATTTCATATAATAACCTTGACCAAGCCATGAAGCTGTAAAATCTTGAAGGTATGGACGTATTTCTGCCTTGTACCCCTCAACCTCAGATATTCTATCATTGGCTTTTACCAGTGTATTATAAACTACACCGTAAGGCTCAAGGTCTGGCTTATCAAACTTCACTTTATTCACAATTTGACCTACAGCATAATGGGAAGGATACACCATAGGTGAAATATAGTCTACATTTTCTCCAATTAACTCAAGGTACTGTCCGATATCCTCTGTATCCTCAGGACTTTCGCATACAATTCCAAAAATATCCGCAGAGAGTATTACATTAGGAAGCTCTGAGCGTGCATATTCAAGAAATTCGTTAATTATTTCATATTTCTTCTTACCATTATCATTGAATTTCATTTTCGACCTATCGCCATCATTTGGAAACCGGATATAATCAAACTGAATCTCGTCAAATCCCTTTTCGACAGCTTCTTTTGCAATACTTATAATATATGGCCAAGATTCCTTGTTATAAGGGTCAAGCCATGTTCGTTTCTGATAATCCTTCCACAACTCGCCATCCGGGGTCTTTACCGCAAGGTCTGGTCGCTTTACAGACAAAACAGGATCCTTAAAGCAAACCAGTCTGCCTATCACATAAATATTGTTATCCTTAAGTGCCTTGAGTGTTTTATCAGCATTATATTTGAACATAGAAGCATCATACTTTTTAACCTCAGCTACATCCGATTTGTACCCAACATAGCCATCCTCATCCTTTATATCAATTACAAAAGCATTTAGTTCAGTTGTATTAGCTAGTTCAATAAAATGTTCAAGTCTTGCACTAGTACCTGCTGTCCAACCGGTAAGGTAGAGAGCTTTTGCTTTTACCGGCTCAGGCTTTTGGGGTGGTTCCTGCTGCTCAGGTTTTGTTTCCTCAGTAGTTTCAACATCTTCCTGTGTGTTATTTTCTGAAGTCTGTGTAATCTCCGGCCAAGGAGATATATTGGGCAAATCTGAATCTGTTGGATCTTTATTCTCAATGCTTTCTGTCACATTGCCCTGTTTTTCTGATTCTTCATCTCCCTTTAGTTTGTTGAATATACAACTTGAAAAGAGCATAATTGCCAAAAAAACCGTTAATATAATAATTGTCGTGAGTTTTGCTGCATTTTTTGTCATATTGTCTCTCCTATCTTCAAAATTAGTATTTGCAAAAGAAAACACTAAATATGCTGTAGAAAATTAACGGTAATTGATTTTTTTACATATCCTAAATTGCTGCGTTAATTACATCTAGTTATCGCACTCGTGCGACTTATTTCACTCATGCGAATTTTTTACAGCAATCGTGAATGCTTCAACGCGTTTATTATAAGACTAGATAATTTAGGAATTAACGTTACAGTAATTATTATATACAACATTTAGCTTTATGTAAATGTGAAAGACAGACCTGTTTTTTGATTAATAGGTGTATATCTCATTTAATGTTGTTCAGCCTCCACAAAATAAGTCTAAAGAAAACAAATTTTGTTGCTTGCTGTAACTCTTTAATAGTATAATGGTTCATACAACCGACTTAGAAAACCCGTTTAAAGCATCCGTAATAAGAGGAGGTTAATTCTATGTACAGGCAAACACACAAACGGATAGGCGATTTGCTTTTTGAACACAACATGATAACTCATGAGCAGCTACAAGAAGCACTAGAAGCCCAGAAGCAAACAGGCCAAAAGATTGGAGAAGCGCTTATTTCATTAGGGTTTGTAACCGAAAATGATATAATAGAACTATTGGAATTCCAGCTTGGGATCCCACATGTCAAGCTTCAAAGGTATAATATTGATAAAGATGCAACGCTTCTCGTTTCTGAAAACCTTGCAAGACGTTACGGCTTAATTCCGATAAGGAAGGAAAATGGGATACTCACGGTAGCCATGAGTGACCCACTTAATGTTTATGCTATTGATGATGTTAAAATATACACCGGCATGGAAGTACAGCCTTTGATCGCTACCTCAAAGGAAGTTAATAAAGCTATTGATAGATATTTTGGAACCCAAAAGGCCATGGAAGCTGTAGAGGAATTTAAAAAGGAACAGGAATCCTCTATAAAAATATATTCAAAAGCCGAAGATGAGCAATCTATCGATGAGGTCAACAACGCACCAGCTGTAAAACTAGTCAACTCAATAATTGAACAGGCTGTAAAAAGTAGAGCAAGTGATATCCACATTGAGCCTTTTGAAAATGATATAAAAATAAGATACAGAATAGATGGTCAGCTTTTTGAAGTTATGCGACCTGAAAAAGGAATTATGCCTGCTATATCAGCACGAATCAAAATCATTGGAGGGATGAATATAGCCGAAAAAAGGCTTCCCCAAGATGGCAGGTTTAATGCGGAAGTTGACAAGAATGATTACGACTTAAGAGTGTCCATTTTGCCTACTGTGTTTGGTGAAAAGATAGTGATAAGAATTGCTGATCCGACTTCCTTCGTCATTTCAAAGAGCGACCTTGGCATGAATGATGAAGATCAAGATAAATTTGATAGGATGCTGAAACATCCTCACGGTATTATTTTGGTTACAGGTCCTACAGGCAGCGGTAAAACCGTTACCTTGTATAGTGCTATAAATGAGCTGAACAAACCTAATGTAAACATTATTACTGTTGAGGATCCGGTAGAAGCTCTTGTGGAAGGGGTAAACCAGGTACAGGTAAATTACAAAACAGGCTTAACTTTTGCAGTAGGCTTGCGTTCAATATTAAGACAGGATCCCGATGTAATAATGCTAGGTGAAATAAGAGATTCTGAAACTGCACAAATTGCTGTCAGGGCTGCAGTAACAGGTCATCTTGTCCTTAGCACCATGCATACCAACGACGCGCCTAGTTCAGTAATGCGTTTGATTGATATGGGAGTTGAGCCTTATATGGCTTCTTCTGCAATAATCGGTGTAATTTCGCAAAGGCTGGTTAGAATAATATGTAAATACTGCAAATCTAAGAAGGACGCTACACCTGAACAAATTAATATTCTTGGTTCTCCTCATAAACATGTAGAGATTTATTACGGAAAAGGTTGTCCTGCATGCAATGGAACCGGTTACAAAGGCAGGGTTGGTGTCTATGAAGTCATGCCAGTAACTGAAAAGCATAGGGAGCTTATAAATGAAGGATGTTCATCTGATCAGCTTATGGATTTATGTATTGAAAATAAAATGGTAACATTGAGACATAACGCTATAAAACTTGTTCTTTCAGGGGTAACCAGCCTAGAGGAAATGCTCAGGGTATCCCAATCTAACGGTTAAGGAAGGAATTAATTAAATGACACTTAAAGAACTACTTATTTATGCAATAAATCAAGCTGCTTCGGATCTTCATATAACTGTTGGCATCCCACCTATTATAAGAAAAGATGGAAAGCTTATTAAAACGAATTTTAAAAAGATGCTGCCCGGCGATACTGAAGAGCTTGTAAAACAACTATTAAATGATGGACAAATGGAGGAATACACAAAAAGGGGAGAAATCGACTTTTCTACTTCTCTTCAAGGAATTGGCAGATTCCGTCTTAATGTTTTTAGGCAAAGAGGATCTAGCAGCATCGCTATCCGAATGGTTAATCTTTCAATTCCTACTTTAAAAGCTTTAGGACTTCCGGACATTGTGTGCAGTCTTTCTAGAAAGCCAAAGGGTCTTGTTCTTGTAACAGGTCCGACGGGAAGTGGCAAGTCCACTACCTTAGCATCCATGATTGATCAAATGAATGATGAGCGCAACGCCCATATACTGACCCTCGAAGATCCTATAGAGTTTTTGCACCGGCATCGTAACTGCATTATAAATCAAAGAGAAATAGGAAGTGACACACTTTCTTATGCTACAGCGCTTAAGGCAGCTTTGAGGGAAGATCCGGATGTCATATTAGTTGGCGAGATGAGAGATATCGAAACCATATCAATTGCCATCACCGCAGCTGAAACAGGGCATCTGGTTTTGTCCACTTTGCATACAATAGGCGCTGCAAATACTATTGACAGAATAATTGATGTGTTTCCACCCTACCAACAGCAGCAGATTAAAGTACAATTATCAATGGTGCTCCAAGGAGTTGTATCCCAGCAGCTGCTTAAGCTAAAGGATAAACCCGGACGTGTTCCTGCCGTCGAAGTGATGGTTTCAACACCTGCAATACGAAATCTCATTAGGGAAGGTAAATCACACCAGATCACCTCACTTATTCAAACTGGTGCTAAATTTGGAATGCAGACTATGGATAGTTCACTTGCAGACCTTTACAACAAAGGTTTAATAACCTACGAAGATGCCATGACTTTCGCTTCAGATCAGGACAATATTGAAAGGTTGGTTAAGTAGTTTGCACCAAGATGATTTTTTTATAATCCGCTTGAATAAGATGTAAATTTTTGCAGAAATCACATTTACATTGTAAAACAATACTATTATTTTATATTGAAATTATTTCTGTGCCGTGATAGTATTTATGTAAAGTTGTGTCGACTTTTAATATAAGCACGGTGAACGCCCAAAATTTGGGGTTAAACCCAATACTTAACCAAAAACGAGTTTTTCTGCACTTGTATAGGCGAGAATTTTAGTGAAATTTGAAAAAGTATGTTTATACTTTTGATTAAAAGGTATATATATGTCGACATAATAAAAAAAGTAGCATTACTAAAGAAGGTGAGATATCTGCCCTCTTACAATTACAGTGCAAAAACGCCAAAAGGCGAGACAGTAAAAGGACGTTTTGATGCGTCCGATGAGAATATGGTGATAACTCTTTTAAAAAGCAAAGATTATTTTCCTATGGAGATAGAAGAAGTAACACTGGCAAAGAAGGAAATTACTTTTGGGTCTATTAAGAAAGTATCTCTTAAAGATCTTGCCATATTTAGCAGACAGTTTTTCACCATGATAGATGCTGGGCTATCCGTTTTAGGGTGCTTGGATATGCTAAGAAAGCAAACAGAAAACCCAAGGCTTGCCAATGTCCTGACAAAAGTATATGAAGAGGTTCAAAAAGGAAAAACGATGTCCGAAGCAATGTCAGCTTACCCAAGTGTTTTCCCGGTCATAATGACCAGTCTTATTGAGGTTGGCGAAGTAAGCGGCTCTTTGGATTATTCCCTTGAAAGATTAGCATTGCACTTTGAAAAGGAAAACAAGACACGGCAGAAAATAAAAACTGCAATGACTTATCCCACAGTTATTGGGATTATTGCCCTAGTTATGGTATCCGGAATGCTGATGTTTATAGTTCCAAACTTTGTCAGTATGTTTGCAAGCTTTGGATCAGAGCTTCCTCTGCCCACCAAGATTTTAGTGAGTATTAGTGATACGGTAAAAAGCCCGTACTTTTTACTGGGTGCGCCTTTAGTGATATTTGTTATTGTGTTTTTGTTTAAAAGGTTTAAGCGTACAAAAAAAGGCAAGCTTATACTTGATACCCTACTTGTCAATACACCGCTAGTAGGGAAAAATATAAAGAAAATACTTGCATCCCAGTTTACAAGGACTATGAGCTCCCTTTTAACCACAGGAGTTCCTCTTATTCAGGCACTTGAAGTTGTTGATAAAGTTGTTGACAACCAGATTGTGAGCGATGGACTTGAAAATGTTAAAGAAGAGGTCAAAAGAGGCTCAAATCTTGCAGGACCGTTGGAACTGATAGAAATTTTTCCTCCAATGGTAACCCAGATGGTACACATTGGAGAGGAGGCAGGATCGATAGACTCTATCATGGCAAAGGTTGCAGACTTTTATGACGACGAGGTTGATTCTTCCATAAGCCAGCTTATTGCAATAATAGAGCCGGTAATGATGCTGATAATGGCAGTGCTTATAGGAAGTATTGTTGTCGCCATGATCCTCCCTATATTCAGCATGTATCAGAATGTAGGTTAAATAAGGTTTAAACAAGCTAAACACTTGTTGAAATAAAAATAAATTATATAAGTATTTTAGGGGGTTTTTTGAATGTTAATGTTCTTACAAAAATTAAGAAAAAGTAAAAAGGGTTATACTCTGACAGAGTTAATCGTAGTTGTAGCCATACTGGGAGTATTGGCTGCAGTAGCAACACCGCTTATTACAGGGCAGATAAGTAAAGCAAAGTCAACTGCAGATACTGCAAATGCAAGGACGATAGAGAATATTGTCAGGATAAAAATTGCTGATGAAGGCACTTTTCCAACAGGTGATGATGCTGATATTGGAAATGATATTTATACTTGGGTTATTCAATCCCTTGGAGAAATGCCAGAACCCCAGCAATCAGGCGTTACTGGATTTTATATTAAAATAATTGCACCTCATGATGTTCAACTTACTTCAGGAACTGACTACGTAGAAATTAAGAAAAAAGTAGAGGATTAAAATAAATAAAAATATAACTTCTATTCATGGTTTTATTCCATTTGACAATTAAAAAGTTCTTAATTGTCAAATGGAATTTCAATTTCACATGAAGGTATATTTCTTTTAAGTGAATGTTTGGTGATACAACAACATTATTTATATTTTGAATATCTATATCATTTTATAGTACTGGGAGAAGCTAATGCTATTTAAAAAATACATCTCCGTGGACATAGGTTCAAAAAAAACCAAAATTGTTTGCGGCAGAGTAAAAAACAATACTGTAGAAATAATTGAATATGCAATAATTGATACCCCTTGGGATTCTATCATTGATGGTAAAATCGTAGATTTTTATGCCCTAAATGAAGTACTCAAAGCAACCTTGAAAGAAAATAAAATCAAAGGCAGGTACCTTCTTTTTATTATTACAGGCACTGCCATTATATCAAGGGACGTTCAATTACCTGATTCTACTGATGAAGAGCTGGGGAAAATACTTAAGTATGAAGCACAGCAGTATTTTCCTGTGGATCTTAATTCATATGTTGTCGACTACAGACCTTTAGAAAAGGTTACCACAGGAGAAGGAGTTTTTATAAAAGTTCAACTGATAGCTGTACCTCAAAAGCAGGTTGATGAGTATGTCAAGTTTGCATCATTCTTAAAAAAAGAAATCGTATCTATCGACATAGGGGCAAACAGTTTGAACAGATTTTTATTCCCACAAAGCTTCCTTGAGAATAAATTCCAGAAAACTGAAAATGCAAGTGAAGATCAGGGCTCTGGTGTTGCGGTTCTGGATGTAGGTTATGAAACCATTGGAGTTAGCATATTCAACCAAGGAGTTTTAAAATTTCAACGCAATCTTTTAAATGGTTTTAAAGATATATCTTCTACCTTAAAAAATCAAATGGCCGGTAAAGCAAATATCAATCCAAGTCCACCAAATAACTCACAGGCCGATTTTTCACAGGTAGAATTGAGGTTTGGAGAAACATTGGGTGAAGTGCAGCAAAAAGATCAGAATTTGATAGGTGCTTTATCTAATTCTGACATTACTGATACTGAACACACAAATATAATAACTGATGAAGAAGCTACAGTAAAAACAAGTAGCTTTACATTTGATGAGCTTGCAACAACCCATGTGCCTTTCCGCAGTGCTGAATACAGTATTGAAACAAAGGATGTTGACCTTGACAATCCAGATGTGCAAAATGTTTTATCACCTGTTCTTGATATCATTCTAATGGATCTTCAAAGGTTTTTTGACTTTTATAATACAAGATCCAACGGTAACAGAATTAGTAAAATATATCTTTATGGCGGCGGGTGCAGGATAAATGGTTTAAAAGAATATATAGAACGGCATTTTAATCTTGAGACGGACTATCTTTCAACCGAAAATTCGATTAATTTTTCGAATGTAGTTTATAAGGGTACGAAACCAGATTTTGAAGACTGTTTTCCCCTTTTAGTTAACGCTATAGGATCACTTATACGTTAGGGGGGCGGCGATTTGATTTGCAAAATAAGAGAAAATAAGGGAATTACATTAATTGAACTACTGGTAACCGTTACTATTATAATAGTCGTTATGGGACCTATATCATTTTTACTTAATCACACCTACAAAAGTTACTATATTGAGCGTGATACAGTATCAGCTCAGGAAAATGCACGATATGCAATGGATTTGATTCTTGCAGATCTTAAAAGATACAATAACAGTAATATTTCTATAGATGCTGGAGGTGGACTGGTGATTGTACCGGGCTCACTAATTTATCAAAGGAATGGAAATACAATAATAAGGAAAAATCCTTCGGAATTGTCCGAAGTTGTTATATGTGAAGATGTCTATAGCTTTAAGGCAGATATAAATAGTTCACTTGATGACTCTATTGTAGAGCTGGAGATAGAAATAAAAAAGAATCGAGGACGAAAAGTAAGCTTGCAGAATGCTTACAGAATAAAGTCATAAATATATATGTAAGGGGATTCATGTATTGAAGGATATTAATCTTTTACCAAAATATTATATACTTGAAAAACAAAATAAAGCTAAAAGATATAAGATTACAATGACGCTTATAATTGCTCTTACTCTTCTTTCTGCATCAATTGCCTATCCTCTTTTAGTTAAGTATTCACTTATATTGCAAAGAGATACAATTTTGACACAGATAAAAGTCAGCAACAATTATGTTGAAGCAGAAAAACAGTTTTCACTTATTAAAGGTCTTTATAATAACCGTATGGAAACTGGCGACAGTTTGCGTCAGAAGGGTATTAACCTGCTCGTTATATTTGACAAGCTTGAAAAAGCTTTACCAGAAAATTTTTATATAGTCTCGATTGCTTTGAGCGAAAGTGAAAATGCTGCTGTCAAAATAACATTAGAAGGAATCTCTTCATCTTCGGAAGGGGTAGCAACCTTTGTAAAAAATATTCGTTCTGACGAATATTTTGGAAATGTATCGTTGTCGTCACTTTTAAAAAGCGGTTCTTTTAATGCTGCTAATGATAGCCAATCACCCTCAAATGTCCAATACGCATTTAATATGAACATTATGTTAGAAGGGAAAAAATAAACATCATGACATTAAGCAAACGTGAAAAAATCTTGATTTTCATCTTTTTACTAGCTGTTATAGCTGTCATCTATGTGAATTTCTTCATGCTTCCACAATTGAACTCAATTAATGAACTAAAGTCAATAATTGAACAGGATACAGCTAGGCTAGAATTAAACAAGGCATATAAGCAGAAAGTAGATGGAATGGATACTGAAATTAAGATTTTAAACCAAAAATTAAAAGCTTTAAGGACAGAATTTCCGGCAGCTCTTTATTACGATGAAATTATTGTGCTTCTTAATAACCTTTCACAGCTATCCGGGGTAAACATTCAAAACATTTCATTTAGAGAACCAGAAATTGTTGGAGGTCATGATGATTCTACCATATCAAAATCTGACTATACTATAGCTGCTAATATCAGGGATGAAGTGCTACTTAAGACTCTTGAGGATCTTGGACTTAATGAAAATGATGCAGCTACCGAAAAGGATGTCAAAATAGCTAATGGAAAACCATTTAAGCTTGCATTGGATATTAATGCCCGAGCATCCGACTCCGGGCTAAAGAGCTTTCTTAATAACCTTGAAAAGCTGAGTATTAAAACCGGGATTAACAAAATTTCGATTAGCAGCACTTCTGATGGTAGCCTTGCTGCAAACTTCTCTTTAGACTTTTATGGCATCAAGGATAATACATTGAAAGACAGCACCATCCTCGAGGGTTTTCCTTGGGAACCGCTTGAAAGTGGTCATCGGGATAGTGTTTTCATGCCTTTTATTGGGTTATCCAGCGAGCTAGGCTCCTCTCAATCTGGTAATTCACAGCTTACTGAAATAGATACCGAAGAGCTGCTCAATGAATTAAACGCATATAATTTTACTTTGAGTGTAGTTCCTTACGGCAACAATATAGCGCCACCAACTGTATCTTTAGCGCTAAAGGGGATGTTTTTAGAATCAGGTTCCTACTCCATTCCAGTAGTTTATGGAGATAATAAGAATTTTGAAACTATCGAAATATTTGTAGAAGAATCAGAAGGAAAATATTTTACACGCTTTAAAACAGAACACGAATCCTTTCCCGATGCAAAGTATGATAGTTCTGTGGAATTTATACCTAAGGGTGAGGATATCAAAATGCTGATAGAATCCACCTTGCGTAAATTTCAGGATGACACTAGTGGAGTAGTTTTAAATATCACAAACAACACTGATAAAAAATTTATCGCTATTATTAGAAATGACGATACTAAAACACCAAGAATTAAGATTGGAAATATATCAAATAATGTTGAGGTTACTTATAAATAACATAGGCAATTAATTATAAACAACTTATATCGGATTGTTTATGTGCTAATTTATATTTTTTGTTGGAGTTACAGGAAGGAGATAACATTTTGGAGTTGAGTACCAAAGGTGCAAAAACAGTAAACCGGAAGATGAGCCAAAACCTTACTAAAGTGAGAAATAAAAAAGGCGTAACTCTGGTTGAGCTGCTTATATCCATGGCAATATTAGCTGTAGTTATTGTGCCACTTCTTGCATCATATTTAACTTCTATAAGGAGCAGCGTAAAATCAGAACAGCTATTAGTGGCATCAAATATAGCGCTCAAAGCCATGGAAGAAATAAAAGCTGATTCCTCCCGGCTAGTAGATACACCTGAATGGACAGTATTTAACTCAAGGTTAAATGATCCACCTTGGACTGCTAATCCAGAAATTGAAAACTACAGCATTGAATATAGAGTATCAGAAACAATACACTATCAGGATATCAAAAACTTTAACCCACCTGAGCAATCAAAGCATGAAGTTTCTTTTAATGTCGGTTTTGATACTGTAGCCCTAAACTCCTTAGACTATCCTTTAAGTAGTGGAGATGCTAGCATCCCTTATACACTATCCCTATTTAAAGAAGAAGGTGCATATAAATATAGCTTGAAATACTTAGACCAGCAAACAACAAAGCTCTTTGTTCCGGATTCTGATAGAATTGATATTGGAATAGCATTTGCTACCTCGGAAAGCTCAACCAAGAGTTTTGTACTTGAAATCATTGCAGGACAGGATATAACATTACCAATTAATATTTATGTAATAGATGATTTTTTATATAAGCTTATGCTTTCAACCTCCGGTAGTGATTTCAATATTTTCAGAAGCTTAGATACTAGCCGGACTATACCTGATGTTACAAACAAGCTTTATGATATAGATGTAAGAATTAAATTGAAGGATGGGCAGGTTTTGAACAAGATAACCTCTATGGTAAAAAAATAGTTTTGAAAGAAAAGAATCTGTGGTATATGTATTTTACACACTCAACATCTTTCGTGTACTATTGAAATGCAAATGACTTTTTGCAGTAGGTGAGAAATATATGTTTTTTATTGGAACAACAAAAAAATTAAAATCAAATAAAGGATCTTCTTTGGTAATGGTTCTTCTTATTTCCTTTTTGCTTACAACCGTAAGTATTGCTTTTTTACAGTTGACAATGAGCAATCTTAAGATGAGCATTTTATCATCAGATGTTAAAAAAGCAGGTCTTATAGCAGAATCAGGGGTTGAAAAAATAGCAGCTGTTCTTGATGATATTGTTTTTAACATTCAGGAGAGCTCCAAGGAAGAAACCATGCTTCAAATATATTCCATACTTGATAATGATTATGCTTTGGAGAAGAACTTTTTAACTTTGGATGGAGAGATTGATTACTCCAAAATTAATAATGAATTTATTCGTCTTTATGGTGAAAGGTTCAGTTCCGAGATAGAGAGTGTTTTTAGTGATATTAATGGTAAAAGAGGGATTCTCTTTGGTTTAGAAGAAAGTGAAACTAGCCTTATAGTGGCGAAAGATGAAGGAAACGGTGAAGCTGTGTTGGTTTTTGCAGAGCTTTTTGACAGTTCTCCCAATACCAAGCTTAATGTTTTGGTCATAGGTAAATATAAAAGCTATACTTCTAAAACTCACAAGGTAATCTTTGAACTTTTGCCTGAACCTGTTGAAAATCATTACTCACCGGTACCAAAAATTAAGATTAAGGAAATAGTTTTACCTGAAATACTTAAAAAAGCAATACTAGTTGAAAAAGATCTTATTGTGGCTGACGGAAACCTAGATGTCATAGGAGATGTGCTTGCCTTTGGAACAATCCCTAAAAATCCTTTGGATTCTTCTAAAGAGGATCTTAATGCCAAATGGAGCAGTTATGGAGGCATTGTTGCAGGGGTGCCCTATGCAGAGGATATTGACTACAGTGTATATACTCCCGCTATAATATCTAAAACCGCTACAGCAAAAACAGGGCATATTAATATAATCGGTAGTGGGGCAACTATGTCCTATATTCATTCTATGTACGGTCAGGATGTGGGTAAATACTCAACTATAACAATAACATCCGATGCTTTTGCTCGCTCCATCAGATCTGAACAGAATGCTTTTTTCTCTAGAATGAACTTTGGGAACGATGTTTATGTGATGGACAACCTTCAGATTGATTCAGCTAATACCGAGGTTTCAGTAGACGGAAAATATTTCGGTTTTGTAACCGCAGGTTATGATATTGATGGTACCATTAACCCTGAAACCTATGAAACATATGAATATAAGCATTCAAGCAGTATTGTAATAAACGGAAACTCTGAACTATATTTAAACGGTACTAACACAGGTGGTGTATATATAGGCGGCACAGCCTTTCTGGAAACACATAGAAATACTGTGACCGGTAACCCCTATTTGCTTGGGCTTTCAGCTTCACCATCAAGTTGGAATCTTATTGAGGCTTTTGAGAAAGTCGCAGGTTTTTTGAGATATGGTTACGGCGATGAATCCGTCGGCGTTCCTGCTTCTGATGCTGACTTCCATGAATACATGAATAACCCAGTTAGATCATATTTATTGGATGAAAAAAATGGTGCCCTGCTTAGTAAAAAGGATAGGGGATTTCATATCAAAGGCTACTGGCAAAACAAGTGGGGGGCTGACCCCTTTTATCCTCTTGATACTGGTAGAATAATAATCAAAACCGAGGATTCAGATAGCAATAAAATATATGGCTTTTTAAACGGGGCACTGGTTGCCAATAGCGGTGTATACCATCCTTTTGAAGCATATAAGAACAATTCGGAGAGTCATATATCTGACGCTGAATTCAAGGATATTCAACGTGCTGCAAAAATTAAATATTATAACAGAATCTATACCTTGCTAGATGAAACCTATGACCAGAAGGATCCACTTTTTGACCCAATGAATATAAAGCTGGATTATGCTGATAATACCAAATCATTAAGTGATTATACCGATACCGTTATGGGTAATATTAACATGATAGTCGATGGTAGGATTATTTATTTCAAAGACAGCAACATTGAAATTGATTATGACAGTAGTAAAGGATATTGGACAATTGATGGGCAGGATGAGCCTCTACCGGACAGCGGTATAATATATGCCACTGGTGACATCTTCATAAGAAATGGCTTTAACTTCAAAGGCACCATTCTTGCTGAAGGGAGTCTGGTATGTTTTGGCGAATCAACAGCTCCTACAGTCATTAGCCATGACGAGCACACTATAAAACAGCTTTTGTATGACAGTTTTGAAGCCAGATTATTATTCAAGCTGTATAGATATGGTTCAATAGACGATGAACCTATTGAAACACAACGTGTTTTAACAAGAAATATTTTAATTAAAGAATGGAAAGTAGAATGAATTAAGTCTTATTAATTATAATAAAACTGTTTATTTTAATATTAAAGGGGAATGCGATATGTCTATAAAAATTTATAAAATTATTTCACTTTTTCTTATACTTGTAATGCTTGCAGCATTACCTAATTTGAAATCTGTTCAAGTTGCGTTTGCTGATTCTCTCACTCCACCATCGGGAGAGCCTTCTCTTTCTTTGGAATACGATGAAAAGAATATGCCTTGTATCCGGGTGACTTGGAATCCGCCTAATGGCGGACAAGCAGTGGACGGTTATAATGTTTACAGATTGAAGATTAACTCATACGATCAGGTCACCTCTTCTTTAAGTGACTATGAAAAAATTAAAGACAATGTAATGACTGAAGCTTTTCTTGATAAGGATGTTGAATATGGTTCTACCTATCACTATGTTGTTACTACCATATATGACTCACTAGAAAGTGAAGGAACTAGGCTTTATAATCAGGGTGACCTAATTAGATCTGCGCCTGTTTTGGATATGGTTTTTTCCAACGAAAGCATATCCTTTAAAGGAAATGCTGAAATAATAGGCAATACAGGCACTAACTCAAACAAGAATAACAGTATTACCTTCAACAATCAAAATAGTAAAATAGTCGGCGATTTATACTACGGTCCTGAGGCTAATTGGGAATCTGATAATGTCACAGGTAGCATATATAACCTGCCTTCTATAAGGTCATATCCACTGCCTGAATTCCCTAATTTTCCAGAAGAGCTGCCAGAAGGTATTCTCAAAAGTGCATTTTTGGGCACTGGATATATTATTAATAAGAATGGAGTTTTTGATAAAATTGAAATCACAAACAACAGTTTTTTATCTATACACGCTAATGATTCAACAAGGGTAATACGAGTTAAAAAACTGGACATTAAAGGCAGCTTGAGTGTAGAATCTGGTTATAACGGAAAAGTAGTTATATACGTAGAAGATTCCTTAAACTTAGATGGTAAAATTAATTATGGTAATGCTTCTGATAAGTTAACTATTTATTATGCTGGAAACAGTGAACTTACACTTAGCAGCAACGCAGAAATTTTCGGCTCTATATATGCAAAAAACGCCAATATTAGGTTTAGCGGAAATAATACAGTTGAAGGATCCATTATAACGGGAGGAAATTGGGTAAACTTTTCTGAAAATGCAGATGCATCTGTCAGCCTTTTGTATGCGCCGAAGGCTTCTGTTAACTTTTCCGGAAACAGTAATTTAGAGGGTTTGGCGGTCGCTAAGAAAATGGATCTGTCCGGCAATGGTAGTATCGTATATAACGTAGTAAGTGGCTCATATGTTGACCAATTCAATTGGGGTAAACAGCCATCCTCACCATCAGAAAACATTATTATAGTTCCTGATAAACTACTGGTCGCTCCTGATACACCTTCGAGTCCAGTACTCACTCTTTTGCGTAATGAAGAGCAAAAATACTATGTTAATGTTGCCTGGCAAGCTCCTACTGGAACTGTCTTGGTAAGCGGCTATAATGTTTACAGGATTGAAATTGCTGATCCTAAGCAGATAACTAACTCGCTATCTTCTTATGAACTGATTGCACCAAACATTCAGAGTCTATCCTATGACGATACTGGTGTTGAAGAAGGTAAAACATATCATTATGTTATTACAGCCTTAAATAAAACACTAGAGAGTGAAGGAACAGAACTATATTTTCCGCAGCATATTGTTTCAAATGTACCACCTTCGCTTGATGTGATTTTTGCTAAGGATAGCATTAAGCTAGAGGGCAGCTCCAAAATAAAAGGAGATACTGAGACAAACTCAACTGCGCCAGGTAGTATAGATTTCGGTTGGAGTACACAGATTGAAGGTAACCTTTTGTTAGGTCCGAGTGCTGATTTTACAAAAGTTTTAAAAAGCGCCAGACCTGATCCCAAAGATAATATCACCGGCTCTGTTTCAAACCTTGCTGAACCATCAGCTTATCCTTTACCAATGTTCCCTAACTTTCCTATAGAACTACCTCAAAGGGATAACTTTTCAACTGCAGAATGGAAAGAAAGCGGTTATTATTTAATAGACGATGATGGTTCCTATGATAAAATATCAGTTGTGAGTAACAGAACTTTAACAATTGATTTAAATTATGGTACGCGGATTATTCGAGTAAAAAACTTGGATATACAACAAGGTCATATTGAATTAATTAATGTAGATGAAAATAGTAAGCTTATTTTATACGTAGATGATTCTTTAAAAATGGGCGGCAGTAGTACTGTGAACAATAGCGGTGACCATAATAAAGTTTATATGTATCACTTGGGGCATGAAAATATCAATTTTTCCGGCTCCACAAGCTTCTTTGGTTCTATATACTCAAAGCATGCCAATATCACTCTTGGCGCTTCCAACAGTGTTACTGGGCATATAATAACTGGGGGCAGCTCAGTAACAGTTTCGGGCAATGCTGATGCAAATGTAAGGGTTATTTATGCTCCTAATGCTAATCTTTCCCTTTTAGATAGCGGGCACATAAAAGGCAGCGCTATAACTAAAAGTATAAATTTATCTGGAAGCTGTACTGTTGTTTTTAGTGATTCAATGGATCTTTATTTTTTCAATCAGCTTAAGTGGGAGATAATTAACACTACTCCTTCTGATAATACTGTTTCAATCCCGCTGGACCAAGATCCTGCAGCATTTGAGCTTGACTTTTCTTCAAAAGTTAAAACAGCATTCTCAGATAATCCCTCTGGAGAACCGGGAGATGAAGAATACGAAAAATATTTAAACCGGATTAGGTTTCTTGCTGGTGATTATATTCCGATTGAAATTTCCATTACTCCTAACCTTGCTGTATTAAACCCAATTATTAAGCTTGATCTTGCGCTTAAAGATCCAGACAACGATTTTTTGGTAAATGATCAGTTTGATATTATAATTGAGCCATCAAAAACGATAGTAAGAAAAAATGGGACTCACGTGCCAATTACTAACTATGAGTATCCTTATGATATTATTGAAATAAATGATGCATTTGAAGCAGGAGACACAATCGAAATAGACTATACTGTAAAAGCTATCCCTGCAAAAAATAGAGTCGAGTATGATCTTTATAAAAAATATGTTGTAACATTTAACATTGTAGAAATGCTTGTAACACTGGAAACCGGCGAGCAGATTGTTTATTCTCCCCCTGAAGATTATGTAAATAATTTCACTGCTGAGTTAATTATTATCGATCCAAAAATAATGAGGTAACCAGGAAAGAGGGTAAAGCCATTTTACGTATTTATTAAATGAGTTGATAATCACAATAACTTATAAAAGACCTTATATTCCCCCCTTTGCAATCCCCATTGTCTAGGAAAGTATACTTTCCTAGACAATAAAAAAGGAATCTGATTTACAGATTCCTTTTTTGGCTCCTCAAGTTGGACTCGAACCAACGACCCTGCGGTTAACAGCCGCATGCTCTACCGACTGAGCTATTGAGGAATAAAAATCCGGCAACTACCTACTTTCCCAGGACGTTACCATCCAAGTATCATCGGCAC